>CBIHOV010000012.1:0-204553 GCA_966211765.1 uncultured Paraflavitalea sp.
GGGAAGAAGAACTTTGACACAGTTTAACTTACATACCCGAGAACACCCCCATTTGGCACATGGATGGTACAAGGATGGTACAAGGTTTACAGGTGGCAGATTAACCACCCAGGCAGCCCTTATTTCCGGATTGCCTTCCCTAGTATCCCGATGACTTCCGGCATTTCTTTCTCATTTAGGGAAGCGAAGCCAATGCGGAGCGCATTGTAATTCGCTTTCCCGGTAACATAATTCGACCCATCGTTCATAAACAAGCCCATGGCCGAAGCGCGGGCAGCAATAAGCGGAAGGGGGTACCGGGCATTAAACCGCGTCCAGATAGCCATGCCACCTGCTGGCTTGTCATACCGGACGATGCCGGATAATTGTTGGTCCAGCAGAGCGCAAAACATATCCCGGCGCTGGTGATAGATCTTGGTGGATTTTTTTATGTGGCGGCCGATATCGCCATTCTTCATCAGGTTGGCAATAGCAGCTTCCATCAGGTTATCTCCGCGGGAGTCCACCAGGCGCCGCAGGTTGGTAGCTTGTTTAATAAAATTGTCCGGCGCAATCATAAACCCAATGCGCAAAGAGGGTGTCATCACTTTGGTGACTGATCCTATATAAATGACACAGCCCTCATGTTGGGTACTAGCCAGCGGAAGAATGGGGGCGGAGTCGTAATGAAAGCTAAAGTCATAATCGTCCTCGATAACAGCCAGTTTGTATTGGCGTACCAGTTCCAGCAATTGCATCCGGCGATCAGCACTCAGGGTGGCAGTGGTGGGATGGTGGTGATGCGGAATAATGTATACCATCCGTATTTTCTTTTTCCTGCATACTGTGGCCAGTGCATCTATGTCCATCCCTTGTTCATCTACGGGTATTTGAATCAACCTGGCGCCTGCTTCTTCAAAAAGAATACTGGCCAGGTAATAGTTGGGGTCTGCTACGGCCACGTAATCACCAGGCTGAATGAGCAGGCGCGTGGCCAAAAAGATAGCCATTTGTGCACCACGTGTCATCAGCACATTATTGGTCTGTATACTCAATCCCCGCGTAGCGGACAGGTGAGCTACCATAGCTTCACGCAAGGAATAAAAGCCAGAGGGATCGGGCCTTTCAATCAAGGCATGCATGTTTTTGTTTTTTACCAGACTCCTGTACTCCCGCAGCAAGGCCTCCATGGGTGCCAGTCGCGTATCCGGGAGCCCATCATTGATCACGAGCCGTTGTGTGGTTATTTTGGTGGAAGGAACAGGGAAAGTGAGCTGTCTGTTAAAATTAAAACCAGTATTACCTGCATAGGGGGTGCTGATGCCTTGTGAAAATTTCCGGGGTTTTACTTCCGGCAGGTTCTGCGCCACAAAAACGCCTTTGCGGGGAATGGTCTCAATCCAGTCCTGCGCATTCAATTCTTCATAAGCTGCTACAATGGTCTTGCGGTGAAGTTGCAGCAGCTCAGCCATTTCCCGGCTACCGGGCAAGGCAGCTCCCGGCTTGATAATACCTTCCCGGATAAGGCTTACCAACCGGTTGGCTACTTGTTGGTAGATGGGCGTAGAAGCCTTTTTGTCTGGTGTGATGAGTGTTTGAAACGGCAACATACTGGACTACCCAGCTTGTTTGAACTGGGGAATAAAGGTAGTCCAAAGGGGCGGCATCGCCACCCCTTCATACAACTCACTATTCATTGATCACTTCCAGGATCGTAAATGTTCTTTTACCTGCCGGTACATGCCAACTTACCTGCTGCCCCTCGCGAAAGCCAATCAAGGCGGCTCCCACAGGTGCTACTACAGAAACCTTCCGCGCTTTCATATCTGCCTTGTCGGGCATTACCAGCATCAGTTCCATAATACCCTCTCTGCCTTCGGTTTTTATCTTCACTTTGGAATTGAGCCTTACTGCGTCTGCAGGAAATTCATCCTTATCTACCAGCTTGGCCCTTTTCAGTTCAGCTTGCAGATCCTGGGCACTCTTCCGTTCAACAAGCGTATTGCCGTTCCAGGTATTCAGGTAGGCTGTTAATAATTTATAATCATCCAGCCTGAGTACAAGCTGGTTACTTATTTTTTGCATTGCTTATATTTTTAATGGTGACGAATTGCAGGAAGTAGCTGATAGCGATCAGCTACCTGCTTTTGGGAAAAAACTTGAAACGCAAATACACCGATTGCTCATGCCGCCTGATCAACGGTTCATCCTGATCAGTATCAAATGAATAATGCGGGCGACGTACTAACGGAGATCTTCTTACAACTGCAGGTCTTCGTTTCCTGTTTTTTATAAGTATCAACAATAACAACGGCATGGTGACCAGTAGTAACCACCACCAATTTTCATCCCCTGTAAAACTGTTCTTTATAATGATGCCATTGAGTAATACAAGTGGTAGTATCACCATACCACTTGCTGCATCGGGCTTTAGTTTATTTGCCATAATCCACATTTTTACATTGCTAATCCGGTCAGCTTGCACAATAGCTTACCAGCCCGTATACTACAGGTGGCGCTGGCCCAACGTACTTTCCTTGTCAAATGGTTTCGACATGTACATACTGACCGGATTTACCAATGGAATTAAAAACTTCCCGCCTCAACGATGATTGAAGCATTGGACATTCAATAAATTAAAAGCTAATCACCCCAGCCCGGGTAGTATCAAAAGGCCGGGGATTAATTATGAAAGTCTTTGCAGGTTGGATAATAATTAGACTTCTTCCCGAAATTGAAGCGCAGGCAGGTACAAAAGGTTTGTGCCTCAAGCAATTGTTGCCCGAAGTATAAACCATGCATGTATTTATGTGCGCCTGACATGTTATAAAGATAGCGAAAATAAAATAAAGCCAGCAGATACAAGGGTATTAAAGAGGTTTCCCGGCAAAACCTACTTTTAACAGTAGCGTTTCGTATCTTTTCCTTATGAAACGTTTTCTTGCAACCGGCACCTGCTTATTGCTATGCTTTTTTGTTTTCTCCCGGCAAAAAACCGATCCCTGGCTCGATTCCTTGTTGCGCCAACAGGCTTCTCCGCTCCTGTTGAATGTTCTCAACAAGCCCGACAGCTTCCAATACCAGCTCATCTATACGCAGATTGATCGCGACAAGAACAACCGCCCGCAATTCAAACATTATTATCTAAACGTAGACAAAAACCGCTATTTCAACCCGGCATCGATGGTGAAGATGCCAACAGCATTCAGCGCACTGGAAAAACTAAATGAGCTCAGGAAAGCCGGTGTGAACAAGTATACCCCGATGCTTACAGACAGCAGCTACGAACGACAAACCACTGTATGGACAGATACCTCTTCGGCCAATGGCCTGCCTTCTGTGGCCCAGTATATCAGGAAGGTATTTTTGGTAAGTGACAACGATGCATATAACCGCCTCTATGAATTTGTAGGACAGCAAACGCTTAATGAAAAGCTTTGGAAGAAAGGCTATACAGATAGTCGCATTACCCGCCGGTTTGTAACAATGAATGAAGAACAGAACCGGCATACCAATGCCATTCGTTTTATGCAGAATGGCCAACTTATTTATGAACAACCCACTGCTTACAATACGGTACCCTTTGACTTCAGTAAGAAAATATTAATTGGCAAAGGCCACCTCAACAGGAATGATAGCCTGATCAATGAGCCCATGGACTTTACTACGCATAACAATGTGCCGCTGGAAGATTTCCAACAAATGGCACAATCGGTCCTTTTTCCTGAATCAGTAAAGCCACAGCAGCGGTTTAACCTAACCGATGATGATTACAAATTCCTCTACCGTTATATGTCTGAACTCCCTTATGAGAGCAGGCATCCCAAATACGACACTACTGAGTTCTTTGAGAGCTATACCAAATTCTTTTTCTTTAAAGCAGGCCGGGGCCATATACCACCCAATATCCGGGCCTTTAATAAAACAGGTTGGTCTTACGGATTCCTCACTGATGTAACTTACATAGTGGATTTTGAGAACAAGGTAGAGTTTATGCTCAGTGGCGTGATCTATGTGAACAGCGATGGAATACTGAATGACAACAAATATGAGTATGAACAGATAGGCTATCCATTCTTTAAGGAAACAGGCCAGATCATTTACCAGTATGAGCTGGCAAGGCCCCGGAAATACCGGCCCAATCTGAAAAAGTTTCAGCTCAATTACCAGGATCAATATAGCTACCCCCACCATGAATAAGTCTTGCCTGAAATATTATTGTATTACCTCATTGCTCCTATTAGGCTGTGTGCTCTCTTCTTTTGCTCCACAGCCCCGGGATCCTGACTCCTGGATCCGTATCAACTTATTGGGTTACCAACCCGATGGTTCTAAAACGGCCATCTGGTGCGGCAAACAGGATCAGGTCGTTACCTCTTTTTACGTGATAGAAGTAGCTACAGGTGCTACTGCACTAAAAGGGAATACCGGTCCGGCAGCCGGTGCTTATGGCCCATTTGCCCAAACCTACCGGTTGAACTTCTCCCGTCTAAAAAAACCAGGCCGCTATATTGTAAGGGCTGGTGATGCTATTTCCCCTGAGTTTACGATTGGTACCGATGTTTATAAAGGAGCCGCTGATTTTTGCCTGCGTTATATGCGCCAGCAACGAAGTGGATTCAACCCCTTTTTGAAAGATTCCTGTCATACCCATGACGGTTATACCATGTATGGCCCCATGCCCGACAGTACTCATATCGATGCTTCCGGTGGCTGGCATGATGCGTCGGACTATTTACAATATGTAACCACGTCGGCCAATGCCACCTGGCACCTGCTGGCAGCCTACCGCGACTTCCCGGATGTATTTGGAGATGAACACCTGGCCAACGGGCTGGACGGGAAAAACAACCGGGCCGATGTATTGGATGAAGCCAAATGGGGGCTTGACTGGCTGTTGAAGATGCATCCCCGGGAAGATTGGATGTTCAATCAGCTAGGCGATGACCGCGACCATGCCGGCATGCGCATACCCAAAGAAGACAGTTTTTATGGGAAAGGATATGAGCGCCCTGTTTATTTTGCCACGGGACAGCCACAGGGTTTACTAAAATACAAGAACCGCGCTACCGGTGTGGCATCTACAGCAGGTAAGTTTGCCAGTGCCTTTGCACTGGGTGTCCAGACCATTACCTTAGAAGAGGCTGCCTATAAAACCAGGCTGTATCAAAGCGCCCAATCCGCCTACCGCCTGGGCATTCAAAAACCTGGCGTGTGCCAAACCGCACCGGGACGGTCTCCCTATTTTTATGAAGAAGATAACTGGACCGACGATATGGAACTGGCAGCAGCCAGTCTTAGCGATATGCAGCGTGCGATAAACGGATCACCAAACGCATCTACCATAAAAGAAGCCCTGCAGTATGCCCGGATAGAGAAATTAACGCCCTGGCTGGGCGGTGATACTGCACGGCACTATCAATGGTATCCTTTCATTAACCTGGGACATTATGAGTTGGCCAAACAACTGGAGGGAAGGCAAAAAAGAGAGATCATTGAGTATTATAAACAGGGTATTGAAAAAGTATGGCAGAAGGCCAGCAACAATGCCTTTTACAGGGGTGTTCCATTCATCTGGTGCAGCAATAACCTCACTACGGCTTTCGCCATCCAATGTTATTGGTACCGTGCGCTTACGGGCGACACCAAATACCTGGAACTGGAACAAGCCAATTTTGACTGGCTCTTTGGTTGTAACCCCTGGGGCACCAGCATGGTATTTGGCTTGCCCGCCTGGGGAGATACACCTGCCGATCCCCACTCGGCCTTTACTCACCTGAAGCAATACCCCATAGATGGCGGACTGGTGGACGGGCCTGTGTATGGCAATATTTACAAAAACCTTATCGGCATCACCCTCAATGCTCCGGACGAATACGCAGCCTTTCAAAGCAGCCTGGTAGTATACCACGATGATTATGGAGATTACAGCACCAATGAGCCCACCATGGATGGCACTGCTTCACTTATCTACCTGCTGGCAGCCAAAGAGCAAAACCGCAAGACGATCCCCGATGAGGGGAATAAACCTGGTAAAAAAAAAGTAAAGCCGAACGTCTACTCCGGTCCCAATAAAGGTTCCGGAAAAGCGACACCGGCACCGCAGCAACAACCAGTGCCCCAAAACAAAGCCATCACCAGGGGCGATCCCAATAAAAAGCAGCTCGCCCTTGTATTTACCGGCGATGAATTTGGAGATGGCGGCAATACCATTGCCCGCACACTGCAACAGGAAGACATTAAAGCCTCTTTCTTTTTAACGGGCCGCTTTTACCGTGAACCAGCTTTCAGGGAAACTATTACACTGTTACGCAAGAATGGGCATTACCTGGGCGCACACAGCGACCAGCATTTATTGTATTGCGACTGGAAGCGCCGGGACAGCCTGCTGGTGACAAGGCAACAATTTGATGCTGACCTTCGAAACAATTATGAGGTGATGAATAGCTTTGGGATCAAAGAGGCAGAAGCTCCCTATTTCCTGCCTCCCTATGAATGGTACAATGACTCTATTGTTTCCTGGTCAAAACAACAAGGCTTTCAGCTTATTAATTATACACCCGGCACCATTAGTCATGCCGATTATACGACGCCTGATCTGAAAAACTACCGCAGCAGTGAGGCCATCCTTCAATCCATTTACAATTTTGGGCAACAATCACCGTCGGCATTTAATGGATTTATACTCCTGCTACATATTGGTACCGCCCCCGGGCGAACCGATAAGCTATACAACCGGCTGGGAGAACTGATCGGGTACCTGAAGTCGGCCGGGTATGATATGGTAAGGATAGATCAATTGCTAAATCCCCGATAAGCTCAGCTGATCAAAATACTTTTTTATAGGTTCTATGCACCTTATCCAGCTTGGCGCCCGTAGCAGCATGGATGGCCAGCATCTTCTCATTAAAATCACCTACCCAGGCCAATTCCACGCCCTTTACAATTCCCTTCGGCACTACTTCCAGTTGAAGGGTACGAACAAGCGCAGATTCAATACCATGGTTCTGGTATTTCTTTTTGCATCCAAGGATAATGATACGCAGCCGGTCAACGGTCATGGTTTTTTTATACCATAGGAACTTTAATTTGCCCCAGAGATTTAGTTTTCCATTTACATGTTTCAGTATCTGGTTTACATCGGGCATACATACTACAAAGCCAATGGGCTCTTCTTTATAATAGGCAAACCAGATGATCTTTTCGTCCATAACAGGCTTCATCTGGCGTAATGATTCTCTGATAACTCCCATTTCTATGGGCACAAAGTTTTCGAAAGTACTCCAGGCATCATTATAGATCTCCCTGAAATCTTCTGCGTATTGATTGAGCTTTCCTTTTTCAAAATGACGAAATGAATAACCGGGCTTCTTCATCACCCAATCGGCTATTTTCGTAAACCGCTCTGTAAAAGGCACCGTAATATCCAGGAAATTGGTAAGCTGGTCATATTCTTTTTCAAATCCATAGGACTCAAAAAACTCCTGGTAATAAGGCGGATTGTAATTCATGCCCAGGCTGGGTGGTTTAAAACCCTGAATCAGCAATCCCCAGAATTTATCATTCTCTCCAAAGTTAATGGGACCTTCCATGGCTTCCATCCCATGGCCTTGCAGCCAGGCCTTGGCAGTATCCAACAATAAGTAAGCTGCTTTTTTATCGTTAATACAGTCAAAAAAGCCGGTACCACCTGTAGGCTCAGGGTGCTTATTCGCCTTCTCATAGTTGATGAAAGCAGCAATGCGGCCAATCAGCTGACCATTATCATCCAACAACAACCAGCGCGTACATATCCCATGCTCAAAAAACACATTGCGCAAGGGATCAAAAACAGCCTCCACATCATTGTCCAACGGACTGATCCAGTTGGGATCGTCTTTATAGAGCTTCTTGGGCAGATCAATGAATTGGCGGGCCGTACGGGGGTTGCTAACCTCAATCAAGTTCATTGGGCGAACTTAGGAATTATTCACCATTTTTCGTCATCGGGAATATCGTTAGATGCCTTGAACTGGTTCCTGGTATTGATTTTTTCAAGTTGCCGCTCCACCATGAGGTTGGCGATCAGCTCACCGGCATTGGTGCCTGCTTCCTGCGCCAAAACCTGCTTTAACCGGGTCTCATTCACATCAAGCCGGTACAGGATGTTTACCAGCCCCTGGAAGTCGGTTTGGATAAGCCGGTTGATAGTGGCCGCCAGCTCCCGCATCCACTCTTCATAGCGGGAAACCGGGCGAATGTTAAATTCTGCCGATAGCTCTTGCTGCGCTAAGAATATGTTGTCCTGTTCTGACAAATTGAGTATTTTTAAGTAAGGTCCTCAATTGCAACGGAACCAATCTTATCCGGTAGAATATGCGTTCTATTGCAGGCCTTATTGTGTTGACCTTATTCCTATCTATGCACCTCCAGGCACAACGTACCCGTTATGCCAGCCTTAAAGGTACTGTTATTGATTCAGCCAGCCGTCAGCCCGTAGAGGCAGCTACCGTGTCAGTTTTCCTGATTGCCGATTCATCCCTCATTACTTATAGCATCACCAATAAAAAAGGAGAGTTCCAGGTCAACGAAATACCCCAGGCCAAACCCTGCCGCGTAATGGTATCCTATAGCGGACTCCATAGCTTTACACAGGACTTTGTTATATCTCCCGAAACTAAAGAATTAATTATCAATACTGTCCGGTTGCGGAAAGCCTATTCCGAAATGGAGGAAGTTATCGTATCGGCCCAGCGGCCTCCTGTTATGATCAAAAAAGACACCCTGGAATTTAATGCCGGCTCCTTTAAAACCCCTGTAAATGGAGTAGTAGAAGACCTGCTCAAGCAATTGCCCGGTGTGGAAGTAGATGCCGAAGGAAATATTACCGTAAATGGTAAAAAAGTAACCAAGATAACCGTGGATGGCAAAGACTTTTTTGCCAGCGATTTCAAGATCACTTCGAAAAACCTTCCCAGAGACATCATCGACAAAGTACAAATTGTTGATTACAAAACCCGCGAAGCCCAGTTTAATAAAACCACCACGGGCAATGAAGACAAAGCAATTAATCTAACACTCAAAAAAGACAAGAAAAAGGGAGTATTTGGTCGTGCCAGTGCAGGTTATGGCTCGGACAAAAGACATGAATCCGGCGCCAGTATAAACTATTTCGATGGCCCCCTGCAATTGAATTTTATTGGCTATGCCAATAATACCAACCGCATGAGTTTTTCCGGCGGCGATTTTTCAATGGGAAATCCCACCAGCAGCTTTAGCGGAAGAGGCAGCGGTATTACCGAAACCAAGGCAGCTGGTCTCAACTTCAGCAATGAATTCAGTAAGAAGCTACGAATGAATGGAAGTTATTTTTATAGCAACAGCCACATGACAAATGCCACCACGGCCCGGAGGCAGAATATTTTGCCAGACACTACCTTTTTCTACAATTCTGCCACCCGCACCTCCAATGACAATGACAATCACCGTCTCAATGTGAACATTGATTACAAGCCCGATAGTGCTACCGATGTGTATGTCAATGCTTATGTCAACACAGGAGCAACCACCACTTCTACCAGCAATGATGCAGTTTCCAGCAGTACCAAGGGCGATATCATTAATACGGCAGTCAATACTTTTAACGGACACTCAGATGATAAAAATGGGGGCCTTGAATTTTTCTTTGGCCACCGCCTGAAAAAACGAGGCAGGAGTTTTACCCTCAGCATGAATTACAACAATACCAATCGCAAATCCCTCGACGCCAATAAGGGCAACACGGTTTTTTATAAGTTCGATGGCAGCAGCACAGAAGATTTGTTGGATCAACGTAGCAATACAACAGGCAGAAACAATGCATTAAGTCTTTCAGCTTCCTGGACAGAGCCCCTTACGTCCAAATTAAACCTCATGTTCCTTTACAATTATACGAATGGCAGCGGGCACAACGACAAGATCACCAACCGGTTTAATCCGCTCACCGGGCAATATGATGTACCGGATACCTTATATAGCAATGCATTCCGGAATCGAAACCTGGCGCACACTCCCCATATTTCGCTTAGTTACTACCATGAGAAATTCAATGCCTCCATTAGTACCGGCATTCAATGGCTGGAACAGGAAAATGTTTCTGCTCAGGAAAAGAACTCCCTGGCACAACACTATTCCAATCTTTTTCCAACGGCTATTATCGGATATCGCTTCAGCAAAACCGGCAACATAAACCTTAATTATAATGGACGAACCCAGCAACCAACCATCGATCAGCTGCAGCCCATACCCGACAACACCAATACCCTGTACATCAAGCTGGGGAATCCCGATCTCAAACCATCATTCTATCATAGCCTGAACCTCAACCTGCAGCAATACGATAGCAAAACCTACTGGAATGGAAGTGTGGGATTCAGCACGGCTACCAACCAGATTGTAAATGAAACCTGGTTTGATAGCGTACAATATACCCGACCCATCAACAGCAATGGCAATTACAACTTTTCGTACAATATCAACTTCAGTCGCAGCTGGAAAAAGAAAAATTGGTCTTTGCGCCTCACCCTCAGCAACAATGGCCTGTACAACCGGAATGCTTCTTTTTCAAACAAGATAGAGAACATCACAAAAACCTATAGCATCGCACAACGTATCGGCCTCTCTTACACTTTCAAGGAGCTGATCACTTTTATGCCTTCGTTTATTGTTCGTTACAATGATAGCCGGTATTCCCTTCAACATACACAGCCAACAGAAAACATCACCAAAGCAGTAACGCTGAACATGTTTTTAAACTGGCCAAGGCGATTTATCCTTGAAAACAATCTCCAATACAATAATAATAGCCGCACTGCCCCGGGCTTTCCCAAGGGCGTAACGATGTGGAACATGGCCATTAATTATCAAATGTTCAAAGACAGGCAATCCACGCTCCGCCTGTCGATCTATGACCTGCTCAAACAAAATACCAGCATTTACCGCTCCATTACTCCTACATATATTGAAGACACACAAGTGCAGGTACTACAACAGTATTTCCTGCTGAGCTTTATCTATAACCTGAAACAATTTGGGGGTAAGGCCAGGTAATTTGTCTGTCATAATGAGCTCACAATCAAAAAATAGTAATTAGTTAAGTGTCATTTTAACAAAACTTTTTGGTTCTTTCTATTAATTAGTCTTGAAGGATTTACGAATGATTCGTAATATTACGGAAACTTCGTAATACGGGCTTATGAGACAATTTTTACTCGCCATCTGCCTCCTCACGGTGGCAACAAGATCGGTAGCACAGGATAAAGGTTCTATTAAAGGAAAACTGGTAGATTCCTCAGGTAAACAAAGCCTTTCGCTGGCTACAATCACCGTTTTTAAAGCAAAAGATACTTCCATTATTACTTACCGCTTAACCGATGCCCAGGGGGAGTTTAAGGTACCTGGACTTCCATTGAATTTACTTTGTCGTGTAGTGATCTCCTTTTCCGGCTACCGGGTAGAGAGGAAGGAATTTGAGCTTACGGCAGAGCAGCCACTGCTCGACCTTGGCACCTTCAAGATGCAGAATGATGCACAGTCGCTGGAAGAAGTGTTGGTCACTGCAGAACGGCCGCCTGTAAGTGTAAAAAAAGACACCATTGAATTCAATGCTTCAGCTTTCAAAACCCTGCCCACTGCCCTGGTAGAAGACCTGCTCAAAAAACTGCCTGGTGTTGATGTTGATAAAGATGGCAACATGACTGTCAATGGGCGTCCCGTCAACCGGATCATGGTCGATGGGAAAGACTTTTTCGGTGGTGATCCCAAAATAGCCAGCCGCAACCTGCCCGCCAATATCATTGACAAGGTACAGGTAGCAGATGATAAAGATCAGCTTGACCAGAATCCAGATATCAACAGAAGCCAGTTGGGCCAGGTGATCAACCTGAGGCTCAAGAAAAGCATTAAACAAGGATGGTTTGGTAAAGCCTATGCAGGTGCCGGTACGGATGACCGCTATGAAGCAGGCGCCATTATGAATATGTTCCGTGACACCTTGCAGGTAAGCGTATTGGGTTTTACCAATAACCTTAACAGGGCAGGATTTGGCATCGGTGATGTTATGCAAACGGGCGGATTTCAACGCAGTGGAGTCAACAGTGTATCCATTAATTCTGATGGCGGATTCGCTTTGAATGGCGTTTCATTTGGAGGTATGGGCCAGGGCATTGTGAAGAGCACCGGCGGCGGCCTCAATATCAACAATGAGTTTGGGAAAAAGGTATCGCTCAACATGCAGTATTTCTATGGACAAAACAATACGCGGCTCGATCAGCTAAGCAATACACAACAATTTTTCAGAGATACAGCCCTCACTACCCGTAGCACTACCCGCCAGCAATCGGATGAATACACCCACCGGATAGGGGCAAGCCTGCGTTGGAAGATGGACTCCTTTTCTACCTTTCGGTATGCCCCACAGTTGAACTTCAAAAAAAGCCAGTCAGAACGCTTGTTTAACTCCATGGCAGGCAGCAATTATGATCCACTGCTCAATGAAAGCAATAATAGCCAACGCATCAATGGCAATGACATTGGTTATTCCCATAACATTTCGTACAACCGCACATTCCGGAAAAAAGAGCGCTCATTGTACATTGGCCAGGGCTTCAACCTGTCCAATGGAGAAGACGACCAGTACAACAATATTATTGATACTTTCTACAAAGTACCCACTCCCAAACGTACCCTCAACCAATTACGCGATCATAACGCCAGGAATTTCCGCGCCAGCCTGTCTTTCAATTACAACGAACCACTTACCAAATCGCTGGGCCTTAAATTCAATGGCAATGCCGAATACTTCAGGGACAATGATGAATTGAATACCTATAACCAGGGTCTGTCGGGCGAGGAATATGACATAATAAATCCTGATCTGTCTAATGCCGTGAAGAGAAGCGGTACACGCGGCACCATCACGACCCTGTTGAACTGGAAGATAAAAAAATGGAGCATTATGCCCGGCATCTCTTACCAGACCCTCAACATTGACAATGAATTTGCCAAAAACCCTTCCATTAATCAAAGTTTTAATTATATTCTGCCGGCCCTCAATATCAATGTGAAAGAATGGTCTTTCAGCTACAATGTAAATGTACAGGAGCCCCGGGCTACCGACCTGCAGCCAGTAGTAGACAATACCAATACACTGTACCAGCAATTGGGAAATCCTTCCCTCACTCCTACCAAGGCGCATAATCTGGGCCTCTACTACAATAAGTACGATACCAAAAGGAGCATGAATTACAATGTATATTTCAACGGAAGTATTAGTGACGATGCGGTGATCAGGGAAAGGACCGTAGACAACAAAGGTGTACAGATCACCCGCCCCATCAACATTGATGGCATCTGGCGTTTTTCGGCCAGTACCAACGTGAGCAAACAGTTCAAATTCAAAAGCAATTGGCAGTTGTCATTGCGGGGTAACTTCTGGGGTGAGTACAACCGGAATATAGTGATCGTCAACAACAACCGCAGCGAGGTAAAGAACTGGCGTGTGACACCCGGACTTAGTGCATCCTTTAACCTGAAAGATAAATTCGAATTTAACCAACGTTACTCTATCGGCTGGAACAAAAGCCAATACCAAAGCGATGCTTATCCAGACCTGGAAGTGATCACCCATACTTCCACCTCCGAAGTAGTGGTAAGGCTGCCAAAACATTTTGTATGGGAAAGCTCTATTGACTATTTCTATAATCCGCAAACAGCACCGGGCGTAAGAAAAAGCAACCTGCGCTGGAATGGCGGCATCAATTATCTGTTCCTTAAGGATGATAAAGGACAGCTCAAACTGTCAGTATATGACCTGTTGAACCAGAATATCAGCGTAAACCGCGTGACGCGGGAAAACTATATCCAGGACAACCAAACCACGGTACTGCGTCGTTACTTCCTGCTCACCTTTACCTATAATATCCGCAGCTTTGGCGCACCCAAAGGCGGACAGAAGACTTACGGCAAGAATGGTCTTTTTATGTTTTAACAGATAGATTTCTCATGTGACCGTTTAAGGGTTGATCTTATGATCAGCCCTTTTTTATGGGTCTGTTGTAAATACCAGGTTACTTTTTGGGCAGATAGGCAATCAATTCTATTTCCAGTCTGGCATCATGCATATACAGCCGGTTCACCTGCATCCAGGTAGCAGCCGGAAAATCACCTTTATAAAAAGCTTTACGCACCTGGTTGTATTGCTTCATGGCTTCAATATCCGTAGTATAGAGATTTTCCTTCACTACATTTTGAAAAGTAGCGCCATAATATTGCAGTGTTTTTTCCAATGCTTCATACGCCTGTTTAATACCTTCCGGGGTTACATTCCTGGCTACGGTACCCGATATATAGATCACATTATCTATTTTCACGGCCTGGGCATATCCTGCTGTTGTATCCTGGGTGCCACGACCCCAGTTGAATTTTTCCTTTTTAATATTATTCTCCTGTCCAATGGCATTGACCGAGATGCATAGCAGGATCAGGCAATACAAAAAAACTGTTTTGCAGGTCATAATTTTCATATGTAGAGTTTTAAAATTTCTCCATTACCCCAAGGCCAAATAAAGCAAAGTCGTATTTGGCCGGATCGTTCTTGTCCAGCTTTCTTAAATAACTGGTAAGCTCCAGGGCAGCCAGCCAGTCAACCGGCGCACGCTCCAACAACTTAAACCGTTTAGCCACCCGTGCTACATGCAAATCTATAGGGCATATTAATTGAGCAGGGGCAATGGTGGACCAAATGCCAAAATCAACGCCCCGGTCGTCATTACGCACCATCCAGCGGAGATACATATTCAGCCGCTTGCAGGAAGAGTTCTTTTCGGGTGAAGCTATATGCTTGCGGGTACGGGGAGGTACGTGCTCCAGGGAGAAAAAGTAATGATAAAACCCAATGAGCGCCTGCTCGATGGTTTCATCTCCGGCACTCATCCATTGCGTAAAGGCAGTTTCCAGGGAGGGGTGCCTGGAATAATGATATTGCAGGAAGCTGATAAAATACAACAGGTCGGTAGTATTGAAAGTCCGGTGCTTAAAGCTTTCCAGCCTGCGCAGATCCTGCTCGGTGTGCTGCAGCACAAAATCATGCGGCGCGTTGCCCATCAACTGCATCAACTCCTTCGACTTCTTAATGATAGTAGTGCGGTTGCCCCAGGCAAAAATGGCTGCAAAGAGCCCGGCAATCTCAATATCCTGCTTTTTCTGAAAGAGGTGCGGAATACAGACCGGATCAGCCTTGATAAAATCAGGCTGGTTGTATTCGCTGGCTTTTTTATTAAAGAATTCAGACAGGTCTTTGGGCTTCCCACTCATCCTGCAAATATCGGATTTGCCAGTTTATTCCTACTTTCCTTTATCCAGCGCCATTTTAGCAGCCAGCGCCGTAAGCACACTGGCCATAAACCATTTCTGGGCCCTTACCCACTGCGGTTTACTGGCAAACCAAACAGCCGCCCTGGCAGCAGAGAGTACAATGAGAAAATTAACAGTAAAACTGATCAGCATCTGTGTAACTCCCAGGGTTAAGCTTTGGGTAAGCACATTGCCATAAACTGGTTTGATGAACTGCGGGAATAGCGACAGGTAAAATACCGCTACCTTAGGATTGAGTACATTGGTCAAAAAGCCCATGCGGAATAATTTGGCAGGGTTATCATCCGGCAGGTCTTTTTTCGTTTCAAATATTCCTTTGCTGCCGGGTTTGATAGCCTGCCAGGCCAGGTAAAGCAGGTAAACCACACCCATGGCTTTAAGTATGGTATAAGCATAAGGAACAGCAAACAAAATGGCCGTAAGACCAAAAGACACCAGGATGATATGGAATAAAAATCCACATACCACCCCTGCCAGGGAAATAAGGCCCGCTTTACGCCCCTGGGTAATGGAACGTGAAATAAGATAGATCATATTGGGACCGGGACTGATCACCAATACCAATGCGGCCAGCGCAAAGAGCAACAGTTCATTGAAAGGTATCATAGTATAAGTATTTGAAGTACTAGCTTCCTATGGCCTGCTCAAGGTCCAATACCAGGTCTTCCAGGTCCTCAATACCAACACTCAGGCGGATCAGAGAATCGCTAAGGCCATTCTTGATCCTTTCTTCTCTTGGTATGGAAGCATGCGTCATCGAAGCCGGATGATTGATGAGCGACTCCACGCCACCCAGGCTTTCTGCCAATGAAAATATTTTGGTAGAAGACAAGACCTTCATGGCCGTATCCAGGCTATCATCTTTCAACGTAAAGCTCATCATACCACCAAAGCCACGCATTTGTTTTTTAGCTACCGCATAACCAGGATGGTCTTCAAAACCACACCAGTATACCTTACCTACTTTGGGATGTTGCCGCAGGAACCCCGCAACCTTTTCACCATTCTCGCAATGACGTTGCATACGTACATGCAAAGTTTTGATGCCCCGCAACACCAGGAAGCAATCCATCGGGCCAGGTACTGCACCACAGCTTTTCTGGATAAAATACAACTGCTCCCGCAAAGCTGTATCATTCATTATCAGCGCACCCTGAATAACATCGCTGTGCCCGCCAAGATATTTTGTAGAAGAATGCATTACAATATCAGCCCCAAAGTCCAGGGGATTCTGCAGGTAAGGAGAAGCAAATGTGTTATCCACACATACCAGTATCTGGTTTTCTTTGGCCAGGGCCGTTACCGCTCCTATATCTGTAATATTCATCAGCGGATTCGTAGGCGTTTCCGTCCAGATAAGTTTGGTGTTTTTGGTGATAGCACCGGCAATGGCAGAAATATCTGTCATATCTACATAACGGAAACGGATACCAAACTTCTCAAATATTTTGGTAAAAAGCCGGTAAGTACCTCCATACAGATCGTTACCCGTTATTACTTCATCGCCGGGTGTCAACAATTTCAACACGGCATCAGTGGCTGCAACACCGCTGCTAAAAGCCAGGCCATACTTGCCATTTTCAATCATAGCCAGCGCATCCTCCAGGGCCTTGCGTGTGGGATTTTGGGAACGGGCGTATTCGTAGCCTTTGTTCTTTCCCGGTGCTTCCTGTACATAGGTGGAAGTTTGATAAATAGGCGTCATGATCGCACCGGTAGAAGGATCAGGTTCGGCTCCGGCATGTATGAACTTAGTGGCTAGCTTCATAATTTATTAATATTGGTAAATTTACGATTACAAAGATGCAGAATTATCCCTTACTGATCCCAATGGGTTTTTATCATGGGCACATACCATCAAAACTTCTCCTGTTTATCCACTTACAATTCCGGATTTCCAGTTTAACAGAAGCTTAACCTTAAACCAAAAATAAGCTGTAACATTTCTGAAACGCTGTACAGCACTACATTTCACCACCTCTAAGGGATGCAGCAAACATCCTCTATCTGCGAAATCCTTCGTATTGCTTATCATGAACCTTCCGTCCTTACCAATTGGCTTGCTATCTGTGTACTTCGCTATTACATTTGGGTCGTCAAACATTTGTTACACAGTTCACCCAATAAAAAGTATAGCCATGAAACAAGTATTAATGATCATCTGCACAGTTCTGTTAGGAGCTGCTGCTTACGCTTACGATCCTAATGAAAAGGTATTGAAATCTTTCCGTGAAACATTTACCCAGGCCGAAGAGGTGAAATGGGACGAGACAGAGAATTACTTTACCGTTAGTTTCGTAAGCGCCGGAATTCGCTCTAAAGTGAATTATGACAAGGAAGGAAATATGTTGAGCTCCATCCGCTACTATTCACCGCAATTGCTTCCATTAAATATCTTCAACAAACTGAAAAAGGAAAACGCTAAGAAAAACCTTTTCGGTGTAACAGAAGTTACCTCAGGTACTGATGTTACTTACTATGTAAAAATGGAAGATGGGAAACATTGGTTCACCCTCAAAGTGGACGAATCAGGTAATGCACAAATCTTTGAGAAATACAAGAAAGGTTAGCCGGGAGGCCGGGCGGGTTTCAGCCAGTTTCTAGTCTATTTGTAGTAACGTACCGGCCACCAGGTATCTCCAATCAAAGTTATCAGCCGCATGGGTTTCCTGCGGCTGAATTTTTTTATCCAGTACAGCAGGTTTCAGCACCCCCATTTTTACCAGCCCTCTTTGTGCTTCCCGGATATAAGCTTCCAGGCGTTTATCCTGCATCCATATTTGCTGGGGAGGCTCAAAACCAACCTTGTCTTTTCGCCACACGATAGCCGCCGGCAAAGCAGGTTCCATGGTTTTACGCAACAGCCATTTGGTATACCCATCACGTATTTTAAAACTGGCAGGGAGGGAAAAAATAAAAGCTGCCAGTTCGTGATACAGGAAGGGTAGCCTTACTTCCCGGCCATGCGCCATAGCGTTTCGGTCGGCATATTGCAATAACTCCTCCAACCCGTTCAGAAAGGTATTATAATAAAGCGCTCCGTTCAGGGTAGGTACATGCGGCACCTGGTAATGAGAGACGCCAAAAGCGGCTATAAATCCGCTGGTTAGATCTCCATGTTTCCGCTGTTGGCGGCTTCGGTGCCGCACCTGCCAGGTTTCGGCAAAATGTGGCAGCCGGGAAGCTAGTTTCTGCTTCCAGTTCCAGAGTCCATCCTGCCCCCTTCCATTAGCCTCCTGCAATTCCCGCCTTAGTAAGGATTTGTTTTGCCGGTACAATTCACGCCAATACCAGGGGTAATATTTAGTATAGCCCCCCAGTATTTCATCGGCCCCCTGGCCATCCAGCAACACCATTACCCCATGCTTTTTTGCCAGCTCAAACACCTTGTATTGAGCCACAATACTGGCCGATTGGAAAGGCTCTTCCTGGTGATAACAAATACGCTCAAAATCATTGATCAGGTTGTCCGCATCAGGTTGTACCTGATAATTGGTCACCCCAAAACTACCGGCGGTAAGGCCGATCTGTGCCGATTCATCACGGACAAAACCCGGAAAAGTAGCAGAAAAGGTCTGAATAAGAGCAGGTCTTTCAGCGGCCTGGTGAATACAGGCCAGCACAGCCGCACTGTCCAGCCCTCCGCTCAGGGAGGTACCTACCGGCACATCGCTCCGTAACCGGCGGTTGACAGACAATGACAAAAGCGTCCCCAGCTGTTCAATAGCCTCCGGTTCGCTGATCGAAAGATTGGTGGCTGCTATATCAATATCCCAATAACTATGTTCAGACAGGGTTTGCTTTCCCATGTCGTACAGGAGGAAGCTGCGGGCAGGTAATTTGTGAATGCCCGTATAGAATGTTTCACTGGCATTTTGAGGATTCTGGACATAGCCCAGCGTAATATAATTGTAGAGCATCCTTTCATTCACCTTCTTTTCAATGCCTGCCGCCCACAAGCCCTTCATTTCACTGGCAAATGCAAACTGCTCCTCATCCTTGTAATAATAAAAAGGCTTTTCGCCAAAACGGTCACGGGCCGCAAACAATAGCTGTTCTTTACGGTCCCAGATCGCAAAAGCAAACATGCCATCAAAATGTTCCAGGCAGTCCGTTCCCCAGGCAGCATAAGCCGCCAGGATCACTTCTGTATCAGATTGTGACCGGAAGCCATATCCCCGTTGTTCCAGGGTTATTTTTAACTCGCGGTAATTGTAGATCTCTCCGTTGTATACAATGGTATAACGGTCCTGGTAATGCATAGGCTGCGCAGCCAGCTCACTCAGATCAATGATGGATAAGCGGCGGTGTCCCAATGCCAGCTGCCCCTCCGGGGCTACCCACCAGGCTTCGCCATCCGGTCCGCGGTGCGCAATAGCATCAGTCATGTTTTTAACACGCTGTTCCGACACCAATCCAGGGTTGGCAGATAGTATACCGGCAATGCCACACATAGGGGCCTAAGATACAACTCTTAAAAGGTAAACGCCAGTTTGGCCCGCACACTGTCCCATTCCATGATCAGTTCGGCGCCTTTGCCAGCCTTTTCAAACTCCATGGTAAAAACTTCGAACGGGTAATTGGTCTTATTGATGGGGATGGTAAACTTATGAGCGTCTTTGGTAGAATCTATTTTAAGTCCCCAGGTAAACAGATCGTTGTTCAATATAATAGTCCACTTATTTTCAAAAGGTATACAATACAATACATAACGCCCCTTCTCCACCTTTTCATTTTCGATCGTTACATCTTTAAAGAACTCGACTTCTGTAGCTTCATTAGCACCCAGGCGCCATATATGCCCATACTTCAACACATCGCCAAAGATCGTACGGCCGCTTTTTTGAGGCCGGCTATAGATCACCCTGGCCACCAAAGGCTCCTGAGCATTCTTCGACATTTTAAGCTTTGGATAATCCACCGGATAATAAGACATATCCATGGGTGATTTATCAACACCCAAAGGCACTTGTTTATCGTTGGGGGTACCAATAGCAGGATTGATGGTTACCTGGTTACTGCCGGGAGGCGCCTTTTGTTCACATGACCACAACAAGCCGGATAAGCCAATCAGAAGAAGAAAGCCTTTGAATTTACTGGTTCTGTGCATACATGAAAAATAACAATTTGATCAATTACTCTGAAAACTAAAGGGCACCAGTGCTTTTACATTATCCCACATAATGGCCAGGTTAAGGCCCGTACTATCTTTCTCAAACTGCATCGTAAATGCCTCGGCCGATTCCGGTAGTTTTTGGGCAGGTACATCCACCCGCAACGCATCTTTTTTAGGATCATACTGGAAAGCCCCCCAGATATCCGTTTCCTTATTAAATATTATGGTCCATTTGTCCTGGTAGGGGATGGCATACATGGTATAACGCCCTTTCTTCAATTTAGTATCTGTACCGCACTTCACATCCTTATAAATTTCTATTTCCGTGGCCTCATTAGCGCCAAGCCGCCATATCTGGCCGTACTCCACAAGTTCTCCAAAAACAGAGCGACCGTTTTTCAGTGGCCGGCTGTAAATGATCCTGGCCATCAGGGGCTCACTCACCTTGTTTTGAATTTTCAGCACCGGGTAATTCACCGGGTAATAAGCCATATCCATCGGCGACTTATCAATTGCCGGAACCTTGAACTGAGCCAGGGTTGCTGACGCACAAAATAACAACAGGGAAAAAAGGAGCTTCACTTGCTTCATGTCCTTCATGGTTTAAGCGGCAAAAATAACAGATTAACACGGAACTAAATGGCTTTTACAGGATAGGCGGATGCCAGGCTAATTCCGACGGGATCACCCATTAATAAGACTCTCCGACAGGCATTTACCCCTATCTCAATTTGATTAAAAACGGATTAAACTATTTTCAGCTATCAAGGCCCTCCAGGGTCGCAAAAGCAAAAGCTTTTAAAGCAGGGAAAAAATCGACATAACACTGCTGCAATACCTCATAATTATCCTCAAACAATTTATAAGCCACCTGGCTTTCGGTAAGGTAAGCCGAACGCCGCACCACTCCCTCGAAACTGCGTTCAATACCCAGCCGCTGACGGTAACCATACAACCAGTTGTATTCTTTCATATAAGGGTACATGGAGCTGAACTGGGCCGGGAATAAGGACTGGTATTGATCCAATGTGCTATACACTTCCTGGGAAAACTCAAACAACCTGTTGTCAGGGAACGATTGCGCATCATTGGCCAGGAAATGATCATAGGTCACATCTACAAAAGCACCACTGTATAACCGGTAATGGGGACGGAAGATAGCTTTGGCTGCCGCCGTTACAGCATGTTCATCCGTAAAAGTATCGATAGCCCTGTGCAATACGATACCCTTGTGCACATTGGCCGGGTAATCGAATTGTTTTTTCCCTTTTACAAAGTCGCTGATCAGGTTGCCTACCAATACAGCGGGAACATTAAAAGAGAGGTATGCATGGGCCAGATAATTCACAAATCGTATGTATTGAATCAATTATATTACAATTTACACGATTTTAACATGCTTTCACGATAGCGCTGCTTGTTAAAACCGTTAAAATTTTGTGATGAATGGCAAAGCCACCTATCGCATTGAAAAGATATAATTTTCATCACATCATTGTGTGATATCATATCCCCGGTTTTGGTAGTCGATGTGATATTTTTAACAACCCCTGCTTTCATTAACCCTGGGTTAACTTTTCTTTAAGAAATACGCCTGCATCCTCTAAAACCCTTTACCAGTAAGCATTTCACGAATTTTGAAATAAACTGAAAGGATAACATTACACAACCATCGTTAACCTGCTTTAACATTGACCTCCATTGATCACTATTCGCTTGTGAACAGTTATCACTCCTTCTATTTTTGTGCTGGCTTTAATACAAAGCCATGCACCAAAAAACAAAAAAATAAAAGTACAGTCATGAAAAAGTTTTTTATTTCCCTGCTGATGTTGATCAGCGTATTTAGCTACGCAGGCGTTCCTGGTAGCGGAGAAAAAGTAAGTGCTCATATTCAGGCAGCATTGGAAAAGGAGTTTAAAGGAGCACAGTACATAGTATGGCAATCTTTAAAAGACCACCAGCTCTTCCATGCCAAGTTCATTTATAATAACGAACAGGTCAACGCCTTCTTTGAAGAGGATGGCAATCTCCTGGCTATTGGCCGGTACATCACCATCAATTCTTTGCCATTGGCCATCACCAAAAGCATCAATAGCAAGTACGGTGAGTACCAAATGAAAGACGCCATTGAATACAGCAAGTCTGGCGAAACCAGTTACGTGATCTCCCTGGAAAATGAAAAGACCCGTATAGTGGTAGAAGCTTATAGCAATGGCAATACCTATGTATTCAAAAAAGAAAAAAAGAATTTATCCGCCAAGCTGTAACATTTGAAAAAAACCTGCGTCGTATATAGTGTAGGAAGTTTGAAAGTGGGGCGTCGGAAAACAACCAACATAATTCGCATAAAATATTTTACCATGAAAAAGATGATGTTAGTATGGGCCTTAATGTTAACAGTAGGTATCGGTTCCTCTTTTGCCCGTTTCACTGAAACCGTTAGCCAGGAAGTAGTAAATGCATTTAAGAAAGACTTTTCCGGCGCACAGGATGTAAACTGGGAATCCGGCAAAACATTCGCAAAAGCCACTTTCAAAATGAACGACCAGATAATGTTCGCTTATTATTCCAAAGAGGGTGAACTGCAAGCCGTAACCCGCAATATTCTCTCTGCCCAGTTGCCTATCAATTTGCTGGCCGACCTGAAGAAAAGCTACGGTCAATATTGGATCACCGACCTTTTTGAAATGGCTGCCAACAACAGCACCAGCTATTATATTACACTACAGGATGGCGATCAGAACCTGATCTTAAGATCAAATGGCGCTGCCGGTTGGGAAGTGTTTAAAAAAGAAAAGAAAGCAATATAAAGAGTCTAAAAGTTGGTTTTAGTTGGAAAGAGAAGGGTGGGTCACTAAAGGTGGCTCACCTTTGTTTATTTATGCTAACTTTGCCGCCACAAAATTCTGAATTATCATGGCTAAAGGACCTGTTTCGCAGTTTATTCAACATCACTACCGTCACTTCAATGCTGCAGCTTTAATTGATGCAGCCAAAGGATATGAAACTCACCTCCTTGAAGGTGGTAAAATGATGGTTACCCTCGCTGGTGCCATGAGTACTGCAGAACTCGGTATTTCCCTGGCTGAAATGATACGCCAGGACAAAATACAGATCATCTCCTGTACCGGCGCCAACCTCGAAGAAGACGTGATGAACCTGGTGGCCCATAACAGTTATAAGCGCGTACCCAACTACCGCGACCTGACACCCCAGGACGAATGGGATCTCCTGGAAAACCACTACAACCGCGTTACAGATACCTGCATACCCGAGGAAGAAGCATTCCGTCGCTTACAAAAACACCTGGTAAAAGTATGGACCGATGCCGAGGCCAGTGGCGAACGCTATTTCCCACACGAATTCCTGTACAAAGTTGTCCTCAGCGGCGTATTGAAAGAATACTATGAGATCGATCCTAAAGACAGCTGGATCGTAGCCGCTGCAGAAAAGAATATCCCCATCATCGTTCCAGGTTGGGAAGACAGCACCACCGGCAACATCTTTGCCTCTTATGTGATCAAAGGACAATTGAAAGCCAGCACCGTAAAGAATGGTATTGAATACATGGTTTGGCTGGCAGATTGGTACAGGCAGAACAGTGCCGGTAAAGGTGTAGGCTTTTTCCAGGTAGGTGGTGGTATCGCCGGCGACTTCCCCATTTGCGTGGTGCCGATGATGTACCAGGATCTGGAATGGCATGATGTACCCTTCTGGAGCTACTTTTGCCAGATCTCCGATTCTACTACTTCCTACGGCTCCTATTCCGGCGCTGTGCCCAATGAAAAGATCACCTGGGGCAAACTGGATATCAACACTCCCAAGTTCATTGTAGAAAGCGATGCGACCATTGTAGTGCCGCTGATCTTTGCCTACCTGCTGGGTTGGTAATACTTTGAGCTGAACTATATACGAATGCCGCAATGAGTAACTCTTTACTTATTGCGGCATTTATCTTTTGTATCCCACAAAGGGATGTCGGTGTAGTGCTTAGCTGCAGGCAATCTTATTCACCCGGGTTTGGTGACGGCCACCTTCAAAAGGCGTATTGATAAAAATATCTACCATTTCTTTGGCATACTCCAATGCCACAAAACGGGCGGGAATGCAAATAATATTGGCATTGTTGTGCTGGCGGATCAACTTCGCCACATCAGTCTGAAAGGCAAGGCCTGCCCGGATTCCCTGGTGCTTGTTGGCTGTAATACATACCCCGTTTGCACTTCCACAAAGCAGGATGCCAAAAGCGGCCTCCCCTCTTTCCACCCAATCCGCTACAGGATGCGCATAATCAGGATAGTCCACTGACTTATTCTCATAAACGCCCATATCGCTTATCTGATAACCCTTTTCGACGAGCCACTTTACCAGCGCCACTTTATAATCATAGCCTGCATGGTCACTGCCAATAGCAATGGGTTTGGAGAGATCGAATGAAGAAGCCATACTATAACTTATTGAGATTTAATACGCTTAGAATTACCAGTCTCTTTTAGCTTTTTCCTGCTCATTCTTGAATACCCGCTTGGAGATCAGAACACTGAATTCATACAGGAATGCCAGCGGAATGAAAACGATCATCTGGCTCATCCAGTCAGGTGAGGGGGTAATGATAGCCGCAATCACCAGGATGGCTACATAAGAATATTTACGGTAAGTTTTCAGGAAATTAGGGGTAATGAGCCCGATCCGTGTCAGTACATACGACACCACAGGCAATTGGAACGCCAGGGCAGCCCCGATGATAATATCTACCAGGTTCTCCATGTAGTCTGCCAGCGTAGGCTTGGTCACCAGGATATTATCAAGACCGATCGTATAATTGGCTAAAAAGCTAAATGTAAAGGGGGCCAGTAAAAAGTAACCAAAAGCCACGCCCAGGAAAAAGAAGATCGAAACAAAGAAAATTGCTCCCCGGGTGCTCTTTAACTCTTTGGGACTCAGCGCTGGCTTTACAAATCGCCAGAATTCCCAGAAAATATAGGGAAAGGCAATGATAAAACCACCCACAAAAGCAATACTGATACTGCTCATGAACTGCGAGCCAAAGGCAATCACCTGCAATTCTTTTACTTTGGGCGGGGGCAAACACAAGGAGTCACCAGCGCCTATCCACTGGCTAAATTTGCACAAAGCCGTATAGGTGAAAAAATCATCATGCAAAGGACCTGCAATTACAGTCGTAAAGATCCAGTCTATCTTGATAAATATGACAATCGCCCCTACTAGAATTGCCAGCACGGAGCGCATGATATGCCAGCGCAGTTCTTCCAGGTGATCTATAAAGGTCATCTCCGGATTGTCAGCCTTCCTTTTGTTAAAAAACGATAACGCCATTGACTAATACTGGTATAAAATAACGTGGTAAAAGCGGGGCAAATGTACGGGTTATCACGTTGGATTGGACAAGAAAGCTTGTTAATATGTAGTGATTGAGGAACTTATTGACTGCAAATGGCTTAATAACCAATAACAAGTGACCAGCAGCAGGGCATCAAGTCCCGCCAACCAGCGTTATCTCAGGATCTTTAACCGTACCGTTTCAATACGCGTATCACTCACACTCATCACGTCAAATTCATAATCGCCAATAATAATGCGTTCCCTGAGTTTGGGTATCGTTTCGTGTTGCTGAATGATAAAACCCGACAAGGTCTCAGAATCCTGGCCCGGAAACTCCAACCCATATTTTTCCTTCAAAAAGTCCAGTTCCAGTCTGCCACTCAATATAAACTCATCCTCCGATACCCTTTTATCCTCAAACTCCTCTACATCAAACTCATCTTTGATCTCGCCAAAGATCTCCTCCAGCAGGTCTTCCATGGTCACAATGCCTGCTGTACCGCCAAACTCGTCCACTACCCAGGCAATACTTTTACGCTCTTTGCTGAATTTGCTGATCAGGTCCGTAGCACTCATACTCTCAGGAATGGCCGGTATAGGCAATAACATGTCTTTTAAAGTGGGTGGCTGCTTGAAAAGTCCCAATTGGTGTACATATCCCAGGATATGGTCAATATCTCCATCGTACACCACCAGTTTACTGAGCTTAGTTTCCACAAAGGTTTTGCGCACCTCTTCAACACTCATTTTTATATCTACTGCTTCTATTTCTTTCCGGGGTACCAGGCATTCCCTCACTTTTACTTTCGGCAGGGAAAGCGCATTTTCAAACAATTCAGCTTTCAGGTCCTGGCTTTGATTATGGTGCTCGTTGTTCTGGCTATAGAACTGCTCCAGGTCGGCACGCGAAAAAGGAGGCTTTTTCTTGTCGATCCGCATATCGAAGATGATATTGAGCACAAAGATCGAGATCTTCACCGCCGCCACACTTGCCCAGTTAAAAAGCTGATCACAAAGACCCAACAACCCTGTGCGGGCAGAAAAAGACAGCAGGTTATCCGCCTTTGCCCTGAAAATGGCCTTGGGTATGCATTCTCCCAGAATAATGATCAGCAGCCAGGACAGAATGATCTCCAATACCAACCTGATGGGTACCAGGTAGGCCATCACATAGCTGTCAAATTTTTTCCAGGGAATAGCCATATTCCAGTAGGTGCTCCCCAAAAGGACCGCCACCACCAGGAAAAAGTTAAACCCAACGATATTAACACCAATAAAACGGGAAGGATTTTCGAAAAGACTGCTCAGCAGCAGACTGCTGCTGGAACCCTGCTTTTTCTTCAACTCAATGTTCAATCGGTTGGCAGAAGTAAATGCTACTTCTATACCCGAAAAATAAGCGATGAACAAGACCGCTAACACGATGGCTATTATGACTACTAAACTCATACTTGGGATACGAATTTATAAAAAGAACGATGGATTACATAACTTATTGAAGAAGATTACTATTTCAGGCTCCGATTCGCCGGATTTAAGGGGGTAAAGTTTAGTGATCACTCACGATTCCAGGAACTCCCACACAATGGCCATGGCCTCTTCCCGGGCCTTGGTCAGCTCGGCATTGATCACAATACGGTGAAAATGGTGCTTGAAAGAGATCTCATAAGACGCTTTGTTGACCCGGGCCTGCAGGCTTTCCGCCGTTTCCGTGCCCCTGGATTCAAGGCGGCGCTTTAACTCGTCTACGGAAGGAGGTTCAATAAAAATAGATAAAGTAGTATTGGGGTATTGCTGTTGTACATGGATGGCCCCTTTTACGTCGATATCCAGCACCGGTACCTGGTGGTTGGCCCATATCCGGTCCAGTTCCGACTTCAGCGTGCCATAATATTTGCCCTCATAGACCATTTCCCACTCCACAAACTGCTGATCGCGGATCTTTTCCTGGAACTCCGCTCCGCTCATGAAATAATAATCCTTTCCGTCCCTTTCATTGCCGCGCGCTTCACGCGTAGCCGCAGATACGGAAAAAGCCAGTTGCGGTATATGCTGCAACAAATGCCGGGTAATAGAAGTTTTGCCGGCACCCGAAGGAGCAGTGATAATCAATATTTTATTACCGGGATCAAAGGGCATATGGATAAAATAAAGTTGCAAAGAAAGCCAAAATTGTCCGAATCCCCACTCACAACTTCAGCCTCGCAAACACTTCCTCCCGGTATGATGCCCCGATAGGAATATCCCGATCCCCTATCCGCACATAATTGCCTTCAATAAACACGATTTTAGTCCCTGCGATAATATAGCTCTTGTGTACCCGCCAAAACTGCCCGGCCGGCAATTCCTCCAGCAGGCTTTTCAGTGTATCATGCACCAGGTAATGGCCCTGCGTAGTTACCACCTTCACATAATCATCCAACGCCTCTATGTACAGAATATCCGACAGGTTGACCTTGTACACCTTTTTATCCGCTTTGATAAAGATCGAAGAGACGGGTGCCGGCCCTCCTCCTGGCTCTTGTCGCTCCAGTTTTTCCAGTGCTTTATTAACCGCTTTGAGAAAGCGCTCAAAGGAAAAAGGTTTTACCAGGTAATCCACCGCGTCCAGTTCAAATCCTTCTACTGCATATTCAGGATACGCCGTCGTAAAGATGACCAGCGGCGGGCGCGACAGACTCTTTAAAAAGCTAATGCCCGACAGGCGGGGCAGGTTGATATCGAGGAAAACAATAGCCGCAGGATGCCGGGCAAGCCATTGTTGTGCTTCCGTGGCATCACCACATACTGCCGCCAGATCCAGCAGCGGATGCTCGGCAATATATTTTTTCAACACATTTTGCGCCAGGGGTTCATCTTCCACCACCAGGCACCGGTATACAGTACTCATACTTGTAATTCAAGGGTTACAATAAAATCATCAGCTGTTTCCCGGATCAGCAGTGCATGTTTGCCGGGATACAACAATTTCAGCCGGCGCTTTACATTGTCAAGCCCCATCCCTTTATAGTGCGGATCACCCACTTCCACGCCCTGCCCACGTGTATTCTCTATCCTGAAACGGATCATATGCGGCAATACTTCCAGCCGCAGGTGTATATTCACAGCACCCGTATTTCCTTTGGCGCCATGCTTAAAGGCATTTTCCAGGAAGGTCACCAACGTCAGCGGAGCAATACGCTGCTCACCGATCTCCCCCTCCAGTGTTTTTTCCAGTTGCAAGGCATCATTGGAGCGAATACGTTGCAAGGCAATATAGTCTCCTACCATCTGCCATTCTTTTTCCAGCGGCACCAGGTCTTCTCCCGACTCATACAGGAAATACCGCATCAGGTGCGAAAGCTGCAATATGGTGGTGGGCAGCCGCTCATCTTTATCCAGCGTCATGGAATAGATCCCATTCAATGTATTAAAGAGAAAATGTGGATTTACCTGCGCCTTCAACGCTTTCAACTCGATATGCGCCTTCTCTGTTTCCATTTGCAGTAAACGTCTTTGCAGATCATTCACTACAAACCATGAGCGCGACAGTTTCAGCAACGAAGTAACAGCCAGGTACACCACAAAAAAAAGGCTCACTTCCCATACCGTGAAATAAGAGATAAAAAAGTAATTGGGCAGCAGGTATTTCGACCAATCCTGGAAAAAAGAATAATTCAACCAGGTAAATAAAAACACCAATGCTACAACGGCCATCACATACAGCACCCATCGCCGGTGATTGGCCAGGCGGGGCAGCAGCCAGCCGAGATTAATATAAACCGCCGGCACAATCGTTGCATGAAACAAGGCCGAATAAATATAATCTATCTTTTCCGGGCGAACGCCTGTTGTAAAAAGCCGTACAAAAACCAGGTAAGACAGCACCCAGAAAGCCAGGTGCTGTAATAAACGGAATAAGGGATGATACAACCAGCGACGTTGGATTGCCATCATATTTTATCCTTTTCTGGTTAAGATGGTTGTTTCCTTGTAATACAACCTTTCGTCATAGCCATACTTTTCCAGGAACTGGCGCAGCTCAAAGGAAGATGCGGTGAGCAAAAAAGAATCAAACAACCTGTCCTTTTCATACTTCAGGCGCATATTGCCCTGGCTTATCTGCTCTTTCAGGAACGTCCCATTGAGGAGTTTAATTGACATCGTATTCTTGTCGGTGAAGGTGATGGCAGCAATATTATAAGTTGGGAGGTAATGCGGGGTGAATTCAAAACCACTGCCATCCTCATGAGATTTATTATCGTTAATACCCAGCGACATAATATCCATAAACAATTGGTCATTGATACGGCTAAGACTGCCCACCAATATATAATCAATGCCATTCTCCCTGATCGTGATCGAATAGGCCTTTGAGTAATAAGCGACCTCTTCCTTATTCTCACCCAGGGGCACTTTCCGCTCATTACTACTATCTTCCCGCAGTATTTTACTGTCGGGCAGGAGTTCGATCTTTAACAGGTTTTTGCCATCAGTCCACTCCCCCTTCAATCTTGCATCTGTAACAATCGTTTTATAGGTAGCCACCGGCTGCAGGCTATTCACACCCGGGGATGCTCCGAATATTTGTATAATACCCGTGATCAGCGCAAATAATTTCAACATATAAATAAAGTTTATAGGGTTATTTTATCCTGGTATAAGTGTCATTATCCTGGTATGCCTCGTCTACATCACCGTATTTGAGTACATACTGTTGCAGTTCTTCCGTAGGAGCTGTAATAACGTATGATCCGTCTGACTTCAGCTCATGACGGATCCTGATCTGCTTTTTATCGATCAATGTACGCAGGTAGCTGTCTGCAAACTGTCCGATAACGATGGAGTTCTGATCCTTGCCAGCTTGCAACCGGTAGAAACTATGCATCTGCACAAAGTTCGTTTTATAGAAATCCGGGTATGCTTTCTGCCTTTGGGTTTGAGTGGGATAATAATCCAAGTACAAATGCTTTCCGATACGCGCCAGGAATGCATAATATTTGTCTGTTTCCTCACCTGTTTTGGGGCTGGTGATCGTAAGCAGGTAGGCCTTATTGGCTAGCTTTTGCATGGCTTCCGGCAGTTCGCCAAAACTTTCGGCGGTTCCCTGTTGAAAAGTATACACTTTATTGTCTGGCCCCGCCTGCCAGGACCCTACCAGCTTCGGGTCAAATACCAGGTCCTCTTCCGTAAAAAGCGGATGCAAGGCAGAGAGGCACCCGCTCAGCATCACAATGGCAACCAGTACTGTTGCCGTTAATAATTTTTTCATGACTTATAATTTAGTTTATAGGTCAAAACTACCGGCCCCACCAGGCCTGGTAAAACCATTTCGGTAAACATATTAATTAAAGCGGTGAAAACGATTAAAGCCCATCTACAAACCGGTACAGGTTAAACCGGTTGTCCCGAAGCTGTTCCAGTATGCTTTGTTGCAACACATCTTTCCGGATATCCTTCATGCGCTTTTGTTGTACCAGGTGGTAGGCCCGCTCCGTCAACAGCCAGGCTCTTTTAGTATCATCATGCTTGTCCTGCAATAAGGAACTGATTGCAGCATACAATTCAGCAATGCCCTGCTTTTCGGAAGCTACCGTTTTGAGCACCGGTACTTCCCGTTGGTGATTATTGAAGGCGGGCGCCAACATCATCCGCAGGTTTCGTACAAATTGATCAGCAGCCTGCCGGTCGGCTTTATTCACTATAAAAATATCGGCGATCTCCATCAGCCCGGCTTTCATCGTCTGCACTTCATCCCCTGCTTCAGGCACCAGCACCACCACCGTTACATCGGCCAGTCCGGCAATTTCTATCTCACTCTGGCCTACCCCTACTGTTTCTACAATGATATAATCAAAAGCAGCAGCCTTCATCAATTCAGTGATCTCAACGATCTTGGGGTGGAGTCCGCCAAGAGAGCCACGGGTGGCCAATGACCGGATAAAGACATTTGGATCATTGTACCATTCACTCATGCGTATCCGGTCGCCCAGTAAAGCACCCAGGTTGAAAGGAGAAGAAGGATCAACACACAATACCCCTATTTTTTTCCCATCCTTACTTACGGCGCCGATCAGAGCATCTACCAGTGTACTTTTCCCCGCTCCTGGCGGGCCGGTAATGCCAATGATCTTTGTATCGTGGTTGGCAGGAAGTGATAATAATAATTCTTCATAACCAGGCGCCTCATTTTCTACCAGCGAAATACCCCTGGCAATCTGCTTTACAGCATGTTGCTGTATATCCTGCAACAATTGAGACCAGTTGATACTTGCCTGCCTGCCCATCATTTATCTTTTCAGTAAGGAATAGTTTTTAAATCCACCGATCTGCGCCCCTCCCAACAATGATTCCTCTACTACTGTCAATAACCGGTATTTCATCCGGTCATGCTTTTGCTCCATACCAGGAGGCGGTTTAACCCCTATTTGATCGGCCCAGTCAAATCGCTTAATAAAGTCCTCCATCACTGCAGGATGCGCTTCCCTGAATGGCTGCAGCCGCGCCAGGGTTCCGTAATCAAAATCCACCGACTGGCTTTCAAATATCTGCCCTGCCTTTTCTTCCCCATGAATATCTGCCGCAAAGGATTTTCTTCTTTTCTGCATCAGGCGTGGCGGCCTTACCCAGCCATAATGATATACCGTGGCATCTACTTCAGCCACCTTCAACTTATAAGTATTTTGCTTCTGGAAATAGTCCTTCCCATCAAAGTTGGGAATGCGCCGAAAGGATTGCGCATCTTTCCAGGAATGTATATCCGGGTCATTCCGTATGATCCGAATTTCTTTGGGATAGAAAGCGTGCGAAACAATGTACCGGGAATAATTGCCCCAAAAATGCCGGTACTTTAATACTAACCCCTCTACTTCTTTATCCTCTACCAGCTCTTCACACCTCGACTTGATCACCGGCAAATATTTTTCATGGATCACCTCATCACTCTGCAAATAAAACAACCAGTCGCCCTTACAAGCATTTTTCGCCACATCTGTTTGCTGCGCATACACACTCGCATGTGTATAGGTGTTCAGGTCCCATTCAGTATGAATAATCCTGATCTTATCTGATTTTATTTGTTGGATCTCGGAAAGGGTCTGGTCATCAGCATCCCCTTTCCCAAGGGCTATTACAAATTCGTCCACGATCGGTAAAATAGACAGGATCGATTCCTTTACCGGGTAATAGAGCTTCGTGGCGTTCCGTACAAAACTAAATCCGCTGATCGTCATGGAATAACAACATTTATGAAAATTTGTCAACTACCCCTGCCATGCCCACTGGTTTGTGAACTGATCACTTTTTATTCTGTCGCTGCAATTCGAGCAACTTGGCATATTTGGCAAAAGTTTGATAAGAAACGGTTCTTGCGATCATCAATCCATCCAACCCATCCAGGAAACCACGTCTTAAAATATAACCGGAAATAAAAGCTGATACAGGGCTTATCAACAACTTGATCAGGGAAGCCTTTTTACCCTGTTCATACATCGCCTGGGCCTGTATGCTCGTAAATTTATTGAGCTGTGCAATATGTTCAGAAAAAGTATAATAAGAATAATGTAAAATATCACCCGGCAACCGGGTCACCTTCGCGCCAACCGCCATTTCTATCCGGTCATGAGGATTAATACCACCCCACCGGCCTCTTCTGCGATTAAATATCCGCAGTTTCCGGTCAGGATACCAGGTGCCATGCCTGATCCATTTCCCGCAATAATTGCTACAGCGGCTCATAATGTACCCATCAGCATCAAAACCATCCCGCTTCACCTGCAGGATAGCAGCTTTCAGCACATCATCCACGGCCTCATCTGCATCCAGCGACAATACCATATCATTCGATGCCTGGTCCAGCGCAAAATTCTTTTGTTCTATATATCCCAGAAAAGCCTGTTCAATAAACCGTACCCCAAACTCGCTGCATATCTTTTTAGTACCATCAACACTCAGGGAATCCACCACCACCACTTCATCGGCCAGCCCACGCACACTCTCCAGGCATCGCCCGATGTTTTTTTCTTCGTTAAACGTAATGATCACAACAGATAAAAATGACATGCATGGCTTTTTTCAAAGGCATAAAAATAGGCATTTCAAGCCGGTGTGAATTGTGCTTTTTTAACGCAGGCCGATTTCGTTACTTTGTAGTATGACTAATTTCATTCCCATATTTCCATTGGGTATTGTAGTATTTCCCGGCGAAAAAGTGCACCTGCATATTTTTGAACCGCGCTATAAACAGCTGATCAATGAATGCCACGAAAGTAAAAAGCCCTTTGGAATTCCTACAGTAGTCAACAACCGTTTACAGGAAATGGGTACCCTGGTGCAGGTTACCGATATCGTTCAAACCTACGACAATGGCGAAATGGATGTAAAAACCCAGGGGCTGAAAGTGTTCCGCATCCTGGAAGTGATCAAGGCCATTCCCGACAAACTCTATAGCGGCGCCATTGTAAACTACCCTGAAAATGATGAAGATGCAGGCAACCGCCAGCTCATGCAAAAGGTGATTGCCGGCGTAAAAGAATTACACCGCCTGCTCAACGTTAGCAAGGATTTCAAAAAACCCGAGGAACTGCTGCAATCATACGACGTAGCCCACCATGCCGGCCTTTCGCTCGATGAAGAATATGAACTGCTGGGCCTTTTGAAAGAACTGCAACGTCAGGAATACATCAAACGCCACCTCCAAAAGGTCTTACCCATGCTCATGGAAATGGAACAACTTAAGGAAAAAGTGAAGCTCAATGGCCATTTTCGCAACCTGTCGGCCTTCGACCTCGACCTGGATATGTAGCCCCCATCCGGCTACTTAATAATCAGCACAAAAGATTCTGCATTCTATATGCTGAATTCTGTATTCTTGCACTAAAATCAACGCTTGTCCCAAACAACGCTATGCTTCGATTTTGGCAATACCCGGCTCAAATGTGCCGTATTTGAAGGAGACACCCTACAGGAAATGCTGGTATTGGAAAATGACCATGATGATACCATCCGGGAACTGATCCAGCAGTACCGGCCGGCAAAATCCATCCTTTCCTCCGTCATCGAACACAATCCCGGCATGGAATCCCTGCTGGCAGCCGCCACCCGCTTCCATAAACTGGATCACCATTCCAGGCTACCCGTTACCACCCCTGTAGGCAAGCCGGAAGATATCGGGGCCGACCGCCTGGCCATGGTCGTAGCTGCCGTTCACCTCTTTCCCGGAAAAAATAACCTGGTTATAGGCCTGGGCACCGCTATTACCTATAACTTCGTCAACAAATACCATGAATTCATCGGAGGGGGTATTTCACCCGGAATGGAAATGCGGTTTAAATCCCTGCACAATTTCACCGCAAAGCTCCCCCTGGTCAAAAAAGACTGGAACTTATCCCTCATTGGCTACGACACCCGAACCAACATATTAAGCGGAGTTATCCTCGGGATGGCTAAAGAAATCGACGGAATGATAGAATTTTATGACGAAAAATACCACAACTTTAACGTCCTCTTAACCGGGGGTGATACACCCTTTTTTGTCTATCATCTGAAAAACAAGATATTTGCAGACCCTAATTTAATCTATAAAGGCCTTTATGCCATTAGTGAGCACAACAATGTATAAGAAAATCAATCTGTTAGGAATAGTCTGCTTATGTTGGCTCTCCTTTGCACAGGCACAAACCGAAAACTCACCTTACTCGCGTTATGGACTGGGAGATGTAGTACCCGGCCAAAATATGCTGAATCGCGGTATGGGTGGCGTCTCTGCTGCTTACTACGACTTTAACACAGTCAATTTCATAAATCCGGCCTCTTATGGCCGCCTGCAGGCTACCACCCTCGATCTGGGGGTTGAAATAGTTAACCGCACCCTGCGCGCCAATAATCCGGCACGCAAATATTCTTCCTATAGCCCCAATATCTCTTATGTGCAGCTGGCTTTCCCCCTCAAAAAGGGCGGTGGCTGGGGGTTAAACCTCGGTCTGCGACCCATTACCCGTATCAATTATAAGATCGGACAGGGTGAACGCCTTTACCTGGGAACACCTGGTGACACCTTCGATATCAGTACTTTATACGAAGGCAATGGCGGTTCTTATGAAGCCCATATCGGAACAGGTGTGGCCATCACAAGAGACCTTACCGTCGGCATCAACTTTGGCTATACATTTGGCTCCAAAGACTATAGCACCCGCAAAGCGATCCTCGATACCCTGGCCTATTACTATAAATCCAACCACGAGACCAAAACCAACTTTGGTGGCGCGATGCTCAATGCAGGTATCCAATACACTGCCAGGCTCGATAAAAAGAACTGGCTCCGTTTTGGCGCTTATGGCAACCTGGAGGCTAAGTACAAAGGCCATCGTGATATCATCCGGGAAACCTTTGAATACAACTCCAGCAGCGGCGCCCCGCAAACAATTGACTCCGTATACACCGAAAAAGAAATTTCAGGCGATGTGACCTACCCTGCTTCCTTTGGAGCGGGTGTTATCTTCGACCGCCTGGGTAAATGGCAGATCGGCGTAGACTACGCACAGCAACAATGGAACAATTACCGGTTTTTTGGTGATAAAGACTCCGTACAGAATAGCTGGCAATTGAAAATTGGCGCCCAGCTTACCCCCTCAGGAGGCAAGAACTACTGGAACTTTGTGAGCTACCGTGCCGGTTTCTCCTTTGGTCAGGATTATATCAAAGTAGACAGTGATATGCCCACCTGGACCCTGTCGGTAGGCGCTGGCTTCCCCATGCGCAAACCCGCCTACACCAATCAATTTTCTGTTATCAATACCGTATTTGAATTTGGCCGCCGTGGCGATAACAAGAGCCTCGTACGCGAAAGCTTTTTCCGTATAGGTATTGGCTTATCTTTAAGCGATATTTGGTTCCAGAAGTACAAGTACGATTAATCCATGCAGAGGCATTCAATAACATACTTAATTCGAACAGCAGCTCTCCTTCTGAGCTGCTTTTTTGTGCTGGCGGCCTGCGAAAATGACCAGCGTGAAGTAGATAAGCTGTTTTCCAGAAAGGTGATGCTCGAAGAAGCCATACAAATTGAAAGCTACCTGAGTGAAAAAGGCATAGTAAAGGCCAAACTCACTTCTCCCTATATGCTGCGCCGTACAGCCGATTCTGCCTACATGGAATTTCCCAGGTCCCTGCATGTAGATTTTTATGATACCACTTCCCGCATAGAAAGCATCCTCGATGCCCGTTATGCCAAATATTTTGAATTCGAACGCAAAGTATTGCTCCGCGATAGCGTGGTGGTCATCAGCATGACGAATGGCGATACCTTGCGCACTTCAGAATTGTGGTGGGACCAGAACAAGCAGGAGTTTTATACTACTGCCCCCGCCCGTATTCACCAACGCACCCAAACCCTGCATGCCGCACAGGGATTGAGGGCCGCCCAAAACCTTACCTGGAAAGAATTCTACCAGGCTACCGGACATTTCCTTACCTCCGACTCTACCTTCCAATAGCCCCCGGATCGTTATATCCTAACCCTTGCAGAATGCCCAATGCTGCATTCAGGATACTATATTCTGTATTTTTACCCTCCAAATTCGTATTCCATGGAATATCGCAAACTCGGCCGTTCCGGCCTTCAGCTCAGTGTACTCTCCTTTGGCAGTTGGGTTACTTTTCACAAGCAGGTAGATGACAGCATAGCCGATGAGCTCATGGGCATTGCCTTTGATAATGGCATTAACTTTTTTGACAATGCAGAAGTATATGCCCTGGGAGAAAGCGAGAAAATGATGGGCCGGGTGCTCAAAAAGAAGCAGTGGGATCGCACCTCCTTTGTAGTTTCCTCCAAGGCCTATTTTGGCTGGCGCGGAAAAACCAATCGGCCCAACCAGACCGGCCTAAGCCGCAAACACCTCTTTGAGGCCTGTAATGAAGCCTTACAACGCCTGCAGCTGGATTACCTCGATCTCTTCTTCTGTCACCGGCCCGATCCCTCCGTACCCATTGAAGAAGTGGTATGGACCATGCACAACCTCATTCAGCAGGGAAAGATCCTTTATTGGGGCACCAGCCAGTGGAGCGGAGCCGAAATTATGGAAGCCCACCGGGTAGCACAGCAATATAGCCTGATAGGCCCTGTCATGGAGCAACCACAATACAATATGTTCGAGCGTTTTAAAATGGAACAGGATTATACTCCTGTTTTCCAAAATGTAGGACTGGGCACCACCATCTGGAGCCCACTGGCATCAGGCTTTCTGACCGGGAAATACAATGAGGGCATTCCCGAAGGGTCACGCCTCGCCCTTTCAGGCTTCGATTGGCTAAAGGAACGTTGGATGCAGGATGATAAATTGAAGAAAGTGAAAAAACTAAGCGACCTGGCCAATAAGCTGGAAGTTTCCCTGGCCTCCCTGGCCATCGCCTGGACCATCAAAAACCCCAACGTAACTACCGCCATCCTGGGCGCTACCAAAAAAGAACAGTTACACGAAAACCTTAAAGCACTCGAAACATTGCCCCGGCTTACAGACGATCTGATGCAAAAGATTGAAAAAATACTCCAGAACAAGCCCTTCCTGGAGCTATCCTAGCGGCAAAAAATTTACCCGCCCATCTACAGAAACCCGCTTCATAGCGGTTTATTTTGTGCTTTTTCACAGAGATATCTACCTCGCTTCTATGCAAAACAAGCGTTACATATTCGATATAAACCATATACAAACAGGGATTAAAAAGGCTTAGCATGCGTCCTTTGTCCGAGTTTGGTCCCTGTTTGGTCCGTGTTTGGTCCGTGTTTGATCCGTGTTTGACTTTTATTTAAAGTGAGCAAGTCTACTTCATGATATTATTGAACCAGGTAGCCGCAGAGAGGCTCAGATACCCCATCAGCATCCCTTTGTGTCATTCTTACATCCCCTGTCGCCAATAACCAATAATCAGTCTTCAATCATCTCCCACCACCGTACCTTGTGTCTGAAAAAATATTCCCTTCACCTTTCCAACCTTTTTACAACCTCTTCCTCTTATTATCAGAACGGCATTGGAAAAAATAGCACACATACTAACGGCGATAGTGAGAAAGGCTACCCTGGGCGATGATGAAGCCCGGAGCATGCTCTATGAACAGTTTGCACAAAAAATGTTTAGTATCTGTGTAAGGATGACCGGTAATCGCCCCGATGCGGAAGACATTTTACAGGAATCATTCATCACCGCATTCAACAGTTTGCACCAGCTCAGGGAGCAGCACCTGTTTGAACCCTGGCTCCGCCGGATCATAGTCAATGAATGCATTCGTCATGTAAAAAAAGTGGTTCGCTGGCAGCCTGTAGATGAAGAGTTCATGAATTTGCCCAATGCAGAAGGGGACAACTGGCTCCAGGCCATCAGCTTCGAACAGATACACCAGGAGATCAAATGCCTGCCAGGTGGCTGCCGGGAAGTATTCAACCTGTATGTCATTGAAAATTATTCGCACCAGCAAATTGCCGATGCCCTCGAAATAACCTTATCGACTTCTAAAAGTCAGTATCACCGGGCCCGGCAATTATTAAAAGAAAGGTTATTAAAACAATTGGTACGTCATGGATGAATTTAAAAAATACCTCTTTGATCACCGTGATGAGCTCGATGCAGAGAAGCCACCACGCCCGCAGGTATGGAAACATGTCCAGCGCGAAACCCAGGTCGTCAAAAAGCCCGTGATCCCGATGATGGCAAAATGGATAGCTGCCGCCGCAATCCTGGTGGCAGTTTCTATCCTGATCTATCAGTTGCAGCGCCCGGCAAAACCCGATACAACCCAACTGGCTGGTGGCAACACAAAAAAACCAGCTACCAGCCCGGAGTCGAATGGCCGGACGGACTCATCTGTTGGTACGCCATCCACAGCGGTTATTGAAACACCCGTCGTTGAACTGCCCGGCCCCAAATTGACAAGGGAAAAAACACCAGCTTCACGCAGGTTGGCAAAAAAAGAAAGATCAGTGGCGCCCGTGCAGCCCAAATCACCCCTGGAAGCCGTAGAAGATAATTATGCTACCATTATCAACTACCAGCTCCAAAAACTGGAAAAAACGCCTATCTATACCGAAAGCCCCGGCTATTTCCATGTATTCAAAAAACAATGGCTCGACCTGGAACGCGATGAAAAGAAAGTAAAACAGGACGTACGCCAGTATGGGATGAACAACAATATCGTTGACAAACTCATACAGCTCTATCAGCAAAAACTTTGGCTCCTGAAAGAGCTGCAGTCAGAGATCAATAAAATGAATGTACGCGCTAAACAACATCCCGACATTCAAAGAACCAACCCCGCATATTTAAAACTGTAAAAAACAAACACACGCATGAATAACAAGAAACTATTTCCGGCCCTCCTGCTGGCAGGCACCCTATTCGCTGCAAGTACCGCCACCACACAGGCCCAGCAAACCCTTACCAAAGAGATCACGCAGGAAGTTCCTTCACAAAAAGGCTCCCTTATCCGCATCGTCACTTCATCCCGTAAAGTGGCCATCAAAAGCTGGGATCAAAATAAGGTGAAAGTAACAATGGAATTGGTCTACGACACCTCTTTAGCCAAAAAGACAAGGACCGATGCAGAATGGTTTGAAGATCTGGGCGTGAATATAAAACCCTTCAGCAACCGGGTAGACATTCTCACCAGCTCAACATCCGCCGCTTTTAGTAAAACTTATCGCGCCTCTGGCAATGATGTGATTGTCTATGGTCAGGGCAATGTCAAACACAAAACAGTGCCCGCCACTACCTTTAATGGTGTTCAGTATAGATCCCTGGACGAAGTAACGGTAAAAGGCTTAAAAGGAACAATAGCTGTACGCGTTATGAGCATCATGGTACCCACCGGTTGCAAGCTCGACATTGAGAATAAATATGGAGATGTGGTCATCGGCATGAACGTCGACGAAGCCAAGCTCGAAATAAACAACGGCGCCCTCGATGCACAGGATATCAAAGACCTCAAACTCACCGGCAATTATTGCAACGCCAACCTGGGCAATATCGACAAAGCCGAAGTAGAGTTCACCAATGGTACCTTCCGCGCACAGAATATCAACGACCTGGATATGGATTCAAAATCCTCTACCATCGAGTATGAAAAAGGCAACTACCTCTATGTACGCAGCCAGGCCGATAATTATACCATCGATGCCATCGACAAAGTAGACGGCCGGAAAGTATACGGCAGTTTCAAAATCGACCAGCTCAACAATAGCTTCGACCTCGAAGGCAATAACGTAGACATCAAGTTCCGCAACATCGGCCCCGATGTAACACTCATCAAAATCAACAACAAATATGGTGATGTACGGCTGCCTGTCAAGAACCTCAAGAACTACTATGTAGACTTCATCGGAAACTACTCTACTGTATTTGCCCCCTTCCAGAAAGAAGTGGTAAAGGAAGAGGAAGAGAAGAAAGATGAAAAGAAAGAGGGTGATGGAGAAACAACTACCACTACAAGAGTAAAAGATGTAGTAGTAACCGGCTATGCCCAAAATTATAGAAAAGGAGGAGCTTCAGGCGTAGGCGAAGTAGCCCCCCGTCATTTTACCAGCGCAGTAGGCGATACCAAAGGAAAACATACCCGTATCGAACTTACCTGCCACTCCTGTACCGTCGATTTCAAATAACACACAGGTTCTTTGCCCCATAATTAGAATATAGCCAACAGGGAGCGGCTAACAACCGCTCCCCTTTTTACCCTCTCCTTTAAAAGTATAGCCATGAATTTTACAAAGGATACTTTGTACCGGGTATTGTTATGCCTTTCGCTCAGCGCCTTTACCCAAATGGCAGAAGCCCGTGAAAAACCGACGGCAGATACCATGCCGCACAACTTACAGGATAACGCATCACTATTGACTGCTGAATTCGACACACTCATTGCATCCGAATCCAAAAGCACCGAACCTGGAGGAGTGATCCTCGTAGCAAAGAAAGGACAGGTCATTTACAGGAAGCCTTTTGGCATGGCCAACATGGAACTGGATGTACCCATGAAGGAAAACATGGTCTTTCACATCGGGTCACTCACCAAACAATTTACCGCTGTAGCCATTTTACAATTGGTAGAAAAAGGTAAGCTTTCCCTGAAGGATGACATCAGAAAATACCTCCCCGCTTACCAGACATTGCCCGATACCATTACTATTGAACATTTATTGGGCCATACCTCAGGCATGGCCTCCGAACCCGACCCTAAAGCAAAGAACAGGACACCCGGGGAATTGGTGGATGGCTACAAAAACCAACCGATAGAATTTCCTGCCGGCACCAAATGGAACTATAACAATGCCGGTTATTACCTGCTCGGGTACATCGTGGAAAAACTGTCCGGCAAGTCTTATGCACAGTACCTGAAAGAAAACATCTTTACCCCGGCGGGTATGAACAACACCTGCTTTTGTACCATTGATACCCTCCTGAAGAACAAAGCATCCGGTTACATTATTGGTAAAAAGGGCATCATAAATGATAGGATCAGCGGCATGAATACCCTCTATTCCTCTGGTGGTATCCAATCGACCGCAGAAGATATGTTCCGGTGGAACCAGGCGATCAAGGCCAACATACTGCTAAAGAAAGAAACGATGCGCCGGGCCTTTACCTCCTTTAAACTGAAGGATGGCCAGGAAAGCCACTATGGCTATGGATGGTATATCCAGGACATACAGGGCAGTCTTTCCTACAGACATGGTGGGGCCGTAAGCGGATTTGTATCAGAAGAATTGTACCTGCCCGAAGAAGATGTTTTCGTAATTGCGCTGTTTAATGCACACTCCAGAATGCCCATCGGTGTCCTGAGCAGGTTAATGGCCGCAATGACCATTGGAAAGCCTTATAGCTTTAAAGAAATTACACTAGATAGCAAGCTCCTGAAATCCTATGCCGGTGTATACAACAATGAAGTCAATGAACTGATTATTATAACTGAGATCAACGATCAACTTTTTTTTCAAAGGCCTGGTGGCGTAAGGTACCAGATCAAAGCCTCCGCAAAGGATAACTTCTTTCTTGGTAAAGATTACCTCGGGATAGAGTTTTTCCGTGATTCCACGGGCAACCTTGATAGGTTAGGGCTCGGCAGGATAGGCATCGGCACTTATTACTGGTCCAAAACCAACAAGCCCATTCCTGTGATGTTGCCCGACAAAGTATCCGATAGCGTGGTGCAACAATATACAGGGAAATACGTCTTTCCCGCAGGAGACACCCTTACAATTATCAAAGAAGGTGCTGGCATCGTTATACAGGCTAATGGAAAAGAGAAACTCTCCACCTATGCCGAAACCGAACAGGTATTCTGTGCCATAAAAGGAGATAACAAAGTTGAATTCAAAAGAAACAGATCGGGCCTGATCGACAAGCTTATCAGGTATGAGGGCAAGGAAAAAAGAGAGGCCAAAAGAATACCGGCAGTGCTTTCGTCAAGCAATAACGCCAATTGATCAAGATTACCGGAAAACCGTTGCCAGTCTATATAATTTAGCTATATAAAATACCATAAGTCCCAAAGCCAGGCATTGTTAGCATAAAGGATCTGCTACAACATTTACAGCATCAAACTCAAAAGTATAGCCATGAATTTTACAAAGCACGCTTTGTACAGGATATCCCTGTGCCTGCTTTTTGTGTCCCTTTCCAGCCATGTAGTGGCGCAAAAACAGGTTACCATCAAAGGAACCGTACAGGATAGCGTACAAGCCAAAACCTTACCTTTTGCTACTGTTGGATTGTACCATGCCGGCAACCAGCAAAAGCCCCTGCGCAACATCTTTACTGACAACAAAGGCCGCTACGAATTTACCAAAGTAGATACCGGCCATTACATCATCTTTGCTTCCAACAGTGGCTTTGTAGAAAAATCGTCTTTGCCCTTTACCATTACTGGTGACTCAGCCATCCAGGAAATCCCTACCCTTCAGTTAGGTACGGCCAGCCAAAGCCTCGCCGCCGTTACCGTATCGGCCCGCCGTCCCCTCATTGAGCATTCAGATGATAAGCTCGTCTATAACGCAGAAGCAGACCCCTCTAATGCCGGACAAATGGCCACCGATGTATTGCGCAAAACACCCTTTCTTTCCGTAGATGGTGAAGGCAATGTGCAGCTCAATGGCCAAAGTAATTTCAAAGTACTGCTCAATGGAAAGGAAACTGCCATGTTCTCAAAAAATGTAAAGGAAGCACTCCAATCATTCCCTGCCAACCTCATCAAAAGTATAGAAGTCATCACTACGCCTTCCGCCAAATACGATGGCGAAGGCGTGGGAGGTATCATTAACATCATTACCAGGAAAAAAGTGATGGGTTACAACGGTAATATTGGCGTGTTCCAAAACACGATCGGCAATACCAGCCTCAATGCCAATGCCAGCTTTAAGTATGGCAAGCTGGGCTTCAGCGGATATTATGGACTCAACAGGATGGAGGGATTTAAGACCAGCAACGCTTCCGAAACAGAATCTTATAATCCTGTAGCCTTTTATAAACGCATTTCCTCCGGTAAGCGCGTAGGTGATAACTTTTATAATTATGGAAATATGGAATTGAGCTGGGATATAGATAGTTTGAATACCCTCAGCTCCTATGTGGCCATTAATGGCGGAAGCTCAAAGAATAGAAACCAGCGCAACTTCGACCTGATTGCGCCCAATAAAGAAGACACCACCCGCACCCTGTTCTACGACGACTTCAGCTTCAGATACCCCGCCTGGAACTGGGGCACCGATTTCATTCACAAGTTCCGCCGCAATGCCGAGCAGGAACTTACGCTTAAAATGTTCCATGATTATAGCAAGGATAAAAACTTAATGAAGAGCGATCAATACAGTCCTGCCGGCAACCGCGCTGTAATCAACGACAACAAAGCCAACAACCGCCAAAGTACCTGGCAGCTTGATTACGTGCATCCTTTTAAGAATAAAATGAAGCTGGAAACCGGTCTTAAGCTCATCACCCGCAATGCATCGGCGCTGTATGAAAGTCAGATCCGGTATTCTCCTGATCAAAAATATATCATTGACAGCACCAACTCCGACAACTTCAACTATCGGCAGCTGGTATATGGCGCCTATGCTACCTTACGTTTTACCCTCAAAAAGTTTAGTTTCCGTATTGGTGGCCGCATAGAACGTACTGTAGTAGATGGTGACTTTGTAAAATCAAAAACCACCGTAGCGCAGGATTATTTCACCTTCATGCCCTCCTTCTTTGTATCGCGCAAGTTTGCTACCATTTATACCTTGTCCTTATCTTATACCAAACGCCTTTCCCGCCCCTATATCTGGGACCTCAACCCCTTTGTGAACAACACCGATTCCCTCAACCTTAATTTTGGTAATCCACGGCTTAACCCTGAGTTGTACCATTCCTTCGAATTAGGTGTTACCATTCTCAAAGGCAAAACCAACATCAACATCAAGCTATCAGAGAATTTCAGCAATACCCAGATTGCCCGGTATTCATACTTTAATGATCAAACAGGGGTTACCTCCTATACCATGGACAATATCGGGAGCTATTCCTCTACCGGCCTCAGTGGTAACCTCACCGTCAACCTCACACCCAAGTGGAGGGTAAACAGCAACCTCGGATTACGCTATGACTTTGTAAAGAACCGGCTCAACCCTGCCCAAAAGAACCATGGCCTTGGCGGCTGGGGCAGCCTGAGCACCAATGTAGACATCACTAAGAAGATCAGTACTTTTTTCAATACCAATATGGGTAAAGCTCCGGCACAATTACAGGGGTACTATGGCCTTAATTACTGGTACAGTTTCGGCGGCAGTTTAAAATTCCTGAAGGATAAATTCACCTTAACCATCAACATCAATAATATTTTCCAGAAAGACCTCGAATGGAAGAGCTACCTGGCCGATAAGAATTTCCAAACTACATCATGGAATTACAGGCCCGGAAGATCTGCCAGTATTGGTTTAAGATGGAATTTTGGCAAGCTCACTGAAAACGTATCCCGCAAAAGGGGCGTCAACAATGATGATCTCAAAGCCAATAGCAATTAAGTCGTTTTTCTCATAGCCGTTTTCCGGTTTCTCACACCGGATAGGTTTTAACAAGGCCGGGTTTCTACCCGGCCTTCTTGTTTTTTGTTAATAATTTTAGTCCATATGGACCAGGTTAGTGCAACCGTACGTACATACCCAGCTGTCCGCCCCTGTTCATATTGGTGACATTGTTGTTTTTGGAGATGTCACTCAATCCTGCAGTATACCTGGCATAGAAACCAAGCTGGTGCGTAGCTGCTACACCTACACCCACGTTCAAACCGAAGTCCGCTTTTCGATAGGCATTATCTACCTCTACATCGTTGTTATCGCCTTCCCCTTTTGATTTGGCGGAAGTAAGAAAAGCAACCTGCGGTCCGGCTTCAAAATACAACTGGCGGATGGGATAATATTGAATCATCACAGGTACCTGTATATAGCTCAATGCTAGTGTACGCTCGCCTTCGCCTGTATGGTATTTTTGCCCTTGTCCGGAATAGAGCACTTCCGGTTGTATGCACCAGTTGCTATTGATAGTATGGTGTAAGAACAAACCTACGTGGCCGCTTATACGATTATCGCCATTAAAGTTGGAGACATCCGTTACATTCAGACCGCCCTTGATACCAGGTTTTAATTGTGCTTGTAAAACACCTGCAGTGCAGCAGGCAAACAGAGCCAGTAATACAATCTTTTTCATAATGATTGATTTTGTTCACTGGGGCTTATTCAAAGCCTATGCCATTGTCCCCAATAACGATGCAGTGTTATGGTTACCAGTGTAATAAAAACGGCGTGAATAAATACCGGGGAAGTTTATTTATGAATTACCAAGTGGGATTGGGGAATGGGATATGGGAATGAATATGCACAAACACATCATTCACATAAAAAAACCGGCTCTTAACGAGCCGGCTTCATTAATGTTGATGCTGTGTTGCAGATTTAACTATACTACCTATTTACATGAATTACTATAATCATCAGCCAGCTTTACATATCCTTTCTCCGTCTTTAGATCATATCCCGTTTTATCAAGGGTGGCCACTACCGTCGGGCAATCCTTAAAATAGTCCTTCATCATCTCATCCTTTTTCTTATTCCAATCCTTACCCTGATTGGCCAATTCACTTTCACCCGGCCGTGCAAACAATACTGCATTCGTTGGCTCTTCTCCATAACTGTCCTTATATACTTTGATCTTTCCGCTGCTATAGATCACTTCCAGCATATAATCACGCGCCCTCAACAGGTCCATGCTCAAAGAGCCTGCCTGTGTCATATTCGGCTTGAACTTGTGGCTTTCATAAACCCGCTGGTTAAAGCAAAGTGTTTTCACTTCTCCAAACTTAAAATTCTTCCGCACAGTCTTCCCTTTGTCATTGGTGTATTCAAAGATCACTTTGTTGCCGCCATCCAGGTCGATCATTGTACCATTATACTTGCGGATAATATGCTTCCCACGCAGGGTATCTCCCTTTTCCAATACCAGCCATCCGTCATTGCTCTTTTCTGTCCCGCCAAATACGGATGTTACATCTCCTGAGGTAGAATCAGGTCTTATTTTGGGTGCGCTGAGACTCGCATAATAAGCATTGGCCTCCACCTGAAAGGGCTTCCGGTCACTATATTCTATCCTCGTCCCTAAGAACTTAGTGCCGTTCTCATACAAAAAATCCAATGATTGCCTCAATTTCACCGTATCATACGCCAGGTAATACAGGAATGCCAATGTATAATTACCTGCTACTTTTATATCCTTGGAATCATAGCCTTTGGGAAACTCCTTACTAATGAAACCGGTTATTTCCGTTTCATAAGGCTTGATCCATGCCGCATAATCAATGACCGCTTTCTTATTCAGATCAGCCACCAGCCTACTGTTCAATGAATCAAAGAACACCAGTTCGGGATACTTCTTTTGCGCACGGTATACACTGGGCAGTGTGATCGTACGGGTTTTAAAGGAATTCATATAGCTATCTTCAGCCCGTGTTGCCAGTCGTTGAATCACCCGGAACAATAAGGTATAATTCGTGATCGCCTGCTGGTTGGCCAGGTCTTCCGTGAAACCATTTTTGATCAGCTTGTTCACATCCTGTTGCATCTGCTCTGAAATATCAACATCCTTCAACGTGTATACTTCTTTCTTGCCATTTACAACAGCTACCCTCGCCTTTCCACTCAGGCTATACGTATTGGTGCCAAAGCTGCCGGCATTTATAAGAGAAGAAGAAAAACTGTTTACGATGATCACATATGCCAGGTCAGGTACCGAATCCGGCTGTGGCGCCAAACCCGCCTTCACCAACTCCTGCGCAATACTGATACGGAATGAATCTACACTTGTTGCCGCTTCGTTCTGGTTCTCCTTTCCCTTTCTGAAAGGATTTTTACTGGCCTTCATGGGAAACAGGTTATTTGCCAGTGTACCGTCCAGGTCGGGCAAATACATAATACTCTTGTGATCACTGTATCGCTGATCCTGTGCATACCGGTAAATGGAGACGGAAAACTCGGGATATTGAACCGTTTGGGCGTAAGAAAGGGTGGAAATAGACAAACAAAAACATACTAAGAGCAGGGTGTAGCTCTGTTTCATAGAATAAGATTTAGGATAAATAAAACCCCAAAATAGCCTGTTTCCCCAATTTGTGCAAGTGCCCTGCCCAACTAAAAAGGCAAAAAATGCGCTTATAATATGCTCTACATATATTTGATTAGCAATCCCTTATATGGTACTTAGCTGTGACACAAACGCTCAGGATAACAAATAAATAACAAAGAAAGACAATTAAACGATTGTTTAATTTAAACGTTTGTTTAGTTTTGTGGTGGAATAATACAGCTTTGCCAAATGAGTACAACAGAAAAAACAGATAAGCGGGAGCATATCCTGCTGGTAGCAGAAGAGTTATTTGCAGGAAAAGGGTTCGATGGTACTTCTGTACGTGATATAGCCCATTTGGCTGGCGTAAACCTCGCAATGATCTCCTACTATTTTGGATCCAAGGAGAACTTGCTGAAGGAATTGATAGAATACCGTTTTAGTTATACAGTGTCCTTGCTCGAAGAAAAGAGTAATGACCAGCTGCAAAGCCCCTGGGAAAAGATAGAATGGATCATTGATTTCTACGTAGAACGCATCGTCAACAACAGGCGTTTTCACAGCATTATGAGCCAGGAGTACAATACCGCCCGCTCAGCAGAGATCAAGGAACTGATCACTAATATTAAGATGCAGAACCTGGAACGTATAAAGAAGATCATTGCCGAAGGACAGCGCAAAGGAGTATTCAGGAAGATCGATGTGGAGATGACGCTTGCCACCATGATGGGCACTATTACACAGGTGATCAACTCCAAAAATGTTTATTGCGTTTTGCTGCGGATTGACACCACAGATGAAGAAGATTACCAAAAAAAGATAACCCAAAGATTAAAAACACACCTGAGAGATCTATTTCAGGCACACCTCATAGGTAAATAAAATTAAACAGTTTTAGAGTCATGGAAAATCAACCAAACAGCCACCCCCCCAAAAAGAAGAAGTCGCCTTTACGGTTCGTTATTATAGGAATTGTCTTAATACTCGCCGGTTATTATGGCTACACAAAGATCAGTTTCGCCTTAGCACATGAAAGCACCGACAATGCACAGGTAGAAACACAACTGATCCCTGTATTGCCGCGTGTACCAGGCTATGTAAAGACCATCGCCGTAAAAGATTATGATTCCGTAAAAACAGGTCAGTTACTTGTAGAGCTTGACGATGCTGAACTCCAAAGTCAGTTGCTTCAGCTGGAAGCCGATCACCAGGCAGCAGAGGCCGACCTTAGCAATGCCAAAGCGGCCCTCAACAATGCCCTCGTTTCACTTCGTGTCAACAGAGGAGATATTGACATCAACCAGGTAAAGCTGGCGAAGGCACAATCAGATCTTACCCGTAATAAGAACCTGTTTGCAGAATCAGCCGTTACGCAAAAACAACTGGATGATGCCCGGTACGATTATGAAACATTGTCCAAAGAACTCGACAATAGTCACAATGACCTGGCCAGTGCAGAAAGCCGAATCAGTGTATTGCAGGCCGCAGTACAAAAAGCAGCAGCCACCATTGAAGTAAGGAAAGCGCAGATTGACCAACAGAAATTAAAATTGTCTTACACTAAGATCTATGCTCCCCAGGCAGGTAAAATTGGTAAGAAGAATATATCTGAAGGACAATATGTACAGGCAGGTGCTCCTTTGTTCACCATTGTGAATGATACCACCTACTGGATAGTGGCCAACTTCAAGGAAAACCAGATCACCCGCTTACATCCAGGTATGCCCGTAGACATTGAAGTAGATGCTTACCCCGATCTGAAATTAAAAGGTTCAGTAGAAAGCCTCAGCGATGCTACCGGAGCACGGTTTGCTTTACTGCCACCTGACAATGCCAGTGGTAATTTCGTAAAAGTTACACAACGGGTACCTGTTAAGATTGCGATTAGTGATATGACCCAATACAAGGAAGTACTGAGAGCAGGGCTTAGCGTGTTTGTAAGTGTTCCACTGAATTAACAAACGATAATAATAAAACCGTCTTCATGATCAGGTGAAGAAGATCGGTGTTCCTGTAGCCAGGAATACCGAAACAGGATACCTCATTGTATGATTGAAGATGGACAATTGATCCTGACAAGTGAAGGCGCGATTTACGATTAATACACACTAGTATGTCCAGTCCAAAGGGATTTGCCAAATTTATAATAGTACTTACCACCGTAACGGCCGCCGTGATGGAGCTGATAGATACCTCCATTGTAAACGTGGGATTGAGTGAAATGGCCGGTAGCCTGGGCGTCAACATTGAAGATGTAAGCTGGGTGATCACCGCCTACGCCATCGCCAATGTGATCATAATCCCCATGACCGGCTGGCTTGCTGAATATTTCGGCCGTAAGAATTACTACATCGTATCGATGATCATTTTCACCCTGGCCTCCTATATGTGCGGTCAGTCAACCAGCCTCACAGAATTGATCATTTGGCGGTTTATACAAGGTATTGGTGGCGGCGCCCTACTCTCTACCTCACAGGCTATTCTCTTTGATGCCTTTAAACCCGAAGACCGGCCCATGGCTGCCGGCCTCTTTGGGATGGGATTAATATTAGGACCCACTCTCGGGCCTACAGTGGGTGGTTATCTTATTGAACATTTTTCATGGCCCTGGATGTTCCTCGTAAACCTGCCGGTTGGCATAATAGCCACCATCCTGGCCATGGTATTTATCGACACGAAGGAAGGAGAAGGTAAGAATAAATCTAAGATGTCTGTTGACTATATAGGCATAGCATTGTTAATGGTAGGCATTGGCTGTTTACAGTTCGTACTGGAAAGAGGAGAATCAGAAGATTGGTTTAGCAGCAACGCTATACGCGTAAGTACAGTACTGGCAGCAATTGGCGTAATTGGATTTATCGTATGGGAGTTAAAGACACCTACACCAGTAGTGAACCTGCGGGTAATGAAAAAGCGGAGTTATGCATTCACGATCGTTTTTACTTTCGTAGCTGGTTTAGGTCTCTTTACTTCCGTATTCGTTTACCCCGTTCTGGCGCAGCGGGTACTGGGTTATTCAGCCCTCGAAACAGGCCTATCCCTCTTACCACCTACCCTGGCCGGGGTGATCATGATGCCCATTATAGGCCGCATGATGAGTAAAGGCGTTTCCCCCATCCCCTTTATTGTTGTAGGTTTTATCCTGTTTGCTATTTATTGTTGGACCAGTGCAGGCGTAAGCCCCGATGTGGGCCGTTGGGCATTCTTTATTCCTTTGCTCATCCGGGCCTTCGGTATATCCATGTCTCAGTTGCCATTGATCAATCAGGCCGTGGCAGGTTTGCCGCCAAAAGATTATGCAGCAGGTATTTCCCTCAACAATATGATCCGTCAGATAGGTGGTGCATTCGGTATTGCCATGGCCAACAACTTTATCAGTCAGCGTTATGCCCAGCACAGGAATGATATGGTGGCCAACACCTACGATGGTGCACCGGCTTTTACAGAGCGGGTAACTGCGATATCCAACAACATGTTAGCCCAAACCGGAGGTGATATCACCACCGCTACAGCTAAAGCCCATAAAATTATTGACCTGGCGGTAGACAAGCAGTCCTATTACCTCGCTTATCTCGACACCTTCAGGCTCATTGGTCTTTTCTTCCTGATCGTACTGCCCCTGGTAGTATTCCTGCGGGTAAAAAAGAAACCCGTTGTTGACACCAAGGCAGTAAAGGAAGCCATGGAAGCGGCCCATTAACCTTTAACCAGTAACAATCATCATGAAGCGTACAAACATAGCAAGTATGAAAAGTTTAATAAAAGGGGCCCTGTTACTCCTGCTGGTACAATCAGCGGTAGCCCAGGAATCTCCCATCAAAGACGATCAGTTAAAAGGGTTGATACAATCTGCGGTCACCAATTACCCACGCATTAAAGAACTGGAAGAACAACTGAAAGCAGATGATGTGAAGGGAGAAATTATCAGGTCAGGTTATTTACCTACCGTAAGTGCCGATATAGGTTATCAGTTCATAGCCCCTTCTCCTAAAGTAGCTTTTGAAACGCCGGCAGGCAAAACCTCCCTGGCCTTTCAGCCTTATAACAACTACAACGGGGCAGTCACCGTAAAGCAATTGATCTATGACTTTGGAAAAACAAAGATGCAGCTCGACAGAAATGAGGCACAAAGAGCATTGAACCTGGAAGGTGTTGACAATACCCGGAATGCAATAGCTTATCAGACAGCCCAGATTTATTACAATATCCAGTTTCTCCAAAAAAGCATACAGGTACAACAGGATCAGATCAGCTCCCTGAAAGAAAATGAGCGGCTTATCCAAGCCAAGATCAAGAATGGAGATGCCCTGGAATATGACCTGCTTACTACCCAGGTGCGTACCGCCAATGCCACCAACCGCCTGAATGATCTGCAAACCCAGCTGGAAAAACAATATGTGCTGATGCAATGGCTCTCCGGTGTAGATACCAAAGGTAAAATTGCAGCCAGCGGTGCCGGCACCTACCGGGATGATGCCCTCTACCTCGTGTTGGAACCCGGTAACTGGAAAGCCACCAACTCCGACGCCAAATTGATCGAAAAGCAGATAGCTGTATATGAATACGACAAAAAAGAAGCTTCCATCAGTTCAAGACCCGAGATCACGGGCTCTGCCAGTGGCGGTGTTCGCAATGGTATTCAACCGGATATTGATCAGTTCCGGTTGAACGGAATGGTGGGTGTAGGCATCGCTATTCCTATTTTGTCATCAGACCGGCCCAAACTAAGGCAAAAACTATCACAGGTACAGATCGAGTCCGCCAAAAGATCTTTGCAAACCCTGGAATCGAATATTCAGAAAGACCTGGCCACCGTACAGCAGGATTATAAGGGTATTCAGGAAAAATTAAGCAATACAACGGTATTGGTAACCCAGGCCGAACGTGCCTATAAACTAGCCCAGGTTCGCTTCAAAGAGGGCCTGATCACCAATGTGGAGTTGCTGGATGCACAAACCAATGTAGAAAATGCCAACCTGCAGCTCGTTCAGCTACAATACCAGGCGCAACTGGATAAACTGGAAAGCCATAAGGTAGTAGGCTCTAAGATATTTTAAAGAACGTTGAATAGTTTGGTCCTTACTGAGAGGGGGCCATGTTTTAAAGGTGACGGCTACGCTTCTGCGTGGCCGTTTTTGTTATCAATATTGTGGAGGTATAAAGCCCCGATTATTATACAACAAAACAATTATTAAATTTTTATTATACATTTTGATATTAGGAAAACTATTTACATGAAAAATACGTTCGTTACTATAGGTCTGTTTTCTTTTGCAGATCATGGTTTTGAGTGAGGACGGCCGCGCCCCATAGAGCGTGGCCGTTTTTTATTGGCCTGATACGGGTATTAAAAGGAAATGGGGGTGCCCTCCTTCTCCAACTGCTGCCAGGCAGGAATACCCTAAAAAAAGAAACAGCCCTGAAGAAACTTCAGGACTGTTCAAAAACTTTTGTACGAAACCTTACCAACAAAACTGGGTCATCAATAGGTACAAATTTTACTTCTTTCGTAGGATCTTGGATAACTTGGATTTTGGATTTTAACAGTGTTCATTGAATGATGCAGGACCGTTGGTTGTTCTTCGGTTTTTTGGATTTTAGGACGTCTTTCCCGAGGGTCAGACTGGTTCTTTTTCAAAGGATTTGGCCTGGATATTGGATTCGGTTTTTTGGATATTGGCGTCCTTGTATCAATCAATCAACAATACAAACATAGAGACTAACCCATTAAGTTGCAATAGGATAATTGCTGCGTTGTAAAATTTCGTTAAATACCGCAATCATCGTAAAACTACTGTCCACTCCGCTAGTACAACCACCCTATATTTTTAAAGCTATAATAAACCCATTATATTTATAGTTGTAATAAAAAGTTGTACATCTTTAAATCGCTTGTCATATGACGTTTGAAAATAAAACAGTTTTAATTACCGGCGGAGGCCGCGGCATCGGGAAAGCGATTGCTCTACGCCTGGCAAGGGAAGGAGCCAATACAGTGATCGTTGGAAAGACAGTAGAACCCAATCCCAAACTGGAGGGAACCATCTATACAGCAGCCGAAGAGATAGCCAAGGCAGGGCCCGGAAAGGTGCTTCCATTACAGGGAGACATCCGTTTTGAGGAGAGCATCCAACACGTCGTAAAAACCACGGTCGATACTTTTGGGGGCATTGATATCCTTATCAACAATGCCAGCGCCATCAATTTATCCCCTACCGAGCATACAGAACCCAAGCGCTGGGACCTCATGCATGGAATCAATGTGCGGGGCACCTTTCTCATGAGCCAGGCGGCCATCCCTCACCTGAAAAAGGCTCATAACCCACACATTCTGAACCTCTCTCCGCCATTAAATATGGACCCCACCTGGTTTGCCAAGCACCTGGCCTATACCATGAGTAAATATGGAATGAGTATGGTTGTACTGGGGCTGGCCGAAGAAATGCGTCCCCACCGCATAGGGGTCAATGCATTGTGGCCTAAAACTACCATCGCTACAGCAGCCGTTAAAAACCTCCTGGGAGGCGATTTCCTGATGCAGCGTAGCCGCACCCCCGATATTGTAGCAGATGCCGCCTTCTATATCCTGCAAAGGCCTTCGTACGAGTGTACCGGCAACTTCTTTATTGACGAGGAAATATTAAAAGAACAGGGTATTACAGATTTTACACATTACGCTGTAAACCCTGATCAAAAATTAATGATGGACTTGTTTATTTAGTCATTAAAAACCTCCGGACGCATCTGCGGAAACAGCAGCACATCCTGAATACTAGGCTGGTTCGTCATGAGCATACACAGGCGGTCAATGCCAATACCGATACCTGCGGTGGGTGGCATGCCATATTCCAAAGCTCGCAGGAAGTCATAGTCGATGTACATGGCTTCATCATCACCACGTTCCATCAGTTTCACCTGCTCTTCAAAGCGTGCACGCTGATCAATAGGATCATTCAGCTCACTATAGGCATTGGCGATCTCCTTGCCATTGACCATCAGCTCGAAACGTTCCACCAACCCTGGTTTACTGCGGTGCTTTTTGGTAAGCGGACTCATTTCAACCGGGTAATCAATAATAAAAGTGGGTTGTATATAATTGCCTTCGCACTTTTCGCCAAAAATAGCATCCACCAGTTTACCCTTGCCCATGCTGGCCTCGGGATAAATGCCCAATGTCTTACAAGCCTCTCTTAAACCAGCTTCGTCCATTTCACTCACATCAACACCGGTATGCTCTTTAATAGCATCATAAATACTTACACGCTTAAAGGGCGCCTTGAAATCAATGGCCTTATCGCCTACCTGCACAAGCGTAGTACCGTGTAGGGCAATGGCGATCTTTTCCACCAACTGCTCTGTGATCTCCATCATCCAGTAATAATCCTTGTAGGCAGTATACCATTCCAGCACAGTAAATTCCGGGTTATGCGTACGGTCCATGCCCTCATTGCGGAAATTGCGGCTGAACTCATACACCCAGTCAAATCCACCTACAATCAGGCGCTTTAGGTATAATTCATTGGCAATGCGGAGGTAAAAAGGTACATCCAGCGCATTGTGGTGTGTAACAAAAGGCCGGGCTATAGCACCTCCGGGAATAGATTGTAATACAGGTGTATCCACCTCTAGCGCCCCCTGGGCGTTAAGGTATTCCCGGATCGTATTGATCAGCTTGGTACGCTTCAGAAAGGTATCTTTCACATCCGGATTCACGATCAGGTCGGCATAACGCTGACGGTAGCGGAATTCGGGATCAGTTACCGCATCAAATGTTTCCCCTTCCTTTTCCTTCACCACCGGCAATGGCTTCAGTGCTTTGGTGAGCAGGGTAAGTTCCAGCACATGGATGGAAGTTTCACCTGTTTTGGTGGTAAACACATATCCCTTAACACCAATAATATCACCAATATCAGTCAGGTGTTTCCATACTTTATCATATAGTGACTTGTCTTCGCCGGGAGCAATTTCATCACGCTTGATATACAGTTGAATAGTACCCGTGCTGTCCTGTAGTTTAGCAAAATTGGCTTTACCCATATCCCGCACACCCATAATACGGCCGGCAAGGCATACATTGGCAAAATCGGCTTTGTTCTCTTCACCCTTGTAGAGGGCTTTGATATTGGCAGCCGTATTGTTGACCGGGTATGAGGGGGCAGGGTATGGTTCAATACCCAATTGTGCCAATTCCTTCAGTTTCTCTCTCCGGATAATCTCCTGTTCTGATAAATGCATGTAATAAATTTGAAATTTTAGCTACCAATGCGGGTACCTCGCCGGTAAAACGGCTGCAAAAATAAGTATTTCAGAGAAGTTGCCGGTATTATTGCACCAGGGCTTTCACAATAGCCCCTTTAGCCTTTCCGCCAACAATAAACATTAAGCCCTATTTTTAGCACATGGAATTGATGAATGACCAGGTACATATTGAAAACCTTCCCCGGGTGGAAAATGTAGCCCTCACACCCATAGAGCCCGCCTATCTCAAGGTTTTACGGTGGGAATGGGTTATCCTGAGTGTTATACTGGGTATACTGGTAGGCATCCTCCTGTATTTTATCAGACCCCTGCATCAGGTAAAATGGATCAGTGTGTTGATCGGTGGCTGGGTACTGATAACGGCAGCCTTGTACTGGTTACAGGTAAAATCATTCTACACAAAAGCCTATGCCATCCGCGAAAAGGACGTTATTTACCGCAGCGGATGGATCATTCAAAGCACCCATACCTGCCCTTTCAACCGCATTCAGCACAGCGCCGTTACCATCGGCCCTTTCGAAAAAAGGTTTGGACTGGCCAGCCTCGTATTGTACACTGCCGGCTCCAATGAGGCCGACTTACGCATACGGGGCCTTCAGGAGGCTACCGCCTGGACCTTAAAAGAATGGATCACCAAAAAGATAGCCGATGAACCAGGTACAGCAGAATAGCTGGAGCTTTCCACAAAGACAGGCAAAGGCAGGTTTGGTGATCATACTGGCCAAAGCTACCGTTACCATTGTAAAGACCCTTTGGCCCATACTATTGGTATTGCTGGTCAAAAAGAACAAAAAAGGCATAGATACTTTTGAGCTCACCCTCATGGCCCTGCCCGTTATTATTCTGGTGCGCTCTCTGATAGGCTATTTTTATTTCCGCTTCTTTATCGCCAATGATGAACTGATCATCCGGAAGGGATTGATCAGTAAGAAAACCATTACCATACCCCTGCAGAAAATACAGGCTGTACACATTGAGCAAAACCTGTTGCACCAGTTGGCTAAGGTAGCCAAAGTAAAAATCGACACCGCAGGTTCCGAAAAAACGGAAGCTGTTATTGACGCTATTGAAGTGCCCAAGGCAGAGCAATTGAAAGAATTCTTGCTCCGTGAAAAACGGTATGCTGATGCAGATGCCGCTATCCCTCCTCCGGCAAGGGATATACCTGTTATGCGTTTATCTGCCATTGATCTTTTAAAGCTGGGGCTTTCGGCCAATCATATACAAGCCTTCTTTATTGTGCTTGCCTTCAGCATATCCATGCTGCAGAACCTGGAGGAAGTTTTTGGCGACAGGGTGATCAAGTTGGTCAAAGATTCTTCGTCAGAAGTAGGCGTATCTGTAGTCTCTGTATCGTTGGTAGTGGCTTTTGTACTTTGCATTTCCGTATTCGTTTCCATGATGCGCATTTTGCTGAACTATTTCGATTTCCAGCTTACGGAAAGCTCCCAGGGGTATAAAATAAAAACAGGTTTGATCAACACCAGCCAGAACCTGGTGCCTTTTTCCAAAATACAATACATATCCTGGGATGCCAATTGGATACGTCGCAAGATCGGCTTGTTCAATATGGAGTTTCACCAGGTCATGAGCGATGACCAAAGCAATAAGAAAAAAAGGGTAAAAGTGCCTCTTACACAACAAGCTTATATCGACAAACTGTTAGCACACTATCACGGCCTGGTTCAGTCTTCGGCACTGGCCGATTATGGTATCCATCCTTCCTATACTGCCCGGCGCACATTGTTGATGGGTATACTACCAGTAACGTTGTTGTTAATTATATTACTGCTGATCAACTGGAACCCCTGGTACTTCCTCATTTTATTATGGATACCCGTTGTGGCCTTGCACGCATTTGTATTCCGGCGCAATTTCCGCTTATACGTAGCGCCTGATGCCTTGCAGGTAAACAGTGGCACCTGGGGTAGAAAAACGCAAATTGTTCGCTGGTATAAGATGCAGCAGGTACTTTTAGAACAATCCATTTATCAAAGAAGCAAGGCTTTGGCTACCCTTCAATTATCAACAGCAGGCGGTACCATTACCATACCTTATGTACCACTGAAACTGGCACAGCAAATACAGGATTATACTTTGTATGAGGTGGAAAGGGAGGAAAGGGCCTGGATGTAAAAGTAAATGCCCGATTAGATGGGAGCAAGGGAAGAAGCAAAAAGCCCCGTGAACCGTCTTAATTGTTAGCCAGCAATACCTGCCAGGCGGCTGCTACATTGCCACCATCCAATAACTCTTTGGCATATAACTGCAGTTCTTTTTCCATTTCATCAGGGCTTACAGCATAGTACTGAACAATGTTCTTCAACCTGTCGTCATGAAAGGCAGGGTCTACCAATGGCATATCGTGTACATTGGCCAGCTGGCCCAAATGATTGCCGGTAAGGATATTGCTGTTGCGGATAGTGGCAGGCAGCGCATCGATACCAATGCCCAGTTTAATATTAGGTTTCTCTACCTGAAATAAATTGCTTTCATCGACCTTGCAATACCAATCTCCCCCCAGGCGGGCTATATGATGGATCTTACGTTGATCTATAAAACCCTGTTCATTTAAGATCGCATCATCAATGTGCATCACCATTACCTCACAGATCACCAGGTTACCCGCACCACCTTCATTTCCCAGTGATTTTACTTCCCGTACCAGGCATTCCATTTTCACCTTACTTTCTTTCACCATGGGCGGGGCAATGGTAGTAGCAGGCTCTGCCGTAAAACCTGCTTTTACAAATTCATTCACTTCTTTGGGAAAATCACAACTGGCCAGGCTTATCTGTTGTACCATAGCATAATCCACAATATTGATCACCACTTCGGGTACTTCCAGTATATTTTGTAAAGTGTGCTTGGTACTGTTGTCTCTCACCCGGCGTGAGGGAGAAAATACAACGATGGGGGGTTGGCTGGAGAACAGGTTAAAGAAGCTGAAGGGGCTGAGGTTTACCTGTCCTTGCTTATCAATGGTACTGGCAAAACATACCGGTCGCGGAGCAATGGCATGCTGCAGGTAGTTTTGCTTTTGTACAGCAGAAAGTTTAGTAAGATCCAGGATCATAAGACAGCATTTTTGTCAACTGTAGTAGCACATAGAATTCAATACCCATCAACGCTAAGCCTGGTTTATTTTCTTCCTGTCCAATATAGAAAAATCATCCTCTTCCTTTACAATGGTATTGCTGAGTATACCCAGGCCATCGATTTCCATTTCTACTACATCACCTTCCTGCAGCCATTGGTCTGTGTAGTTAGGATCATTTAGCCTGCCTGTTCCGTTTAGTTCAAGAAAGCATCCTGTCCCTACTGTACCGCTGCCAATAACATCACCGGCAAATAGTGTAGCGCCATAGGAAGCCCGTTCAATGATCTCGGCAAAGGTCCAGTCCATATCGCCAATATTGCCATCGCTTACCTGCTCACCATTTACACGGCATTGCATACGAAGGTTCCAGCTTTTACCGGTATGGCCTTCTTTGGCCGGGATTTCATATTGTTCCAGTTCATCCAGCGTTACCAGCCAGGGGCCGATGACAGTGGAGAAATCCTTGCCTTTTGCGGGCCCAAGGTTCAGCAACATTTCTTCCATTTGCAAGGTTCGGGCGCTCATGTCATTCATGATCATCAGGCCACCGATATAGTGATCAGCTTCTTCAGCCCGTATATTTCGGCCATGCTTGCAAATAACCACGGCAGCTTCCAGTTCAAAATCGAGCTTTTGGAAATGATCCGGCATACAGCGTACATCGCCAGGTCCCTGAATAGCCAGGTGATTGGTAAAATAAAAAATGGGGTATTGATCAAATTCCGGGATCATAGGCACCTTACGGTTACGGCGTGCTGCCGCTACGTGTTGCCTGAATGCATAACCATCACGGCAGGAGGTAGGAGAAGGAACCGGAGCCAGTATGGAAATTCCTTCCAGGGCAAAGCCTCTTTCCCGGCTCAGCCTCCCTTCCCGGATCATCTTTTCACCCGTTTGGGCCATCGCATATGCATCATCCCAATAATTCAGGAACATGCCCATATTATGGGGCAGGTCCGGATGCAATGTTTCCATATCATACAGTAAACCATCTACCAGTATAGCAAGACGGTCCTGACCTTCCTGGAGATAAGAAACCAGTTTCATAGCAGCAAATTTTAGAGGCTGCAAGATATGGAAAAAGCAGTCCGCATATACTAAGCGCCTGCCACCATCAGAGATAACGCTCAAACATTCCAGGTACTTCGGTTATATCCATCAACTTTTCTTTTTTCGTTTGCTTTTTTTAACGGGCTGATGCTGGTGCATGAGATACACTGCCTCTACCAGCGATTCTAATTTCTCATACAGGAAGATCAGGTTACTGCGCTCGCGTCCTTTGGCATAAGTGGCATTATCTGAGCTTAGCGCTGTTAATAACCAATCCCAGAGCAGCTCACGCAAGTCCTTCAAGTGATAACATTCAAAAAAATAAGTAAGTACAGCGCCCGGTTCCTGTTGTTGTTCTTTGGTAAGACGGAGCAGTTGATTGTGGTTTTGCTTTTGTTTGTTACAAGTTTTCATAGCCCATTATTATTTAATGAGAGAATGGATCAATTAATCTTTTAAGATTTGACTATAGCACAAGGTAGAAGGCAACCTGGTACGCCTTTCATCTGTGGGAAAACCAGCTCATTGCCGGGGGAGTAAAAAGATCAAAATAGAAAGTACGCCTTCAACACACTTCAAGCGGCATGCAGGACCTGCATAAGCATTTTTTTTAAGGTAATATCATCTATGCAGCAGTATGAAGGTAATCGGAACACCCGGGTGGTTTGTGTTATGGATGATTAATGAACGTGCCGGCCCGGTAAAAGTGTATTTATTTTCTGCTGCACTCAGTTTACAAATATTAAATATATTTATAAACACAAATGTATTCAATCCCCTTTAGCCTGCCAATTTTTTTAGTAATAAATTTAAAAATCATGGAGCAGTCTTTAAACTTTTTTGGCAAAAATCTTCAATTCCTGCGTAAGGAGAAAAAGTTACGACAGCATCAAATGTTTGACAGTCTTGGGTTTTCGCGTACTACCTGGTCTAATTATGAGCAATGCAGAACCGCGCCATCTTTGGATGGGCTGATCAGAATATCCAGATTTTTTGGCGTCAGCCTGGATGAGCTGATTGCGGAGGACATCGAACTGAAGTTTGAAAGCAGGAAGTACAAGAAGTACGCCTACAATGAAACCTTATCCCTGGTAGAAGAGCCCAATACCGGTTTGGATTATATTAAAAACAGGCTCGACAGGCTGGAAACCGAAGTGAGTATCATCAAAAGCTCGCGGGAGGAATCTCCTTTTTAAATTGCCAGCATACATCAAGATCAATATCCCGGGGAGCAGTTTGAAATAGCATTTTAAGGATGCTGTAGAGGATTTACCTTCGCAGGGTATGACCGATGATTTTTTTATGCAGCAAGCCCTGAAGGAAGCCCGGAAGGCCTATAGCGAAGGAGAAATACCTGTAGGAGCTGTCGTGGTAATAAATGACAGGATCATAGCACGCGGCCACAACCAGGTGGAGCGCTTGAATGATCCCACAGCCCATGCAGAGATAATAGCTCTTACTTCAGCTTTTAACTTCCTGGGTGCCAAGTATATCCCGGAGGGCACACTTTATGTTACAGTAGAACCCTGTCTGATGTGTGCAGGGGCCTTATACTGGAGCAAGATCAGTAAAATAGTATGGGGTGCTGATGATGAAAAGAATGGACACAAAAGGATTACGGGTGATAACTGGCCTTTTCATCCCAAAACGGAAGTCGTAAAAGGCATACTGAAAGAAGATTGCGCAATATTGATGAAGAACTTCTTTAAGGATAAGCGATGAAAAACAAAAGCCATCCCTGATGAACGGGATGGCTTTTGTTTTGAAGCCTGTTAACTACAGTTTTCGGAGCTTGATATTTTTAAACCATACCCCGCCACCATGATCCTGGAGCGCAATATGTCCTTTTTTGATCATACCATACAATTTGGCATCTTTCCATTTACTTTTTGCTTTAAGCGCCTGCCATTCGGGGGTCCATAAGTCAAAGTCAACTACTTTCGTTCCATTGAGCCAATGCTCAACATGGGCGCCATTTACAATGATCTTTGTTTGATTGTATTCACCTGCAGGTTTGGCTGTCACGCTGGAGGGAGGATGCATAGCATAGTCGGAGCCGCTTTTTTGCCAGTCCTCCAGTTTTTCAGGGTATCCTTCATCGTCGATAAGTTGGTATTCAGGCCCAGTCTCATAAGCGGCTTTGTCTCCTTCTTCCACGCGGTAGATAACACCACTATTAAAGCCTTTATTGATCTTCCAGTCAAAAGTCAGTTCAAAATTATCATACTGGTCTGCAGTGATAAAATCACTCCGATGAGCCAGCTTACCTTCTTTACAGTGTAGCTGACCATCCTTCACCTCCCATCCTTCAGATGCCTGGTTTCGGTAAGGCCTCCAACCATTGGTGCTTTTGCCATCAAATAATAATGTCCAGCCGGCTTTTTTCTCGGCAGGGGATAATGTATTGTCGATTGCCTGAAAAGGCGCAAAGGCCGTAAAACCAATGCAGGTAAGGGCCAAAATGCAGCAGGCCATGATAAATTTTGTTTTGGACAGGCACATAAGTATGGAATTGAATGAGGATTAAACTGGACAGTAAGTTACTATAAAAATCCAATGCCCGAACTCATTCGGTAGGTATTCAATCCATTAGAACCCTATTAATTCCCTCAGGTGTCGGTATTTGAATTGGCCAATCAACCAATGACCTGTAAATTTGTTATCCTTTCACGATTCGCGGAAAGTCTATTAAACATTTTAAAACTTTATAGCTATGGCATTTACATTACCTGCGCTTCCTTATGCGCACGAAGCTTTGGAGCCGCATATTGACACATTGACGATGCAAATTCACCACGGCAAGCATCATCAGGCTTATGTAGATAACCTGAACAAGGCGATTGCCGGCACTCCCAATGAAAATAAATCATTGGAAGAATTGGTTAAAGTTGCTGGCACCATCAGCCCTGCCGTACGCAATAACGGTGGCGGTCACTGGAACCATACTTTCTTCTGGGAAAGCCTGGCCCCAAATGCAGGAGGAGCTCCTTCCGGCAAACTGGCTGATGCCATTACTGCTACCTTTGGCTCATTGGATGAGTTTAAAGAAAAGTTTAATACAGCAGGTGCTACCCGTTTTGGTAGCGGTTGGGCATGGCTTCTTGTAAAAGATGGCAAACTCGAGATCTCTTCTACGCCCAATCAGGATAATCCCCTGATGGATGTAGCTGAAGTAAAAGGCACCCCAATTCTGGGGGTAGACGTATGGGAACATGCTTATTACCTGAAATATCAGAATAAACGCCCTGATTATCTGAAGGCATTCTGGAATGTAGTGAACTGGAACAAGGTTGCAGATCGCTTTGCGGCAGCTTCAAAATAGGCAAATGAAAAAATTTCCGTTACTTAGCAATCCCGGTAGCAACACCGGGATTGTTTTTTATCCTACAAACCTTTCAATTGTTAACACATGAAATTATTCTCCCTACTGACGGTATGCCTGTCGATCGTACTTTTTTCTGCTTGCTCAGGTGGTAGCAAAGGTGGAAAAACTCTTGTTGTCATGTCCAGCGGTAAAATGCAAATAGATAAATCCAAACCAGAGACCATCAGCTTTGAACCGGGCAATCAACATAATGAAGAAATATTAACCTATAGCGGCGATGCAAAAGTAACCGTAACAGTAAAAAGCTCAACCGGAGATAAAACCTTCGAGTTGCCCGATAATGGCATTTACCTGCTCAACCTGAAGAAGGATACTTTGATCGGAAGTATTGTGAACTTCGGTTCCAGCGGCATGCCCACAGCCATCAGCACCGTACAATTGGAGCATATCATTGACAGCACACAACAGTTGTTATTGGGACAAAATGCCAGCGATGCCAATAAAACATATTTCCTTATACCCGGCTCTATAAAGAAATTAAGCACTAATGAAGGTGCCAGAATTTTAGGCCCTTACAATGCGATTCCAGCCAAAGTAGAAGCAGATAAAGACGGCAATGCACCTGAATTCTATAAATTCTTCACCAATGCTCAGAAACGTGAATCATTGGAAGATCTGATCAAGAGACTCGGGAAATAAATTACAATATTTCAAGGCACAGGAAGTAAGCCGGAGGCAGCAGTGAAAGCACAAGCCTTATCGCTTATCTCTTGTGCTTTTTTATTTTCATTATGGAACAGGATCATAGCCTTTTCCACCCCAGGGATGGCAGCGGCTAATGCGTTTAACAGCCAGCCAGAGTCCTTTAAAGGGGCCATGTTTCCTAAGGGCCTCGGCGGCATAATGAGAACAGGTGGGGGTAAAACGGCATTTATTGGGTCCTAGAATAGGAGAAATGACCCATTGGTATATTTTAATGAGCGCCAGGAAAGGAAGGCTAAGTAACTGAAGGAGGAATTTCATCGGCTGCCTTTATGAGACGTTTCAAAATTACGGCGATCTTTTCACTCACCATTGCATATGCAGGCAACTCTTTACCCGTGTAAATAACAAATACAGCAAGCGGTAATTCTTTGGACTGCACCAACTCCTGAAAGGGCATTTTCTGTAAACGATAGGCCTCCCTCACCAGCCTTTTGACACGGTTGCGATCTACTGCATGTTTGAAATTCCTGGTGCTCACCCCTACCCCAAATTGAAGCAATTGGTGGTCCGACCGAAGGGACTGGACAGGCGGAAAGAGGTAATAAACGCGGAACGGAAATACGGTAAAGCTCCTGCCTTCCTTGAAAAGCTGGTCAATAAGTTTACGGCTTTTCAGACGTTCCTCCTTGCCTAAAGTGAGCTTTTTCACCATATAAAAATAAAATAGCCCTGTATCTTGGCTATGCATAAATACAGGGCTATCAGCTAATATTTTAAGATTCCTCAGCAACTGCCCGGATGAGCAGGATGCAAAAGAAGACTATTTCAGCTTTCTCTCATCGGAAACAGTCAACTTCCTACGGCCTTTTGCACGGCGGCTTGCCAATACTTTACGACCATTAGCTGTTTGCATACGCTTACGGAAACCATGAACGGATTTACGACGGCGACGATGAGGTTGGAATGTACGTTTCATATTATCTTACTCTTTTTCACTTTTTTGAAATAAGGATCGGGAGAAGCGATCCGGGTTTCAGTTTCAGGCCTGCGGGTCACCACACCTACAGGTTTGTGAAAGGACGGCAAAGGTAATAAAAGGATGGCAGATGTGGATAGTTAAGTAATAAGAATTTTTAAAATCCCCTGCTTTTTCCCCGGAATGGCTCTTACCAAGGTCTCCGTTATTGATATTTCACTGAAAAATAACCATTTGTGAGATTCGCTACCTTAGGCGGATTCGAAGGGACTAGCTCTGTGGCCTTAAAGTCAAAAGTTCCTCTGATACGTTTAGTGGCAGTATTATGTTCCAAAACTTTTAATGTGCCCGATTCTGAGGCTAATGACAATGAAGGATTGGGATTGTACAGGCCAATATGCGTCAACCCCCAAAAGTCCAGGGTATAGGACCCGGGCGTAATATCAGAGGGAATGGTCAACCCTACCGTTTTCGTTGCCGTGGAATTGTTGGCTACGATCATTATTTGTTTTGTAAGGTCAACATAAGTCCCGAAAATACTTTCCCCTTTCCAATCGGTACCATCTATTTTCACGGTAAAAGTATCTGTACTGCTGGACGGAGGCAGCGTAGTTTCATATACCAGGTCTTCAAACACTCCTTCTGTGATAACCTTTTGAGTACTGTCCTCATCCCGGAAAAGCTTAAATTGAAAGGTACCGGAAATGGTCTTCTTAGCTTCATCAATTTTACTTACAGTCACGGTGCCACCTGCGAGGGCCATATCATCACTCTGCATGGTACCGTAAGAGTTGGTATTGAGTTCTGCACTGTCGGATAATGCAGCCCCTCCTTCAAAATCAACAGGATTCAGTTTATATGTTTTCACCACATCATCCATGAGCGTGATGGTAAATAACTTCTTATCCTTACTGATACCAGTAATATTGATATAGCCGGCCATTATACTGGCAGTGGCTAATTTATCGGCTACCCATTGATTGCCATCAATCTTCATTTTCAATACTCCGTTTACCGCCGAAGAGCCATCTGTAGAACTCTCGTTACTTACCTCTTTCTGGCAGGAGACGAGCGCAGTTATCGTCAATAATAACATCAGTGGGCGAGCAAAATACTTCATGATATAGAAAAACATTTATATGAGTAACGTCAAGCAGTAATGTACCCATGCAATTAAGCAATTTTACGGATAACAACCGCAGAGAGGTCAATTAAAATTTACGAATGAATTATTTTTCCTGGCTTTTATAAGGCAAGGTGCCGCGATTGCAAGCGCTGCCCAAAGAAAATGCTGGCATGGTTATCAAAATCTTCCGTTGAGTCTGTAGTATAAAAAGTACGCTCCCCCTGCCTGCTGCAACGTTGCTCAATTTCGGGATGGCGCTGTAGATAATCCACCAGGCTTTGGGCTACAATTTCTCCCTGGGAAACCACGGTTATACCAGCTGGCAGGAACTGCTGTATTTTATTCAGCAGCAATGGATAATGCGTACAGGCCAGTAGCAATACATCAATATCTTTTTCCCTGGCTAGTATATTGTGCAGATGCTTTTTCACAAAATAATCTGCCCCGGGACTGTTGTGTTCATTATTTTCTATAAGGGGCACCCAGATGGGACAGGCTTCCTGGAAGACATCAATTTGCGGATAGAACTTCTCAATTTCAATGGTATAGGAGCCAGATTGCACAGTGCCCGTAGTGGCCAGGATCCCTATCTTATCGGTATCGGTAAATTGTCCTATAATTTCTGTGGTGGGACGTATCACACCCAGCACCCTGTTGTGGGGATTAAGCCTTTGCAAGTCATTTTGCTGAATAGTACGCAGCGCTTTCGCGGAGGCTGTATTACAGGCCAGGATCACCAGTGGGCAGCCTTGTTCAAAAAACCATTCTACACATTGCAGCGTGTAGCGGTACACTGTTTCAAAAGACCGATTACCATAGGGAGCACGGGCATTATCGCCCAGGTATACATAATCATATTGAGGCAGCTTGCCGAGTATTTCTTTCATGACGGTAAGACCGCCATACCCTGAATCAAAAATGCCAATGGGTTGGGATGCGTGCATGCGCAAAAATAAACATAAGTGGCCTAAAAAGACTGAGGGTCTAATGAGGTTATTACACCTCACTAAACCCTCAGAACAAAATATCTTATCAATTAGGGCTTACCACCTGTTGTTGGTCTGGGAGCACCAGGTTGTGCAGCGCCAGCTGCGGGCAACTTAATACCGAGCTTTTTAGCTACCAGGGGTAAAATATCTTCAGCAGGAGGAGCTACCAGGAGCGCCTCTTTTTCGAATACAAAAACATAGGCGTTTTCCTTGGCTACAGCCTGGATAGCATCGTATGCTTTCTTATTGATAGGTTGAATAAGTTCTTGTTGTTTTTGTTGCAACTGTTGTTGGATACGCTCTTCTTCGCCACCCAGTTCCTGACCCAATTTGGTAAGTTCAGTTCTCTTTACCACTTTAACAGCTTCAGAGAGTGTAGCAGAGTCTTTATTGAATTTGTCTATAGCTGCGTAGAAAGCATTTTGCTTGTCGGTAGCGTTCTGTACGAGCGCATTACGAAAATCAGTAAGCAGGGAGTCAGCTTTGCGTGTTTCAGGCATAATGCTCACTACTTCCTGTGAACTGATGTATCCGATCTTCGTCTGGGCATTTACCTCACCAGCCACCATCAGGCCCAGGGCAAACAACATACCTGTAAAAAACTTTTTCATGCGTTTCATTTTTGTTGTTAAGGCCACCCAAAGCCTGTTATTGGTGCTTCAGGTGTACGGTTTGTTTTATTTAAAATTTAAGTTGAAAAATGAGTCTATGAAGTTGTTCCCTGGCTATTGTTTTCACGTTTATTTAACACCTAATTCTTTTAATACATCCTCGCTCCGGTCCAGTTTAGGGTCGGCAAAGATAACAGTAATTCCCTCACTTTTGTCCAAAATAAAATCGAATGCACGGTTAACTGCTATTTTCTGAATGGCATTGTAAACCTTATCCTGTATGGGTTTTATCAGTTCCTGACGCCTCTTAAACAGATCGCCTTCAAAACCAAAGCGTTTGCGTTGGAGGTCACGTAATTCCTTCTCCCGTACAAAGAGCTCATCTTCTCTTTTCTTCTTCAATTCCTCACTCAACATTACCTGTTCTGCATCAAAATCTTTGTACATCTTGTCCAGGGCAGCTTGCTTATCATCGATTTCCTTTTGCCATTGGATACTGAACTGGTCCAGCTTCTTTTGTGCATCCTTATACTCCGGCATTTTATCAAGAATATACTTAGTATCAACAATACCATACCGTTGTGCAAGTGAAACACAGGTAAAAGCCAGCAGGCAAAAACAGATGAGCATTATTTTTTTCATAGTGCTTTCTTTTAAAGTTGATAAGATAAAATCATGCTAATGTGCCCTATACGAACTGACTATCGGGAGAACCCCGCTAGCCAGGTTTATAAATATCCTCATAATCCTGAAAATCTCAAAAATTCCAAGGTTCAACCTTTTACAGCAGGAGTCAAACCTATTCCGGTTCGAAACCAAGCATGAAGGTAAAGCGGGCTGCGTCACGCAATTTGCCATCTGGTTTCAGACGGTCAAATCCAACACCATAATCGAAGCCGAGTAACCCGAACATGGGCAGGAAGAAACGCATACCCACTCCGGCGCTTCTGCGGAGACGGAAAGGATTATAATCTTTATAATCGTACCATCCGTTGGCAGCTTCAAACCATGCCATACCATAGATAGTACTGTTTGGATTGGTCGTGAATGGATAACGCAGCTCCAGCGTATACTTATTGAACATGGTAAAGAACTGGCTGGCATTCTGCTGGTCAGGGTTGATCTTGGGATCCGAGTTCTCGTACACAGGGTATCCACGATGCGCAATGATATCATACCCTAAGATATAGTTACCATTGGCCAGACCGGCATCACCCACCTGAAAGCGCTCAAACGGCGAATAGCCCAGTTTACTGTTGTACCTGCCCATGAAGCCGTATTTAGCGGCTGCACGTAGTACAAACTGGCGGCTCTTGTCGGCGCCCATTGCCTTGCCAATAGGAATAAACCATTCTGCATTGAATCGCCATTTATGGAATTCCGGGAGCTTATAGCTGTCCTCGGTCGTAATACTTTTATTAAATAAGGAGTAAGGTGGTGTAAACTGTACACTTGCCAGGAAGTTGGAACCGCTGGTAGGGAACATCGGGTTTGGACCCGCAGAGTTGCGGTTGAGCGCAATTTTGAAGCTCAGGTTATTGGACGTTCCGTTCTTGAAATCCTGCGTAAACAACGGATAGTTGTTCAGCTTATACTGTGTATAGCTAACTGAATAGACCAATGTGAAATAGTCATCGGGCCATTTCAATTGCTTACCAAGTGACACACTCACACCAAAATTCTTCAACTTATTGGTATCACTAAAGAAATAGCGACCGCTGTTGTCAATACCGCCGGTACGGAATATACTATTGTATAAACTTACCGTAAGAGAGTTTCTCTTTTTACCACCAAGCCATGGCTCAGTGAAAGAGAAATTGTAAGACTGGTAGGCACGCCCGTTAGATTGTACCCGCAGACTGAGCTTTTGACCATCGCCGGTAGGTAATGGGTCCCAGGCCTCTTTGCGGAAAATATTACGAATAGAGAAGTTATTAAATGATACACCAAGGGTACCAGTCAACCCAATGCCACCGCCCCAGCCGGCACTAAGCTCCAACTGATCAGAAGACTTTTCTTCAAGGGTGTAGTGTATATCCACTGTACCATCTTCCTGGTTGGGAATGGGATTAATACCAATTTTTTCCTGGTTGAAAAAGCCTAACTGGGCAATTTCACGATTGGAACGGATCAGGTCCTGACGGCTGAATTTATCACCAGGCAGCGTACGAATCTCACGGCGAATTACGTGCTCTTTGGTTTTTTCATTACCAGAAATAGTAATGTTCTTGATAGTGGCTTGCGGGCCTTCCATCATACGGATCTCGAAATCGATGGTATCATTGTATACCGCTGTTTCAACCGCATCTGCTTTAAAGAACAGGTAACCGTCATCCAGGTACAAACTGCTGATATCACCACCTTCTGGGGAGGCTTGCTTACCCAGTTTGCTATTGAGTATTTCAAGATTATAAGTATCGCCCTTTTTAATACCCATTAAGAAGTTAAGAACGGAGTCAGAATATTTCGTATTCCCTTTCCAGCCTATATTACCAAAGAAATAGCGGTGCCCCTCGTCTATTTTAAGACCCACTTTCAAATTACCCTTCTTGTTATAGGCTTGAGGTTTGGCTTCTACAGTTGCATCCCGGTAACCGAGCGAGTTGTAATAGGCCAGGATATTATCCATGTCCTCTTCAAACTTCTTTTCGTTGAAGTTGGCCGAACTGAAGAGTTTGAAACGGAAATAGGGATCGAGGAAATCCTTTGTTTTGGTCATGGAAAGGAATCCACCTTCTTTCAGATAGTCCTTGAAAGTCGTGTGTTTTTGACCAGCCGTATCGGCAGAATCTTTTGACGGGAACAAGGTGAGTTTACTCATTTCCTTGGTGCCTTTCATTTTCTTTTTCAGCTTCAGATCGCTTACACTCGTATTACCTTCAAAGGTGATATCGTCAATCCGGACCTTATGTCCTTTTTGTATGTAAAAGTTAAGGATAACGGAGTTGGGCAAGGCAGGGTCTGTAGCTTCTTCAATACGAACAGAAGCGCTTTGAAAGCCCTTATCTGTATAATAGAGCTGAATAAGTTGCTCGGCACTGATCTTGGTATTTTCTGTTACAACACGGCCAATAACGAGGTTGAGCTTATTACGAAGGTCTTCTTCTTCTGATTTACGGACACCTCTAAAAAAGTATTTTGACAAGGCGGGGCGTTCTGTTACCTGGATCTCGATATAGAGGTTGTTGCCATCAAGGCGGGTGAAGTATATCTGTACGTTCGAGAAAAGACGTTGGTTCCAGAGGTTAGTGATCGCTTTGCTAAACTGATCGCCACCAGGGATCGTAACCTTATCGCCTACATTGATGCCGGCAATAGAAATAAGCAGCTGTTCGTCATACCTTTTAGTTCCTGAGACCTTGATACCTCCAATCGTAAATTCCTTTGCGTTCCTTGCATGCATGATCGCTTCCAACTCGGGATCAATAGAGGTAGGGATCGTATCAGTTTTTTCCTGGGCAAATGTTGAACTCACTGAAAAGGTCATCAAAGCCAGTAGAATAGCGGAAAAAGTAAACGTACGCTGCATTCCGGGTTGTTTAAGCTGGGGCAAATTAAAGGGATTTACTTAAGATTAACTTAAAAGTGTTTGTTAAAAGAAATGCGGGAGGAATGATTTGTTGGGATTTTTACGATAAACTTATTGGCTAAGGGCTTCCTGCTGTAGCTGGTCGCCAGTTTTTCCAAAGCGCCTTTCCCGGCTTTGGAAGTCAATAATGGCCTCATAAAGGTTCTCTTTACGGAAATCAGGCCAGCGTACATTAGTGAAATAAAGTTCTGCATAAGCCAATTGGTAAAGTAAGAAATTGCTGATACGGTACTCGCCACTGGTGCGTATCATCAGTTCCGGATCGGGAAAATTACTGGTGGTCAGGTATTTTTGTAAAGTTTCCTGCGAAATAGTATCTGGGTCAATTTTCCCGGCTTTTACATCTCCGGCAATATGTTTTACGGCCTGTACAAGCTCCCAACGGCTGCTATAGCTGAGGGCCATTACAAGGTTAAGCCCGGTATTACGGCTGGTGATCTCCAGCGATTCATTCAGCTCTTTTTGAGCATAAGCTGGCAACATATTCATATCGCCAATGACGTGGAGCTTAATATTGTTCTTATTGAGGGTTTCAGTCTCTTTTCGGATAGTGTCTACCAATAGCTCCATAAGCCCACTGACCTCATATTCCGGGCGGTCCCAGTTTTCAGTCGAGAAAGCGTACAGCGTAAGGTATCCAACGCCCAATTCAGCACAACCTTCCACAATATTGCGCACGCTTTCCACACCATGAAAATGGCCATACAACCGATCCTGGCCCTTTTCCTGTGCCCAGCGTCCGTTGCCATCCATAATGATGGCTATATGGTGCGGTAGCCGCTGCAAGTTAATTTGCTCCCTAAGGCTCTGCATTACCTCAATTTTTTGAAGGGCACGAAGTTACAAAAAGATTAGGAGGGATGCTTCTTTTGCACCTTTTTAATATTGGCGGGCGTGGCGCCGTATGGCTTGCCAGGCAAAGCCTTGCCCTTCCTTTACGCTTCATTGGCAAGTCTATTTTGTCCTTTTTCCGGGCTTTTTCATTCCCCTGAAAAGATAATATAGCAGTTTCACGCCGTTCAATACATGCTTTTGACCGGCAAAAAAGGCCCTTCTGTCGAAAAAGCAAAACCGGCCTTCCGGGCCGGTTTTGAATATTTTTCCTTGTATTGTTCCCTAATTAGCGGTAGGACAACGATAGGATGTAAGGTTGAAGGAGAGTGTCACTTCAGCAAATACATATTGATCCTTCTGCTTGGCAAAACCACGCTGACGTCCCGGCAAGCCGATACGCTCGGGACTGGTTTCGTATGACCTGTCCTGCAACAGGGCAGCCTGGGAAAATGAACCATCGGGCATTTTTGCAAAATTATCGATGCCTACATATGTTTTGCTTACATCGTCCAAATAATCCGTTGTAGTAAACCGGTAAACGACTTCGAAACCAATATTCATTTTATCGGTGAGCGCGTATTTAATACCTACACCCATTGGCAGACAGATGGCCATTGTATTGTAAGGTTTCCGGTCTTCATACCCAGGAAGAGCAAGCCCCTGGCCTTCGGTACCTAGAGGTCGCAGAAACACTTTCTGGCCACCCAGATAAGCATATGGGTCATAACTGAATACGCCCACGCCGAGTGTTACATAGGGCGTGAAAGCATGATATGGATCGCCGGGAACAAATTTGAAGAAGTTGAAATCTCCCTGCAGGGCCAATTCAAAAATATTAGAATTGAAACTCAGGTTTCTTTTGCGCTGGTATTCATTGCTTTTATTGTACACATCCGAATAGCCGAGCTGTGCAAAGTGGGCGGCCACCCGTAAACCGATGTAATTTCCAAACTGTTTACGAAAAAAGAGTCCAGCAGCCAGCTTGGGGCGGTTGAGTTGGGCCCTTGTGTTAAGATCGCCAAAATAATGAGCGGCTCCGACCGAGATACCGAATTCACCCTCTTGCCGGATGGCTTCCCATTGAGCAGATGCAGGTTTTACCGATGATACACAAAGGATCAGGAATATTGCTACAGCCAGCTTGTTCATAACCGCAATATAATAATTAATGTATTTGAGTCTAACGTAACCCGACGGCTTTTTCTTTCAAGGGAAATGTTAATTCCTCGTATCAAGACCCCAGGAAAGCTTTGTACGCAAGGTTTGCAGGAAATTATTTTCATTCAACCGCACCAGGCTTAACGTAAAAGCTTCACGCTGAACGGCTAATTGCACTTTTTTGTCCACAATCTCTTTCCGGGAATCGAGCGCACAGATAAAATGATCTGCCCGGCCCTCAACTTCAAATGAGATAATATTGTCATCTCCTACCACAATTGGCCGCACATTTAAATTGTGGGGTGCTACCGGCGTGATCACGAAACTGGCCGATTCCGGAAATACAACCGGCCCGTTGCAACTCAGCGAATAACCAGTGGATCCTGTGGGTGTAGCCACAATCACGCCATCGGCCCAATAGGTATTCAGAAACTCACCATTGAGATAGGTATGGATCTTGATCATCGGGGAGGTGTCTGTCTTGTGAATGGCAAATTCATTGAGCCCATAAGGCACATCCCCAAAAAGGGGTTTATTGGCATCGAGGTGTATCAACGACCGCTTATCAATGACAGTCGTACGTTTTACAAGAGATTGTACGGCCGTGGAAAGTTCGGTCCGTCCTATGCTGGCCAGGAAACCTAAACGGCCAAAGTTGATCCCCAGTACAGGAATGTTTTTATTCCGCACCAGGGTTACCGTATCCAGCAAAGTCCCATCTCCACCAAGACTTATCAAAAAGTCGATCGAGGAAGTAAGATCGTTGGAATCCTTGAATATGGAGATATTATCAGGAAATCTAAAAGATGACCGGATCGTTTCATAAAAAGGCTCGTAAATAACAAGCTCCATTTTTTCTTTGCCCAGTTCATCGAACAACTGTTGCACTTCTCCTTTCTGATCGTAATCGATTACCCGGCTATAGATGGCTACTTTCATAATAAAACAAAAATGCAGGATACAGAATTCAGCGTATGGAGCTCCGCACCCGAAATAATATCAAAGATAGGATTAAGTATACAGGAATATGGATAAGGGAATGGTTGGGCAACGATCAGAAATCATTCTTGAGGTGCAAAAATAGGCCACTTTGACCTAATTGATTGAAGCTATAATCAAATCGTATGATGAGATCATAAAAAGTAACAACATCCATCCCCAGTCCACCGGTATATAACATACGATTGGTGAGGGAGTTACTGGTGAAGTTTTTATTATATGCATACCCCATATCTCCAAAGGTACGGGCATAAATACGGAACGGGATCCGGTCGTGCGAGCGCGATTTGATATGGGTTTTAACAGTGAAGCGGAATAATTCACGCCGAAGAGTATTGCGTACCATTCCTGCGGCCACCCCATCTATCACATACTTTTCAAGACCGCGCAGGAACATGTCGCCATACCCAAACATCCGGTGATTGATATAAGGCTGATCGAAAGGCACCCGAAGTACACCATTGCCCGCCAAAGAATAGAATGTTTTCTTAGCAATTTGCCAACCCTTGGTAAATTTCCCATTCAGCTGCCACATGTCCATCTCTTTATTGATACCCCGCTTTGATATACCAGCTTCCACTACCCAACCTGTCAAGGGGAAATGTACATAGTCTACATTCACATATTTGATGGTGTACGACAATTCCGGATAGACGACAGAGCTGCTATTGGCCCTAAAATACTTTGGATTGAGACCCAGCAACTGGCTGTCTACCTGCTGTTTTACTACAGACAGTCTGACGGCATGAAAAGTACGCAGACCTGGCCGGTACGTATATTCGATCTTTCCTTCCCAACGCCTGATACCATCCGTAAGAGAATCAGTAAACATCTGCATGTTATTGCTGGTAGCATAATTAATCTCCTTGTTGAATGAGTAGGAAAACCCAACCCCATAACCATGGCGTAATGTTTTATCGGCATAGGGCTGTTCATACTGGAATTGTATCTGCTTTGTATAACCTGTAATTAAATAGAACCGGAGTTTATCATTCCTGCCGGTAAAATTATATTGGGTGAATTTGAGGCCATAATTTAGGCGATCAACACCATATCCCTGGCGCGCCCATTCAGAAAGATTACGGTCTACCGGTTTAAGGTAAGGAATAGGAAAGAAGTACCAACGTTCTTTTACCTGAATAAGGATGTCTACTTCATATCCACGGAATGATTTGAGTGCCACCACTACTTCATTAAAGAGACCGGTATTGAACAATTGTTGTCGGGAGATCTCAAATCCTTTAACCAGGTCTGGAAGGTAGATAGAATCGCCCGTCTTAAAAGGCAGTTCCCTTTGTATCATGTAGGATTTGGTGCGCTTATTCCCTTCTATATAAATAACGCCTACCACAAAGGGGGTGGAACGGGGTTCCTGCACAACAGCAGGCGCCTGCGTAACCACTACCTGGGTATCGGTTGCCAATGGCTGTGCCTGGAGATATGTATTTCCCAGCAACAGGATTGCTATGATATAATATTTCTTTGGTATCCGCATGCAGAGACAAACTGTTGCAGGTAGCAGAATTTATTTTGGATGAATACAGACGAAGATAGCAGAATCCTGATATTTGTATTAAATGCTGAGGTAATTCATCAAATGGTCATAGTTACTGCGTAATTCGTTCTCGTATAACTCTTCGCCAAAGTAATATTTAATCTGGTATTCGTAGCGCTGAAGGGTGGCTATAATGTCGGAGATCTCGAACTTATTGATTTTGAGGGTCACAATGAGAGAGCCCGTACTTGTATCCCAATTGGAATTGAGCTGGGTGATCTGGGCATCGTTGGTTTCAACCAGTTTGCTGATCTCTGAGAAGGAGAAACTGCGTTGTTCCATTTCCAATACGATGATGCCCCCTGGTTCACTGGCGCCGGTAGATTTGCCCAATTGTTTCAGCAGGTCAGTAGCAGTGATAACACCAGCAAACACATTTTCCGGCTCCACTACAGGAATAATGGAAAGGTTATGGTCATTAACTACCTGAACGGCCTCCATGAAATGGGTATTGGCGCGAACAGCAGCCTTGGAAAAATGAGGTTCTAAAGACTGGAGGGTAAGATTTTCATCCACATTCATAAGATCGTCTTCCGATACAAATCCCAGGTACTTGTCATCGGCCACTACAGCCAGTTGCATTACATGGAACTCCGACATCAGCTCAAGTGCCTGTAATACTGAATCTTTAAGATTCAGTGTAGGTATAGTCGCAGATATGAGTTCTTTGTTTAGCACTGCTTCAGGCTATTAGCCTGTATGATTTTGTTGATGAAATAAAAGCCTATCCGAGCCAGAAACAAAACACTTTCTGAAAAAGGCAATACTTGCTACCTTCTGGTGCGAGCAGTCGTTTATGGTGGTTACCCCTAAGGAAAAAACAGTGGGTGTACTTACTTTATATAGACGATAAAAGTCAGGCTACCGCTGCGGGCTCATTTAATTTTGTCAAAAATTTATGGAGTATCCGATTAAATTCCTCGGGAACTTCCATCATCGGCGCATGTCCGCACTTGTCAATAAAGTGCAGCTCGCTGTTTGGGATTAATTTTTGAAATTCACGTGCCACGAACGGCGGTGTCACCGCATCATTGTTTCCCCATATTAATAACGTGGGTTGCTTGATTTGATTGAGTTCTTCACCAAGATTATTCCGGATAGCGCTTTTGGCCAGGGCAATGACTTTGATGGCTTTGAGGCGGTTATTAACCGTTTCATATACCTCGTCCACGATTTCCTTGGTGGCGATCTGGGGGTCGTAAAAAGTTACTTCAGCTTTCTTTTTAATATATTCGTAATCACCTCTTTTGGGGTAAGTATCGCCCATTCCATTTTCAAATAAGCCAGAACTTCCGGTAAGTATGAGGGATTTGATCCTTTCTGGGTGCTTTAATACGTATAAAATGCCAACATGGCCTCCTAAGGAATTACCAAGAAGGTGCGCATTTTTATAGTCTTTGTACTCCAGAAAACGGTGAACATACTTTTGTAAGCCACCAACGGAGGTATGCAATAGGTCAAGGTCAAGCAAAGGAAGCATGGGCACCACTACTTTGTAATGATGTTTAAAATAATCAATCAAATTATTGAAGTTACCCAATGCGCCGAATAAACCGTGTAACAAAATCAACGGTTCACCCTCACCTTCTTCAATAAATTTGAACTTATCCACTTGTTTGATCTCGTAATTCATCTGTTTAAATCGGTTCAGTTCAATCAATTATTCGCTAAAATAAACGTTTTACCGCAAATATCACATCTCAGGCTTTCAGCGATGCAATTTTACTGTAAACTACTGATTATTTTGCGGTTTACAGGTTCATCAGTATCAATGAGAAGAACTAATTTATTGTCCAGCCCGCTGTGCAATATGAGCAAAAAAGCCTTCCAATTCTGTGAACATATCTTTAAACCATGGAACAAGCTTGCCCAAAGTATCTATAACCATAGGACCCAGCGGCTGTATTTTGGAATAGGTAACCGACTGGGCAATGGTACTTTCATTCAACAGCTTCAACTGCGTGGCATAAAACAACAAAACACTAAATGCCAGCGTGTATACTATTATATACAACAACATACCCCCTAAGCGGTTCACCCATCCCATCAAAGTTACTTCTAATGATGCCTCAATAAGGTTAGCCCCCCATCGGATGAGGAGGATAACCCCTATCAATACAATGGCAAAAGAAAGAAATGGAAGCCATTGAACCGATACAGAGGTGGAATCTTTGAGCCATGCAGCTACCACGGTCGACAATTTCATGGCGGCAGCAATGCCTACGATAATGGCAATCACTGAAAATACCGCAATGATAAGTCCCCGCCGCCATCCTTTGATGACAGCCAGCAATAGCAATATCCCAAAAATTATATCAATGATCATTATTTTGCCAACAATTCCTTTACAGCTGCGCTAATGGCTTTACCATCGGCTTTACCAGCCAGTTGTTTGGTAGCCGCTCCCATTACTTTACCCATATCAGCGGGGGAAGTAGCGCCCACTTCTGTAATAATTTTTGCCACCAGCGACTTCAACTCTTCAGGGCTCAATTGTTTGGGAAGAAACTTTTCTATCACCTCAATCTCTTCCTGCTCTTTCTGTGCCAGATCGGCCCGGTTTTGTTGCTGAAATATTTCCAGTGAGTCGCGACGTTGCTTCACCAGCTTTTGCAGCAATTTGATCTCGTCCTCTTCTTTCAGTTCGCCACCGGCCCCTTCGGATGTCTTCGCCAGCAGGATAGCGGCCTTGATAGCCCGGAGGCTACGGAGCCCTATTTCATCTTTGGCCAGCATGGCTGTTTTAATATCTGCCGTGATGAGTTGTTCTAATGCCATAACAGTTGTTTTAAGCCTTATTTTCCTTTAATTGGATGTCCTGGAATTTGGAGTAAAAGTTTTTGGCGAAGGTCTTTATATCATTCACCAATTCCTCTTGATGGGTAGAGCGCTCAAAAGAGTCGGCCATCGTCATCAGGGTCTGGTAGTAAAAGTCGGCCATTTCGTCCACCATCATTTCTTTTGTCCAGAGGTCCATGCGGAGGGCAGATTTATCAGCCCCATCCCAAAAAGAGAGCATCAGGGCTTTGGCTGGGCGGGCACTATCGGCGGTACTGGCGGTGGCGCTCCAGGTAATTTGCTCTGGTACATTCTTCTCATCCAACGCCACATCGATAGTTATAGTGGATTTCTTCATGTTTTATTGAGTATCAGTTTTTTATAAAAAGAAAGGCAAAAATACGCCGAATAATGCTTTTTGCCGAACAAAAGACTGCAAAGCTACTATACTCCCCTATCCTAACCCATATTCATCCATCATCCACTCATTGTACGTGCGCCGGCAGTCACACGGCCAACAAGATAGAGCATATTGGAGCAATACCTGCGTAAACGGCTGGTCCAACGGCGTTAACCTGTGAAAGATCCCCTATAAATCCGATCTAAAAAGTCCCTAAAAAGGCCTTTTCTTTTTATAAACTTACTTTGCTACTTTTGTAACATGTTTAATACTTTAGGGGAAATGGAGTACAATACTGCCAGGAACCATTTGATCTACCGGGAATATGGCCGTCATATTCAGAAGATGATTGAATACTTGTTGAGCCTTGAAGACCGGGAAGCCCGCCAGCGTAATGCTTATGCGGTGATCGAGCTAATGGGTTTCCTAAACCCGCACCTGAAAAATGTAGAGGATTTCCGTCATAAATTATGGGACCATTTGTTCCTGATCGCAGACTTTAACCTGGATGTGGAGTCGCCCTATCCGATACCTACGCGCGAAACGCTGAAGGCGAGGCCCAAGCCGCTTCCCTATCCCAAACGTTATCCAAAGTTCAGTCACCTGGGTAAAAACCTGGAGCTGGTGATCAATAAGGCACTGAAGGAAGAGAATCCTGATAAACGCCAGGGATTTGCCAATGCTGTAGCCTATTACATGAAATTGGCTTACAACAACTGGCACAAAGAAACCGTGCATGACGATGCCATTCAAAGTGAGCTGACCAATCTTACCGATGGCCAGTTGACCTTTACCAATACCCCTTATGTTCGTCAACATCGCCCCAATGAAGGACGCGACCGTGATGGCAGAGGCGGTGGTGGTTATGGAGACTATCGCAATAAGCGCAACCCGAAGTTCCAGCATCAGGGACGTGGTGGTGGCGGTGGTGGCCGTAACGACAACAGGAATGACCGCAACGACAGAAATGACCGCGGCGGCAACAACAACAAGTTTAAGAAACGGTATAAGTAAAGTGCGTTTGTCATCTAATTTATTGAAAAGTTGACCAGGAGGCTGGTCAACTTTTTTTATTTTGCACTCCTTTTTAATCAATCACCTTTCAATCTCCAGCCAACCTATGCTTTCCTTTGAAGTCAACGGCGGTAAAAAACTACAGGGCGAGATCGTTCCACAAGGCGCCAAAAATGAAGCGCTTCAAATTATCAGCGCTGTACTGCTCACGCCTGAAAAAGTAACCATCACCAATATTCCTGATATCCTGGATGTAAACCTGTTGATCGAGCTGCTGGGAGAAATGAATGTGAAAATTGAACGGCCACAGCGGGATACCTGTATTTTCCAGGCCGATAATGTAAACATCGACTACCTGCGCAGTGAGGACTACCGTAAAAAAAGCGGTCGCCTACGTGGCTCAGTGATGTTTGCTGGCCCTTTGCTGGCCCGGTTCCGCAAAGCTTTTATCCCAAAACCAGGAGGAGATAAAATTGGCCGTCGCAGGTTGGATACCCATATCATAGGTTTCGAGAAACTGGGCGCCACTTTCAATTATGAATCAGGAGACGGCTTTTTTCACCTGGAGGCGCAGAACCTCAAGGGCACCTATATGTTACTGGATGAACCTTCCGTAACCGGTACTGCCAATATTGTAATGGCAGCCGTAATGGCCAAGGGCACCACTACCATTTACAACGCAGCCTGTGAGCCTTATCTGCAGCAATTGTGTAAAATGCTTAATCGCATGGGGGCTAAGATCAGTGGTATTGGAAGTAACCTGCTGGTTATTGAAGGCGTTGGCTATTTAGGAGGCACTGAACACCGCATGTTGCCGGACATGATCGAGATCGGCTCTTTCATAGGGCTGGCAGCTATGACGCAAAGCGATATCACGATTAAAAATGTAAGCCTCGAGAACCTGGGTGTTATTCCCGAAAAATTCAAACAGCTGGGTATTCAAATGGATTTCATCGGAGATGATATTCATGTACCCGCCCAGGAGATGTATGAAATTCAAACCTTCCTCGACGGTTCTGTACTTACAGTGTACGATCATCCCTGGCCGGGCTTTACGCCCGACCTGATCAGCATTGTACTGGTCACAGCTACCCAGGCAAAGGGCAGTGTGCTCATTCACCAGAAGATGTTTGAAAGCCGCTTGTTCTTTGTAGACAAACTCATAGACATGGGTGCACGCATCATCCTCTGCGATCCCCACCGGGCTGCAGTAATTGGACTTGGCCGCGAACAAAACCTCAGGGGTATCACCATGAGCAGCCCTGATATACGCGCAGGGGTATCGCTATTGATAGCTGCATTGAGCGCAGATGGCCGCAGTACCATTCAGAACATTGAACAAATAGACCGGGGATACCAGCACATCGATGAACGCCTGAGAAAGCTGGGGGCAGATATACGGCGGGTTTCTTAAACTTCGTTGTAAGGATTGGGCTGATTGAGAGGATTATAAATTGCCAAGATTATTGCCTATCATAAACAAAGTCCGGAAATGATACCCTGCAGGCATCATTTCCGGACTTTTGATTTTTACAGACCTACCAACTATTCGATATCACACCCGATAGGTGCGCCAGGCGGAATTTCCTTGTGTATGGTTGGCTTCGCTTTCTCAGGAGCTTTCATACGCTCCAGCGCATAGGCCAGGTGTGCCGTATAATCGGCATCCTTACTGGTCTTTTGCTGCGCCTGAATATAGGTCTTCAACTCACTCAACGCTTTCTGCGCTACAGCCCTCGTTTGAAAGGAAGCATTGTCGTCTATAGAAACAGCCAGCAGGTAAGTCAACAAAACCTGCTCAGTTTGCAACTGGATCAACTTCTCCATACCGTTGCTGCGGGAGGCCTTCCATGTTTTACTGATCAGCGTATTGATCATTTCTGAAACTCCCAGCCCACCCTGTTGCACTTCATATTGTACCATGCGGTTCAGGCGTTCGGTATTAAACAAAAAAGACAAGGGGAAGTCTGCAGCTGTTTCCGCCGGCGACAGCGCATCAAAAGCCAGGCCCGTCCTCTTTTTAAACAACTCTCTTGTGGCATTGTATCCGGCCGGGCGCGGTGGGATCAGCTTCACTATATTATCGGGAATGCGCAAGAACGCAGGGTCCAGGCAATCGATCACTGCATTCAATGCTTTCAGTTGTTCGGCCTTAGTTACAGGCCGTGTAACGGTTTGCCCGTCTCCACGCAGCGCATAGGTATAATACATACCCCCTACCACTTTTGTAGCAGCTTCTGCCTGGTAACGATGAAACAGGTATACAGGCACCAGTACATCTTCCAACATAGCCATCGGCTGGCCAGTACGGATATTCTTCTCGCCAAACTGCGCCAGTGCTTTAGCTCTTATTTTCATCACTGCTTTCAATTCAGTAGCAGCATCTGCTCCATTATCCCACAAATGCGCCTGCGGATGCAGGCCCCCTGCTGCTCTTGCATCACGGTCGGCAATGTATTGCAGGCCTTTCTGAGCAGCCTCCCGCAATATATTATCCAGGCCTTTTGAAGCATCTACGCCCGATGGGAAATCCTGGTAGCCCCAGGTAATGGCCGCCTTATCCCAGGCCCCTATTTTCTGGTCATAGGCGTTTGACAGATCAATCTCACCCGCAGCTGTTAAATTGGCCTGTGGATGTGGATAATCCATTACACTGGCCCGGTCGCTTACGCTGGAGGCGTAGTTATGCATCAACCCGATCGTATGCCCTACTTCATGGGCCGATAACTGTCGCAGCCTGGCCAATGCCATCTTCATCATTTTATCATCTGCAGGAATACCGGTTTCATAAGGAGCCAGTAAACCCTGTGCTATTAAATAATCCTGCCGCACCCGTAAGGAGCCAAGCGTTACATGCCCTTTGATGATCTCTCCCGTGCGGGGATCCGTAACGCTATTGCCGTATGACCATCCACGGGTAGCACGATGCACCCAGTTGATCACATTGTAGCGCACGTCCATAGGATCTGCGCTATCCGGTAATAACCTTACCTGGAAAGCATTGCGGTAACCAGCCGCCTCAAAAGCCTGGTTCCACCAGGAAGCTCCTTCCAGTAAGGCGCTACGAATAGGTTCAGGCGTGCCATTGTCCAGGTAATAGATAATAGGTTTAACAGGATCACTGATAGCAGCCGTAGGATCCTTTTTCTTCAGCCGGTGGCGGCACACATAATATTGTTCAATGGGTGATGATACGGGTGTACTGTAGTTGAAAAATGAAACCCCAAAATAACCGGAACGCGTATCAAAGAGTCGCGGCTGGTAATCATTGTCGGGGAGCTGCACAAAAGAATGGTGTATGCGCAGTGTAACAGCATCTGGTGAAGGCGTCACAGCACCTACATAGTTACCCGTTTCACCGTCGTTATTCACCAGTGTAATGGTCGCTTCCAGTTCTGTATTGTTGGGAAAGTTCCTGGTGCGAGGTAAATAAATAGCCGACCTGGTCTTATCAAATGAATAATTGCCCTGTTTGGTTCCTTTCAACCGGTTGCCCACCCGGATGGCATCACGGATGATAAAGTCGGTAGCATCTACCAACACATGCCCATTGCTTTCAGCTTCTGCAGTAAAGCCCCAGATAGCCGATTGAGCAAAGGATTGTTCTACGGCCCTGCGCTCCGCTACATCATTGGTAATGGCCCGGAAATCATAATTGGGAACGATCATCAATATTTTACGTCCTACTTTGGAAAATTTAACAATACGCGTAGCATCCAGCAGGCCCCTGTCCAGTCCCACATCATTAGAACCCAGGCCAGCAGGCAGGGAAGTAACATAGATCATCTCCGAATCCAGCTTATTGATATCGAGCCAGATCTTGCCGGCATGTTCATCCCAGTAAAAATCAAGAAAGCCAGGGTACTTTTTCAGGCCATTGGTCTTTTCTTCAACCGTAGGCAGTTTTTGTGCAGTGGAAACGACAGATAGCAGGAGAAAACAACATAACCAGGTATATTTCATTGCAGCAGGTTTTGATGCAACAAGATAAGGAAATTGATAAGCTATATTTCCCCGTTACTATACGATGCGGTTACTTTTCCACCAGCGGTATCCTACATAGCCCATAATGGCTAAAGGTGTAAATGCGAGGTAGATAATCCCTGTATTGAGGGCTTTGGCAGGACGTTCTCCCAACTGGGAAGCAGTTTTTGTACAGATGGAGCATTGCGCCACAGCTCCGGTAGAGAATACCAGTAATATAAGTAATACAGATAATATCAGGCGGCACTTTTTCATAATCCTAATTCAGGTACAAAAGTACGCTCAAAAGAGGAACTGAACAAGTGACAAAATATCAGCAGCATTAGCCAGACCAACCGTGACTAAGCACCAGCGGTGACACCTTTCGTCTGCGTCGCCGGGGAAAAGGTGTCACCGCTGATGTTGGCCGTACAAAAAATCCGCCTCCGCCAAAGGCAGAGAGCGGATTAACCTTCCAACGACCCTGAAAAAACACGCTTTTAAATGGCTATAAATACACAGACCAGATTTAATGGTTAATGATCTTTGATAAGGCAAAGCTAACAGTACTTAATTCAAGGGACAATCCCTATTGAGCAATTGACCATTTTTTTGAGTGGATTCAATACATCACTTGTTCTTTGTCATTTCCCAGGTGCCACCGTCAGTAACACTTTCTCCATACCCCCAGTTGCCCAGGATCTTTCCCTCTGCTGCATTGAAAGCGCCCAGTACAGAAAACTCTGTATTGGCTGGCGGCAGATAATAATAGGAAGCCATCAGTATCTTGTTATTGTCCAGTTGCCAGATACCTTTTCCTTTTACTTTACCATTTGCATCAAGCTCTTCTATAACTCCATTGGCCTTGATGTTAAAACTGTAGAAAGAAGACGGTTTATTATTTCCCGTTCCATACTTTCCTGTCCAAACTCCTTCGATGCTAACGGTACCAGGTTCATCTGTACTTTTTGAACAAGCAAACGTTAGCAACATCACCAATGCCATACAGGCACCCTTCATAAACTTCATTGTAATAAGATTAAATGATTAATAAATAATGTAGGGCAAAATTAGTGGTGGTGCAAAACGGCAACAAGCAACGTTGAGTAACCTGCGGAAAATACTATGCAGCAGGCACAATAAAATAAAAAGCCCGCCATGTGGCGGGGCCTTCTGTAGTTACAATGAATCAGATCCTCTATAATTATTTCTTATCCTTTTTAAAGGTTTCCCATCCTGCAGCGCCGAATGATTTCAACACTAATGTCTGATCACCATTCTGTACTGTTACGTAGTAAGCAGTAGAATTGTCAGAAGCCATTTCAAACAGGTCGCTGATCCAGTAGCTGGAATAATTCTTTTTCAGATCGCTCAGGAGGTTGATGGGCAACTGGCTGGAAACGATGTTCCTCATTACGGCCAGCAGGTTACCATCTTCTGCATAATAAGCAAACATTACCTGGTCATTCAGCTTAAAGGTTGCCTTGGAGATCTCTTTGGATTTTTCCCAGCTAACATCTTGCGCTGAAGCGAAGTCTTTCTTAAAAGAACTGATTACTTGTTCATTTACATTTTCGAACTTGTTGGCAAAGCTGCTACCAAGACCTACAGTCAGTAACAGAGCCCAGATTAAAATTGTCTTTTTCATTTTAAATGTTTTTTTTGTTTTTATGGCTACTTGTTTTTTTAAGCGTTGCGCTATACTTGCTTGTTGTATCACACTATATAAGACGCACCCTTTTTTTAAATGTTACAACCTTTTCGAACTTCTTTTACTCTTATATTTTCTTTAACAATTGCACCTTATTACGAAAGAACCAAGAGTTAAGTACCAGATTGCGCCGCAAAGTTAGTGAGTATTTTTTCCTGTGCAAGCCGTCTTTGAGTGAACGGTAGTCTTTATTGAATGAAATGCGTGTTTGCTACGATTAAATGTTTATGAGCGGCAAAAGTGAGTCTGGAAGGGGATTACAGCGGGCGCTGTGTTATTTGTTTGATATTCAACAGGATAATATTTCAAGCCTGAAAGCTGTATCAAAAGCGTACAGTTGATACACGGAGCTTTACGGTTATGATAACCGTAAATCCTGCTACAACTAAAAAATAATAAAATAATGTTCTTGCTTATTAAAGGAATTTAGCATGACGCGCAGGGGTACCCAAATACCCCTGCCCACTTGTCAAAACTTAGAGAACAGCTCCATAAACTCCTGCCTTCGCGAGCGCGAAATACTAATGGTAGCGTTATCGTCCATCACTACATAGCCCCCTTCGCCGCGTACAAACTTTTTGATATGGTTGAGGTTAATGAGGAAAGAATTATGCACCCTGAAGAAATCAGGACCGGCCAATGCCTCGTCAATATCCTTTAACACTTTAGATACCATGATCTTTTTTCCGCCAGCCAACACGATATTGGTATAGTTGCTCTCGGCCTCACAGTATACGATATCCTGTGTCGAAACAAAGATCATCCCGTCGTTGGTGGTAAGTGCAATACGGGGTATGGTATTCTTGCTTACATTCTTAACATTTTGCAGTAGCAGGTCGATCTGTTCCCTGGTAGGAATAGACTGCTTTTCCTCCAGTCTCCGTATTGTTTCCTTCAGGTCATCCGGATCGATAGGTTTCAACAGGTAATTCAGCGCACTGTAGCGGAATGCCTTGATAGCGAATTTATCATACGCTGTAGTGAACACCACATCGAAGTTCAGTTTTTCAAACTGTTCCAGCATATCAAATCCATTCATACGTGGCATTTCAATATCCAGGAATACCACATCCGGCTTATGCCGGTTGATAGCTTCAAGTCCCTGCTCTGCAGAACTGCACATCGCATCGATCGTTACCTGTGGACAGTAGGTTTTCAACAACCACTCCAGCATTTCAATGCAATTATTTTCATCATCTACAATTACACAGCGTATCATAATCAGTCAATTTTTTTGTTAATCAATTAGTTTGGTTGGGTTAGCAGGGTGCTCATCATACCGGGATCTTTAGAATAACCCTGGTACCGGCAGCTTCCCCGTCGGGAGCCACCAGGTCTACAATGGTAATACTGGCATTGGGTGAATGATGTTTATTCAGGATAGAAATCCTGTCTTCAGTGAGCTTCATGCCCAAAGACTTTTTAGTAGTAGCCGACTTGCTTTTGTATTCTTTTGCCTTTTCTCTGCCAACGCCGTCATCTTCAATTACACACTGCAACATATTATCCCCTAGCATGCTGATATTAATAGACAGGTGCCCGGAGGCCTCTTTATGCAGCAATCCATGCCAGATGGCATTTTCCACATAAGGCTGTATCATCAGTGGAGGCACTTCCATGATATCCACTCCTACCTCTTTGTCGAGGGTAATATTATAGGTGAATTTGTTATTGAAACGGAGTGACTCCATCTCTATATAAATTTTAAGCGCTTCCAGTTCATTGGACAGCAATACGTTTTTACTGTTGGAGTTGTCCAATATCAGCCTGATCAGTTTAGAAAAGCGCGTAAGGTATAAGGAAGCCGTGGCATGATCGCTTTTAACGATATAACGGTTAATAGAGTTAAGGCAGTTAAAGATGAAATGGGGGTTCATCTGTGCACGCAGGGCCTTCATCTCTATCTCTGCTATTTTCTGGTTGTATTCTGATTTTATCTTCTCTTTTTCTCTTACCTGTTTTAAACGCAGCCAATATAAAGCATGTATTATGATCGCCAATACCACTGCCATAGCAGCAATAAACCACCACCGTTGCCAAAAAGGTGGTATAATGTACATCGATATCTCATTATTGGCGGCAGTCCAGTGTACATGATCAATGCTGGCCTTTACATGAAAGGTATAATTGCCAGCAGGCAGGGAAGGATAACGGGCTTCCCGCACATCGGTGCCGGAATGCCATTCCTTGTCGTAGCCTTCCAGCTTATACTGGTATTCGATATTCCTTGATCCGTTTAAGTTGATAGCCGTATAATGGAAAGTAATATCGTTGTGGCTATGGGGTAAAGAAAAATACTTATTACCTCCAAAATACCGCATGGTATCGTTGGTATCAATAGCATACACACTAACCTGCAGAAGGGAGGGAGTGATCACCAGTTTTTCGGGAAAGAAGTAATTGATCCCGCTTTCACTGCCCCAGAGCATTTCTCCATTGCTCGCAGTAAGCGCTGTATTGGGCCTGAATCCGTCAATGCTTAACCCTGAATTCTCTTCAAAGTGTGTAAACTGCTGGGTTGACGGATTGAACTTTACCAGTGATTTGTTATTGGATACCCATACATTCCCTTCGTTGTCCTTCAACAGGGCTTCACAACGATCATACCTTAAGCCGTTCTTGCGGTTATAGGTACGCAGTTTACGGTCGGGTGAAATAATAGTCAATCCATGCGCGGCAGCTGCATATATACTGCCTGCATTGTCCTGTGTAAAGCCATAAACAGTTTCCCCGGCCAGGCCTTCTGTTACACCAAAATGTTCGATCGTATTATTTTGCTTGTCGTAGCAATACACGCCTGTGCCATGGGTAGCCATCCAGATGCGGTGGTCTTTGTCCTCAAACATGCTGATGACCAGTTTACCGTTCAGGGCCTTTAGCACCGGGTGCGCTGCATAACCCGTGATTTTCATGGTGGACGGCTGAATGGAATATATTCCATATCCGGTACCCACCCAAACGTTCCCATCAGTAAGGGTCAACAAGTCGTAGATATAGGGAGTAGCCGCTGCTTTGCCCAAGGAAGTATCCGGCCTGATCTTTACAAAACGTCCTGCTTTTTTATCAAATACACATAGCCCGTCTCCGGCAGCACTTACCCAAAGCCGCCCGGTCTGATCTTTACACAGGGCCTTTATTTCCAGTGGCCTTAGGCCATCGGGGGATTCTTTATAATAATGATAAAAGGCCGAGCGATTATTGTTCTTATCCCACCTGATCAACCCGTCATTGGCGCCCACCCAGAAAATGCCATTGCCTTCTTCCACAATACGGGTTATGTAGTTATCATACAGGCTTCCTTTCTCATCACTGAATATCCGTGTATATACAGCGGGCCGGTTAAAGATATTGGCCATGTTTACACCGGAGGCCTGTGTACCTACAATGATCTCTCCTTTCTTTCCTGCGAAAGAGCGATAGGTATTGTTGGCCGATATAGCGCCGGGGTTTAGGGGATCATGTGTGTGCCTGGTAATATTACCCTTGTTGTCAATAATGATCAATCCGGCAAAGTCTGTTGCCACCAGCAGATCGCCATTGGCAGCGCGCCGCACTTCGGTGAGGTAGGTATTGATTGTTTTTCCCCCTAGTTGATTAACAAGCTGGTAATTGGCTATTCTCTTCCCGGAAGCAATGCTTACAATGGCTATTTGCCCTGTTTTAAGGCCTACCGCAAGGGTAGTGTCGCTGGCAGGGCATACGCTTAATGGTAAGGCAAATGACTGCTGGAAAATGATCTGCCTTGTTTTATAATCCAGTATGGTGACGAGAGAATCTATAACGAAAATGATCTTATCCCGGTCGAGTGGTTCGGCATCTACAAAATTGCCCTTTTTAATAAGCGGCGGCACCCAATCCAGTTCTTTCCATTTACCTGCGGTACTATCAAAATAAAATTCGCCTTTGCCGGTATGCAGTACAATACCATAGGCAGCGGTTTCGAAAATGGTAGGGCAGCGGAATTTTGTGATGGAATCTCTGATGACAACCCGGTGGAAGGACCTGCTTTCGTCTACCCAGGAGGCGCCGGCATAAGTGCCGATCCAGGTACGGTTATGACTATCATTGACCAGGTGTAGTACCACATCGGAAGCCATTTCCGGGTATTTCTCTTTTACAAAGGAAGTAACCGAATAACCGTCATATACGTTCAGGCCATCATTGGTGCCAATCCACAGAAAGCCGTTCTTATCGATCGTAATGGACTGGGCATTATTGCCGGTCAAACCACTGGAGGTATTGAGACGGGAAAAATTGATCACCTGGCCCCCTGAAACATGGGACAATAATAAAAGGATAATACTTGCTATGGTGAGCCTGTTCAAAAAACAAATTGAAATTAAACGTAATAGAAAGCGGTCGCGAGGGTAAATCTACCAAACAAACCATGCATGCCCAATTATGACTGAGTACCTGGCCTGTTTTATGAGTATACGGTAGTTTATTGCCTGTTATTAGCCCTTGAAATTCAATCATTGATAAAGTGGGGCCGATACACTGGTTTAAACAGCCTGATCACAGGGGAAAAACGACCACCCACTCAATAGCAATAGATTATCGGGAATTGTGTGGTATTTTGCCGCTACGGTTTAGGCAAATATTAAAATCCAAGTACAGCTTTGACAACGTATTATCTGATAATAGCTATGTTGCTGGCCACCATTCTTGTAATGGTGTGGCTTTTATTAAAGCAACGAAAATCCAATCAATCCGATGATCTCGAGATTGAAAGAACCATTAATTATTTCGCAACTTCCCTGTTTGGTAAGAATACCATTGATGAGATACTCTGGGATGTTACCAAAAACTGTATTTCCCACCTGAATTTTGAAGATTGTGTTATTTACCTGGTTGATGAAGAAAACAAGGTATTGGTGCAAAAAGCGGCTTATGGCCCTAAAAACCCCAAAGACTACGAAATATATGAGCCTATTGAGATCCCACTGGGGAAAGGCATAGTTGGCAGTGTGGCCGTGAGCGGCATACCGGAGATAATTATCGATACGACTACCGACCCCCGCTATATTGTGGATGATGACATGCGCCATTCGGAGATCACGGTTCCCATTATTTACCAGGGGAAAGTGTTGGGAATAATAGATGCAGAACACCACGAAAAGGGCTTCTTTCAATCGAAGCACCTGTTTATCCTCAATACCATCGCTTCCCTTTGTGCCAATAAGATCATCCGTTCACAGGTGGAAGTAGCTTACCAGGCCGCTGCCATCAGGCTCCACGAAAACAACCGGAAGATAGCCGAGAACAGGCTGGCTGTATTGCGCCTGCAGATGAACCCTCATTTCGTGTTCAACAGCCTCAACTCTATTGGGAATTTCATTCTGAAGAATGAGCCCCTAAAAGCATCCGGTTACCTCACCAAGTTCTCCAAACTCATCCGGCTTATCTTCGACAGCGCCCAATCGGAATGGGTGCCGCTGGACCAGGAGATCAAATCACTGGAACTGTACATCGAGCTGGAGCAATTGCGCTTCAACCACAAATTTGATTTGATCATCAATGTAAGTGAGGAGATCAATCGCGGCAGCGTGATTGTGCCTCCCCTGTTGTTGCAACCCTTTGTAGAAAATGCCATCTGGCATGGGTTAATGCCAAAAGAAGGGGAAAGGGGCGAACTATTCCTGCATTACTGGCTGCACCAGGACAAACTGTGCATGAGTATTGAGGATAATGGGATAGGGCGTACAGCTTCCATGAAATCCAGAACAGGGCGTATCTCTACCTTACAAAAACAAGGTATTAAGTTGACCGATGAGCGCATCCAGATCATCAATGAAATTTATGATACTAAAATACAGGCGGTAATCAAAGACCTGATTGATGAACATGGCGATCCTGCCGGTACAAGGGTGATCGTTTCACTGGACATGAAAAATCCCTGAGCATAGCTTTCCCTCAATAGTTTTTCTGCGTTGCCAGGGTGTCGGACGGATCTGATTCCTCAAACACTTTTTCCCAGGTATCAACATACACTACCGAGGTAGAGCTTGTTTTATCGTGCCAGTTGGCGCCGAAAAGAAAAGAGAGACGGTCAAAGGGGATCAGGCGGGCGAATGTGCGTATAAGTATCCTTCCGGATGAAGGGATATAACCAATACCGGCAACGCAGGAGTTGGTGGCTATCTTACCCAGGGTTTGGCGAAAGATCGCTTCCGACAAAAAGCAGTATACCAGGTAGATCAATAAAAACAACAGTTCCATCAGGTAAGGATTCTCCCAGGAATGATGCGGCATTTTATCCTGCCAGAACAGGAATACGGGGATCAGGAATAACAGATCCAGCAGGTGGTGAACAAAACGGTGGCCCATGGATGTGTAGCTGACCAATTCATAGTTTGCCAGATCGATAGGCGCCGGCTGGCTCTGTGGCCTGGCCCGCAGGAATAATACGACAAGGACCAAATTGAGTACCAGGCGAACTACCTGAAAGATTTGTTGAGATGGGTTTATCTTATAGAAATAACTACCAGTAGAAATATAAACATATAGCAAATACGGCATATAGAGGAAAAAGCTCATCAGGTTTAAGTAACGCAATAGCTTATATACTTTGTCCTGGTAAATTCCGGTAGAAGTAAAGTATAGGATTATTAAAACGAGGTCCAGCAAAAGCAATAACAAGCCGGTTAGTGATTGCACGGTGCTGTTGAAGTTTCCGTAACGAAAGCCATCCTCTAAATGGGTGAAGAGGAATTTATAATACTCAATACTGGTAAAAATACCAAGAAGGGTTATTAAGGCAAAGGCGACTACTGCAATGAATATGCTGTTATTCTTCATAAGGATATTTGATTCAATCGCCTCAAATTATAAAGTTCCCGGGCTATTTCAAAATACCCGTAAAAAAAAGAGCCATCTTTTCAGATAGCTCCTTTTGTATGATCAGTTGATAGACCTTCTAATTAAGCTGTTTCAGTCTTCATAGACTTTTGCACCTTGCTTCTTTCAGTTTCATCCAGGATCACTTTACGCATACGGATGAAATTGGGGGTTACTTCAATACACTCGTCGGTCTGGATATATTCCATACATTCTTCAAGCGTCATCAAAGTTTTAGGAGCAATGCGGGAAGCATCATCACTACCACTTGCACGGTGGTTGGTGAGTTTTTTACCTTCCGTAGCATTTACGATCAGATCGCCGGGCTTGATGTTCTCAGCAATGATCTGACCAGCATATACTTCTTCACCTGGATCTACAAAGAAAGTACCTCTGTCTTGTAATTTATCGATAGAGTAAGCGGTAGTCTTTTCTGTGCTCTTGGCGATCAGTACACCGTTGTTGCGGCCGGGGATCTGACCTTTCCAGGGCTTATAGTCTATAAAGCGGTGTGCCATTACAGCTTCACCGGTAGTGGCCGTCAGCATTGCTGTACGCAACCCGATCAGACCGCGGGAAGGGATCTCGAATTCCAGGTGTTGCATTTCACCCTTGGTTTCCATTACATGCATTTCACCTTTCTTCCTGGTAACCAGGTCGATTACTTTGGAAGCAAACTCCTGTGGTACATCTACTACCAGGCTTTCGTATGGTTCGGACTTAACACCGTCAATTTGTTTTACAATTACCTGGGGCTGACCTACTGTTAACTCATATCCTTCGCGGCGCATGGTCTCGATCAGGATACCCAGGTGCAGGATACCACGACCATATACCATGAAGCTATCACCACCACCTTCTGCTTCTGTTACACGCAAAGCCAGGTTCTTCTCTGTTTCTTTCATCAGGCGGTCACGCAAGTGACGGCTGGTAACGAACTTACCATCCTTACCATAGAAAGGAGAGTTGTTGATAGAGAACAGCATGTTCATGGTTGGCTCATCCACGCTGATAACCGGTAATGCTTCAGGGTTTTCAGCATCGGCAATGGTATCACCAATGTTGAAATCTTCGATACCTACTACAGCGCAAAGGTCACCAGCCACTACTTCAGTCACTCTTTTCTTGCCCATGCCTTCAAACACGTACAATTCTTTCACCCTTGACTTCTTGATCACACCGCCTGCCTGCATCAGAACAATAGGCTGATTTTCTTTCAGCACGCCACGGTTTACTTTACCTACGGCAATACGGCCGAGGAAAGAAGAATAGTCCAGTGAAGTGATCTGCATTTGTACAGGGCCTTCATTTACTTTGGGCGCCGGTACATATTTGAGGATACCATCCAACAAAGGATTGATATTGTCAATTTGCGTAAGTGAATCGTTGAACCAACCGTTCTTTCCGGAACCATAGAAGGTAGGGAAATCCAGTTGCTCTTCGGTAGCATCGAGGTTGAAGAACAGCTCAAAGATGGCGTCATGAACTTCATCAGGACGGCAGTTGGGCTTATCAACTTTATTGATGATCACAATAGGCTTCAGGTTCAGTTGCAATGCCTTTTGGAGCACGAAACGTGTCTGAGGCATAGGGCCTTCAAAAGCATCTACCAGGAGGCAAACACCATCGGCCATTTTCAATACCCGCTCTACTTCTCCGCCAAAGTCGGCGTGACCAGGGGTATCGATCACATTGATCTTAACGCCCTTATAGGTTACGGAGGCATTCTTACTAAAGATAGTGATACCTCTTTCGCGTTCCAGGTCGTTACTGTCCATGATCAGCTCACCAGTATCCTGGTTGTCACGGAACACTTTGGTAGCGTGTAAGATTTTATCAACCAGGGTTGTCTTACCGTGGTCTACGTGGGCGATAATCGCTATATTTCTGATTTCCATAATTAACTTATTAATAAGTTGACTCACTGACAAGCAAGCGATTAGCTACTATACAGGTTTTCAACGGGCAAAAGAGGCGCAAAAGTACGCTAATTCAGCGGCTAGGACAAGGAATTAGGCAAACTTATTATTTTGGTAATACTTTCTCCCTATCAGCACCCTAAGCCAGCCCTTGTGCATGGTTTATAGTGATTTGAGCAGCTTGCCTTTGTACCCGAATTCATACATTGATAATTTATGTAAGCCTGCGTTTTTACATTAATTTCAACCCACAAATTTACCACATGCGCAGAAAGAAATGGTGGCTTATTACGCTACTGGTTATTGTGATCGTTTACCTCATGGGGCCCAAGCCATCCGACCCCGCTTACCTTGCCAAAATGCCTGTGGTACCTGCCGGGGCCGACTCGCTCCAGCAGTTTATCCGGACCCAGGAATCCCAACACCGGTTGAAGCCCGACAATGAAGCCCGCATTGTGTGGGCAAACGACTCCTCCAAAAGCAAAACAGCTTACTCGCTGGTTTACCTCCACGGCTTTTCGGCTTCCCAGGCGGAGGGCGATCCGGTACACCGGAACATTGCCCGGAAATTCGGCTGCAACCTGTATTTATCCCGTCTGGCCGAGCATGGCATCGATACCTCCGACGCATTGGCTCAGCTTACAGCCGACAAATACTGGGAAAGCGCCAAAGAAGCCCTGGCCATCGGGCAACAGATCGGTAATAAAGTGATCCTGGTGGGCACATCTACCGGGGGCACCCTGGCCCTGCAACTGGCTGCTGCCTATCCTGAAGTGTATGCCCTCATATTGTTATCGCCCAATATTGCCATCAATGATCCCAATGCCTGGTTACTCAACAATCCCTGGGGACTGCAGATAGCCCGGCTGGTAAAGGGTTCAAAATTCAATGAATCGGACGATAAGCGGGATATTTACAAGCAATACTGGAATTCTCCTTACCGGCTGGAAGCGGCGGTAAACCTGGAGGAACTGCTGGAAACCTCTATGAACAAGGCTACCTTTGAAAAGGTAAAACAGCCTACGCTGCTGCTTTATTATTTCAAAGACAAAGTGCACCAGGATAGTGTGGTGAAAGTATCGGCCGCCCTGAAAATGTTTGATGAGCTGGGAACACCGGCTGCTGAAAAGCGGGCTGTCGCCATGCCCAATACGGGCAACCACGTGATAGGCTCCTGGATCAAGTCGAAAGATGTGGCTGGCGTGGAAAGGGAAATCACCATGTTTATGGAGGATATCTTGCACGTAATGCCAGCAAATAATTGATGGTCAAAAAGATACAATGGACCCTAAATGAGTTGAGCCGATTTTAGGGTGCCGATTCAAGGTTCTTATTCCGTACAAGTATTGTATATAAACAAATGAACTACCATATCTTAAATATATTTCTCACTCCTACCGACAGAGCCTGGCACTCACAGGCATGGGCAACCTGCTAATCACTTTTTCTTACTATTGGCTTACTATTACCTGGTAACTGGCTTGATACTGGCTGTCGACTGGTGGAAGTACCCTGTCTTTATCCATTAATGGTAGCCAATATGACCGCTTAAAAGACAGACCAAACAGGGACCAAACTCGGACCAAAGACGGACCAAACTCGGACTAAAAGCGCATTTCAAGTCTGTTTAACCCCTGTTTGAATATGCTTTATTCAGAATATGTGCCGCTTATTTGATATGCCGAAACCAGTGCGATTACCGCCCAAGCCCATAGAGAAACACCAATTCCTCCTTAATTCAAGGTAGTTGCCCATTTTGGTGCTTATAGGAATTGCCTGCCAGGCAAGCGCCTTTGTTTCGGCCTATTCATTCGTTCCGTTTGTAACAGTTTCATTTCCGGTGCAATATTCTTTTCCTTAACTTGTTCATCTAAAATGTCTTGCAATATGATACGTTCCAGGATCGCCGGTATTGGTATGTATGTACCGGAACAAGTAGTGACCAACCAGGACCTTACCCAATTCATAGAAACCAGTGACGAGTGGATTCAGGAAAGAACAGGAATTAAAGAACGCCGGTATGCCCACCGCACCCAGGAAACCACCACCACCATGGGCGTGGAAGCGGCCAAAATAGCCATCGAACGCGCAGGTATTACACCACAGGATATTGACTTCATTGTATTTGCTACGCTAAGCCCCGACTATTATTTCCCGGGCTGTGGCGTGCTGGTACAAAGAGCCATGAAAATGAAGGAGATCGGGGCATTGGATGTGCGTAATCAGTGCAGTGGCTTTATCTATGCGCTGAGTGTGGCCGATCAATTCATCAGAGGAGGCATGTATAAAAATGTGTTGGTGATCGGCAGTGAAAAGCATTCTTTCGGGCTCGACTTCAGCACCCGTGGCAGGAATGTGAGTGTAATATTTGGCGATGGAGCGGGAGCAGTGGTATTGCAACCCACGGAAAAAGACAACCAGGGCATTTTAAGCACGCACCTGCATAGTGACGGGGAAAGCGCGGAGATACTGGCCATGTACAATCCGGGCACGCATGCCAACCACTGGACAGAACAAAAGCTGGCCGATTTCAATGAGGCTGAAATAGCCGATATGTTCATGAGTCATGCTATGATCGATAAAGCCCAGAATTTTCCTTTCATGGATGGACCATCTGTATTTAAAAAAGCGGTGGTGAAATTTCCTGAAGTGATCATGGAGTCGTTGACGGCCAATGGCTACAAGCCAGCCGACCTGCGGATGCTGATCCCCCACCAGGCCAACCTGCGCATAGCACAATTTGTGCAGCAAAAGCTGGGACTGTCTGACGACCAGGTATACAACAATATCCAGAAATACGGCAACACCACTGCGGCATCGGTACCGTTGGCTTTGTGTGAAGCATGGCAGGACGGGAAGATCAAAGAAGGTGACCTGGTTTGCCTGGCAGCTTTTGGTAGTGGGTTCACCTGGGCCAGCGCCTTGCTGAAATGGTAGCAGCTATTGCATTCCGCTGCCTTATCCGGCCATGGAAGTAATTTCCTGGTCTGTAACAATCTCTGCTTTTCGTATTTCCATTCGCTTTATCAGCCCCTGCAATACCAGGTATGAATGGTAAACGGTTTCATCCTGTATGGTATTGCCTTCCAGGTCGCACACCACCTGGTGTACTTCCACCATGATATTTCCATCCTCGCAATTGCTGAAATGCACGGGCTCCACATGTGGGTCGATCATATTCCACTGCCGCACCCAGTAATCATGCACCGCTTTATGCCCATACAGATAGCCGCCTTCCATGGCATTGGGCCATTCTACATCGGCATCCATGCAGCTGAGGGCGGCTTCCATATTGCGCCCATTAAAAGCCTCATAAGCCTGTTGCAATACTTCCTGGCAACTACTGTCTACATCATTGGTGGTGGGATGGGTAAAAGCTGACATACATTTATTTTACGGTGTAATTGAAAATCTCATGCCACAAACTAGTATCACCTCTTTATAGCAATAAATGGCGAAGCAACAGGTTCATCTTTATCTCATTACACTTTTACCGGTTATACGGATACTCATTGATCCAGTTATAACCCCGGCTTACCAGCTTAAATTTATTGAGGTCAAATTGCTGCATACGGATGGTGAGAGAATCTCCTTTCCAACTGCCCCTCACTTCCAGCAACTCCTTTTCGGGCCAGGTATAAGTAAACGCTGATTTATGGGTAGTATCGTCATAGGTGTAAACTATAATTTTTCGGGCGGCTGTATCCGGTTCAAACGCAAAGTATTCGGTACTATCGGTGATCATCTTGACAGCAGCATTGCCCTGGTAGTTAATCACCAGTTTATTCCAGCGGGTAGCATCGGTTTTTAAAGGGGGTATGGTATCGCGGTTCCTGATAAAGGTTTTCACATCATAGATGCCATACAATGGCGGTTTGGGTGCCGCATCTCCATACTGGCTCAGGGCAGAATAACTGCCATACACCACCATTACCAGGGTATACCCTACCAGTAAAACCTTGAAGGATAGCAGGGAAATGCGCAGCCATCTTTTACGGATAAAAGGAGCGGCAGTTTTACCAGCTTCTGCAGGCTTATTAAGGATAAAGAAATTGATCAACCGCACCATATCTTTTCCAAGCAGGAACAGGCACATGATCACCACGGTAGTTGACAGTAACTTTACAGGTATATCAAAGCTGTAATTCATGGCCATCACATTGCCCATGACCAGTACGGTAACAATGGCCCCGGCAGTAGTGGTACGACGGAACAACAGCAGTATGCCACCCAATACTTCTGCAAACCCGGTGAAGTAATTGTAACCTTTGGAATATCCCATAAAGGTCCAGGCCAGGCCCATGGGTGAGGAATCGCCGTAAGGCTGCAAGAGCCTGTTGAGGGAAGGTGAGGGGAATTGCAATTTGAACACTTTTACAAATCCATAGGTGAGCATGGTAAATGCCGCATAGTAACGGATCATGACGGTGAGCCAGTAATAGAGCTGGTTGTAACTGGCCCGGCGGCGATCAAGGACCGACCAGATCGCTGCACCCACCAGCGCCAGGATGAATATAAAGAAGATGACCACATAGTCATAGGTGGTATCGCCACTGCCATTGGTAAAGACGGTGATATCATACGACAGGTGCAGGATATGCTTACCTATCCAGGGTATTAACTTATGAAAAGGCTCAATGTAAATCCCAAACAACGCATCAATACCGGGAAACACCCCATTAGGATTAAAGAAAATATACAATACAAAAAACAAGAAGAAGAACCGGATGGCTACCTTTTGACCAAGGTTCCATTTGAAATAATTGACCGACTGGGGCATAGAGGATGGATGGTTTAATATTGAAAATAATTTTTTTATGGATACCTATCGCAAAACTGCCCTGAATTTTACATACACGGTAATGGCAGACTACGAATCCTTTAACTATATTTTGCTTTCTTCCTTTGGTTTCTCATAAAATGTTGGAATTTTGCATCCGCATGTCAAGAAAGATCATCTATCTGATTAACCCTATTTCCGGTACCAGGGGCAAAGGTTCGCTCAAGGACATGATTGCCCAGCGTACCAAAGCTTCAGGCATTCCTTTCGAAATCCTGGATACGGATATCGCGGCAAAGTATGAAACTGTGCGGCAAAAGGTAATAACCGAAAATGTGACAGATGTCATCGTATGCGGGGGTGATGGCTCTGTAAACCAGGTGGTATACGCCCTGGCCGATACAGGCGTTCAGTTTGGTATTGTGCCCATGGGCTCGGGCAACGGGCTGGCATTTGCTGCCGGCATTCCCAAATCGAGCGAGAAAGCACTCGACATTGTGTTTACCGGGAAGGCAAGGCTAACAGATGCTTTTATGGTGAATAACCAATTTGCCTGCATGCTTTGTGGATTGGGTTTTGATGCCCAGGTAGCACACCAGTTTGCCAAACAACCCAAAAGGGGATTAGCAACCTATGCTTCTCTTACTACGCGTAATTTCTTCTCCGCAGGATCCTACCTCTTCAAGATAGAAGCCAATAAACTGGTCTTCACTACAGAAGCCTTCTTTGTAAGTATTGCCAACAGCAACCAGTTTGGCAACAACTTTACCATTGCCCCCAAGGCTGTACTATCGGATGGGCTGCTGGATGTGGTGATTGTAAAGAAAGTAGCCAAGCCATTGTTGTTGTTAACAGTGATGAGACAGGTGCTGGCCGGGAAACTACGACATATTGAAAACTCACTCCGCTCACCGGTCATCTATTTCCAAACTACGGAGCTTAGCATTTCCAATGTAGGCAATGCGCCCATGCATATCGACGGAGAGCCCAGAGATACGCCCACGAAACTGCATATTAAGGTGATGCCGGAATATTTTAAGCTGATCCATGCGTTCTGAGAAAAAGGCAACGAGGCAAAAAGGCAACGAGCTGAATACAAATCAGGCCAGGCAGGAAGTAGCGGATGCTACTTGGCTGGCGGGTTGGTGCGTGGCTTGAGCAATTCTTTGAAGAACTCGAATGATTGCTGGTTATTGGCGCTGAACATCGCTTCATTGATATCCAGCTTCTCACTCTTGGTGAGGTGAAAGTTAAGGGCTGCCCGGGCATCCTCTTTTTTGGGCAAGTATTGAAATGACAATTTATAAAACTGCTTGCCCAGTATCTGTTGTGAAAGGCATAGCAGGTCACTTTGGGAATACTCCTGCATTTTATACCAATTGTACTGCAATAACAACATAGGCTTGGTAGCGATCTCTGTAATATTATCCGACTCAAAAGGTTCCCACCCGGCAATTTTCCGGTCGCGTATCTGGATCAACACTACACCGCTGGTATTATCGCGTATCCATTGCTGGAATACCTGCAAGAAACGGATGGTGGTTTCCAGTCCATAATTATCCCGCAGGCCGGCATCCATTACATCAATGACCGGATTAGTAGGCAGCCATACGTTGGGCAATACGTAGGGGAATGTAGCATTCATACGCAGGGCGGTGAGCAGGCGCAGGTTCATGGGATCCTGCCCTGCAAACATGGATTGGTAATCCACTGCATCGGGTTCTATTTCATTCAGCTTGTTGGTGTCGTATACCGGCTTCATCAAAAAGCTCACAGGCTGGGTACTGATCAGCATCTTACGGCTATCCTGGGTAATGACCGAGCTGAGCAGCATCAGTGGTGTGCGGGCATGTACTTCATCCTCATACAGGTCCTTCAATTGTTTGTTGAGCATGCCATGCGTATTCTCATTGAGCTTCTGTTCGAATGCATAGCCTCTGTCTTTCACATATTCGTAGCCATTTACATTGAATTTCTGTGCAGGCGATGCCAGGTCCCTGGCCACAAAGGAGGTAAACAATGCATTGAGCAGGTCTCCGGAAATATCATCTACATATTTATCATCCTGCAGCCGTATATCCTTACCTCCTGCCCTCTCCCGGCTAAGTTCCCGGAAATAAGCAGCGCCCAGCATGCCGCCGGATGCACCGGTAATAAAAGCTGTTTTCCGCATTAACTCACCTTTGCTCAGACTATCCAGGCATTGCATCACATTCATGGTAAAGGTAGCACTGCGGTTACCCCCACCACTGGTATTGATGATGAACATGACAGGCTTCTTAGTCTCCTGCCTGGCCTTCCAGCGATCCAGGATCATGATCATATGCTCCTTATCCTGTTGTGTTTTTTCGGGTGAGCATAACTCAAATAAGTGTTCGCGGGTATAAGCAGGCCGTTCCTTTTTGTTGCCATAATTGAGTCCGTAGGCTTTATTGCTGGGATCAATGATATTGTGGCGATACAAGAGGTTCAGCACAAAGAATATCAGTACCAGCATAGGGATACTCCAGCTTTGCATAAAATAGGTAAAAGCACCCGATACAGCAATGAGGATAGCAAAAAACAAGGTGATACCCGATGCTGCCGGCAACTGGAATAAAGGATCGTCGAGCCAGAAGCCCATCATAATGAGGAAAATAAACGCCACGAAGATGGACAGTACGGCAGCAAAGTGATGCCGGCTGAAAATGGTTTCCACAAATTCCCGGCTATAGTGCGATACATCGCGCACTTTTTTTAAGGTGAAGAGGGAGTTGAGGTACCACTCCACTCTTACCAGACGGCTTTGCGTTAATTTATCTTCTCCTTTCCTGAATTGTGCTTTGAACAACTGCGGGTTACTGATCACGGGTGTAAGGCGGCGGATAATGGTTTTATCGGCCCGGAAGAAATAGAAGAAAGAAATAGCGATGATCACGATCAGGCCACCCAAAAAGCCACCTACCAACAAGGCAATTTCGCCGGTAGTCATCAGTTCTTTGACGCCGGCAAATTTTACTGCTTTACTGAAATAGAAGCCGAGGAACAGCAGCGGGATGATGCCGTTGTTGATACAATATTTTAAAAACGGATTGGAAGTAGTAGCCAGGAAACGAAAGTGACGGCTGAAGAGAATAAAGGTGGTAATGTTCCAGCTCATGATAAAGATGCCAATAGCCACCCCTACAAAAGCAGCACTCAGAGCATTTACCTCTCCCAGGTATTCAGGCGCCAGGTACAATGAATCGGCCCCAAAGCTTTTCATAAACGTACCATTCACGGTACTGAAGAGCAACAACCAGAAGATCAGCAGCACCTGGAATTTCTTGAAGTGCAGCAGAAAAAGCTGGATGGGAAAAGACCTAAATAATCCGCGTAGAAAGATTTTCATGCTGCCTGAATTCTATTCGTGCTCAATTTACTATCAAAAACGAAAAGATATCAGTTTGATTATGCAGCAGGCACTAAACGTTTTGGAAGCAGGTACAACATGGCTACAAAACTCAACAATAATAACATCCCCACTACCTGGTGCAATTGGGCCATCCATTCAAATACACCCCATTTTTGGGGTACAATGCCAGGACTGGTCAATACAGATACGATTCCCAATATTACCTGTGCTGCTACCAGGAGAAGGGGCAACAGGCGGGCTTTACGCAATATATTACCGGCGGGGGCTACCCGGTATGCCTTGCTGGTATAGATGATCACCAGTATCAATAACAGGTAAGCGAGTCCGCGATGCACAAAATGGATGGTGATCTTATTCTCGAAGAAATTCAATAAAAGTGGCTTTTCCCGGAGCAGGCCGGGCGGTATTAAATCTCCATTAATAGTTGGCCAGGTAGCTGCTGCCAGTGCTGCTTTATGGCCGGCCATCAATGCACCAAAGATCAATTGGAGGAATAATAGTCCGATGATCCACCATGTCCATTTGCGTAAGGAAGGTACCACCCTACGTTCCTGAGCCGGCACCCGCAATTGCAGGGCAAACCAGAATGCATAACAAATAAGGGCCATGGCGAATATAAAATGCAGGGCAAGGCGGGTAGGTTTTACATATATGGCATCGCCGGTGAGGCCACTTGCTACCATGATCCAACCAATGGCGCCCTGAAAGGCGCCAAAAAAGAATAAAAACAGCAAAGGCCGCTGCATCTCCCGCTTCAGGTATCTCTTGGACATCAGGTATACAAAGCCAACGACGAATACTACACCAATCAACCGGGCCCAAAAGCGGTGAAACCATTCCCAAAAGAATATAAACTTGAAGTCATTTATGGTAAACTCCGAATTCAGCAACAGGTATTGGGGTGTTTGACGGTATTTATCAAACTCCTGCGTCCATTGCTGGTCATTGAGCGGGGGAAGGGTACCGGTCACCACATTCCATTCTGTAATAGACAGGCCCGAACCGGTTAAGCGGGTAATACCGCCCAGTATTACCTGTATCAATAACATAAAAACACCGATCAGTATCCAGGTTGACACGTAACGACGGGACTTCGAATCAGGCGCCGGGTATTGGGAGTTTGTATCCATAGCGCCCGCAAAGGTAAAGGATACTGCAGATTACGGGCTCACTTTAATGTATCCCCATCCCTGTTTTTGCCGGGTGATGATCTCATATATACCATCCGGCACTGTTTCTACTCCAGGTATCAGGCGGGATTTATCCAGGTTGTTTCGTTGCATGGTGACGGCACACACTTTAAAACTTGCCTTTTTAGCCAGTTCTTCTACGGCAGGAGCTACGATCGACTTGTCTTTTGTGACAAGGTCGAGTGCCCCCCCATAAATGACGATCTCTATTTTAGCATCCGGGTTTGCCTTCAGAATGGAGCCTGCCTGGCGCACTACGGTATGGTAGGTGTTGGTATCCTTACTCGTTACATCAAATACAACTTTGTAATCCGGCGATTGCGCCCGGACCAGGGAGGATAACAGGATGAAAACGGCAATCAATAAGCTATGCTTTTTCATTTGTAGGTGGTTTTAATTGGTTGATAATGCAGGTACCGGTCAAGGGGTCTTTTGTTTCGCCTTTTCCTTGAATGCGGCAATGGCACTGAAAGGTCCAAACTTGTGCTGCTGCTCTGTGAAGCTATCACTGAAGGGACCGAAGGGATGATCCACCGGCTTGGTACCGATCGCAGGCCAGTCGGCCGGAAAGCGCTTTGCAGGACGGCCCTGTGTATTGATAAAAGCAGCTACATCCCAGGCTTCTTCATCACTCAACACGGGCTTATGGTGGTACGCTTCTCCATAGGGCATATTGTCTCTCACATATCCCGCCAGCCGGGAGAGGCGGTAAATACCGGCCCCTGTATTGTAACTGTTGGCACCCCACAAAGGAGGATAGCGATAGCCGATGGCGCCGGCAGTATCCGCCTCTCCCTGACCCTTATCTCCATGGCAGCGTTGGCAATATTGTGTATACACCATTTTACCGCGGGAGCTGTCTGCCGCACGTTCCAAATAAGGCAGGCTGCTGATCCCAACCCCCACGGGCCTGGTTTTAGCCGGCACATTACTGCCCACCCATTTTATATAAGCAACCATGGCTTTTAGCTCCCGGCTATTGCTATCCAGCGGCTTTCCATTGAGGCTGCGCTGCAAACAATCATTGACCCTTTTTTCTACCGATTCAATGCTGCCGCTACGTTCACGGTAGCGTGGGTAAGTGGTTGCCACAGCACTGTAGTTGTTGCCCCAGGGCCTGGTACCTGCATCCAGGTGACAGTTTTGACAGTTCATTCCATTGGAAATGGGCTGTACAATTCCCTGTGGCCCGAGGTACCGGGCCGTATTGGCAACTAATGACCGGCCATACCGGATTATTGATCCATCTGCTGTAAACGGAATAGAGGCTGTATCGGGCGCTTCCCAGGGCCATTCAGGTACAACGGCAGATGCCGGTTTGTCTTTACCACGGCCCGGAGTATATGATTTGATCACCAATGCCAATACGATCACCCCCACGCCTGCCAGCAGGAATCCCATCTGCATCTTACGTGGCATAAAAAAAGATTAACACAAGGTGGTGGTTATCCGGCAAAGCAATAAGAGCAACCATGCTCCTGCGCCCTGTTAACAGCCCAAACACCTGATGGCACTGGCTGGATATTGGGCAGCAATCCGGCAACCCACTCTTTCTTCACTGCTGCTGCATCTGCATTCATCTTACCAGCTACAGCTGCGCTGTATACGGTCATTGCAGCATCACATACGCAAAACATTACACCGCTATCCTGCAGTTCATTGATACCAATAGCCACCTGACCAATGCCCGGCACTTTAAAATCGCCCGGTTTTGGTTTCCAGAATGGATTGCGTGTGGAAGGTTGTTTGGTAGCAGGGTCTTCGGCTTTGAATAATTCGCCGAAATTGTATTTGGCCCAGAGCCCGTCTTCCATAGCATAGGGAATAGCATCATGCCTCAGAACAACCACTACACCGCATTCTTTTTCCGGTGTGCCGGTAGCTGCATTGGTAAGCATAAATACGCGTGGCCACGCAAATGGAAATATTTCATGTGGCCTGGTTGCATCGAATACAATGCGGTGCTTGCCTTTGATTTTATTGAACCAGGCCTCTGCATCTGCTATCTCATTCGGGGTTAATCCCGGAGAGGCCATCAGACCAAAGGGCGTAGCCAATGTTGTTACTCCCAGTGCAGCCGCGCCGGTAGCCAGGGTCCCTAAAAAACCACGGCGGGATGAAGTGTTCAGATCATTGTTTTGCATAACAGAATTTTTTTAATGAACAACACAAAATTCCTTACACCGTCCAGGTTTTTCAATACCCGAAAGTGCAGCAGGATATCCCCAAAACCGGGGGTGGGTTAATGGTTAATGATGAAGCAAGTACCGGCCGTAATAGCAAAGAAGGGTGATACCCGGAAAAGGATACAGAAAATACTTAGCGAGTGATAATGGATCTTATAATGCTGGTGACGTAAGGTTGTTCGTCAGCGCACTACTGAAGAAGAGAAAGATATCCAGTCGTATTAGACCACCGTATGAAGTAAAATAAATCCTACCCTAAATTTACCTAATAAATTAATAAATATGGGGTATACAGGTGATTTTTATGCAGCACAATGGCATATTAAGCAATGGGAAAGCAGCCTGGATATCTATTAAAAGAAGAGTTCCCGGCTGAGCACTACAAGGGCAATGATCAATACAAACCACCCAAATCCTTTCCGGAGGGAGTTGGCTGATATTCTGTCGGACAAGGCCATACCGATAAAAATGCCTCCAATGGCGATGGCGGTAAAGCTCAACAACTGCGTCCAATTAATGGTATACTGCGCCGTGGTGCTGAAGAAACCAAACAAGGAACTGAATGTCATGATGGTGAGAGAGGAGCCTACGGCCGTTTTCATGGGTAGCTTCCCAAACAATACCAATGCGGGAATGATGAGGAATCCACCGCCGGCACCCAGTAGTCCGGTCACTATACCAACTCCTACCCCTTGCAGAAAGAGGGGCAGCATTTTCCGGGGCTGGTCTTGTGCGGGCACCGCAGCCAGTTGATTTCCTGAGGAATTGCGGATCATAGAAACAGAGGTCAGCAACATCAGCAATCCAAACAACAACATGAGAAATACCGCTTTGGTAACCACCAAAGGACCGAGGGTGAAGAAATAGTCGGGCAGCAGGGGTACCAGGTGATGCCTGGCAATAAAAACCGATAACATGGAAGCGCTGCCGAATACAAATACTACGGGAATATCAACCAGGCCTCTTTTAAAAGCCTTTACAGAGCCCACCAGGCTACAGCTGCCTACCACAAATAAGGAGTACATGGTGGCAAGAACGGGTTCCACATGCAGCAGGTACACCAATACAGGTACCGTGATGATAGAACCTCCGCCTCCCACCAAACCCAGTGAAAGGCCAATCAATACAGCTATAATGTAGCCTGCAATTTCCATAGGCATAACTTCTACAGTGTCGGGCTGAGTTTATCGAAGCCTCCTTCGACAGCGTTTATTGCCGCGAAGCGGAACAGGCTCTGCTCCGCAGAACTCAGGATGGCATCGGCTCAGGTTGTGTTCAAAAAAGTGCGGAAAGGTAAGGTTAGTTTGCGAGGTCACACATCCCCTTTTGTGTGAAGATGTGGGTAAAAGAATTATTTTTGGCCAAAGTTTATCCGTTGCTCAAACCTTTTCACCAGGAAATATTGATAGAAGCCGGCTGTGATGAAGCTGGCCGGGGCTGTCTGGCAGGTCCGGTATTTGCCGCCGCAGTCATACTGCCCAGGGATTTCCATCACCCCCTCCTGAATGATTCAAAGCAGGTAACGGAAGAGCACCGGTATGAGCTAAGGCCCATCATAGAAAAACATGCAGTAAGTTATGCGGTAGGGATCGTAGACCATGAGGAAATTGACGCCATCAACATATTGAAAGCATCTTTCAAAGCCATGCACCTGGCCATAGATAAACTAACTACTCCTCCGCAATTACTGCTCATCGATGGCAACCGCTTCACTACCTACCCTGCCATACCACATGAATGCATCATCAAAGGTGATGGCATTTATGCTTCCATAGCGGCCGCCAGCATATTGGCCAAAACTTACCGGGACGATTATATGATGCAATTGCACGATCAGTTCCCGCAATACAAATGGAATTCCAACAAGGGATATGGTACCCTGCAACACCGCAATGCCTTGGAAGCACATGGCATGAGCCCTTACCACCGCAAATCCTTCCAATGCCTGCCATCCCAGCTTGAGCTGGATTTATAGATTTTATAACATTTACCGGTACTCCTTCCTTTAAACCAAGGCTTCCAATAGTAGTCTTAATACTGTGGATTTATTTGTTGCACTAAAAACTACAGTATGAAAACGAAATTGATCCTTGGAATAATGCTCTTCTTAGGGCTCTCGATAGGCGCCAATGCACAGTCATTGCGTGATAAGGACCGTGGTCAGCATCAACGCATTGAACAAGGCAGGCGGAGTGGTGAACTAACAAGAGGAGAATCCCACCGTTTATCAAAACAGCAGCGTCATATGCACAGACAATACCAGCGCTACAGGAGAGACGGACATATCAGCAGGGGTGAAAGAAGACACCTGGCATATGAACAACGCAGGGCCAACCACCATATTTACAGGTATAAACACAATGGTCCCAAACGTTTTTATTAACCTTTTTGTTAACGATGAATGGTTGCTCAGAGAGTCCCTGCACTGATTGCGGGGATTCTTTTTTACAACAATCGGCCATGCAGATTCATGACTAAAAGCTAAAGCATTTCGGGGAAGAAGCTGGCTCTTCTTTGCTCCCACTCGCTTTTTAGTATGCTGTAATAAATAGAATCACGGCGACGGTTGGAATGCATTTGCATATGACTGCGCAAAACACCTTCGGGTATCATCCCTACTTTCAGAAGCGCGGCTTTGGCGCGTTCATTCAGGTTATCCGTTTTGATCTCCACTCTTTCCATTTTCATAACGCCAAATGCATAACTCAGCAGGGCGAACTTAGCCTGCTTATTGACACCCATTCCAACGAAGTCAGGACCCAGCCAGCTGGAGCCGATCTCCAGTCGCTTATCGAAGAAGGAAATATTGAGGTAACTGGTACTACCACACACTTCTTTGGTATCCTTGTCGATGATCACAAAGGGCATTCTTTTTTCCTGTTCGCGTTCCTGCAGCAAGGCGGCTATCCAGTTGCGCAATTCCTGGGGATCATCTAATTCCTGAACGAAGTACTTCCAGGTTTCTTTGGATTGTGCCAGGGGATACAATGCATCAAAATCGCCGGGCTTTAATAATCGGAGTAAAACACGGGGCGTTTCCAGTTCAAAGGTATCAGGGAAGAAACGCTGGTATTCATTTAAAGGAGCAGGCATATATGGTAGCTATTAGGCTGGCGAATATACAGCCAATTATTCAGCCACCCATTCTCCCGCGCCCTGCCGGATGATGACGGGTTCATCGCCTGTACAATCAATAACAGTAGAAGGCACCATGCCGCCAATGCCGCCATCTACTACAATATCTACCAGCTTTTCAAAATTGGAATACATGAGCTCTGGATCAGTATATTCCTCTACCATATCACCGGGGAGGGTTGTACTCAATATTGGGTGGCCCAATTCTTTTACAATAGCCCGCGCGATGTTGTTATCCGGAACCCGGATACCGATGGTGTCCTTTTTACTTTTGAGAATTTTGGGCACTTCCTTGCTAGCCGGCAAAATGAAGGTATAGGGACCCGGCAGGTAGCTTTTAAGCATCCGGTACAGGGGGGTAGAAATGCTTTTGGTGTATTGGCTGAGATCGCTCAGGTCGTAACAAATGAAGGACAGCTGCGCTTTTTGAGGATTTACCTGTTTAATACGGCAAATACGTTCAATGGCCTTCTGTTGGTAGATATCACAGCCCAGCCCATAAATGGTATCGGTGGGATAAATGATCACTTCTCCCTTTGATAAACCAGATACAATTGTATGAATATTACGGGGCTGTGGATTATCGGGGTGAAGGTGTAGCAGCATACCGTAAAATTATAGGTAAAAGTCAATAAATAGCAAAAACTGATCCCGGGAGTAGCTGGAACGCAACAAAAATGGCTTCACAGTTGTCACATTATCAACATATTCCGGGAGCTTTGGTAGTATAAATAGATTTAATATTAAATTAGCGCTAAATTTTGTCCATGCGTTTACAACCTGTTGACAGAGTAGATACTATAAGCGGAGAAGACTTTCAGCAGCACTATTATAAACCCATGAAGCCGGTGGTGATCAATGACCTGGCAAAAGACTGGCCGGCCTATACCAAATGGGACTGGGCTTACTTCAAACAAATGGTCGGCAATAAGCGGGTAGGGCTGTACAACAATGTTAAAAGCGACGCCTATACCCCCATCAATACGGCTGACGACTACAAGACTTTTGGTGAGTACATTGATATGATCAGCGAAGGCCCGGCGGCCTGGCGCATCTTCCTTTTCAACATTTTTGACCACGCACCGCAACTGGCCCAGGATTTTACCTGGCCCGAACACATGATGAAAGGCTTCGTTAAGAAATTCCCCATGTTGTTTACAGGTGGCGCCACGAGCATCACCCATATGCACTTCGATATCGATATGTCGCATATCCTGCATACCCAATTTGCCGGCAGGAAGAAAGTGCTGCTGTTCCCTTTTGAAGAGCAGCGCAAGTTATACCGCAAGCCTTTTGAAGTACTTAGTCTGGCCGATTTTTCACATTACCATGAAATTGGTCATCCCGACTATCAGCAATTCCCGGCCTTAAAGCTGGCAGAAGGCTATGAAGTGATACTGGACCATGGCGATACTTTATTCATGCCAGCCGGTTACTGGCATCACATGGAGTATTTAGATAGTGGCTTTGCCATGAGCCTAAGGGCATTACAATCTTCTTTTACCGGCAAGTTGCAGGGAGCCTGGAATCTCTTTGGCATGCGCAGCATTGATACAGTAATGAAAAAGACTGCCCCTAAATGGTGGTACGACTATAAAAAGGAGAAAGTATTCAGGGCAGCAGAGAAAGAATTAAACCTTCAATCGATTCCTCAATAGCCTGTTATTAGGGTTGTTTTATGGTCCGGACAAGCGTTTTAGACCACTTGAAGATTTTCAAAGCATAATTGATCTTTCTTAATAAATGGGTTTAAATGACCCACTCATTAAAAATTCTTGAAGAAAATATTGATTTTTAAGAAAACAGTCTTTACTTTTACCCTGCTTATGTGCTGAAACACTATTCACACCCGCAAAGCATCAGAAATCTCCAATCTCCTCATTCCAACCATCCAATTTCCGGTTCTATCGAAAAGAAAGCACGAATTCAAGTTCGTATTAAATAGTTCGTTCGCTACCCTTGTAAATGTTTTTACCTCTGTCTCGTTGTTTACGACCCTGTGCGTTTTGGCAACTGAAATTATTGTTGTCGGTACCAAAACCAACTGCTTATACTCCAAAGTAGCGGCAGTAAAACGTAAGTGAAGTAACTGAAAGTGCTCATCTGAACAAGAAGAAAATAGCTTCTGGCCTACTATCCGCCATGCTGAGCCGCTTTTATGTTTCCTTCACCTGAACAACGGATAATCCAATTCAAGACCAATTTGGGATCCTTTAAACTGAATTTATATAGTCAAATATATAGTTACCTTCTTTCTTTTTGTGGTTTCAGAGGTAAGCACAGGCCGGCGATTTCCATCGCTGGCTTTCTTTATTTTAGAAGGCGCCAAAGCATTGAAGCACCGAAGGGGTATAACAAATAAAAAAAGCTTCCTGCTCAGGAAGCTCCTTCAAATCATTTCAATCCCTTAGATCCTGGTTCCAGACAGATCAGGCAATGGTCCATGTTTCATGACCGCGTAGCAGTTTGTCCAGGTCTCCCTTGCCTTTTGATTGGATCACCTCTTGTATTTGCAGTTCCATCATTTCCTCGTAACAGGGCCGGTCTGTTTCATAGAAAACACCAAATGGACGAGGTAAATGCCCTTCAATGCGGGGATCATCAAACATACGCACCAGTATCTGGGCTTTAAAAAAATCATGGTCATCATGGATCCACAGGTCATCGACACTGGCGCCCTCGCCCAAGTCCACAATCACCGGTTTAAAACCATCCAGTTTGATCCCCTTGTTCTTTTGGGCTCCAAAAATGAGTGGCTTGCCCTGTTCCAGGAACAAGGTATTATCGGGCTTGGTCGCTTTCTCCGTAAACGGTTCAAAAGCACCATCATTAAAAATATTACAGTTCTGGTAGATCTCGAGGAATGAAGAGCCCTTGTGCTTATGGCTGCGGATCAACGATTCCTGCAGGTGTTTGGGATCGCGATCCATGGTACGGGCTATAAAAGTAGCATCTGCCCCCATCGCCAATGCCAGGGGATTGAAGGGATGATCAATACTGCCGTAAGGAGTTGATTTGGTCACCTTCTGTTCTTCCGAAGTTGGCGAATACTGTCCTTTGGTGAGCCCATAGATCTGGTTATTGAACAGCATGATGTTGACATCAAAATTACGGCGCAGTAAATGGATGGTATGGTTGCCACCAATGCTGAGGCCATCGCCATCGCCGGTCACGATCCACACACTCAGTTCGGGCCTGGCAGCCTTTAAACCACTGGCAACAGCAGTAGCCCTTCCATGAATGGAATGCATTCCATAGGTGTTCATATAATAAGGAAACCGGCTGCTACAACCGATGCCTGATATGATCACAATATTTTCTTTGGGAATACCCAGTCCCGGCATGATCTTCTGCACCTGTGCCAGGATAGAGTAATCTCCACAGCCGGGACACCAGCGAACTTCCTGATCGGTGGCAAAGTCCTTGGCTGTTAATACGGGGACTGTTACTGCTTCGCTCATATTATAAAGTTACTGAAAAAGCAGCGAGCTTCCAGCTACGAGCTGCGGGCCAAAACCCTTAGTGCTCATTATCGGGAAAAGCGCTTAATTCCCGGCAATCAATTCCTCCCAATACTCTGCAGCACGGCGGGTGTGAGGGATAACGATGGTGCCACCTACAATATTGGCTACGGCAAAAACCTCGTACATCTCTTCTGTATTGACCCCCAGCTCATGGCATTTGCCCAGGTGGTATTTGATACAATCATCACAACGCAATACCATGCTGGCTACCAATCCCAGCAATTCCTTGGTCTTTTTGTCCAGGGCGCCGTCTTCATAAGTATTCGTATCCAGGTTCCATAAACGTTTCATCACCAGGTTGTTTTTACCCAGTATCACTTCATTCATCTTTGTGCGGTAATCATTGAATTCATTAATCAACTGGCTCATAACTTGTTTATTTATTCATCAAAATTAGGGAAGCTGTCATTCATCATTTTACCGATCTGGTAAACGATGATGAATTCGTACATTCATTGCTACAAAACCCTGATATGATCAAATTACGTTATACCAGTATCCTTTTTATCTTCCTTACCCTCACAAGCCAGGCTCAGCAAGGCAAAGAACCAGTGAAAGTGACCGATATGCTGAAAATAAGATCACTGGGCGGAGTTACCCTGAACCGCGATGGCAGTAAAGCAGCCTTTAGTGTTACCAGCATTGAGTCCGATGGCGATAGTAAAACTGATTATAAATACACCAATCAACTGTGGGTGGTTGCCACCGATGGCAGTGGCGCCCCAAGGCCTTTAACTGCCAAAGAAAATGCCTCGCAGGCCGCCTGGAGTCCCGATGGAAAGCAACTGGCTTTTGTACGGGCAGCTGATGGCAAGGCGCAGATCTTCCTGTTGTCATTGGATGGCGGGGAAGCTGTTCAACTCACGAAATTCAAATACGGAGCTTCCGCTCCCAGTTGGAGCCCCGATGGTAAACAGCTCCTGTTTGCTGCCAGCATTCCCCTAAAAGACCTATTGAAAGATACCGACCTCAATCCTGGTAAAGGAAGCCCGCAATGGCCAGCAGAAAAACCAGGCTTTGATAAAAATCAACAGCTACAGGCTTCCACAGCAAAATCAGACCCGGATGGGTCGCTGGAAGAAGTGAGGGCTTACCTGGATAACAACGCCACGGATCGTAAGGCCCGGGTATTCAACAAACTTAACTTCCTGGATGAGACCAATGTATCATCCGACATGAGTTTTAACCATTACTTCGTGGTGAATGCCATGGCCGGTGCTACGCCGGTGGCCATTACCAAAGGATTCAATCGTTTTAATAGCGCGGACTTTACACCCGATGGCAAACAGGTGATCCTGGCTGGAGATGTAGATTCCCTGCAACACCCCGATCGCTCCCTGGAAAGCCAGCTCTTTATGGTCAATACGAATGGATCCGGCTTCCGTATGCTGCTGGGCGAAGAAGGAAAAGTGTATTCTGGCGCCCGCCTTTCTCCTTCCGGCAAATGGCTGGCATTTCAATATGGCACTACCTCCTTTGTAAGCGTTCCCACATTGGCTATTATGCCCGTTAACGGAACGGCAAAAGACATCATCAATATTCCCTTTGATCGTAGTAAAGGAGGGATTACCTGGAGCGCTGATGAGAAGTACCTGTATTTCACTGCTCAAAGCAATGGCGGAGCACCCTTGTACCGGGTGGATGTAAAGACGAAAAAAGTAGATCAGTTGACTGACTTTAACAGTGGCATCAGCAGCTTTGATATAGAAAACAATAAACTGGTATTTGTAAAAACAGAGGTAGCCAATCCGTTTGAATTGTTCCTCGCAGATGCATCGGCACAAAATGCTAAACAGATCAGTCATTTTAATGATTGGGTGCAGAACAAAAAACTGTCCTTTCCCGAAAAGAAAACCTTTACCAATAGCAAGGGTATGACAGTGGAATACTGGGTGATGAAGCCCGCCAATTATGAAACGGGCAAAAAGTTCCCGGTTGTATTGGAAATACATGGTGGTCCTTCTGCCATGTGGGGGCCCGGCGAAAGCAGCATGTGGCACGAATTCCAGTATTTCGCCAGCAAAGGATATGGGGTCGTGTATTGCAATCCCCGCGGCAGCGGTGGCTATGGCATTGATTTCCTGCGGGGCAATATCAATGATTGGGGTGCAGGTCCTACCAGTGATGTGCTGACAGCCCTCGACAAAGCGGTAGCAGAAGGATGGGCCGATACTTCAAAACTCACGGTAACCGGTGGGTCATATGCCGGCTACCTGGTAGCCTGGATTGTGTCGCACGATAAGCGATTCAAAGCAGCCTGTTCACAACGCGGGGTGTATGACCTGGCCACCTTCTTTGGAGAAGGCAATGCCTGGCGGCTGGTGCCCAATTATTTTGGTGGTTATCCCTGGCAGCCTGAAACCAGGGCTATCCTTGAAAGAGAATCGCCCATCAACTATGTACAAAACATCACTACACCCTATATCATCTTCCACGGCGACAATGACCGGCGCACTGGTTTTGTACAAAGTGAAATGCTGTACCATAGCCTGAAGGCCCTTGATAGGCCCGTAGAGTATGTACGTCATCCAAATGCCACGCATGAACTTACCCGCAGTGGCGATAACCGGCAGCGCATAGATCAGCTATTGCGTACCTGGGAGTTTTTTGAACGGTGGATCAATTAGCTACAACTCTATTGAATGGCCTCTATCTTGATGGTCTCCAGTTGCTGGCGCTGCTCCTGTTTATATTGATCAAATACAGGCAGGGAAGATTGGGAGATAGGTTCTGCCGAAGGGAATTTTTGTCGCAGGGGATCTACCTGTTTATTGTTTTTCCAGAAGCGATAGCATACATGGGGTCCTGTGGCCAGGCCGGTGCTGCCCACATAACCAATCACCTGTCCCTGCCGTACATGCTGGCCTTTTTTGGCAGCCCGCCTGCTCATGTGCAGGTATTGGGTGGTATAGGTATTGTTGTGCCTGATCTTCACATAATTTCCATTGAAGCGGGAAAAGGCTGATTCAACGACCACCCCGCCGCCGGTAGCAATGATTGGTGTACCGGAATGTGCGGCGTAATCAGTGCCCAGGTGGGCTTTCCAGCGTTTCTGCACCGGGTGAAAACGGCGCATGGTAAACCGGGAAGTAATATGACTGAATTTCAGCGGAGCTTTCAGGAAAAAGCGACGAAGGGTCTTACCCTGCTCATCATAGTATTCTCCGGGCTGGGTGGTATCAGATTGAAAATAAAAAGCGTAAAAGGGCTCATTATCATGTGAAAAAACAGCAGACCGGATAGCTCCCAACTCCACTGGCTCCTCTTTAATGTATTGCTGCTCATATACTACCTTGAACCAATCGCCCTCATGGATGGAATAGAAGTCGATTGACCAGGCGTAAATATCAGCCAGTTTCATGGCCAGGCCCGGATCGGCGCCTGCCTTTTTGAATGTTTCATACAACGATCCTTCGATCTTGCCGGAAGCAGTGAGTGTACGGGTAGTGACCGTTCTTTTGCCGGTATAGATGCTGATGGAATCACGCAGATCATACACCACATAATCGATAGCATTGGGCTGGTATACAAAATAAAGGGCTTTTTGCAGACTGTCTTTGGTGCAGAAAACGGTGTATTGATTGCCTGCCCGGATATTGCGGATATCAAAAACGCCTTTTGATTTGATGGCCAGTAGTGCAATGGTGGGATCATCTACCTGGTACAGTTCCAGTATATTAGCCAGGAATTCATTGCGTTCGATGGTCTTTTCTATAACGGTAAAGGAATCTACCGGTAACCCGAATTTCCTTTGCGATACGGGAGGAGAAGGGGTACTGGCCACCTTTGCCAGAGAATCTGATGTATTGCTTTTGGGGGTTGTTTGTGAGTCGGTACAACTGGCCAACGCTACCACGAGGAAGATAAATAAATAAAAATAAGTCCGGGAAGGGTGGCGTTTTTGCATCTTTGGTTGATTGTGCGCGGTTAAATAATGGCTGATTACTACTTTATCAGTCGCCCTGCCGCGTCCTTATGCTTAACTTCCTGAACAATCAACGATGACAATAGCGAGGCTCAAAACGATAATCAATGGGAATAACGCAAGGTTAGGGCTTTTCTTATGTTTTGCGAAAACCCGCAGGATTAAAATTCTGTGAAAAGAAGGCTTATCCTATTACATCCTTACTAAAAGGCATAAAAGAAAGCTCCATCAGCTTGAGGTGTTGACGGGCAAATGGAATGCCGATAATGGTGATCAGAAGCAGGAAAGCGAATACCAGGTGAACGAATGCCGTATACAATCCGCCACACAGTAGCCAGATGATATTGCAGAACAGGGACAGACAGCCGCTGCCACCTGGTTTGGAGACGATCTGCTTACCAAAGGGCCATAGCACTACGCCGGCCAGTTTAAAGCATTGCAGCCCCCAGGGAATGCCCACGATGGTTACGCAAAGCACGAAACCGCCAACAATATAGCCGAGGGCAGACCATAAGCCACCGAAAATGAGCCAGAGAAGATTGCCTATCAAATTCATGTGCAGGGATGTTTAATGATCAAAAACTGGTGCAAAATAAAAGCTAATTGCCGGGAGGCAATACAAAACAGGTGATTGGCCGGTGAAATTCCGGTAAAACCAGTCCTTACGCCGGTAAAAGGGCTTGCTAAGGGAGCTGCCGGGCATCAGCCGTTAAAACGTGACAACTAACCAGGAAGACAATAAAAAAAGCCCTCCGCTTGGCGGAGGGCTCCAATGTATTGTAACAGTATGCCGATTATTAATAACGGTTGCTGTTGCTGCGGGGAGAGAAAGAACGACGATCGTTTCCACCACTGCGCTCTTCACGGGGACGAGCTTCAGTTACCTTGATAGCACGGCCTTCTACGATTCCACCATCCAATTCAGCAATAGCTTTACGGGCAGCTTCATCATCAGACATTTCTACAAATCCGAATCCACGGCTTTTGTTGGTGAATTTGTCAGTGATTACTTTGGCAGAAGATACTTCGCCATAGTCAGCAAAAAAATCTTGCAGGTCTTCATCGGTAACGTTGAAACTTAAATTTGAAACATAAATGTTCATAACAAAAAACTGATTAAATTTTATAATGATCTGAGAAAAAAGCAGAGTAAAGAAGACTAACTAACTAATAGCAGAAATGCGTAGCAGACTACATCGTTCACTTACTAAATGCTAAACCTCAAATTGACGGCGCAAATATACAACGTTTTCATTTTAAAATCCCCCTCTTATAATAATCCTTTGTTAAGACAAGCAATCGATAAACCTGTCGTCAAATGTCAGAGAATTGTAATTTTTTTTATTCCGTAAATAAATGTCTTTCCCTATATTCATCCACTAAAAGCTTCATTATTATGCTGTTCAACAAGAAAGTGAGTGTATTATTTATGTTAGTGATCCTCGTTCTGGCAGGTATTGCAGCCAGCAAGCCACCCAAGGGTACCCACAAAAACCTCAAGGTGTTGCCTAAAAATATCAGCCATGATGACCTCGACAAAATAATGGATGAATGGAAGGCCGCTCTGGGCGTTAAGTGTAATTTTTGTCATGCTCCCAGTAAGACTGAACCCAGAAAAATGGACTTTGCCAGTGATGAGAAACCAGAGAAAGAAATGGCAAGGGATATGTATCGTATGACAGCCAAGCTCAACAAAAAGTATTTCCATTACAAGCAAGGCGATACCACTGCTGTGGCGCCTGTAGGCTGTATGACCTGCCATCATGGCCAGGAGCATCCGGAGAACAAGGCACCTGCCAAAAAATAGAAATTGTTATAGCATTAACAGAAGCCTGTTTGCCCGGTGCAGACAGGCTTTTGCATTTTCCCACAGGTCTTTTGCCCATATAACACATAAAATAGCCAACAGTTCTTTTTTTTGTTACCGCCCTCACTACCTAATTTTGTCCCTCATATTATAATAATCACATGGCTGCACAACAATTCGACTTTGGTATGATCGGTCTGGGGGTAATGGGCAGAAACCTGTTACTGAACATGGCTGATCACGGGTTTAAAGTCATCGGATTTGATAAAGACAATCAGAAAACAACCGCTTTTGAGGCGGCCGCTACTCCGGGTACCACTGTAAAAGGTGTGGGAACACTGGAGGACATGGTCAACCAACTGTCTGCACCCCGCAGAATAATGATGCTGGTGCCGGCAGGTAAACCGGTTGATGATGTGATCGAAAGCCTGTTGCCCCTGGTACAGCAAGGCGATATCATCATTGATGGCGGTAATTCACACTACACAGATACTTTACGCCGGGTTACCTACCTTAAAGGGAAAGGCATCCATTTTATGGGTGTAGGTGTTTCCGGTGGTGAGCAGGGTGCCCGTACAGGCCCCAGCATAATGCCCGGTGGTGATCAGGAAGCCTACCCGCATGTACAACCCATGCTGGAAGCCATTGCTGCCAAAGTAAACGGAGAGCCCTGTGTAGCCCATTTGGGTAAAGGTGCTGCCGGCCACTATGTAAAAATGGTGCACAATGGTATTGAATATGCCATTATGCAGTTGATCAGCGAGTGTTACGACCTCCTGCACCGCGGAGCAGGCTTGAGCAATGATGAGCTTCACCAGGTATTCGATAGCTGGAATAAGAGCGACCTGCAATCATTCCTCGTTGAAATTACTGCCGATATCTTCCTGCAACAGGATGATAAGACTCCCCAGCGCCTGATCGATGTTATCCTTGATAAGGCAGGAGCCAAAGGAACCGGTAAATGGACTTCCCAGGACGCCATGGAAATTGGAGTACCTATCCCCACCATTGATATGTCGGTTACCATGCGCAACATTTCCTCTCTTAAAGAAGAAAGGGTAAAAGCTGCCGCACTCTATAATACACAGGCCGGAAAAACCGGCACTCCGAAAGAGGTCCTTATTCAACAGGTACACGACGCTTTATACTTTGGCATATTGATCAGTTATACCCAGGGGCTTGCCTTGTTGCACAAAGCATCCACCGACCTGGATATGCAGATCCCTATGCAAAAGGTGGTAAGTGTATGGCGTGGCGGATGTATTATCCGGTCTTCCCTGTTGGACCTTTTCACCAAGATCTATACACAGAATCCCCAGCTTGAAAATTTATTACTGAATGAGCAGATCGCTCAGCTGCTGCAAGGCAAAGAGCAAAACCTACGCACTGTAGCTGCCACTGCCATACAAAACAAATTTGCAGCAGGCTGCCTGTTATCCGCATTAAGCTATTTTGATGCTTATTGCAGCAGCCAGTTACCCATCAACCTGGTACAGGCGCAACGTGATTATTTTGGTGCACACACTTATCAACGTATTGATCAGCCAGGAACATTTCACACGATCTGGAACAAATAGACCGAAAGACCGGAAGTCAGAAAAGTCCGAAAACAAATGCCTTTATATTCAGTTTCTTACGGACTTACCGACTTGCCGACTTAAATAACTATATATGCAAAATCATAAACGTCCACCAGCTTCCCTGTTGTTCATTTTTGGTGGCAGCGGCGATCTGAATCACCGCAAACTTTCTCCCGCCCTTTACAACCTGTTTATTGATAACTGGATGCCCGATAAGTTTAGCATTGTGGGTATTGGCCGGAGACCTTTCAACAACGAAGACTACCGCAAACACCTCCTGGATGGTATTCAACAGTTCTCCCGCCGCAAGGGTGAGCAAAATGGTAAGTGGAGCACCTTCTCTCAAAATGTATCTTACCTGCAAATGGATGCTTCCAATGAAGCAGACTATCAGAAGATCGCCGATATCGTAAAAGAAAAAGAGCAGGAGTTTGGCGAACATCCCAATGTTATTTTCTACATGGCAGTAGCACCGCAACTGGTGCCTGATATCGCCAGCAAGCTGGGGCCTCTTAACATCTGTCATGATACCAAGTGCACCCGCATTGTGGTGGAAAAGCCTTTTGGCCATGATCTGAAAAGCGCTCATGAGCTGAACGAGCTTTTATCAAGCATGTTTGATGAAAAGCAGATCTACCGCATAGACCATTACCTCGGTAAAGAAACAGTTCAGAACATCCTGGCCCTGCGTTTTGCCAATGCCTTGTTTGAACCTATCTGGAACAGGAATTATATTGAGCACGTACAGATCACAGCAGCAGAAACTGTTGGTGTGGAAGGCCGTGGAGACTATTATGAAAGCTCTGGCGCGCTGCGCGATATGGTACAAAACCATATCCTGCAGCTGATGTGTATGATTGCCATGGAAGCACCTGTTTCATTTGAAGCAGATGAGATCCGCAACAAAAAAGTGGATGTACTCAATGCCATTCGCCGTATAACGAATGAAGATGTACATGCGCATGCTGTACGCGGTCAGTATTCCGAAGGCTGGATGAAGGGGAAGAATGTGCCGGGTTACCGCCAGGAAAAGAATGTAGCGCCTAATTCGCCGATAGATACGTTTGCAGCCGTTAAGTTCTATATTGACAACTGGCGTTGGCAGGATGTACCCTTCTATGTACGTACCGGCAAACGCATGCACCAGAAGTCTACCATCATTACTGTGCAGTTTCGTCCGGCGCCTTATTATGCATTCCCTCCGGAAGCAGCTGAAACCTGGCGCCCCAACAGGCTCACCATCAGCATTCAGCCGGAAATGGATATCCGCCTGCGGTTCCAGGCCAAACGTCCTGGTCAGTCTATGACATTGAACCCGGTGGATATGATCTTCAGTTATAAAGATGCCTACGAAGAAGAAGAACCGGAAGCATATGAAACACTGCTGCTGGACGTAATGGAAGGCAATGCCACCTTATTCATGCGTTCGGACCAGGTAGAAGCAGCCTGGAAGATCATTATGCCCATCCTGGAAACCTGGGAAGCCAGGCCACCGGTGGATTTCCCCAATTATGCACCCGACAACTGGGGTCCTGAAGATGCAGAAGCATTGATAGCCCGGGACGGACGTAACTGGGTGAACCTGCCTATACAAAAACAGGCGAGCAGTAAATCAGAAGTAGGTACAAAATAAGATCTCTATGCAGCTTCATATTCAAAAAGACTCCACCGCTGTGAGCCAGGAATTGGCGGAATGGATCACCCATACGATCGAAACTACTTTACAAACGCAGGATCGGTTTACCTGGGTAGTTACCGGCGGTAATTCTCCGAAGTTACTGTATGAACTGTTGTCGGCTGCGCCGTACAAGGAAAGGATCAACTGGGAAAAGCTGCACATTTTCTGGGGCGATGAGCGGGCTGTTCCATATACAGATAGCCGCAATAATGCCCGCATGACTTTCGAACAGTTGCTGGATCGTGTGCCTGTGGTAAAAGCACAGGTACATGTGATGAAAACGGATATTTCGCCTGAAGCTTCAGCGGCAGATTACGAGCAGATATTACATCAGTATTTTCAGGAAGAAGGTACTACGTTCGACCTCGTGCTGAATGGCATGGGAGATGATGGTCATACCTTATCCCTCTTCCCGCACACAGCCGTTATTCATGAAACCAAGGCCTGGGTAACCTCTTTTTACCTGGCGCCACAGGAAATGTACCGCATTACGCTTACGGCGCCCATAGTGAACCGTGCCCATAAGGTTGCCTTCCTTACTTTCGGAAGCAATAAAGCCCATGCTTTACAGGAGGTACTAAAAGGGGCGCGTAATGTAGATCAGTATCCTTCTCAGGTCATACAGCCTGCATCAGGTGAGCTGCACTGGTTTGTAGATGAAGCGGCAGCGGCTGGATTACAATAAACGACTGGTATCAATTGAATAGTAAAAGGCAGATAAGCTCACCAGATCATATCGGCCTTTTACATTATTATTAGCTGGTTATTTAAAGATAACGTTGATCAGGGCATTGGTCAGTTTCCTATCGCCCTTGGTCCAGATGGTATTGGGTGGCGGAAATTCGTTGAGGTTATGGCCACCCTGGTTCTCAAAATCAAACAGCGCATGGCAATGCGCATTGATCACCAAAGCACATTTGAGCCAATCTCTTGACCATATTATCTTCAGACTCCAGGACTTGTCTTTTTCTGTAACCTCTTCTACATTGTAAATATGCAGGGCATCCAGTATACGCTGCTCACCCGTTTCAGGATTTATTTCCAGCGCATAGAAATATCCCGTATCAGTATCATCCTCAAAAACAACTGCATAGTTGTTCTCATTGGATTTACTTTCCGCGAAGACCGCTTCACCGGGGGTGAAGGGCTTTTCAATTAGTAAGTATCCTCTCATTTTGCATCTACTGAATCATACACGATCACTTTCGTCCAGAGCGGGGAACACTCTTCCACAAACTTCAGGTGGATAGGGTCAGTCTGGTAACTGGCCTGGTCGGCATCATTGTCAAAAAAAGTACACCAGGAAATAGCATAACTGGTGTCAATCACGCCGCGGTTGGTATCAGCAGGCTGACCGATGTGGAACCATTTGATTGTCTTGACAGCCGACAATTTCTTTAATCCGGCAACCAGTTTTGCTTTGTCTTCTTTGCTATCGGGGTTCTTCAACCAAAAATATACGTGGTGTACAAACTTATTTTCAGCCATGGCGGTAGTGTTATTTTCCGCTAATGTAATCAATCCACCGGCAATAGCAGCTTTACCGGTACTGGCAATAAATTCACGACGGGTAGTGCTCATATTACAACAATTTATTTTTTACTTCCTGCTCGCCTTCAACCAATCCCTTATGCCTTTATAGATCTTTTTAGCTAACGCTCTGTGAAATTTGGGGTCCATGATCCTGCGTTCATCTTCCTCATTGCTCAAAAAAGCTATTTCCACCAGGCAATTGGGGTATTCGGTCGGGCCACTCAAAGCGAAATTGAAGTTGCCGATATTTCCGTAATTATCCAAACCCAGTTCCAGCATCCGGTTTAGGATCGTTTCTGTAAGCGGCCGGAAGCCAATGTAACGGTAGTAGGTGCTGGTACCTTTTGCGGCAGGGTTGCCGGCAGAATTAAGGTGCAGGCTGATGAGGAGATTGGGATCCTGCTGGCGCAAGGCCAGGGTACGATCGGACATACTGAGGTCCACATCTGTGGTACGGGTCATGTAAACATTGACACCCTTGCGACCAAGGTACTTTTGTAAAGCCTCTGCAAATTGAAGGGTATACACTTTCTCAAATACTTTAGATGTGACACCTGAAGCGCCCGCATTGCTGCCGCCATGGCCAGGGTCTACTGCTATCGTCAGGTGCTTCATGCGCAGCTTTTCGGGCTGCCGTTTAATACGGATGACCAGTCGCTTACCGCTGCTGTCATAAGCGATATAGTGGCCCCAGTGTTGCTGGTGTTTGAGTTCAATATAAATCCTCAATACATCATCCTCTACCTGCTCATACCAGGCGTTCTTTATTTCTTTAACAGACTTCAATTGGGTGATCCAATTGGTATTGGAAGTAACGCCGAATATATCTACCACAAGTCGTGAGGGATTGATCTGTTGTACACTCCGGTAAGGCAGGCGTTCTTCCATGCCTACGGCCACAATATCATGGGTTGCGTTGCCATATACGCGCCAGCTTCCGGTGAGGTAATAGGGCTTATTGTGTTGGGTTGTATCAGGCTTTACATTGGTCTTGGCGACATAGCCTGTATGATAGCGGGAAAGCTGCACTTTATAATCTGTTCCAGCCGAATCTATCACTTTAAGTACCACATTGGTATCGAGGTAGGTCATCTTGGCGCCGCCGAGGCGATCATCACCCAGGCCATACTCGAGGAAGGGAAGTTGACCAGTAGTCTTAACATAAAAAATGCTGGAGGTGGAGTCCTGAGCCCGGGCATTCATCAATACCAGAAACAGGAATGCGATAGATACAGTTCGTTTCATATGGCAAAATACACTGCAAAGCAATATCAAATTCATTTGCAACAAATTGCTGGTGATGCATTACCATTTTGAAATATCTGTGCTGTTTTCTTCCTGCAAAAACAGGCATCACATAAAAAAGGTGGCAGTATCAACTGCCACCTGTATAAATGAATTGATCATTAATATCTACTCGTTCCTACAATGGATACTTATTGTCCTTGATAAGCTTTTCGGCAATTCTGCGACGGGCATCTTTACTGTTAAAGACATCCACCTTGGTAAAACGCTTAATGCCCAGCAACATCATCCGTTGTTCGTCGCCTTCTGCAAATGCATTGATGGCATCCTTACCATATTTGTTGATCTTATCAGCAGCATCGTACAAATAAGTACGCATGATATCCAATTCAAACTGGCAGGCTGCTTCGCCTTTACGGTCAGCCAGTTTAATGGCTCTCAACAAAGCACTTTCTGCATTGAAGGTCTCAATGGCCATATCGGCAATATGCATCAACACTTCCTGTTCGCTTTCAATCTTCATCATCAGTTTTTGCACAGCAGCACCGGCCGTCATCAGGATAGCCTTTTTGAAATTGGCTATAGCCTTCTTCTCTTTAGCAAACGCTTCTTCTTCTCCGCTGCCAAAATCAGGAATACTCATCAATTCTTTCTGCACCGCCATAGCAGGCCCCATCAAGTCCAGGCGGCCTTTCATAGCGCGTTTCAACACCATATCCACTGTGAGCAAACGGTTGATCTCATTGGTGCCTTCATAGATGCGGTTGATACGGCTATCGCGATAGGCTTTTGAAATAATATACTCATCACTGTAGCCATTACCACCATGCACCTGTACGCCTTCATCTACTACAAAATCGAGCATCTCACTGCCAAATACTTTCAGCATAGCACACTCAATGGCATATTCTTCTGCAGCTCCCAATAATGCTTCATTAAAGGGCTTACCGGCTGCAAGCAATTCCTGTTCTTTATCATCAATCCATTTAGAGGTACGGTACAAAGCACTTTCTGCTACCCACATCTTGATGGCCATTTCGGCCAGCTTGTGTTTAATGGCCCCAAAGTTGGCAATGGCGGTCTTAAACTGTTCACGTGTGGTAGCATACTGGATCGTTGTACCGGTAGCTCTCTTGGCCCCGCCCAATGCGGCAGCGCAGAGTTTCAAACGTCCTATGTTGAGGATATTGAAGGCTATGATATGTCCCTTCCCTATTTCACCCAATACGTTTTCAACAGGCACTTTACAATCCTGGAAATAGAGTTGGACTGTTGAAGAACCTTTAATACCCATTTTGTGCTCTTCCTGTCCTTGTGTGAATCCTTCAAAACCGCGCTCCACAATAAAACCTGTAAACTTATCGCCATCTACTTTGGCAAATACGGTATATACGTCGGCAAAGCCACCATTGGTGATCCAGCATTTCTGCCCATTCAGCAGGTAGTGCTTACCATCAGCGCTTAATTTAGCGGTGGTTTTAGCGCCCAGCGCATCACTGCCGCTATCTGGCTCGGTAAGGCCATAAGCACCTTTCCATTCGCCGGTAGCCAGTTTGGTAATATATTTTTCCTTCTGGGCATCGGTACCAAAGTATAGGATGGGCAAGGTGCCAATACCAGTATGAGCAGCTACAGCCACTGAGAAAGAAAAGCCGCCGCCCAATCCTTCATTCACAAGGGTAGAGGTGATAAAATCTTTACCCAGTCCTCCATAGGCTTCCGGGATAGAAGAACCCAGCAATCCCTGCTCTCCGGCCCTGGCTACCAGAGAAGGCATGAGCCCTGGCTCCAGTTTGTCAATACGATCGATCACCGGCAATATTTCCGCATCCAGGAAAGACGTACACATGTCTTTTACCATCTGTTGCTCCTCATTGAAATCTTCCGGGATAAATGTATCAAAAGCAGAACTTTCTTTGATCAGCCATTCGCCGCCTTTCAAACCCGTATTTTGTTGTGTTGCGCTGCTCATAAAAATGTTTTTTTAGTGAATAGTCAATGGTGAATCGTGAATGGCGCCGCTTTTTGACACACCGCACACCGGCACCTGGTTATCTATTTTAAGTTGTCATATACTATTTGTAATACTTCTTTGCAGATATCAATACGTTCCGGCGGTACTCCCTGCAGGGCCTCATTCAACGTTTCTTCTGCCAGTCCCATACTTTGCTCCTGTAGCTTTTGCGCCTGTTTGGTGAGAAAGATCAGGTTCATGCGACGGTCGGCGTCCGATGATACCCTTTTCACCAGTTGCAATTTTTCGAGATTATCTACCAGCCTCGTGATACTGGGCTTGTCGCGGAAAGTGGCATTGCACAACTCCTGTTGGCTGATACCATCCTGCTTCCACAAATGATACAACACACTCCACTGCTCAATGGTTACGTTGAGCTCGGCTGTGTTGAATTTCTTCTGTAGCCGACGCGCAATGGCGGTCGAGGCCTTACCCGTAATAAAGCTGTAGAGCTCTCCTTTTCTGAATTGGTTGTTTGACATATAGTTGTTTATACAACTATTCAAACTTACGGAATTTCCTGCTCCCTGGCAAGTTTTTAAGCCACTAAAAATACTAGGGGTAAACCTGTACAAATGCCTGTATGTCATATACCAAAAAAAGAGGAGGTATTGGACATAGATCAAATTCGTAGCAAATAGCGCCATTTTATCGATCCATCTCAGCAAGAGGGACACAAAATCGGTAGATTCGCCTTCCCACCCATTTGTTGATCGTACCCACTTCTGGTACCACTATTCTGGTTCTTGCCCCATGACCTAAACCCGCATACATGAAATATTTTTACCTTGTCCTTTTGTGTACCTCATGCTGTGTCATAAGCTTTGCGCAGAATATGAGGATGGTTGCTATTGGATCTTCCACTACAGGCGGCACGGGCGCCAATCCCCCAGATAGCGCCTGGGTAAACCGCTTTACACATTACTATAAAAATCAACTGGGCATAGTTGATAATGTATATAACCTCGGTTGGGGAGGATCTTCCTGTTATAGGGGAATGCCTACCAGTTATTCACCACCGGCAGGCCGGGAGGGTCCCGATCCTTTTAATAATGTTACCAGGGCTGTAACCTTGCTCTCAGGCATGAGTATTCCCGCCAATGGGGTGGTTATTGTCAACTATCCAACCAATGGCTATATTACTTACAGCATTGCGGAGATCATGAAATGCCTGCAGGTTATTTATGATTCAGCCACCAGGCTAGGCAACAAATGTTATATTACCACTACACAGCCGCGAAATGATGCAGGCTTCAATAACCCGGTCATCAAGCGTAAACTGGCCGATATCAAAGACTCCATTATCAACCGCTTTACTTTAGATAATACTATCAATTTCTGGGATGGCATGTATAATCCGGCTGATACCTCGATCCTGCCTATTTATGCAGCAGGCGACAATATTCACTTTAACAATGCCGGTCACCGGATATTGTTTGAGCGTGTAAAAGCCAAAAACGTATTCAGTGCCATCCTGCCCATCAAACTGCAACAATTCACAGGTTCTTTGCAGGACAAAAAGGTGATCTTGAAATGGTCAGCCGAACAGGCTGATCCCGCAGGTTCGTTTACCATCCAACGCAGCCCCAATGGGCAGGATTTTGAATCACTGTATCAGCAGCCTGTTCATAACGCTGCAGGTAATCATTCCTACACATTCACCGATCAATCACCTTTACCGGGAACCAGTTATTACCGCCTGGCCATCAGGGAAAGGGATCATACTGAATACTCAAAAATAGTTACCATAAAAGCTGTCTTGCCGGCATTGACGATAAAACGCCTATATCCCGTTCCGGCCACTAAAAGGCTACAACTGGAGATCATTGCAGAAAAAGCACAGCCAATTACCGTTGATATTATCAGCAGCAATGGCATGTTGCTGCAGCGCACGGCACGCCAGGTAACCAATGGTATTAATTATCTGAATATGCCAGTGGCACAACTGGCCACCGGAATCTATTATGTCCGGATCAATGGTACGGGCAGTGAACCCCTCATCCGGGCATTTAACAAATAAACTGTCCTGGCTTTACAAGGGATCGCTTGGTATCATAACATACTTACTGATAATGTTGTAGTTTTATTGCAGTCTGTAATATGCAAACTGCTTCAATTAATTATAAGTCATCGCAAGTCAATTACTCCTATGGTGGCAGTGGAGAAAAACTGCTGCTATGCCTGCATGGATATGGTGAATCGGAAAAAAGCTTTCGGTTCCTGGAAACCCACCTGCCCGCAGGCTACCGCATGCTGGCTCTTGACCTACCCTTTCATGGCGAAACACAATGGCGTGAAGGACTGCAGTTCTCAACCGACGACCTCCTTGCTATCATCAACAGCATTTGTCTGCAACATACCGGCTATACCGGCCGGTTAACAATTGCCGGTTTTAGCATGGGCGGAAGAGTGGCCTTAAGCCTGCTGGAAAAAATACCGGCACAAACCGACAAAGTAATACTGATGGCGCCCGATGGCCTAAAGGTTAATGTGTGGTACCGCCTGGCTACCCGTACGATGATCGGCAATCGCTTTTTCCGGTATACCATGTATCACCCACAATGGTTTTTCTTATTACTAAAGCTGGGGGATGCCATTGGTCTTATCAATCAAAGTGTTTATAAATTCACCCGTTATTATATTCATGATAAACAGGTACGTGAAGACCTGTATAAGCGATGGACCTGTATGCGCTATATCCGGCCCTATCTTCCCGGCATTAAAAAATCGGTAGCTCAATATGCCATTCCTGTTCGTTTGTTGTATGGCCAATATGACCGTATAATACGGTATGAAAGGGGAGAAAAATTCCGTAGTGGTATTGAATCTTTCTGTACGTTGCGGATAATTCCAACCGGTCACCAGGTGTTACAGGAAAAAAATGTAGAGGTGATCCTTGAATTATTACAATCTTAAATCCGTTCATTCAATTTCCTGTACATGCCAATATTCCTCTTCCTGTTTTTCTTACTGATGGTGGGATATGCCATCCTGATCAATTTTTACCACCGGGCATGGAACCGGCTACAGTCGTTCACACGCCCCGATACAAATCCTTCTACATTTATCTCTGTGATTGTGGCCGCCCGCAATGAGGAAAATAATTTACCGGCTTTACTGGAATCACTGAACAATCAACGATACCCCCAGTCATTGTATGAAGTGATCATTGTAAATGATCATTCAACCGACAATACCTGGTCTATCCTGCAGCAGACCACTTACCCTGAATTGTCACTAAGACCGCTTAACCTGTCGGCCTATATCAACAAAGATGAAACTACGCGGTCATTCAAGAAAAAGGCCATTGAAACAGGTATACAGCAAGCGGGCGGCAGCCTGATCGTAACCACCGATGCGGACTGCCGTTTTGGAGAACACTGGCTGGAGACCATTGCTTCCTTTTATGAATCCACACAGGCAAAGTTCATTGCTGCGCCGGTAAAAATAGTTGCCCGCCCTACCCTGCTGGGTATTTTTCAATCGCTGGACTTTATCACTTTACAAGGTATTACCGGAGCCTCTGTATCACAGCGTTTTCATTCCATGTGTAATGGCGCTAACCTGGCCTATGAGAAAAAGGCGTTTGAAGAGGTAAATGGATTTGAAGGGATTGACAATATACCCTCGGGCGATGATATGCTGCTCATGCATAAGATCTATAAAAAATATCCGGAGCAGGTATTTTACCTGAAAGCCAAAGAAGCCATCGTGTCTACAGAGCCGGCTACCAGCTGGAAGGCGTTTTTTCATCAGCGCATTCGCTGGGCAAGCAAGGCAGACAGTTACGATGACAAACGCATCTTCCGGACACTTTTGTTGGTCTACCTGGTTAATGTATGTTTTTTAGTGTCGGCAGTAGCTGCTTTTTGGCAAAACATCTGGCTGTTTTTTTGTCTGATCCTGTTATTGGCCAAAGTGCTGATCGAGTTTCCTTTTGTACATTCAGCAGCTATTTTCTTCGACCAGGGAGCGCTGATGAAGTATTTCCCTTTTTTACAGCCCATACATATTCTATATACTATTATTGCAGGATGGCTGGGCAAGTTTGGAAAGTATGAATGGAAGGGAAGGATCATCAGGAAGCAGCCTTAAGTTTACAAAACTATATTTGCACCCATGGCTACTGCCACTACACGTTCTACCTGGCGACGACTGAAGCGCAATAAAGGCGCCTTGTTCGGCATTGTGATCATCGTCCTTGCCTTATTTGTGGCATTACTGGCGTATGTACTGGCGCCTGATGGCACTCCTAATGCCAACAGGATGATCGTAGAGATTGGCGGACAAAAGCCTGGTTATAAGCAACAATTCCTGTTGCTTCCCAAAGAACGCGCTGTTGAGCAAGTGTCTTTTTTTACACGCCTCCTAAGTGGCCGGGAAGACCGGTACCAATACATCCCCATTACCAGCTATACCAAGACAGGCGACAGCCTCATTATCCAGCAATTTATCGATGAGGGGATCACAGAACGGATAGCTTATCCCTATTCAGCAACCAGTTTTAAAGATGGTTATTCAAAGGGATTGTTTAAGATCATTACGCAAACATTCTACCTCGGCACCGATAAATATGGCCGCGATATCCTTAGCAGGTTACTGGTGGGCGTACGTGTAAGCCTTAGTGTAGGATTGGTGACGGTATTGATATCCCTGAGCATTGGTGTATTGCTGGGCTCCCTGGCTGGCTATTTCAGAGGATGGGTAGATGATGCGATCATGTGGTTCATCAATGTTATCTGGAGTATTCCTACTTTATTGCTGGTATTCGCCATCACCCTCATGTTGGGTAAAGGGTTCTGGCAGGTATTTATTGCCATTGGCCTTACCATGTGGGTGAATGTAGCGCGCATCATACGAGGACAGGTATTAAGTGTACGGGAAATGGAGTATGTAGAAGCGGCGCGCGCATTGGGTTTCTCCCATCCAAGGATCATTGTACGTCATGTATTGCCCAATGTAATGGGCCCTGTAATGGTGGTGGCTGCCTCCAACTTTGCATCGGCTATTGTAATAGAAGCAGGACTTAGTTTCCTGGGCGTTGGCGTTCAGCCTCCGCAACCCAGCTGGGGCTTAATGATCAAAGAGAACTATAATTTCATCATTACCCATAATCCTATGCTGGCCCTGGCTCCGGGGTTTGCTATTATGCTGCTGGTACTGGCATTCAATATGCTGGGCAATGGGCTGAGAGATGCCTTGCAGGTAAAAGCGTAAATGAAAAAGTCCGGAAGCACCAACCATCGTCAGCGCGCCCGGACCATTGTATGAATATCTTTCTGATTACTTCTTGGAATAACGGTAGCTGCCTGTCCATTTATTGGAGGCGCAGCTCTTAGACGTGATAGTGATCTTTACAATACTCGGAGTAGTAGATGGAGTATTGGTAATACTGAAATTACTGATAGCCGTCTTCACGTCTGGTAAGGTTTGTGTGAAGAAGGCGGCTCCTCCTGCTTCAGGCGCAGCAGATACTTCAATGGTAACACCCGCTGAAGGCAGACTGGCAGAGATATTTACCTGTAAAGGGAAGCTGGGTCCCGGTCCCGCAGGTTCAGTACTGCCATTAGCTGGTGTAGTAGTGACCGTCATAGCGGTCTCATTGCAATTGTTATTGCCGCCGCCGCCTCCTTTTCCGCAGGAGGATAACATCGTAAGGAAAAACAGTACAGAAAGGCTTAATGATACGATCTTTTTCATGTTGCAATAGGTATTGTATAGGAAGTACCTTTAAAGCTAATATTTAATTGGCTTATTCAGCACATCAATTTTATTGTATTAGAGCGGTAAATTTATCCCGCCATCACCTGCACATTGCGGTTAAAACTTTCTTCCAGGGAAATGAATGTTTCCGTTCGCTCTATGCCTTTGATCTTCTGTAATTCATCGTGTAATACAAACCTCAATTGATTAATATCACGGCATATGATCTCGGCAAACATGCTATAGTTGCCAGTGGTATAATTAAGGCGGGTAATTTCAGGTATTTTCTGCAATTCCTTGGCTACGGAGTCGTAAAGCGAACTTTTTTCAAGATATATACCAATAAAAGCTATTACATCATAGCCCATCTGCTTCAGGTCCACATTTAATTTAGTACCTTTCACTACCCCTGCTTCCTGTAGTTTTTTGATCCGCACGTGGATGGTGCCTCCTGATACGAACAACTTCTTCCCAAGATCTGCATAAGATATCTCGGCATTGTCCATCATCTCGTGAATGATCTGTAGATCGAGTTTATCAAGATTCAATTTAGATCCCATTTAGCAATCGTTTTTTTGTAAAACATCAAACAATTGTACAAATATTTGTATAATATCGAAACTTTCAAAATTTTTATTGAAAATTTCTCAACGAATAGGCATATTTCTTTAATATTGCACTGTAATCGTTCTTTATATCAAGGTACATACTGTGGAGTGATGGAACTTGGCAGACATGCCCCCTTGTCTCGGGGGCGGGGATCACAGGATAAACGTAGTGTAATGCCGTCCTTCGGGATGACTGGGGTTGACCACCACAGATTGCGCTACAGCTAACTGCCCCGTGGAGGTTCGAATCCTCCCTCTACAGCTAGAGCAAGCAACACATAAACCCTGTCGGATTCTTCCGGGAGGGTTTCAACTTTTATTCCCATTTTGGTAAAATACCATCTCTTCTTTATCTTTATTTCCTCTACTTTTTGAACTGTTCTCTTACTTTGGATCTTTTTTCCGGGTATCCTGTTGCTCCAATTCCTATTATCTATCTCCCCTTTCAGACTGTTGCATCGTCAACATTTCGTGTTTTAAATTCACATATTATTCATAATTAAATAATTGAGGACTGTTTGCTAACTTAAAATAATAGTTAACTTCGGTAACTGATTATTATTCATCATTAAACCTTAAAGAATGAAGTTCTTAAACCTTATCTATTGCCTGGTTTTACCAGCCTTATTTTTCAGTGCCTGCAGAAAGAGAGGCCAGTTTGAAGTGCCCTGCAAAATTGAAAAGATCACTTCCCTGTACCATTTTTACCCAGAAGATCCTTATGAAGTGAATGTATCGACCTTCACCCACAATGTCTGGGGCGATCCGGTAAGCATTATCCAAAGTGTACCTACCACGGGAAGGCCCCATTATTATTTTTATTATGACAACAGCCACCGGCTAACCAGTTTTAAAGCTGAATACGGACCTGGTAATATTGAATATTACAGCCGGTATTTCTATGACAACAACCATTTCATTGTGCGCGATACGACCTGGTTTGCCGGCACTGATATTAATAACCCAGCTTCTTTCTATCAGACATTTGTAAATGAATACAGTTATGATTCAAAGGGACGTGTATCCAAAGTAGCTTTCAAGGTATTAGGTATACCCGCTTCAGCCCGTGAAACCACTTATAGTTATGATGCGCAGGGTAACCTGATGTCTCCAGGTCTTACTTATGATAATAAGACCAGCTATCTGCGTACCAGCCTGGTACTGGCATTTGTGACCCGCAATTACAGCATGAATAATTATTCGAGTGCTACAGCTTATAACAATAAGGGATTACCTACCTCATTCCCAACGGATTGGAGGAATCACCGGATCCCCCACTTCTTTAATACCCAGGTAAGCGAAATTGAATATACTTGTGATAACCACCGCGATAATGACTGATTATAGGTAGTTCACATGGGCACCTCTGCGGCCGGCAACAACCCGTTGTAAAAGAGTTTCTCTTTTCAGCGGGTTTTTTGATTTCCCTACTTTTGCGCCCATGGGCCATAAGAAGTTAATACGCTTTGCAGAGATGACCACCTTCCCCAATGTGCTGCAACACCCGGAAAATATGCCCGGGAAGTGGAAGGAGTTTTTCAAGAATGATAACCCGTTGATACTGGAACTCGCCTGTGGTAAGGGAGAATATGCCCTGGGCCTGGGCAGGCTGTTCCCCGACAAAAACTTCCTGGGTATTGATCTCAAAGGCAATCGCATCTGGGTAGGCGCCAAAAAAGCCCTGCAGGAAAACCTTAACAATGTGGCTTTCCTGCGCACGCAGATCGACCAGATCGCCAGCTATTTTGCCCCCGGTGAGGTGTCAGAGATTTGGATCACTTTCCCGGATCCTCAGCTACGGACCGGCAAAGCGAAGAAGCGGCTCACGCATCCCAAATTCCTGCGGATGTACCAACAAATACTGGCCCCGGGAGGTTATATTAACCTGAAAACAGATTCGCCCAGTTTATACAGGTTCACCAAATGGGTCATTGAGCTGCATGAGTTGCCCCTGGTACAGGATATGGACAATGTGTACGCCAATAAGGATATCAGTGATACCTTAAAGATCAAAACACATTACGAAAGCCTGGATATCGCCCAAAGCAACCGGGTACATTATTTACAGTTTGGCCTGCCGGCCACGTCTCTGCCTGATAAGAATGAGGCCTTAAAAGAATTGCTACTTGAAGAAGGAACTGATAGAAGGAGTTGATTATTATTATAATGAACAGGGATACGTGGTGCTAACGGCCCGGTATCACCTGGAGCGGGGACAATGTTGCGGCAATGGATGCCTGCATTGCCCCTATGATTATATCCAGGTGCCAGAGCCCCGCCGCAGCGCTTTGCTGAACAAAAGAAAACAAGATGGCTACACGCAAAACACCCAGTAAACCAGCCGCAGAAAAGCTGGCTTCTCTTACCCCTGCAGGTCGTAAGGAAACTTTCTTTGAACTGGTATTTGAAGTTGCCCGGCAGATACCGAAGGGGCGTGTCACTTCTTATGGGGCTATAGCAGCCTGCCTGGGCGCTAAATCTTCCTCCCGCATGGTAGGCTGGGCCATGCATGGGGCCGATAGGGTAAAGCCTAAAATACCCGCTCACAGGGTGGTAAACCGCAATGGGATGCTAAGCGGCAAGCATCATTTTGCTACGCCTACCCGCATGAAAGAATTGTTGGAAAAAGAAGGTATCAAAGTGAAGAAAGATACAGTCGTCAACTTTAAAGAATTGTTCTGGGATCCCGCTAATGAACTGATTTGAGGCGGGAGACGAAACGCCGGATTAACCCCTCCCTTCCAATTGCGCCACTTCTTTGGCATTCAGGTTCAACAGTACAATAATGTTGTCTTTGCGGGGCATGAACAACAGGAGCACCAACACATGAAATCCAGCTAAAGCCAGGAAGGCATAATTACCTGTAATAAAAAAGCTCACCACCGCCAGAAGCCCTGGCGCCTCTATCATGGCCCACCAAATGATACAGGCTGTACGGTAAAGCGCCATCCGCGTTATACCTGATCCAGTGCTATTACGGGCTTCCATCATCTTCCGCTTGAACAGATTAAACCCGATCAACAGCAAAGCAACCGAGAATAGTACTGCCACAACCTGCAGGGTCCTTTCCAATGTTGGATCAATGGCTTTCAAATTACCGGTCTGGAAAAGGAAAAGCATGGCGGCTGCAAAGATCAGCAGGCCCCCGGTGATTCCCAGGTGCAGAATTTTCAACGCTTTGAAGGCATCCTGTTGCATGAAGAAGCTTTTAAACCCAATATACTAATTATAATAAGGACTGATCAGCAGGTATACCAGCACCCCTGTGAATGCCACATAGAACCATATGGGCCAGGTTATACGCGCCAGTTTCCGGTGTTTAGGATATTCTCCTATCAGGGCGCGATAAGCTGTAAAAAGAATAAACGGCAATACGATACCGGCAAGGGGGATATGCGTGATAAGGATGATATAATAGAATGTACGCAGGCCACCCGCCTGGGCTTTCTCCGCCTCCGTCACAATACCATTGTGGTCAAGATCACCAAACTTTGTATCACCGGCAAAAAGGTGATGACAGATATAAGACAACAGGAAAAGTACAGAGAGGACCATGGCCGTCAACATGATCTTTTTATGTAACAGTAGATTTCTGCGCTTAGCAGTGATCAGCCCCGCTACCAGCAACACGGTCACCATGGAATTGACAATGGCATTGAACGTAGCAAATGCATGTACATTAAATCCGAGATCAACTTCCAGCTTAATACGGCTCAACAACACTACAGCCGCAAATACCACGAACGATACAATGCCTATAAGCCACCAGGCTTTCTTATCATTTTTTTGCAATACGGGCGCTAACATAATATTATTGTTTGGTGTTTGTGCGTGGTCGGCGTATTACCCACAGAAATAGGGCAATACCTGCAATCACCATCAGGAAGATCGGCCAGAGGGAAAGCAATTCAGCCAATACGGGAGAAGATTCCCGCTTGTCTTTTTCCAGCATCAGCAGGGTAAGGTCTTCTGCTAATTTGGCCAAAGCCACCGTATCCAGTCCGTTATAATAACCACGAATGATACCTTTTTTATCAATGAGCACAAATTTCTCCGTATGAATGAACAGGGAATCAACCGTGCCTCCATCCTGGGCAGGCAGCTTGATCTCGTTCAGCATATAATCATAGATCTCCTTCTTGGGGCCTGTCAGCATCCACCATACATCATGATTGATGCCGTATTTGTCTCCATATTTCTTGAGTACGGAAGCAGAGTCTCTTTCAGGATCTACACTAAAGGAAAGGAATTGTACAAAAGTGGTATCAATACGTTTGGTAACATCTTTCATTTTCAGGCTTTCCTGCAAACTCTTCATGTTACGGGTGAGGGTAGGACAAATAGAGGGACAGCGTGTAAAGAAGAAATCCGCAATGATAACGCGGCCACGTAGTTCATCCAGCTCTACTTTTTTGCCCAGCTGGTTGGTGAAGCTGGCATTGGCCAACTGGTACCACACAGTATCCGTTACTTTTTTGCCATTGATCACTGTGTCAATGGTCGTTTCCGGATAATATTTGCGGGGCATTTTAATCGCATCCCGGCTGGCCGTTTTTACAATAAAATAACTAGCTACCGGCAGCAGGATGGCAATACACAAGGCTAACAATGCTTTCTGGCTCACGTTATTTATTTTGCTGCGCAAAGTTACCACAGGAAACGATGCAATACTGGTTTTGACTGGAAAAGGCCAATAAATAAAAAATCCCGCCAGGTGGCGGGATCTTTCAACTATATGAGTACCCTTTTACAGGTGTTTAGTGCACAGATTCAGGCTTGTGTGTTTCCTCAGCATGCTCACCATGAGCTGCTTTGGGCGCTACCACGGTAGTACCTTGCTCTTTGTGATGCGGATCATAGTTATTGCGCAGATTCTTATAGGAATTACCGTCCCACAGGAAGGCGGCAATAAACCAGATGAACAACAATGCAGGTACAGCAATGGTCATGATCATATTCTTGATCTCATGACGTAAGTGCATGAACTCGGCAATGATGTAAAAGGCCTTGGCGCCAGTGAAAATGATATACAATATATTGAACATCAATTTCAATGAATGATAATGGGGCGCAATGAACATACCTACCACCAACTCAATGCAGGTGATGCCTAACAGGATCCAGAACGTTCTCCAGATGGCTTTGGTATCAAAGTCATGCTTGGCTCCATGTCCGTGCTCTTCAGTATGTGTTGTTTCAAACTTTTCCATATAAATATTTTGCGATTGGCGTTGATCAAATCAAAATTAGAACAAATAGAAACAGGTGAATACAAATACCCAAACCAGGTCTACAAAGTGCCAGTACAAACCAGCTTTCTCGATCATCAGGTAATGGCCTCTGCGGTCAAATACACCCTTGTACGTCATAATGAACATAATGATATTGATAATGACACCAGAGAATACGTGAAAACCGTGGAATCCTGTAATGGTAAAGAAGAAGTTGCTAAAGTTGGTAGATGATTCTGTTCCTCCAAAGTTAGGGAACGGATTCCTACCCCACCAGGCGCCTTGTTCGTGCAAGTGATGCCATTCCCAGGCCTGACAACCAAGGAAAGCAAGACCGCCTATAATGGTCCAGAATAACCATTTCAATACCTCTTTGCGGTTATTTTGATGGCCGGCGCCTACTGCCAATACCATGGTTACAGAACTCATGATCAAAATAAAGGTCATTACGCTCACAAATACCAGCGGCAGGTGTGCGTGACCAGCAAAAGGAAAGGAAGAGAACACCACGTTGGGATCAGGCCAGCCATTGCTGGAGAATCGTACGGTGCCATAGGAGATCAGGAACGCGCCAAAAGTAAAGGCATCGCTCATCAGGAAATACCACATCATCAGCTTGCCATATTCCACATTGAAGGGACTTCTTCCGCCACCCCACCATTTTTGATTCGCTGGTACTGCTTGTGCCATGTGTTGCTATTAATTTATACTCAAAAAATGTTTTCCAGTTTGACCACTCACTACTACCCTTTCCACAAAAAGAACACGAACAGGTATATCCACAACAGGTCTACAAAATGCCAGTAAGTACTTACTACTTCTACCGGCACTGTATTATAACTCCTGATCTTCGCACTGAACGCTTTAAAGAACATGATCAGTAAAGCAACAGCGCCTCCCAGTACGTGTAAGGCGTGCAAGCCAAATATAATGTACAGGAATTGCCCTGCTCCTGATCCTCCTTCCAGCTTTACGCCGGATTGGAATAGGTCCTTAAAACCAATGATCTGCATGCCAATGAACGCGATACCCAATACAGCCGTTATGGTAAGCAGGGTACGGTATTGCTTCATATTCCGCTCCTTAAATGATTTAAGGGCTATCTGCATGGTCAGGCTGCTGATGAGCATGACCGCCGTTGAATAATAAAACACCTTCGGCACAACCACCGTAGTCCATCCAGGCTGTTCACCTTTTACGATGTAGGCGCTGGTAAGCCCGGCAAACATCATAATGATGCTGCCGATAGCAAGCCACAAGGTAAACTTGTGGGGATGTATTTTTTGTTGGTGCGAACTCACAATATTCATTCTAAATCAGTTCAATATTAAAATCTGTTACACAAGCTCATTCCTTCTTTATGTCAATCCTGACTTATACTTTATAATTTATCCGCCAACAATGCCAAAAGCACGATCGGCAAATAGATATAGCTGCTGAACATTACCCGCCTGGCTGCTTTTACTTCCATCTCACGATACAACCGTATGCTTTGCCAGGTCATCAGAATATTGGCAGCGATAATGATCCAGAAACTTACAATCCCACTCATTCCCGTAAGGTAAGGCAGGATGCCTACCGGTATCAATACCAGGGAGTAAATGATAGACTGTATGGCCGAATACTTGCCAGGCCCTTCTACAGAAGGCATCAGTTTAAAACCAGCCTTGCTATAGTCTGTATGTGCAATCCAGGCGATGGCCCAGAAATGCGGGAACTGCCAGAAAAACTGGATGGCAAACAATACCCAACCGCCGGCACTTAGTTCATCCTGTCCGGCTGCCCAGCCAATTAAGCAAGGCAATGCACCCGGTACGGCTCCCAGCAACACAGCAACTGCACTTACCTTTTTCAAAGGCGTGTACATGAAGGCGTAGATAAACCAGCTTACAGCAGCTACGATGGCCGATAAGAGGTTAAAAAAATAACCCAGTATCAACAATCCAGCAACCACGGTAATAATGGCAAATGCCCAGCCTTCAGCAACACTCATTCTGCCGGATGCAACGGGCCTTTTAGCCGTACGTTTCATCATAGCATCGGTATCCTTTTCCACTACCTGGTTCACTGCGTTAGCGCTGCCTGTTACCAGCATACCGCCTACAAAGAGCCAGATGATCATGGCCCAATCATAAACCACCACTTGTGGAGCCAGCAGGTAACTTATTACAGCAGAAAACACTACCATGAAGCTGAGGCTGAACTTAATCAGCATCATATAGTCCCGTACCTTACCGGCTATTGTTAAAGAGCTATTGTGCTTCACGGTTTCCTCCTGCATCGATATTAGGTTTATTGAGTGCTCTTCGCCTTGCGGCGAATGCATACTTAGTGCTTACTCTCGTTGGGGCCGATGGGCTCCGTTTGCGGAATAAAGTCACGTCCATCCTTGCTATAGTCATATGCCCAACGGTGTACTTCCGGAATTTCTCCAGGCCAGTTACCGTGTCCGGGTCTGATAGGCGTAGTCCATTCCAGGGTATTAGAACCCCATGGGTTCAGCGTGGTCACTTTTCTACCTTTGAAAATAGAGTAGAAGAAGTTGAACAGGAACATCAGCTGTACTGCAAAAACGATCATCGCTACAGTAGATATGAACTTATTGAGCTCAGCGAAATGTTTGAATGATTCCCAGCCGGAATAATCCAGGTAGCGGCGGGGCATACCGGCCAAACCTTCATAGTGCATAGGCCAGAAGATGAGGTAGGCGCCTGCCAGGGTTACCCAGAAGTGGATGTAGGCCATGGTATTGTTCAGGAAACGGCCATACATTTTGGGAAACCAATGGTAGATACCGGCAAACATGCCGAAGAAAGAAGATACACCCATTACTATATGGAAGTGCGCAATTACAAAGTAAGTATCGTGCAGGTGAATATCCAGGGTAGAGTTACCAAGGAAGATCCCTGTAAGACCACCGGAAATGAACAGGCTCACAAAGCCGATGGCGAACATCATACCAGGGGTGAACCTGATATTGGCTTTCCAGAGTGTGGTGAGCCAGTTGAACACCTTGATGGCCGAAGGCACGGCGATCAACAGCGTGAGCAGTACGAATACCGATCCGAGGAAGGGATTCAAACCAGTCACAAACATGTGGTGCGCCCAAACCAGGAAGGCCAGGATCGTGATGGCGAATATAGAACCCACCATCGCCATATAACCAAAGATCGGTTTGCGTGCATTAACGGAAATGATCTCAGAAGCCATACCCATCGCAGGCAACAGGATAATGTATACCTCAGGGTGACCCAGGAACCAGAATAAGTGTTGATAAAGAATAGCGCTACCGCCTTCATTGGGCAATGCTTGTTTGGTAGCAGTAATATAGATATCAGACAAATAGAAGCTGGTGCCTCCATGACGATCGAATAATAAGAGGATGAAACCTGACAGCAATACAGGGAATGACAATACACCCAGTACAGCGGTAAAGAACAGCGCCCACATGGTCAGCGGCATTCTTGTCATCGCCATACCCTTTGTACGCATATTCAGTACGGTAGAAATATAGTTCAGACCACCCAGCAGGGAAGAGATCACAAACATGGCCATCGCTACTATCCAGAGGTCCATCCCTGTTTTAGAACCGGGGGAAGCATCACCCAGTGCGCTCAACGGAGGATAGGCCGTCCAACCGCCACTAAAGGGACCTGTTTGGATAAAGAGTGAGGATACCATTACAACGCTGGCTCCAAAGAAGAACCAATAAGACAGCATGTTCATGAATGGGGAAGCCATATCTCGCGCGCCGATCTGCAGGGGAATGAGGAAGTTGGCAAAGGTACCGCTCAAGCCACCAGTCAATACGAAGAATACCAGTACGGTACCGTGCATGGTAACCAATGCATAGTAGTTTTCGGCAGATATCTTTCCACCTTTGGCCCAACGGCCAAGGATGTCTTCCAGCCAGGGAAATGATTGGTCGGGATAACCCAGTTGCAAACGGAATAACACAGACATCAGACCACCCAGTATACCCCAGATCATACCCGTAATCAGGAACTGCTTAGCGATCATTTTATGATCCTGGCTGAATACGTATTTAGTTATAAAGGTTTCTTTATGGTGATGTACATGATGCTCATCGTGGTGCACATCATGCGTGGTGACTACCTCAGGATGCCCGTGCAATGCTTCGTTGCTCATGATATATTATTTAATAGACGATGTTAATGCTGTTTCTTCTCTTCACAAAGCCATATTACTTATGGCTGCTAACTACTGTTTTAAGGGTATCCTTCGCAGCTGTAGCTGTGGTGTCTGCAATAGGCTTCTCTGCTGCCGGAGCCGGAAATGCCGTTGCATAGGCAGGCGTGATCTTTGCCTTCCACAGGATAAACTCTTCAGGAGTTACCACTTTAATAACACCCCTCATAGAGTAGTGCCCGTTACCACACATCTGGTCGCAGGAGATCTCATACTCAAATTTGGGATTGTTGGTGATCTTCTTCATCTCCTCTGTAGTGTACTGAGGCGTAAACCACATGGTGGTAGGCGTACCAGGTACCGCATCCATTTTCAGGCGGAAGTGTGGCAAACCAACATCATGAATTACATCACGTGAATTGATGATCAGTTTTACAGGCACCCCTTTTACGAGGTACATAGCACTATTATCTACCAGGTCATCAAAACCGGCAGGATCAGCTTTCAATTTGGCTTCACCTACAGGATTGTTGTTCCTGTCTTTTTTAATGATAGTAGTATCAGTCCAGAGCAAACCCAATTGGTTGCCGGCTGCTTCGTCAATATTGCGGTAGTATTTCTTACCGAATGTTTTATCCTTACCTGGATAGCGATAGATCCAGCCAAACTGCTTACCGGTGATCTCCACCTGCATAGCGTTGTCAGGTGCATCACCTGTCATACGGAACCAATAGAACAAACCAAACCCTACGAGTACGCAAAGTGCAATGGCAGGAACTGTGGTCCACAAAACTTCCAGCTTATTATTATGCGGATAATAGAAAGCCTTTCTTTTCTCACTGTGCTGGTATTTGAACGCAAACCAGAACAACAGTACCTGCGTAATTACAAATACGATACCTGTAATGGCAATGGTAATCATCAACATGTTATCAATGTTCTTACCATGTTCGGAGGCTGCGGGGAACGGCATCAGGGTTTTTGGATAGAGCATTTTATTGCACCACCAAACGCCCACCAATCCCAACACCAGGAACACTACCATCAAAAACGCATTGATCCTGTTGTTTTGCTCGAAAGCCTTCTTCTCTCCTTTCAGCACAGATACATACTCACTGGCCTTGGCAATCTGAAATGTGATCAGAAAGCCCAGGATGAGAATCGCTAACAGAAGTATTCCAGTAGTTGTCATGATCAATCAATAAATTTAATTCGACCTATCAAAGTTTAAATGCTATTGAACAACACACTTATTACAATACAATTAGGTGTGGTGTATGATACTTTCTTTAATGAACGGATGGTTCCTGGCGATCAGCGGATGTTTGCTCATAGCGTTTCCTGCAGAATTCAGGATGATGCCCACAAAACCCGCGGCGATACCGAAATCAAGCAGCAGCATACCCAAGTTCACATGCTCAGGATCGATACTTGCAAATACCATTTGGTAGAAATCGAGCCAGTGACCAAAAATGATTACCACTGCCATAAATACCATGGTAGTATAATTTCTCTTAGATCCACGACGCATTAATATAAACAAGGGAGCCAGGAAGTTAATAATAAAGCTGAACCAGAAGATACCACTGTAAGCACCACCTTCATGGCCCTGTGCAGAGATACGTGACTTAAAGTATACTGTTTCCTCAGGTATATTGGCATACCAGATCAGCATGTACTGAGAGAACCAGAGGTAGGTCCAGAATACAGAAAATGCAAACATGAATTTACCCAGGTCATGCAGGTGCTCCTGGTTGGTATATTCCAGGTAACCCTGGTTTTTCATGTAGATCACAAACAGCGCGATCAATGCCATGCCGGAAACAAAGGTGCTGGCAAAAGTGTACCAGCTATACATGGTAGAATACCAGTGTGCATCGATGCTCATGAGCCAAAACCAGGGAATGGTAGACATTACAGTTAAACCAAACCAGGCAATGAACAAAGAAGCCCAAACGGTGTTCTTAAAAATATACTTGCGACCTGCTTCAACATCCGGTAAAGGATTGTTGTCGAGCGAGCGGGAAAGTTGACGCATTTTTCTGCCCAATGCATACCACAACACAATGGTCAGGATACTCCAAATAGAATAAAAGGGAACATTCAGAAAGCCTTTTTTAGCTTCCAGGATGGCGTCGCCTTCAGGATGCAGCCAGTGGTACACATGGGTGCCGGGTACAAATACGAGTAAGAGCAATACCACACCGGTAATGATACCGATAGGCGCTACTGCAGTTGAAATGGCTTCAGTAACTCTTCTGAACGACATTTGCCAGCCGCCCATTGCAAGGGTAGTAGCACAAATAAAGAACATAGAGGCATTTACTACCAGCAGGAAGAAGGCACTGTTCTGCAACAGGGCGCCCCAAAACAATTGAGGATGTTCGCCTCTTCCATAAGCGATAAATGCAATGATCACTGACAATACACCTACTCCCATCAAACCTGTTGACCAGGTTTTATATCGCTTGGGTATTTCAAAAAATTCTCTTGAAGCCATTATCAACTTTTTATATTTTCAGTATCTCGTATCAGTTATTTTTTTGCAGTAGTATCAGCTGTTGCTGTTGTAGCTGCACCTGTTGTGGCCGCACCGGTAGTAGCTGCAGCTGTAGTGCTACCGCTTTTTCCTTCAGCCTGTTTAGCTTTGATGTACTGGATCACCATCCACCTTTGTGTGGTACTCAGCTGTGAAGCATAACTACCCATTTGTCCTTTACCATAAGTAACAGAGTAGAACATCTGTCCGGAAGGCATGTCCTCATATTTAACGTTGCCTACCAGCTTGGCGGGAGCAGCGCCATAAGGGCCATCCGTGCCATCGGTTCTTTTATGCAGTACGCCATTGCCATCCAATGCTTTACCGTGGCAAATACCACAATTGATCAGGTATAAGCGCTCTGCTTCCGTAAGCTGTTTGGGGCTCAGGACAGACAATGGATTGGCTATTTGTTTTGCCAATACGTAATTGGTAGAATCGCCTTGTTTATCCATCGGCAGGGGGAAAGGAAGCAACTCACCTCTCTTGATCGTACCGGGCACAGGCATCGCATAGTAATTAATGCCTTGGGCATGCAAAGTATCCAGAGAAGAATAAGTTTCCACAGCCCGGCTATAAGCCATATCCGGCATATAAACACGACCGGGACTTCTCCTTACATCGTTGCAACTCCAGGTTACCATGGCTACTAAAACAACTATGATTGATAATTTTTTCATCGTACTGAATATTCAGAGATTATGCTGTTACAGTTTCCGTTTTGTCTGCGTAAAGTTTGCTTTCCTTATCATAACGACCTAACCACCATCCGGTTTCGGCACGTTGTACGTTTACTTCTGTAGCCCCGAGGCCAGCCAGGAAAGCACTTGCTTCTGCTTCATTGGTTTTGTCGGTGCATTCGATCACCATTACAAACTTATCGTCGGTAGCACGTAAATGGAAATGGTGCTTTTTTACAAAAGGAGCCAACTGGCAGAGATAGCAAAAGGTCAATACCATCCCTACAGCTGCGCACAATACGGTAAACTCAAAAGTGATGGGCACCCAGGCTGGCAATGCCAGATGAGGCTTACCACCAATGTTGATGGGCCAGTCTCTTACAAAGATCCAGGAGATGCTGCTCAAGGCAATGGTAGTACCGGAAATACCGTACACAAACCCGGCAGTGTGAAGACTGGTATCGCGCAAACCCATAGCAGTATCCAATCCGTGGATAGGCATGGGGGTATATACATCATGCAGTTTATAACCGGCTTTGCGCACATTTTTTACTGCAGTAAACAGTACATCCTCCTCCTCAAAGCAGCCCACTACAAATTTTTTAACCGCCATATAAGAATTTTAAAATTTCTGACCTCTTTATATCTGGTTTCTTAATCTGAACAATTTAGCGTTTGATCATTCTAACCCTTCCAATCCTTCTCTCTATACTTTACTACTAACCACTGATCAATGGTGAGCGTGCTGTGTTTCGTGGAAATACTCATCTACGTCTTTTGCTTCCACATCCACCATTTTCTTCTTATAGTTTTCTCCTGATCTCTTCAGGATATGCTTGATTTCCGCAATAGCGATAACCGGGAAGAATTTCGAGAACAGGAAATAGCAGGTGAAGAACAATCCGAAAGTACCCAGGTAAAATCCTACTTCCCATATTGTGGGACGATAGTAGGTAGCCCAGCTACTGGGAATATAATCCCGGTAAATAGATGTTACGATGATCACAAAACGTTCGAACCACATACCAATGTTCACGATCACCGACATGAAGAAGGTAACTACGATATTCCTTCTCATCTTACGGAACCAGAAGATCTGTGGAGAGAGCACGTTACAACCCATCATTAGCCAGTAGCTCCAGCCATAAGGACTGAACAGGTTCAACCTATTCTGGAAGAAAGCCCAGTTCTCATATTTGTTGATGCCGTACCAGGAGATGAACAGCTCTGTTAAGTAAGCGATACCTACTATAGAACCGGTCAATACAATTACTTTGTTCATTACCTCGATGTGCTCGATAGTAATATAATCTTCCAGCTTCAACACTTTACGGGTTACCAGCAACAGGGTTTGCACCATGGCAAAACCGGAGAAGATGGCGCCCGCTACGAAGTAAGGAGGGAAGATGGTAGTATGCCATCCTGGAATTACGGAGGTAGCGAAGTCAAAAGATACGATGGTGTGTACAGACAGTACCAGTGGGGTACTCAAACCGGCCAATACCAGTGATAAACTTTCGTGGCGTTGCCAGTGTTTGGTAGAACCAGTCCAGCCAAATGACAGCACTCCATACATATGTTTTCTCCACTTCAGCTTAGCCCTGTCACGAATGGTAGCCAGATCAGGCAAAAGACCAGAGTACCAGAACAACAGTGATACAGTGAAGTAAGTAGAGATCGCGAATACGTCCCACAACAGTGGAGAGTTGAAGTTCACCCACAGCGGGCCTCTTGTGTTGGGGTAAGGCAGTACGAAGAAGGCCATCCACACACGACCCATGTGCCAGATCGGGAACTGGCCCGCACACATTACCGCAAAGATGGTCATGGCTTCTGCCGCACGGTTTACACCCGTACGCCATCCCTGACGGAAAAGCAACAGGATCGCAGAGATCAGTGTACCGGCGTGACCGATACCTACCCACCACACGAAGTTGGTGATATCCCAACCCCATCCGATGGTTTTATTAAGGTTCCACTGACCCACCCCATAAGTTACTTCACGGTAGATGGAATACACACCGAATAATAACAGGATGACGGAGATAATGAAGCCAATCCACCACGCACGGGTAGGAGGCGCTTCAATAGGGCGCACTATATCTTCCGTAACCTGGTGATAATTCTTCGAGCCATCCACCAATGGGGGTCTTACTAACGATTCGTACTTTGATGCCATGTTTATTAGCTTTTAGCTATCAGCTTTTAGGCTTTAGCTGAAAATTTTAGTTTTTAGACCTTATCTTATCTACGCTTCAAATACTTTTTGCTCTAATGATGGCCGGCAGCCTCTTTCTTCTCAGCTGGATGTGCTTCAGCCAACACAACCTTTTCTCCGCTCAATACACCATGGTTGCTGATCTCATCGGTATTACGCACTTTAGCCAGGTAGTTGATGTTGGGCAGTACGTGAATTTGCTCCAGTGCATGGAACAGACGCATTTTGTTCTGTTGACGCACCTGGCTCACAGCACTCTTAGGATTGTTGGCATTACCAAACACGATGGCATCTGCAGCACAAGCCTGTTGACAAGCAGTTTTCACATCCTCATCTTCCAGCGGACGATCGGCTTTCTTGGCCTTCAGCTTACCTTCCTGTAAACGCTGTACGCAGAAGGAGCATTTTTCAATTACACCACGGCTACGTACGGTAACATCAGGGTTCAATACCATCCTGGTAAGATCATCGTTCATCATCAACACTACATCATCCAGCTTGCCTTCTTCTACCAGCGGACGCTGATTGTCGGCAAAGCTGTCGGCTCCCATATAATCAGCCCAGTTAAAGCGACGTACTTTGAAAGGACAGTTATTAGCGCAATATCTTGTACCGATACAACGGTTATAAGTCATTTGGTTCAACCCTTCACTGCTGTGGTTGGTAGCAGCTACCGGACAAACGTTTTCGCAAGGCGCATTATCGCAATGCTGGCAAAGCATGGGTTGGAATACCGTTTGGATGCTTTCAGGATCCTCAGGATTACCGCTGAAATAACGGTCGATACGCAACCAGTGCATATCGTGGTAGCGCATTACTTCACGCTTACCTACCACAGGAATATTGTTCTCAGCGTTACAAGCCACTACACAAGCGCCGCAACCATAACAGCTGTTAAGATCAATACTCATTCCCCATTTGATACCGGGGCGGTCATAGGTTGGATAAAGGGTTCCTTCCTTCTCGTAATCATTGATACCACCCCATGGTTCCAGTTCCTTGGCCCTTTCGTTATATATTACTTTGGGATCTTCTTTGAATTCTTTCAGGGTTACTTCTTTCAGTACTTCCTGGCGGCCTTCGTAGCTGTTGTGCGTTTGCACCATGGCTACTTTGTAGATCTCTTCTGTTTTGGTAACCGTCACATCCGTTGCAGTCCACTCAATGGTAGCACCATTGTAGCTGGTGAAAGGATAGGCGTTCTTACCCAGAGAGGTATCATCCATGGTAATTACCGATCTGCCAATTTCCTTTGCCCTTCCGTAACCTACTGCTACAGCAATGGTGTTGGATTGCATACCAGGAATGACAATTACCGGAAGTGCGATCTCTTTATTTCCCACCTTCAGCTTGATAACAGGCTTCTCGGGGTTGATCTCATATTTATCGGCTTCCCAACGATCGCTCAGGTTAATGCCATATTCCTTCGCCATCTGGGGAGAAATGATAGCATAGTTGTCCCAGCTTACGCGGGTAATAGGATCGGGCATTTCCAGCAGCCAGGGGTTATTACCCTGCTTGCCATCGCCGATCGATACTTTCTGGTAGATCACCAGTTCTACAGGGCCTGATTTTCTCCCTGCAGCGGCCGTTGATACAGCTTGTGCTACAGCGCCGCCGTTGAAGGCAGGTGCTGTACCTGTAGGAGCAGCTTCGATCACACCATCCTGCAGGGCTTTAGTATACAGGTCATAATTTCCCAAACGGGTAGTCCAGTAGTTCTTGAAGTAAAGATCATAAGCGGTAGTAGCATTACCTGCCCATTTCAGGAGAGAATCCTGGAACGGCCTTGTTTGGAACAAGGGGGCACTGGTAGGCTGCATCATGCTGTACAAACCTGATTTAGGTTCAGCATCACCCCAGCTCTCCAGGAAGTGAGGAGCGGGCAGAATATATTTACATTCCTTCGTTGTTTCATCGAGTCTGTCGTTGAACGATACAGACAGTTTTACACGCTGAAGGGCTTTTTTGAATCTTTCGCCATCAAAATATTCGTAACCGGGGTTTACACCAAACACCAGCAGTGCGCCTACACGACCAGCTTCCATATCAGCTGTGAGGGCAGCGATCTCACTGTCGAGGCCCTGGTGCGACAAAATGGTAGAACCAAAGTTGATGGTAGAACCATAAGCGCCAATCGCTTCGTTGATTGCATTTACAATGATCTGAATGCTGGGATTATTGCTGTTGCTAACCACCAGTCCTTTGCCTCTGTTGGCAGTCAGGTCTTTGGCAGCTTTCTCAATACCCTCTTTCAGTTTGCCGGTAACACCTGCAGCACCTTGTCCGTTTACAGCACTGAGTAAGGCGGCAGCTACTACACCAGCTTCAGAAGGACGGTGCGTAAAGCGCTCATCAGCATTGGCACCGGTCATGCTCATCATGCTTTCAAACTGGTAGTGCTTGCTTAAAGTGGGGTTCTTTTCGTCCACTTTTCTGCCGGCAGTATAACCACGCTGAAATTCGATGGGGCTCAACCAGGTACCGAGGAAGTCGGCGCCGAAGCTTACAATTACATTGGCATTTTCAAACTGGTAAGAAGGGATGGCTTTTACACCGTGCGTAGCTTCGTTGGCCAGTAAGATACCGCTATAAGAAACTGCATCAAACTGAACGTGGCGGCTACCGGGGTATTTGGCCAGGAATTCAGCGATGATCTGTTTGGTAGTGGGAGAAGTAACAGTACCGGTAAGTACTACTACAGGAGCGCCACCCAGAACAGCCAGTGCATCACCGATCATTTTGTCGATCGACTCATAGCTGGCGGCAGAACCGTTGGCCATGGGATGCTTTAAGCGAGCTGTATCATACAGGTCCAGTACGGAAGCCTGTACACGGGCAGTGGTAGCCCCTTTTGTATAGGATGATAAAGTATTACCTTCTATTTTGATAGGACGTCCGTCACGTACTTTGGCTATTACCGGGATGGCTTCACCACCACTTACATAAGTAGTAGCATAATAATCAGCCACACCAGGAATAAGGTCTTGCGGCCTGTTTACATAAGGGATAGCCTTACGTACAGGCGTTTCGCAACTGGCAGCCACCATAGCAGCAGCGGTGCTAAAGCCAAGATATTTTAAGAAGTCTCTGCGGGTAGCAGAAGAATCGGCTAATCCGCTTCCTTCAGTAGACTTTAATGGTTCGGGGAATTCATCTTTGGCCAACTGCTGATGGGCTTCACTGTTATTGAGCTCTGTAAAACTCTGCCAGTACTTTTTTTTAGCCATTTATATTAATTTGAAAAATTAGGCAATTTGAAATTTTGAAAATGGGTCGCTGGTTGTTTTAAGTGCGGACATCATTTCAAACCGTGAACTTCTGTCTGTACGCCTGTCCTCTATTGGGGCCGTACAGGAGCAAATACTAGTAGTGACATTTTTGACACTCCAGGCCACCGATATCAGCAACAGTTACACTGTCTCTTGTACCGGCCTTGATCTCATTGTGGTACTTTTCGTAAATGCTATAGAATTTATTTCCTTCGCCTTTATCGTTGTTGAAATCCACTTTTGTTTCGCGGTGACAATTGATACACCATGACATGCTCAGTTCACTGGCCTGGTACACTTCATGCATAGCGGTGATCTCACCATGGCAGGTTTGGCACTGAACCTTACCAGCCTTTACGTGCTGAGAGTGGTTGAAGTATACGTGGTCGGGCAGGTTGTGGATCTTGGTCCATTCAATGGCCTTTCCTTTACCGGTATATTGCTTTTTAACAGGATCGTAACCAGCGGCGGCATAGATCTTTTGGATCTCTGCAGTACCGTTTACTTCTGTACCGTCTTCCTTGTGAATGGGAGCACCGGTATATTCATTGATGGTGAGGTGACAGTTCATACACACATTCACAGAAGGAATGGTAGCACTTTTACCTTCCATTGCACTACCGTGGCAATACAGACAGTTGATCTGATTGGTACCGGCGTGTACTTTGTGTGAGTAGAAGATAGGCTGCTCGGGCTGGTAAGCTTTTTGACGTCCCAGGCCAATGGCGCCTTTTACTACATAGAAACCACCTACTACAAACAGGAGAAGGGTGAGCAGGGTGATGTATGTTTTATTGCGGTAGAAAGGAATGGGCTCACCGGAAGGAACACCATCTTTATCATCGGCCAGTTTGCGCAGGTTGCTGTTCACCTGCAACATCACGAAGGCTACTACTGCCAGGATGAGTGTCAATACACCGTAGAGGATCGCATCATCACTATCACCCATTTTGCCATCGGGTGCACCACCTGCACCGGGACCACCAGGTCCAGCTACTGGCGCTTTATATTCCCTTACGTATTTGAGGATCGCATCAATTTCAGGATCAGTCAGTGATGGGAACACGCTCATGGCCGTTTTGTTCCACGTCGCATAGAGCTTGTTAAAGTATGGATCACCGGAAGCCAACACTTTGGAATTGTTGCGGATCCATTCGTGCAATAGTTTTTTGTCCTTCACACGATCTTCCACACCCTTGAGGGCGGGTCCGGTCATGTCTTTGAGCACATTGTGACACTGGGCGCAATAATCAGCAAATAATTGCTTTCCATCCTGCGCTGCCATCTTGTTTCCGAACGACAATACAACGATCAATAATGCACTGAGAAGAGTTCTTTTGACAATCGGTCTATGGTCAATCATATCAGTTGAATATGATGAGATTATGTGGAAAAATTTCCTGAATTGGCTGCAAAAATAAGTCAGGATTTCAACAAAATATCAACATGTTTAAATTTTTTTTAACGTAGACTGGGCGCGGGTTTCAGCCAATTTATTGTATCATGTTTCATTCTGTCATGACATTTATGTCATGTTTTTGTCACCCGCTTTTGGGAATGAGGCAACCTGAATTTTAGATAGAACAGATGAAGATTTAAAGACATATTGAGGTTTTTAGGGTCACGAATGCTCTTGCAATCCCTGTAAACGTCAGATGGCCAACCTTTTATTGTAGGTGTGAGAAAATATTCCGGTCCTTTTCAGCAGTTCGGATATTCTACGACAAAGCCCGGTCCCGATTACCTTCCGGGATTAACACTTCACTTCCATTTTCCAACGGATGGAGACTCTGCCTAGGATTTCAATGATAACAGTATGCAAAATGGATCAGATCAAACAGGGACCAAAGACGGACCAAACCCGGACCAAACAGGGACCAAACTCGGACAACCGACGAATCTGATACGTGTTTAAAGTCTGTTTGACTTGCGTTTGAATATATTTTATTTCGAATATGTACGGTTTATGTAAGCGCTGAGGGTAAAAGCAATCACTACCCAGACCTGAATTGCAGCCTCCTTTCCTCCTATTTCAATGAAATTGGAGCAGAAGCTTGCTGCAACTGTTTTATCTGTGGGTAAATTGCTGCACTTTTGCGTCCATGTTCGAAAGGCTTCAACAGAAATGGAAGGTCAACGGATGGCGTTTACTGCTCATCCTGGTCACTTTTGCGCTGGGTGGCAGCCTTTGCGGATGGCTGGGCCGCCAACTGTTGGGATTGTTTCAGATCGAATCAAACATTGTACGCATTCCCCTCTATATTATCCTGGTAACGATCCTCTGGCCTTTTTGCGTGATCCTCATCAGCATTCCTTTCGGACAGTTTATGTTTTTCAAAAGCTACCTGAAGAAGATGGGGAGAAGGATGGCTGGAAAGAATACAGAATATAGAATACAGGATACAGAAGATGAAAAACAGCATACAGCATTCAGCATACAACATTCAGAAGCTGGAAACCAGCATTCAGAACCCGTGAAAACGAATACCTTGAAACAAGAAGAAGTCATTCATCAGTCCCTTTCCTCCACAGTACAAGAAACCGGCAACCAGCAGCCATTGACCCATGTAGCCCTTTTTGCCTCGGGGGCAGGTTCCAATGCCCAAAAGATCATAGATCATTTTCGCGGCAGTAAGACGGTCAACATAGCGCTGATCGTGTGTAATAAACCAGGAGCAGGGGTGCTGAATATTGCTGAAAAAGAGCAAATTCCGGTACTAATGATCGAAAAAGAAGTCTTTTTCCGGGGAAATGGTTACCTGGATGAGTTAAAGGCAGCTGGCATTGATTTTATAGTATTGGCAGGGTTCCTCTGGAAAGTTCCGGCCGCACTTACTGCCGCCTACCCCAATAAAATTGTAAATATCCATCCGGCACTCCTGCCCCGGTACGGTGGCAAAGGCATGTATGGCATGCATGTGCATGAAGCCATTATTGCAGCCGGTGACCAGGAAAGTGGCATTACGATCCATTATGTAGATAATGTGTATGATAACGGAGCCATTATTTTTCAGGCTACCTGTGCCATTGAACCAGGCGATACGCCTTCCCTACTGGCGCAGAAAGTGCACGAGCTTGAACATGCGCATTATCCCCGCATCATTGAACAAGTGATCGACCATCTGCAAAAGCAACGTTAAATTGGCAACCAGCACCCTGAATGTCACAATCTTACCGTAATATCACAACCTTAATTTTACCTTTTTGTTCCGAACGGTACTGATCATATTATGCCTGTTGCTGCTAACAGCAGCCACCCAAACCACCATTGGCCAGGTGCGGATCAGCGGGCGGGTGTTCGATATGTCACAAAACAACCCCATGCAGGCGGTGAGTGTGTTGAGTAATTCGGGTGCAGGCACCATGACAGATTCCCTTGGCAGGTACAGCATCGTAGTCCCCGAAACAGATTCCATCTGGTTTTCCTACCTGGGCAAGCCCACTCCCAAGTATGCGGTACAAAACATCCGGAATATCCAACTTTTTGAGGTAGCGCTGCATGTGAATATTACGGAACTGAAGCAGGTAATGGTAAAGCCCCGCAATTATAAAATGGATTCTATCCAGAACCGGCTCGACTATGCCAAGGCCTTTGATTTCCAAAAACCGGGCATCGGCATATCCATGAATCCGCCTACTTCCGGAACTTCGCCGGCAGGCGTAGGACTTGACATTAATGAATTCATCAATATCTTCCGCTTCCGGCGCAACCGCAATATGATCGCTTTCCGGGAAAGACTGGAGCGTGAGGAGATAGATAAATATATTGATCACCGGTTTAGCCGCGCCCTCGTGATCAAGCTCACGAAACTGAAAGGCCCCGACCTCGATACCTTTATGTTGCGCTACCGGCCCCCGTTATACCTGGTGCAAAATGCCACCGAATACGAATTCCAGTCGTACATCAAAAAGAGCTTCGAAAGATTCCACAAACTGCAGCTCATCATGGGCGAGTTGAAGAAAGAAGACTAGGTTCTGGCTTTTAGCCTTTAGGTATTAGCTAAGCGCCAATTGCTAACAACTAAAGGCTGGCAGCTAACTCCTCCCTGCTGGCTTCATTAACTTTAATTCCTATCTTGAAGCCCTATTCAATTTACCAGTCGTATGAAAAGAATAACCTGGCTGATCGCCTGTTTGCTCTTCGCAGGTATCGCCTTTTCCCAAAACAAACTGACCCCGGTTGTCATTAACCCGGTACCTGCTCCTGCAGCTGCCGGCTTTTCGGCTGAACGTTTGCAGCGTATCGATGCTGTTTTAGCCGAATATGTAGACAAGCAACGTATGAATGGTGCGGTAGCACTCATCATCCGAAATGGGAAGGTTGCCTATTACAAAAGCGTAGGCTATGATAAGGACGCCAACACTCCCCTGCAGAAGGATGCTATTTTCCGTATCGCTTCGCAATCAAAAGCCATTACCAGTGTAGCGGTGATGATGCTGTATGAGGAAGGGAAGTTTATGCTGGACGACCCGATCTCCAATTATATCCCGGAGTTTAGAAAGCCGGTGGTGCTGGACAAATTCAACAAAACCGACTCTTCCTATACTACTATTCCCGCCAAAAGAGAGATCACCATCCGTGATCTGCTGACGCATACATCCGGCATCGGGTATGCACAGATAGGCACACCGGAATCCAATGCCATCTATGCCAAAGCCGGTGTACCCGGTGGTATTGGTGTAGGCAAAATACTACTGGGCGACAAAATGAAAATACTGGGGCGCCTGCCCCTGCTTCACCAACCAGGAGAGAAATGGACCTATGGGCTCAATACGGATCTGCTGGGCTACCTCGTGGAAGTGGCTTCGGGCATGAGCCTGGATGCTTTCCTGCACAAACGCCTCTTTGAACCACTGGGTATGAAGGATACTTATTTTTACCTGCCAAAGGAAAAATACAAACGGCTGGCAATGCTTTATACAGAAGATACCGCCACCGGAAAGGTGGTTCCCATGCCGGAAAGGATCGGCATCAATGGAGAGTTTGCCCGCGACTACCCGGCTACTGAAGGCACTTATTTTTCCGGAGGAGGTGGCCTGTCTTCCACGATCTATGATTATGCCATCTTTTTGCAAATGATGCTGAATGACGGTACCTACAATGGTAAGCGCATCCTGAGCCGCAATACTGTACGCATGATGACCATGAACCAGATCGGCGATATTGGCAGGGGAGCTAACAAATTTGGATTGGGCTTTGGCATCACCACAGAAAAGGGAAGCGCCCTGCTGCCTACCCAGGAAGGTACTTTTGATTGGGGAGGTATGTTTGCAACCACCTATTGGGTAGATCCGAAGGAAAAACTGGTGGGCTTACTCTATAGAAATGTATATCCCACCCGATGGGGCAATTTGGGTAATTTATATAAGGTACTGGTTTACCAGGCCATCAATGATTAATTCCTGACCATCTAAATAGCTACATGATGAAAATGATACGCCTTCTACTGCTGCTGTGCACTGCAAGCACGGTCATCCATGCTCAAAACAATATCCCCTCCTTTATCACCGACAGTCTTGACACCTATGTAGAAAGAGCGCTGAAGGACTGGCAGATACCTGGTGTGGCGGTTTGTGTTGTGAAGGATGGAAAAGTGGTGGTAATGAAAGGATATGGCGTACAGGAACTGGGCACCAATAATAAGGTAGATACGAATACGCTGTTCATGATCGGCTCCAATTCCAAAGCCTTTACCGGTACGGCGCTGGCCATGCTGGATGCCGATAAGAAGCTGTCGCTGGATGACCATGTTCAAAAGTGGCTGCCGGATTTTAAACTCTACGACCCCTGGGTAGCCAAAGAGGCCAATATAAGGGACCTGCTTTGTCATCGCCTGGGCTTTGAGACCTTCCAGGGTGATTTTATGTATTTTGATTCCGATCTCACCTTACAGGAAGTGCGGGAGAAATTTGGCAAGGTGAAACCGGAATATAGTTTTCGCAGCAAATGGGGGTATACCAATGCAGCTTTTATGACGGCCGGAGAGATCATTCCCAAAGCATCGGGCAAAACATGGGCCCAGTTTCTCCAGGAGCGGATCTTTACGCCGCTTGACATGACCCGTACATTGGCGCTGTCAAAAGAGATCCTCACTGCTTCCAATAAAGCAGCGGCACATACTGTAGATAAAGGCGTGCTTAAAAAGATCCCTTACGGCAATATCGATAATATGGCGCCCGCCGGGGCCATCAGTTCTTCTGTAAGTGATATGAGCCATTGGTTGTTGATGTTGCTTAACAATGGTAAGTACCACGAAAAGCAAGTAGTGACACCCGGCGCTATTGGCCAAACACGCCTTCCCCATTCCATATTAGGCAATGGCGGTCATATGTTCAACAAAGCGCATTTCTCCCTGTATGGCCTGGGCTGGTTCCTGGAAGAGTACAGCGGGCGAAAGTTTGTAGGACATACGGGTGGTGTGAATGGATTTGTGACCAGTGTGGCCATGATACCCGAAGAAAAACTGGGCATTATTGTTTTCACCAATACAGATGCCAACAATTTCTATGAAGCGCTGCGTTACGAAATTATGGATGCTTACCTCGGATTGCCTTACCGCAATTACAGCAATGTATACCTCGGCTTCAGTAAGGGACAGGAAAAGCAAACTGCGGACTGGCTCAAAAAGAAGCAGGATACGATCGCTACCAAACCTGCCACGGGCTTAGCACTCACAGCTTATGCAGGAGATTATACGCATGAGGTATATGGCAAAATGAGCATTAAGCCCGAGAATGGCAAACTGGTGGCACGTTTTGAACACCACAAGGGCCGTTACGCTACGCTGGAGCCATTGGGAGGCAACCGTTTCCTGGCTACTTTCAGCGAAGCACTGTATGGGATCAAGGAATGGCCTTTTACAGTAGACAAGGGTAAAGTAAAATCGGTTACTGTAACCATGGCCGATTTTGTGGAGTTCACCCCATATGAGTTTTATAAAAAATAAATAAATTTAGCGGAGATAAGGCGTTGGTGTGACCCTGTCACACCGGTATTAAAATGCGCCATCTTTAAACAAAAGTATATGGATCAACTTACATTGGGTATCGGTACCAGGTTGCAGCATACCCATTTTGGACCGGGCGTTATTGTAGGCGTACGTTTTGCTACTTACCTGATCTCTTTTATCAATCATGGCATCAAAGAGGTGGATAAGAATGATACCAACCTCGATGAGATCATCCCGGAAAATGTAACGGCAGAAATTGAAACACATTCGGAAGTAGAGAAATCGCTGTTGAAAATACTAAGGCTCTGGGGCGGACTTTCAGAGATCGTTCCGCTGGGCGACCGCTGGCAAGGCGGCATGATGCTTTTACAGCCGGCCGATAAAACTCAAAAACCCAAAGAAGTACCCATCGAGGGCTTCTTCCATAAGGTGGTGATGCTGCGCGACAGGCTGCGGGTACTGGAGCAGCAGATCAATGCGCACAAGCAATTAAGTGATGAAGACAAGGTAAACCTGCAACAATACATCACCCGCATTTATGGATCGCTCACCACCTTCAATGTGCTGTTTAGAAATAAAGAGCAATGGTTTGTGGGTGATAAAGGGTCCAAAGAGGATTAAGCTGCCCCTCCACGGCCCTCCCTTAAAGGGAGAGTGAGGAAGGCCAGGTAACCATACCACCGGGATTCACTAGCAAGTATTATCTATTGCGCCTAATCGTTTCCCCTTAGCAGGACAAAACGTAACCCAAAACATTATACAATCGCCATAAAGCCTTTTATCTTTATGCTTTCATAGGATAAGGTTTAATGGTTAATGTATTTGATTAGTGCGACCCCGGCTTTACAGCCGGGGTTTCTTATTACTGCTTCATGCTCCAGGTTCTTGCAGTTTTATGCATGCTCCGCTTGCCAACACAATCTATCTGCCCGTTCACCACGCGCATTACTGCATAGCACAATTGTATTTCACAGTATGGCATTTCGTATCTTGGCTGCCATGAAAAAGCTACTCCTTTTATGCTGTTTTCCCTTGCAACTATTGGCACAATCAACTACCGAACAGGTGGCTGCCTGGCAGCAGCAGGCGCAGGGTATTACCATCATTCGTGACAACTGGGGTGTGCCGCATATTTATGGAAAGAGGGATGCTGACTGTGCTTTTGGTATTATGTATGCACAGTGTGAGGACAATTTCCGGCAGCTGGAAGAATCTTTCATTGGCGCGCTGGGTCGCTCGGCAGAAGTGTATGGAGAAGCCCGCTTACAGAGCGATGTGGGTATCACTTTGTTTGAATGTGTAAAGAAGGCGAAGGCAGATTATGCCAATGCCACCTCTTTAATAAAGAGGCTTTGCAACAGCGGCGCTGCCGGCATTAATTATTACCTCTACAAACACCCCGATACAGCGCGCCGGTTATTGCAACACTATGAACCCTGGTTCTTTTTGTTGCCGGGCACTGATAATCCTTCCGGTCATGGCATTACGGCCGCTGAAATAAGAAGCTACAACAACACCCTCCTGCCACGCTCTGCAGGGGAAGGAGAAGACAATTCCATAGAGGAGCGGGAAAACGGTTCCAATACGATGGCCATCGCACCCTCCCATTCGGCCAGCGGGCAAGCCATGCTGTTGATCAATCCGCATGTGAATTTCTTTGGCAATGGCCAGCGGTATGAATGCCACCTGATCAGTGAGCAGGGATTGAATGTATCGGGCTTTGCCATCTTTGGCAATTTCTATATATGGAGTGGGTTTAATCCCAACAGCGGATGGGCGCATACCAATTCGGGTGTAGACTTCACCGATGTGTACCTGGAGCGGTTTGACAATCCTGCTGATCCTTCCTCGTACCGCTATGGCAATACTTATCGCAGCGCCACCACCTGGACTGATACGGTTCGTTATAAGACAGCCACCGGTATACAAAGTAAAGCTGTATTGTTGCGTAAAACCCATCACGGGCCGGTAGTGGCCAGGCGCGATTCATTTCTGGTTACTATAAAGAATGTGACTGCGCCCCAATCCAGTTATATAGAACAGTGCTGGAAGATGTGCCGTTCAAAGAACCTCCGGCAGTTTAAAGCTGCTATGAACAAAAGAGCATTGGGTTATCCCAATACGATGTATGCCGATAAGCACGGCAACACCGCCTACTGGCATGGCAATGCAGTACCCAAACGTCCTACGCAGTTTGACTGGCGCAGCCCTGTTGATGGAAGCAACCCCGCTACGGAATGGCAGGGACTACACCGGCTGAAAGATATTGCCCAGGTTATTAATCCTGCTTCGGGATGGATACAGAATTGCAATTCTACCCCTTATATGGCGGCAGGATCAAGTAGCCCCAAACAAGCCGATTACCCGGCCTATATGGCTTATGACAAACATATCTTCCGGGCAGTAGAAGCGGTAAGGCTATTGTCTGTACCGGATAAAATATCTTATGCTGATTTCGAAAAGCTGGTAGTCAGCAATCACTTGCCCATGATGGCCAGCTGGCTGCCGCAGATATTAACTACCTATGATAGCATGGCAGCCACTTCACCGGCATTGAAAGAAAAACTGGGCGCTGTGGCAGACACCTTACGCCGCTGGAATTACCGGTATGCGCTCAACAGCCAGGCTACCAGCATTGCTGTGATGTGGTATATACAGTACGATAACTGGAACAAGAACCAACCCAGGCAAGCAGCAACCGATGACAATGCAACCGACCTACAGGGCAACCAACTACCCATGAGTAGCACCATAGCAGTTGACCTGCTTGGCAAGGCAGCAGAAGCATTGAATACCACGTTTGGTACTGCTCTGATTAACTGGGGCGATATTAACCGCCTGCAAAGAGTGGAAGGCTCACCGGAACGGTTTGATGATAATAAACCCAGCTGGCCGGTAGCAGCGGTGCCCAGTCCACTGGGTTCCCTGTTTGCCTTTGGCAACGGACTCACGCGCGGACAACAAAAGTTTTATGGCGCCCGTGGCAATACCTATACAGCCTTTGTAACATTTGGTCCACGGCTGCAGGCCCGCTCTATTATGTATTTTGGGCAAAGCGCCGACCCCTCCTCTTCGCATTATCTCGACCAGGCTCCTTTGTATGTTGAGGGGAAATTTAAGGATGCATGGTTCTACAAAGAGGATGTGTTAAAACATGCAGAAAAAACCTATCATCCCGGTGAGTAAACGGGTTACCGCTTAGTAGAAATAATTCCCCAGTGATTCCCGCTAACTAGTTGTCAATCTGTTGGCACGGCCTTTTTATACCTATCAGTATAAAAACGAATGATTATGGACAAGCTTGAATTAAAAGGAACATGGAATGTGATCAAGGGCAAGGTGAAACAAGCCTATGCCGATCTGACCGATGATGACCTGAGATATGAAGAAGGCAAGGAAGATGAATTGCTGGGCCGCCTGCAGCAAAAGACGGGTAAGGGAAAGGATGAATTGGTAAAATGGCTGAAGTCATTGGGCTAATATTCACTCCATATATAAAAAGCGAAAGGGAGACCTGCTATAGGCTCCCTTTCACTTTTTATATACCTGTACAGTTATTATCAAAGTTATTTCACGGCAGCTTTTACTACTTCCAGCGCCTTCTCCATTTGTGCATCTCTTTTCTTAGCATAATCCTCCGCCGTACGCTTCACTTCTATATCCGGCTTTACACCATAGCCTACAAATTCGCGCCCATCGGGATAAGTATCGCGCTTGGTACATATTCTGGCAGAACCACCACCCGGTAAGTCAAACATCAGGGGCTGGCCTGTGCTGCCGTAGGTTCTTTCACCAATCACGGTAGCTCTTCCTTTGAGATCGTCCAGGGCTATTAAAAAGTCTTCGGCAGCCGAAGCGGTGTTATTACCTATCAAAACCACCAGGGGTACGGTGATCTTTTTATCGGTAACCTCATTGTAAAAAGAAGAGGTATCGCGACTGTACCAGTAGTTGCCCCGGGAGATATCATAGGACTTTTGAATCCATTCCTTTTTGAGGGGATTTTCTTTCAGCTGCTTTTCCAGTTCTTCTTCTTTAATAAATTTACCCCAGGCCCTGAAAGCTGAAATGTTCTCACGGGTGCGCCAGGTAGAGCCGGTAATGTTTTTCTTATCGGTAAAATATTTCAGGATGGCCACGCCGATACCAGAATTACCACCCCCATTATTGCGCAGGTCAATAATAACCGCTTTGGCCTGATACAGCTCCGGCAGGTGTTGTTTGAAATCATATACTACGCTATCATCGCCAAATGTATTGAACTGCAGGTAAGCAATGTCCTGGGGCAGTTGCTGAAACCGGAAGCGCAGCCAAGGCCTATTGGGTAGGGGATATGCCCAGGTGGCCCGGGTGCTCCGAAGGTGTGTGGTGTAGACAAAGGTTTTGCCGGCGGGGGTCTTTAAAGTAAAGTGGAACAGTTTATTGGAGTCCACATTATTGAATAGCTCACTTACGGCATCATTCCAAAGCTGGTGGGTAGCAGAAGCTGACACACCGGGAATGATCTCTTTTTCGAGGTAGGTGATCATAGGTACCTCATTCAGCTTTACCACTTCTGTTCCGAGGGGAATAGCCACTGAATCTTGTCTGGGCACATTGGTAACAATCACTTTGCCATAGAGCCAGGTAAGTACCAGGGGCAGGTACAGCTGGCCCCCTTTCATCAGGGTACCGGGGGTATATACATTGGTATGACCATCTTTGAGTAATGCACAAAACTGTTTCATCACCTTATAGTAATTCCAGGTATTCTTTGTGGCCAATACTTTGGGAATAAATGCCTGGTAGGTACTGTCCCAGTTGATTTTTGCTTTATCAAAATAGGCAAAATTATAGGAGGCCTCTTTCCAGAACAGGGATAGCCCGTATAACTTATCTGCATCACTGATATTGGATATTGTGTCTATTTGTGCGGTGGCCCGGCCGGCCACTGCCAGCAGCAAGATAAAGAGGAGATGTTTCATACTCCCAAAGACGTACAAATAGCTTTATATGTTACAATATTATTTAGTGACGGATAGGATTTTTCTATTTATCCGCCGGTCAGCACAATTTGCAGGCCTTAATTGTAAAGTGTTGACTAAATTTAGAGCAGCTTATAATCATCACATGAAAAAACTACTTCTGCTTTGTCTGACCCTTGGGTATTGCGTTTTTTTGCAGGCACAGTCCTCCAGGAAGCTGCATTTTAAATCTATCCTGGTAGATACACACAATGATATCCTCACTACCGCCATAGACGAAAAGGTATCCTTTGACCAGCACCTGAAAGGGAAGACGCATTCGGATCTCGACCGTTTTAAGGAAGGCGGTGTAGATATAGAAATATTCTCTGTGTGGAGCGATGGTTCGTACGGACCGGGCAAAGGCTTCAAACATGCCAACCGGCAGATTGATACCCTGTATGCGGTGATCAAACGCAATCCTGATAAAATAACCCTGGTTACCAATCCTTCCGAACTGAAGAAAGCAGTGCGGCAGCACAAGCTGGCAGCCATGATCGGGGTAGAAGGAGGACATATGATCGAAGACAGGATTGACTACCTGGACAGTCTTTTCAAACGCGGCACCCGATATATGACGCTCACCTGGAACAATTCCACTTCCTGGGCTACCTCGGCCATGGACGAAACACCGGGATCACGCCAGCAGTTTGGCGCCGATTCAGCCACAAAGGATATCAAAGAGCGGAAGAAAGGACTCAATGATCTGGGCAAGCAGATCGTGAGGCGCATGAATGAGCTGGGCATGATGGTGGACCTGAGCCATGTAGGCGAACAAACCTTCTGGGATGCCATCAATACCACCACTAAACCGGTGATCGTATCGCACAGTTGTGTGTACAGCATCTGCCCGGTATTCCGCAACCTGAAAGACGATCAGATAAAAGCGGTAGCCAAAAATGGCGGAGTTATTCACCTCAACTTCTTCTCAGGATTTGTAGACAGTGCTTTCATGACCAGGAACCAGGCCTTTGCTCAAAAGCATAAGGCGGAGCGGGACTCCATCCGTAATACGGTGACCGATCCCTATTTTGCCGACAACTACCTGTTTCAGAAATATGCTGAAGAAGTGAAAAGTTTGCGTCCACCGCTCTCTTTGCTGATGGATCACCTGGATTATATCGTCAAACTGGTGGGTGTAGATCATGTGGGATTGGGATCGGACTTTGATGGTATCAATTCAGCGCCCCAACAGCTGGATGATGTAACCTGTTTTCCCCTCATCACAGAAGAGTTGGTGAAGCGGGGATATAGCAAAAAAGCGATACGGAAAATATTGGGAGAAAACTTTATCCGGGTATTCAAAGCCAATACGGTTCAATAATAGAAAAAGGCAAGCATGAGATATTTACTATTCTTCCTCTTATTGTCGGGCCAGCTGGCTGCACAGAATTTCTCAAAGACTGAAGTCAGCCAATGGGAGCTGCAGGCAAAACGGGTGACGATTATCCGCGACAACTGGGGCATTCCGCATGTGTATGGGAAAACGGATGCAGATGCAGTATTTGGTCTGATGTATGCGCAATGTGAGGATGATTTTAAAAGAGTAGAAAGTAACTATATCGATATATTGGGCAGAACAGCTGAGGTGGGCGGTATCAATGATATTTACAGCGACCTCTTTACGAAATTGGTTATTGACTCCGCAGGTGCTATCGCTGATTATAAAAAGAGCCCGGCCTGGCTGAAGAAATTATTGAATGCTTATGCAGCCGGCATGAACTATTACCTGTATAAACATCCGGAGGTGAAGCCGGCCCTGTTGCATCGCTTTGAACCCTGGTATCCGCTTATGTGGACGGATGGCAGTATTGCAGCGATCAATACCGGCGGCGTCACCACAGGAGAATTGAAAAGCTTTTACACCGGTGACAATAGCACGGTAGCAGTAGCTGCCCCCAATTCAGAAGACATCCATACTGGCTCAAACGGATTTGCTATTGCGCCAGCCAGATCGGCTTCCGGCAAACCATTGCTGTATATCAACCCGCATGTTACTTTTTATTTCCGTCCGGAAGTACATATGGTAAGCGAAGAAGGGTTGAATGCCTACGGCGCGGTAACCTGGGGACAGTTTTTTGTATACCAGGGATTCAACGAGCATTGTGGCTGGATGCATACTTCGGGTTATGCAGATGTGGCCGATATGTATGCCGAGCAGGTGGTAAAACAGGGCAATGGTTTGTTCTATCGTTATGAGAAAAAGCTGCGTCCGGTAAAGCAACAAACTTTCACCCTCGCTTATAAGGATGGTTCCACCATGAGCAGTAAGCAAGTGACCACCTATTCCACCCATCACGGTCCTGTAATGGCCAAACGCAATGGGCAATGGATCAGTGTGAAGGCAGTAAACCGGCATATGAATGGGTTGATACAGGCCTGGCAACGCACCAAGAGCACCAACTTTGCGGCTTTTAAGAAGAATATGCAATTACTCTCGAATGCATCCAACAACACGGTGTATGCAGATGACCAGGGCAATATTGCCTACTGGCATGGCAACTTTGTTCCCCGGCGGGATACGTCTTTTGACTGGTCGAAGCCGGTAGATGGCAGCATAAAAGCTACCGAGTGGAAGGGTTTGCATGCATTGGATGAAACGATCCATTTGTACAATCCGGCCAGTGGATGGATACAGAATTGTAATTCCACGCCTTTCACGGCATCGGGCAGCAGCAGTCCAAAGAAAGCTGCTTATCCTGCTTATATGAGTACCGAGCCCGAGAATTTCCGCGGCATCAATGCGGTGAAAGTATTGACCCGGGAAAATAGTTTTACCGTAGATAAGCTTATTGCAGCCGGGTATGATACCTACCTTGCTGCCTTTGATGAACTGGTGCCTGCCCTGGCGCGGGCCTTTAAAACTTTACAGCCCACTGACTCACTTTATACCCTACTGGCCGAACCGGTGGCCATGATCAGCAAATGGGACCTGCATGCAGCCGAGAACTCGATTGCTACCACGCTGGCAATTGAATGGGGCCAGAGGCTACAAGGCTATATCAACCGGGTAAACGGCCCTGACTTTGTAGCCAAAGTATCGGTATTCGCCAATACGGCATTGCCTGTACAGTTGCTGGAGCCGCTGGCGGCTACCGTGCGCGACCTCAACAGCCGCTTTGGCGCCTGGGCCATTCCCTGGGGCACCATCAACCGCTACCAGCGGTTAACCGGGCAGTTGCAGGAAACCTATGATGATAATCAACCCAGCATTCCTTCGGGCATGGCGGCATCAACCTGGGGTTGTTTACCCTCCTTTGTAAGCCGCCCGATGGCGGGCACTAAGAAACGTTATGGCTATAATGGCAACAGTTTTATCTGCGCGGTTGAGTTTGGTAAATTCGTAAAAGCAAAGTCCTTACTGGCAGGGGGCAATAGCAGTGATCCCGGTTCACCGCACTTCAATGACCAGGCAGCAATGTACACCAAAGGAAAGTTCAAGGACGTATTGTTCTATAAGGGAGATGTGTTGAGGCATGCCGAGAAGACATACCATCCGGGAGAATAGAAGCTGGTAGTTTTTAGCGGTTAGCCCTCCCGCGGAGCGGAACAAGTTATGCTTCGATAAGTGCAGTGGTTAGAAGCTCTTCCTAATACCTAACTGATATTTACTAAATACTCTGCTATGAGAAAATCATTCTTCCTTATCCTTTCGCTGCTGGTATCCATATTGGCTATTGCGCAAAGCAAGAAGAGAGCACGGGACTATGGAATTCCTTTTGCAGGCACACCTGGTGCGAACAATGCTATCACGGACGTGGATAGTGTTACTGTAGGTATGGTTACCCTTAAAAGCGGCGAAGGGAAACTGGAGGTGGGCAAAGGCCCTATCAGAACGGGCGTTACCGCGATACTCCCCTGGGGAAAAACATTCAAACCAGTATTTGCTTCCCAGTTCTCGCTAAATGGAAATGGAGAAATGACGGGCTATCACTGGATCAAAGAATCCGGCTTTCTCGAATCGCCCATCATGATCACCAATACGCATAGTGTAGGTGTGGTGCGCGATGCAGTGATCGGCTGGCAGCAACGCAACAAATATTACAGTGCAGTATGGCGCGATATCTGGTTCTCCATGCCTGTGGTGGCAGAGACCTATGATGGCATGCTCAATGATATCAATGGTTTTCACGTTACCAAAGAACATGCCTGGCAGGCATTGGATGCGGCTAAACCAGGCGCTGTACAGGAAGGCGCCGTAGGTGGCGGCACGGGTATGATTGCCCTGGGATTCAAAGGAGGTACAGGCACTGCTTCCCGTGTATTGCCCAAACAGTTGGGAGGGTATACGGTAGGTGTACTGGTACAGGCCAATTTTGGTGGCCGTCGTCAGTTAACGATCGGTGGTTATAATATTGGCAGAGACCTGCTGGATACGCTCGATATGCAAATTGCCGGTGCTGAAACGATCGCAAGAAAAGAAGACCTTGGCTCTGTCATAGTAGTGGTAGCCACCAACGCTCCGCTGTTGCCACACCAGGTAAATCGTTTATTGCAGCGGGTGCCCATTGGTATTGGTAAGACCGGCGGCATAGGCGGCAATTCATCAGGCGACATCTTTATTGGCTTCTCTACTGCCAATCCGCAGGCATTCAACCGGACAGAAAAGGTAGAGGTCACCATGTTGTCAAATGACCAGATAGATCCCATTTTTGAAGCCGTGATCCAGGCAACCGAGGAAGCCATCATAAACGCCTTGTTTGCCGCAGAAACCACCACGGGCATCAACAACAATATGGTGCCTGCCTTACCCAAGGAAAAAGTGGTGCGTATCCTGAAGCAAAGGGGGATCATTAAATAGTATTCTGTTCCGGAAAATATTACAACCAAACAACGATGACTAAAAATTTACTGCTACTGATCGCTTTGATTCCCGCTTGTGTAACGGCACAAACTACTGTTGACCTTATTATCCGAAATGGAAAGGTGATCGATGGTACAGGTAATTCCTGGTTCTATGGAGATGTAGCGGTGAAAGGCGGCAAGATCGTGGCCATCGGAAAGATCGGTAATTACACAGCGCCCAAAGTAATTGATGCCAAAAAACAGATCGTAGCACCCGGCTTCATTGATGTGCACGGTCATATTGAAGGAGGCATCTTTGAACAACCCACTGCTGATAACTATATTCTTGATGGAGTAACCACGGTAGTGACGGGTAATTGCGGTGGCTCTTCCGGCAACCTGAAACGATTCTTCTACCGTATTGACAGCTTGCATCCTTCCATCAATGTGGCTTCATTGGTAGGTCACAATACCGTTCGTGAGCAGATCATGAAACGGGATAACCGATTGCCCTCAGCAGCCGAGCAGCTCAAGATGGACAGCCTCGTAGAGCAGGCCATGAAAGAGGGCGCCGTAGGGATATCAACAGGCCTGATCTATATTCCCGGCGCTTTTGCCAATACTGCCGAAGTGGTGAGCCTGGCCAAAGCAGCCAGCCGGTACAACGGCATCTATGCTTCGCATATCCGCAATGAAGAGAATGGCGCCATAGACGCCATCAATGAAGCAATACAGGTAGGCAAAGAAGCCAATATACCGGTACAGATATCTCACTTCAAGATCGGTGGCAAAGGCAATTGGGGCAAAAGCAATATCACGTTAGGACTGATAGAGCAGGCCCGTAAAGAAGGCTGGGATGTAACGATTGACCAATATCCTTATACCGCCAGCAGTACCAATCTTGGCGTACGCTTACCGGAATGGGCCCTGGCCGGTGGACAGGATTCTGTGAAAGCCCGCCTGCACAATGCAGTGACCAGGGCACAGATCAAAAAGGAAATGCTGGAACAGCTGCACAGCTATAAGTTCAAGAACTACAGCTATGCGGTAGTAGCCAATTATTCTACCGACAGCAGTTATAATGGTAAGAGTATTTCAGAGATCAATAAGCTCATGGGACGTAAGGGCAAAGCCAGTTATGAGGCAGAAACCATCATGGACATGGTAGAGAAAGGCGGCGCGCAGATGGTATACCATAGCATGAATGAAGAGGATGTAAAGTATATCATGAAATATCCTTTCTGCATGGCAGGCGCCGACGCAGGCGTACCCATACCCGGCAAGGGCATGCCACATCCCCGTGGCTATGGCACCAATGCACGCATATTGGGGCGCTATGTACGGGATGCCAAAGTGATCTCGCTGGAAGAGGCCATACGACGCATGACATCACTGGCTGCGCAGAAATTCCAGCTGAAAGATCGTGGCTTGCTGAAAGAAGGCATGGCGGCAGATATCGTGATCTTTGATGAAGCCACGGTAAACGACAAAGCTACTTTTGAGCAACCACATCAATACTCAGTAGGTTTTCAATACATAGTGGTCAACGGTAAACTGGTAGTGGAGGAAGGCAAGCATACCAAAGCCAGGAGTGGAATAGCTTTGTACGGACCAGCAAAACTGTAAGTTGTTACGATAATTATAAAGGGTGAGCCAGTTTTGCCACGCTGCAATGCCCGGCTAAACTGACCCACCCTTTTATATTAATCGATCCTCACTTTTTTCATTTCTTCCCTACCATAAAATACCGGGAAATACATCATCTCTGCTTTGGCAGGATTAAGGTGATAACGACCAGTGTAGCGGGGCAGCAGCGATACGGTGAAAGTATATTCACCTTTGCGGAGGCTACTGCAAAAGATGCTCACTTTGTTTTTGAAATACTCCCGGTGTACTTCATTATTGCTCCGGGCCTGGTGCTTCTCCTGGTAAGAGCAGCCTGCCGGAATGGGCACCTCTACCATTACATAATCAGCATCGGCCTTCACAGTCACCTTTACTCTTAACGTGACGGCTTCTCCCGCCTTCAGGCTCGTCCCCGGTTGCCCATTACGTTCGAACCAGGATTCAACCATAAAATCACCAGCTACCTTTTGGGGCGCAGGATTCCAGTTTTGCTGATAGGCTGTGAAATAGATAGGCATCCCTTTTTGTTTGGTAATGGTCAGCTTTTCGGCAGCGGTAAAGGTAGTCGTATAGGGAAAGGTAGTAACAACATTTGACTGTCTACCGGCGATGGTGAGTGATGCCGGCTGCAAGGTGGCCTCATTGTTGAGCAGGTCGGGCAGGATGGTTTCCAGGATGAGTGCCGACTCATAAGTATTGCGCCATTTCCCATCCTTGCGTTTCTCCAGGAAATAATACCTGATCTTTTTCAACAACTGCTCGTGGTTGCCCGCTTTTTGTAAGAGTTTGTACATGGCCAGGGTAAGCTGGATGGAGTTGTTGAAGAAATGGTAGTTTTCATCGCCCCAGTAAATATTGCCAAACATGGTGTGGTGCTGTTTGCTGATAAAAGAATCAAGTGCTATAGGAAAGCCGGCTTTTTGTTTCAACTGGAGCACCCGCAGCTTTTCATAGAAACTACCCTCCACTACATATTTATCGAGTGTATCCAGGTACTTTTTATAGTCGACTTTTGAAGCCAGGAGTTGTAGCAACTGCAGGGATACGATCTTCTCTCCTATCGGGTAATGATCGAAATTGTATACGAGGTAATCGATCATGGATTGTTTATTGAAGCTGACCTGGTAGCCTTGTTGTTCGGCCATCAGCAGAGCTTCTGTTACATGTTGTGATATCCACAATACAGGCGCATTGTTGTTCCACCAGCCCCAGAGCATGCCTTCTGATTTACTTTGGTTGAGCCTGGTGATCAATTCACGGATATTCTTTTCCTCTTTGAATTCCTTGTTGAGGTATCCATAAACCTTCTTTTTCAACAGGAGGGCTTTGAGTTTGGAAGCTACCTGCTCATTACAGAGGTATTCGTATTGACGCAGGGACTCTATTTCATCGAGCAATACCGGCAATACAGAGGTTTCGGCATAGAGGGTTATTTTGCCCAGGCCGGCATCGGGCTGTAAGGTAAAAGAGGTGTCCTTTTCAAGGGTGGCAAAGAATCCTTTGGTTTCCTGCACTCCTTGTTTGAAAACCGGAATGCTTCTTTCTTCTCCATCAAAATACCCATTCTCACGCTGTATAGTGTATTTGAACCGGGCAGAGTCCTGCTGAGCGATCACTACCTGGAAGCTATCAATATGCGCATTGCGCAAACCAAGGGAGGCCTCCTGCTGTATTTTTCCATCTATACTGAATGTTCTGTTGACGGTTATACTGTCCAGCCCATAGTTCATGGTCTTGCCGATTACCTGGATCGAATCGCCGGTGACGGCAAATTGGGGAATGGCTATGGCGGCACTCAATTTCTTGAAAGCGCGCACTGCATTTTCTGCACTGCCGCTTCTTTTTTTACTGCCCATGGCAATGACAAAGGTTCTCCAGCTGGTAATATCATCCGGGTAGGTAGCAGTAAAGGAGGCCTTGCCCTGTTGGTTGGTGCGTAGGGTTGGCTGCCAGAAAGCATCATCTCTGAAATTCTTACGTAGCACATTGCCTGGTACCGGAGCAGCATCTTCCTGCTGAGCTTTACCTGCTGCTTGTGCAAACTGTTTGGTGGTAATGATGATCACGCCATTGGCTGCCCGTGATCCATAAATGGCCGCAGCTTCTGCCGACTTGAGTATTCTTACCTCTGCGATAAGATCTTTATCAAGCCCATTCCAATCGCCTGAGAAAGGCAATCCATCCACCAGCACCAGGGGTTCATTATAGGATTCTACAGAAGAATTTCCCCGGATCAAAATGCCCGGCAAACGTCCCTGCAGCATCATAACTTCAGAGTTCACAGAAGAAACAGCCCCCGTAAGGTTCGCTCTCATTTGGGTCCCATAACCTACTACCACTACTTCATTTAAATTTTGTACACTGGCCGCCATCTTTACATCATAGCTGCTTTCGTCTGTGATCTTTTTGGTTACCGTGTTATAGCCAATATAGGCGACTACAATGGCGCCTTTTTCCGGAACGCGCAATTCGAAATACCCTTGTTGATTGGTTACTGTAGCTACACTGGTACCTTTTACCAATATGCTTACTCCAGGCAGGGCCTCTCCGGTTTTCTGATCGGTAACGTATCCATAGATCGTTTTGGTGAAGCGGGTGAGGTCAAGGTATCGATCATTGAAGGTGGTTTTAATAACGTCCAGGTCTTCGCTTTGATGGTAGCTGCGTAGGGCTGATTCACGGTTATTGAGGATAGCCGATATCCGTATACTGGTACTGTCTTTGGGTCGGGGGTGGATGGTTCCTGCATGGTAATAGTTGATGCCATTCGTTTTAATAAGCACACTGTCCTTAATAAAATACGAGTCGCCCTTTAACAGCATCACCAACCGGTACATGCCAGGCTGCACATATCCCATATTGCGGGTGCTGCCTTTATAGATCCTGGCAAAATCGGGGTCGTCGTAACGGAACAGGATCACAGATTTAACAAAGAGTGGTTTTCCCTGCTCATCTACCGGAGAGCCGATCTGCAATTGTCCGTTGCCGGCTTTGTTAAGCGCTGTATTCCTGAACAGGTCTTCCATGGCATTGCGGTGATCCAGGTAGTCCTGCCAGAGACTGTCCACATCAGTATCCGTTAGCACAAAGTCTTTAAAGTCGGGCCTGCGCCTTTCATGTGCCAGGTATTTGTTGAATGCATATCGTCCATAAGGCAATTGTTTCTGCTTGATCAATCCCTTCGTTATACTAAAGAGATAATTCCCTTCGGACTCAAAAGGCTGGGTAAACTGGTCCTGGATGTGTAGATCAGCCATGTCGGGCGATAGGGGGCCAGTTAATATGGTGCTATTGGCATTGAGCTGCCGCCCTTCCAGTATATTGGATATGGCAAGCTGGTCATACCGTGCATTGGCCCCGTACTGCGGGCGTTGGGTAAGCAGGTTGAGTACCGTAAACTGGTTATGCTGTTTAATTGATGCCAACTTCTCTCCAAAATTATTTTCTACGAGGATCATGTACTTGCTCCAAAGGGTCTGCTCATGGGCTGTAAGGGTATCAGGCATTTTCTGCTGGCGGATGGCTTTGTTGGAAGTATCGGCATTGATGGCAATAAAGGTTTTCTTACCCGCTGTGGCCCAAATGCTGTCCAGGAAGATAAGGCGGTCATGTGTTCTGATCCTGAGGGCATGCTTACCAGGCCGCAGGTCAAAGCTATATTGTGGCAGGTGTTGTGCCTGGCTAAAGAACCGAGGTACCTCATCTATGTAAATAAGATGAATGGGCTGCAGTTCGCCATCCAATACTACAAAGGGTGCTATTTGTGTAGTATCGTGATTGATCGTTTCTGTATTGGTGTAAATGGTAGCTGGATGCAGGAAGCGGTAATATTCGATACTGTCCAGGTGCATTTCCCTGCTCCAGCGTTGCCAGTTCAGTTTTAAGGCATGGGTTTCAGGAGGTGTTTCCCGGTGACTAAATTGATTGAAGCGCTTACGCGGCTTATATATTTTGCCACCATAGGCAATAAAGGGCATAGAAGCATTCTTGAATTTCCTGGTAAGTGCATAGGCAGTAATATCTGCGTCTGCAACAGGCTTTCCTTCGGTGTCAGTCACCGCAATATCCACTGTTACCTGCTGACCGGGATATACCTGCTCCGGCTGGTTTACCTGTACATTCAGCGTTTTGTCTTTGTAAGGAATGGTATAGTTCTCATACTTTGATTCGTTGGCATAAATGTATTGAAGCGATACAAAGTAGTTTTTGGGTGTACGGACCCGGTCGATGAATAATAAGGAATCTCCATATCCGCGGTCAATGATCTTATGGCCGGCAAAGATGGTATACCAGAAATGAAGGTGGTGTGGATTGTCTACCTGTATCATGAGCGAATCGCGCGTGCGTAGTGAACGACAGCTAATGACCTTGCTCTTTTGTTGGGGTTTGAAGAATTCCAAAAGACTGTCGGCCTTCACTTCATAATGTTTTGTAAAAGGATCTACATGAATGGTGGCAGGAAGCAGCACCGGCTGTTGTGTCAAGGTATCATACTTTCCAGAGAATGTATACAGTACAGCCTTTGCCTGTATTGGCTGGCCAGCTTCGGAGAGCGAGATGTGCAAGCTGTCGGCCTCCTGATCAAAAAGGATCACGCGGCGGTCATTGTTAAACTGTTGTTGGAGTGTAACTGTTTCCTGCTCATTATTGCTGTTTAGAAAAGTACAAATGATCTCATATCCAAAGGAGGCAGCCGGAAAGATACTATCGGGAATCATGATCTTTGTTTCGCCAATGCTTTCCATGGCCTGCTTGTGCTGCCACAGCGTATCGGGCAGGAAAACCTGTGGTCCATAAAAATTGGGATTTCCATAAGCATAAGGTCTTATCAGCAACTCTACCCGGCCATCCATCACTGCCAGTTCATTTTCGTCAACCGCTTTACAGTAAACAGCGATGTTTTTCCCCCGGTTGTGTTCACTTTTATCACTGCGGGCCGTAAAGGTAATAGTGCCCAGCTCGTATTCTTCGTAGTAGAACCTGCCCCTCATGAGCACAGGGCGTTTGAGCACATATTCCTCATCATCCAGGTCGCCTTCATAATCATCCAGGTTGTACTTGCGGCTGGACGGCTCTTCCAGCATTAAAAACTGCTCATGGTCGAGGGTGAGGTCGAGGCTGTCCTTCAATACAAAACTGTAATTATACCCACCTGGCCGGTAAGGGGTAAGGGTAGTGAGGATGGTGTCTACATCAAAATTGCGATCAACGAGGCGCAGCAATAAGGGGCGGCTTACTGGTTTTCCAGCTTTGGTGGTGATCCAGGCTTTCAGCTTTACCGTATCGCCCGGTTTGTATTTGGGTTTACTGAAGACCATGAAGCCGGCAAACTTCTTCTCATGGACTGTATTGCCGTCGAAGTAACCCTGGTACCTGCGGCGGGTTGTGCCATTCAAGAGTCGCTTTACAGGTTGCACTATATATTTCAGGGGAAAAGAGCTGGCCAGCTTGCGCCAGAAATACGTTCTCTGCGCATTACTGATTGGAAAGAAATGGAGGGTTCCTTCATGTACTACTTTAAGCAGGGTACCTTTTCTTTTCTTATTGATCCGGAAAGCGTGAAAGGCTGCATCATAGTGCATTTTTTTATTGCCTGCAAAGACCTGGACATTGTTGATTGGCTGTCCGTTTTTATCGTGTATGGCAATGATCAGGTCGCGGTTGTTGTTGAGGAGTTTGATCTGCAGGTCATCGATGGTCTTCAACTCCCCTTCCAGCCGGTTGTCCCTGACCCGCACAAAAAGGTAATTGCCGGGCTTTAGGGCGGGCGCCTCTTCGGTATCGGTTGCAAAAGAATCAACCAGCGTATGCAGGTGTTTATCTTCCAGCTTACGCATGTTTAAGCCATACAGCAACCGGGCTTCCTCCATGGAAATACGGTATATATAAGTATGGAAACTACTTTGCCGGCTACCGGAAAGGTTGTGCTGGGCAGTGGCAGTAAGGGACCATAAAGCAAGCAACAGGAGTACAGTTTTTCTTCTCATGCAGGCAGGGGCTTTGAAGGTAGATGCAAGGAAGCGACAAATTACATATTTAGGAGGAAGAATTCAGGAGGAAGCAGGTTGCCATTCCTGATCTTCAAGCAGCTTCTCAATTAACAAATAAAGCTGTTGTAGCCCCAAACTACCCTCCAACCCATAATCATGGATTGCCTTTACTTTTCCGTTGTACTTAATTTCAATGTCGATTGATGGATTGTCCGTTGCACTAACAGCATAGTTTGCTTTTAATGCATCAGGATTTATATAGCTAATCAAATCAATGATCTCATCGAAAGATCTTTTGTCAATTTTTGCTTTTACCAGGCCGCTGTGCTTCATATAAGCCCTGGCATATAATGCTGCTTGTCTGTTACTGTCAATGGTCAGTTCATATACCGGGCAGGAACCAAAGCAACGCTCTCTGATGAACTTAATACTTTCTATTTTGATCTTTTGGGGGCTTCTGTTGTATTCGATAAAACCATTAACCCTGTATGTTACAGTTTCTGGCACTTCAGAAAAAACCGGAGAATGCGGTCTTTGATAACCATTTTGCCTTTTGATCAACAGGATGGGCATCGGGCCAGTGGTGTCTATCTCTATTAATCTGCATTCACTATGCCGTGCGCCAACGTATTTCAATGCGAATTGATCATTACCAACATCAATGATTGCGAAAATTTTCCGATCATTTACGAGCAGGTCTGTCAATCCATTTTTGTCTATATCGATCTTAAGGTATCTGATCTTTGACAGACCGAGAGAAATTGTTCTGGGGAATACAGTACTAAACTCTGAGAGCGAATCAACAAAACGCGCAATCTCTACATCAGTTTTAAGGTGGTCAATTTTATTTGCATTGGAGATCGCTGTGCTAAAAAGACAGACTATAAGAAAAAGGACTTTCATTATGTTCTGATTTTACGCTATCTGATCTAATTAAAGCTTTCGCACTAAGCATCTACATCAGGATTCATAAATGATGGAGTTTACATAATATCCCACAAATTCTTTCCGCTGGCCCTCGATTACCTGGCTGGTAACAAACTGTAAGTTTATGAGTCTCAATTTCTACAACTAAACGCATTGCCTATACCGGCAGGTATTTATTGAGTATTTTCCCATTTTTATAAATGGTGGAACTCTCTAATTTCAGCAGCTTTTGCTCCTTGAAAATTGAAAGCCCGTTTCCAATCGCAACCGGGTTCCTGAAAATATAGTATTCATCAATAAGGTTCTGGCTGATCAGCGAGCTTACAAAATTGGCGCCGCCGTATACCATAATGTCCTTGCCCGGTTCCTTTTTCAGCACCTGAACTGCAGCTGCCAGGTCTCCGTTCTCCACTTCCAGGTTCCTGCCCCTGATGGCTGTTTGTGTGCGGCTGAAAGCAATCTTGCGCATATTGACCATTCTTTGCGCCAGGGCTTGTTCCGGGCTGTCGGGCTTATTGTCGACTACGTTTTCCCAATGATCGATGAATTCCCGGGTCATCTTGCGCCCGAGTAAAATGGTATCGCAACTATCGGCCAGTTCAATTACGTGCCGGAGAATGGATGCATCCTGTTCTCCGATCCACATCCAGTCCAACTGGCCTTCCGGCCCGGCTACAAAACCATCAAAGGTCATTTGTACCTGTAGTTTTAATTTTCGCATAGAAATTCGTTTATAGAAAGTGATTCTGTTTCTTTCTATCACAAATATCTGCAGACAGTCTATGTTATGAAGGGTGTAAACGCGACAAATCAGGAGGTGATTTGCGGGTTGGTAGCCGGTTTACGAGGCACGCAGGATCTTCTCCATCTTCCTGCCCTTTGCCAACTCATCCACCAGCTTGTCCAAATACCTGGCCTGCTGTACCAAAGGATCCTCGATCTCCTCCACCCGATAGCCACAGATCATCCCTGTGATGAGGTGCGCGTTGGGGTTTAGCGAAGCACGTTGGAAGAATGTTTCAAAAGTTACTTTTTCTTTTATAAGCTCCTGCAGCTTCTTGTTGTCGAAGCCTGTTAACCATTGTATGACCTGGTGTAATTCTTCTATTGTTCTGCCTTTCTTCTCCACCTTTGCGATATACATTGGATAGACGGAGGCGAAGGTCATTTTTGCGATACGGTGATTGTGGTTGTTGGCATTGTTCATACCTCGTATTTTAAGGTTATTTCATCTGAGGTTAATGGTCTGGACTCAGCTACATTGCTTAAAAACCTGACAGTTTGTTTCAATGCATCAAATTGCTGCGTCTTTTCCTGCAAGCGTTTCTCGTTCAAAACATACCCTTTGGCCAGGTAATCTTTTAGAACATTATTAGCCCAGATGCGGAATTGTGTGCCTTGCTTGGAATTTACCCGGTATCCGACGGATATAATAACATCGAGGTTGTATTGGGTAATATTACGGGTTATCTTTCTGCCACCTTCGTTTCGAACTTGTGCAATTTTTGCACAAGTTGCCCCTTCGTCTAGTTCGCCTGATTTATATATATTCCTTATGTGTTTGATGACGGATGTCCTATCCGTTTGGAACAGTTCAGCAAGTTGGTATTGATTTAGCCATAGTGTATCCTGATTAATGGTTACAGCTATATCAATACGGCCGTCAGAAGTTTGATAAATAAGGATTTTTTCGTTTTCCATAGCAAGCCTCAATTTATATATTTTAATAATAACAAGGCAAGAATGGTTTAATAATACTTATGGGATTATTCTTGTTTCACCAACCTGTCATCCAGGTATAATGACTAATGCCGGGTTATCCTGCCGGCAGGTTCCTACATGAAAAGCTCATGGCCTTGCAGCCAAACCGTCTTACTTTGAGTGAACCCGTCAGGGCAAATCCGGTTAAAGGCTTCCAGGAAGGCTGGCAGTTTCAGCATGCTGTTTGATGCAGGAGAACTTATAAATGGGTGCTTACTTCAAATTCATTCAAAATCAGGCAGCTTGTATAATTTTATACTGCCATCCGCATGAATCACAAGCAAATCATTGGTACTTGCAAGGAAAGTAACAAGCAGTATATTCACAACTGCCAATACCTAACCATCTTTTCATTCCTATACTTGTTAATATCATGTGATTATTAGCTAAAATAGACATATAGAAACACCCGGATTCTTCCTAGTTTACGCTCTTTAAATCCATCTCCTTTCATCCCGGTATTTAGTTATTAAAAAATATGATTTCTAAGTAGTTAGAGATATAAGGTTATTGATGAAAACGATTAAAGTATGAAAATGTACAAAGTATTCTTGCGTGTCGCCCTGTTTGCTGCTGTTTTGACCCAGGGTGTTAACACTACCCTGGCGCAAAGTGGAGACCAGATATTGGATGGGATCGGTGAAACGGGATTGATCGCGCGCTATTTATTTAACGGAGATCTCAAAGACTGGTCGCGGAATAATTTACAGGCCAAATACCAAGGCGGCGAAGCCCAATTCGTCAACGACAACCGCTTTGGAAAGGTATTGTCACTCTCCGGAGAGGGCAAGGCCTTTGTTACCATACCGGGAGAAGCGTTAACAGATATTGAATCGCTCAGTATATCAGGATGGATATACTTGCGTTCGGAGCAAGCTGGCCAGCGTTTTTTTGATTTCGGAAAGGATGGCAGTAAACATTTTTTTGCGGCTCCTTCCGGAACCACAACGCAGAAAGGCTTCCAGGCTTTGATAACAGGTAATAAAGATGGAGCAGTTGCTCCGGCTATAGAAGTGAATAAGTGGGTGCATCTTGCCATTGTGATAGATGTTCCTTCAAAATCTATTATTACCTACGTCGATAGCAAGCCCGCCGGCGAAGCGAAGGATATTCCTAAGGAGCTATCGGATGTATTCGGCCATCAACCAGGCGAAAAGCTGCTGTATATCGGAAAATCGCTGGTGCCCGGTGATCCCAATCTTAATGCGATGGTGCGTGACTTTCGTATTTATCGTGTTCCGCTGAGCGGCACACAGGTTGCCGGCATTTATACCAATTCCCGGAGAGGTATCAATCAAGGTTCGGTAAATACTACAGGCAGACGTGCTGAGGATACACTTCCCCGCTTCTCTCCCACTGAGGCACAACTTTATAATACATATTTAGCGTCCGTGTCGGATGTGAAAGTAGAAACAGCAGTAGGAGATCTGCCACGATTCCCAAGTTACGTACCCGGATCTTATCAGGATAAAAAGGATGGTCCAAAAGTACGTGTGCTATGGCCTGCTGCAATCGATAATACGGCTGTTCTTAAACCCGGAAGCTATACGGTTACGGGGCGTGTTGCCGGAACGAATTTTCAACCAAAGGCATTCGTCACGGTAAAAGCGTCAAGCAAATCAACTACGCCTGTATTAAAGCTGCAGACATTTAACCTGGACCAGGTTACGCTGAAAGCCGATGCCCATGGTCACGAATCGAAGTTTGTTGAAAACCGCAATAAGTTTATAACGGCATTAGCTAAAACTGATCCTAATTCTTTTCTCTATATGTTCCGCCATGCTTTTGGCCAGCCGCAACCTGAAGGAGCAAAGCCTTTGGGCGTATGGGACAGTAAAGACACCAAATTAAGAGGGCATGCTACAGGCCACTACCTTACGGCCATTGCACAAGCCTATGCCGGCACAGGATATGACAAGACGCTTCAAGCGAATTTCTCCCAAAAAATGGAGGTGATGGTAAATACCCTCTATGATTTATCACAATTGTCCGGAAAGGCAAAAGAAGCAGGTGGCGCGCATGTATCTGATCCATCGGCTGTACCGTATGGTCCCGGCAAATCGGGTTATGATTCAGATCTTAGTGACGAGGGCATCCGTACGGATTACTGGAACTGGGGAACAGGATTCATCAGCGCTTATCCTCCTGATCAGTTTATCATGTTAGAGAAAGGAGCCAAGTACGGAGGACAGAAGAACCAGATCTGGGCACCCTATTATACCTTACATAAAATTTTGGCCGGCTTAATAGATGTATATGAAGTGAGCGGTAATAAAAAAGCGCTTGAAATAGCTTCCGGTATGGGTGATTGGGTTTATGCCCGCGTAAGCAAAGTGCCTACGGATACGCTTATAAAAATGTGGAATACCTATATAGCCGGTGAGTTTGGAGGCATGAATGAAGCCATGGCACATCTGTACCGGATCACCAATAATCCGAATCACCTGAAAACAGCGCAATTATTTGACAATATCAGGGTGTTCTTTGGTGATACGCAGCATTCGCATGGGCTGGCCAAAAATGTAGACCTCTTCCGTGGATTGCATGCCAATCAACATATACCTCAGGTGATAGGAAGTATCGAAACCTACCGGGTGTCCAATAATCCGGAATACTACAAAATAGCAGATAACTTCTGGTACAAGATGGTCAACGATTATATGTACAGCATTGGAGGCGTTGCAGGCGCCCGTAATCCCAACAATGCGGAATGCTTTATTGGTGAGCCGGGAACATTGTATGAAAACGGCTTCTCTTCAGGAGGACAGAATGAAACCTGCGCTACCTACAATATGCTAAAACTGACGAGTGATCTGTTTCTTTTCGATCAGCGGGGAGAATTGATGGATTACTACGAGCGTGGATTGTACAACCATATCCTGGCTTCTGTTGCCGAGAATAGCCCCGCCAATACCTATCACGTTCCGCTCAGACCAGGGTCTATCAAACAATTTGGCAATCCGAATATGACAGGCTTTACCTGTTGCAACGGTACAGCCATAGAAAGTAGCACCAAGCTGCAAAACACCATCTACTTTAAAAGCAAGGATGATAAGGCGCTTTATATCAATCTATACATACCCTCTACGCTGCAATGGACAGAACGTAATGTAACGGTGGAGCAAACAACAAACTTTCCCAACGAAGACAATACCCGCCTGACTATTAAGGGCAGTGGAAAATTTGATGTCAATGTGCGTGTGCCAGGCTGGGCTACCAAGGGATTCTTTGTGACAATCAATGGTAAGGCACAAAAGGTTAAAGCTACACCGGGCAGTTACCTGAAAATAAGCCGCAGCTGGAAAGATGGCGATGTGATAGGATTGAAAATGCCTTTCCAATTTCATCTTGACCCAGTGATGGATCAGCAGAACATTGCCAGTCTGTTTTACGGACCAATCCTGCTGGCAGCCCAGGAGCCCGAAGCAAGAAAAGAATGGCGTAAAGTAACGTTGGACGCTAACGATATCAGCAAATCAATTAAAGGTGATCCCCAGCAGTTACAATTCACGATTGATGATGTGGTCTTTAAACCATTTTATAATTCATACGGTCGTCATTCAGTTTACCTGGATGTGAAGTTAAAATAGGCCTATAGCTCAAAATACCAGATGGGGTCGTTGCTCGTGAAGCGACGACCCCATTTCATTTGTTTGCGGTGTTGTTGAACTAGACCTACGATAAGCTTTTGCGGGGGAACTCTTTATTACCCGGAATGACGCGGGTCTTCCGGCGAAGCGCTAATCCCAACACTGCGCCCAGCAATAATGATGGCGCATGACCGTCTTTAAAAAAGCAAAGCACGGTGGCGCCGATAAGACCGGCTATTGGTATTAAAATATAAGCCCGTGGAAAAGACGTACGGTTAAGCAGTATGTACATAAACAATGCGCCCATCAATCCATACAAGGCTGTGGATGAGCCACCACGCAGTACTGCATTCCAGTAGATATTGACGAGCTGTCCGGTTAAGCCGGCCCCAAAATAGATCAGCAGAATGCTCCGGCCGTATAAGTATTCTCCAACCGGTAAAAACATGATAAAGAAAAGGCCGTTGAAAAGGCACTGCCACAATCCCAGGGGTTGAATAAAAAGCGGGCTGACCAACCGCCATACCTCACCTGCTAATAAAGCTTCCTTGTTACGCTCTAATGCCCCAATTATTTCAGGAAAGACAAATTTAAGACTTGTTATGACGACCGTTAAACTTATTAAGGTGATACTTATCCAAAGTTTCCGATACTGTATTTCACTTCCCCTGAACTTATAAAAGTTATAGGCAAAGAACATTGCAGGGGGTAATACAAGTCCGTTTGCGATATAGTATATAATGTTCATTTTTCTTATGGTCGAAAGCATGGATATCAAATGCCTGAACAACGATGAGGTTCTGTTATTCCTGGCAAAAGGAACTGCTTACTTAAATTGTCGGATCTGCTTTCCAAATTATTTTTCTTGTTCTTTCCACAAAAGAAACGGTAAATTACTTTTATTCGAAAAACGAGTTATTTTTTCAGCAATTGTATCTGATGATTTGTTGGCAAGCGTTAGCCCTGCAAGTGCACCACACATAGAGAATAGCTCTGTTAATTCGGAGTCCGTCAAGGCCGAACCTATGTATTTCCCTGCTATTGTAGTTCCTATGATTGTACCAACTTCAATTATTTTTTTAGTTGTCTTCACTTGAAATTTTATCCTCTTAATTTCTTTATTGATCTCTTTTACTACTTCCTTTAACTCTAATGGAAATTGTATAGAAGCTTCCCGAAATTCTTTCATTTCTATATACTCATTAAATCGCTTTAATATTTTACTATTTTCGCGTACATTATTAGATTTTTCCATCCAATAAATATATTTTCTTATATCCCCAACAGCTTCAATTGGTTCATACAGATAGTTATCTCTTAAAATCGCAGTGTCATCATAAAAATTTGAATCAAGCATTGGAAATATGCTTTTTAGCATATGCAGCTCTGAAACAGAAAGTCCTTGGCCATACTTTATTCCTAATTTTATTTTTGAAATCGATTCAGTTTTAACCCAATCATATCCAACTCTGCTATAGTTTGTCGTTAATCCTTTTAATCTAAAATCGAAACTCAAAAGAGGTTCTTTTGATTCTAAAAACCAATTAGTCAAATCCTGTGCTGCGTCATAATCAGCGCCCAAATTTTTAAAAAAGTCCATTAATTGAATCGAAAGAGAAATCCAGGTGAAAACCAAGTAGGGATCTCCCCTATATATCGCCCGATTACACCTCTTAAAAAAATTCATTTGCCCTAGGTTATCTTTAAAAATTTTTACCGAGGTTTCCATCACGTATTGCTGAAAAAATTTCACACTTTCCATGCGGTCATTTGCACTTTCAAAGCCAAGTAACAATGTCCTATGAAGATAAAATTTCCTTGTGTCCATAGGATATCCTTTCCCATATAAAGGTGATAGATACGAAGCATTTTCACGAGACATTAGCATATAGTCAAGCCTTTCTGGTAGCAATGGCATTATCTTTTGAGAGTCAATTAAGACAACAAAATCATCGTAAGTAACTCCGTAATAAGTATGAAAATCTGCTTGTGGCACTTTAACAACTCTAACTAAAACACGATCATAAAAAGGAAGGATACTTAATAAACTACCTCCTTGCCCTATTAATGTAAAATCCGTATCTCCTGTATTGCCAATATTGTAAGGATCATAATAACCTATTGATTCATTGGGGAAATTATATTCAGGAAATAATTCAGCTACTCCTAGCTTATCTAAATCAGTAAGAGACGAAATTTTATGTTCTTCCAAAATATTTAAAATAAGATCATGTTCTTTATCATACATCTCCTGATGAATTTCCAATAGAGACTTACTCATATTATTTGAATAAAAAATAATTAAGTTTCTGAATCTAATGATATAAAAGAGAATTTTTCAACTCCATTGATATCCTCACACATAAACTATCCTTCTCTTAAAGAAGATATAGAAGCATCATTCTAGCATAATTATTTGAAAGTTATATTGAAAGCTATCTCATTTTCACTATTGGGCAGCACCGTTTTTTCACCCTTTCTGAAAATATGCCTACATCATTTAATCATATTATACATTTAAGCTTTAAAATTTCTATCAAATCATCCTGCAATAATTGTCCAGTCAGCCCAACTTTAAAAACTAAAACCCTTCAGATCGTTGGATTTGAAGGGTTTTAGACTTCTGGTGGTAAGTTATTCTCTCGTAATAATTCTCGTGTATCTAAACTATTTCTTCAGAAATAGCAGTATGAAACCAAATGTTGCAGCCACCTGGCCGATCCAAAAGAGGAACATCCATTTAACGAGATCGGTTCTCGAATTTGCATGATCTTCCTTCGTGGAAAATTTATTATCCATGTACCCCTTTAGATATTCAAACTTGATATCCATATGCTCTTTCAAAGTCTGCATGTCTTTATGAATAACTTCCACAGTATGTTTATGTTTTTCAATGCTCTGTTCCTTATACACATTTTCTATTACCTGTACTGCTTCCTGTGCCTCATTTTCAGACAATTTAAAACTCTTTCTGAAAATGTCATACAACTTTATACTAATAACTGTACTCATAAGCGGTTTTTCAATAGCTATTTATATTGGCCCCTGCCATGAGTACAAATATATGCAATTATTATAATTCGTCAAATAGGTATAATTTACCTCCTACCGATAATACGGCATATGGGTATCAGAGAATTTCTTATCGGCATTTGACCAGCCATTGAGCACAGCAGTGCGGCGGGTATTAATGCCATTATTGATCTTATTGAAGGTACCGACGGCATTGTTCATTTCATTTACCGCCTTGTTATAAGCATCTACATCTTCTTTTGTGCGGCTGCTGGCTGATTTGGCCTCAAAGGATTTCTTGATCTTCTCAAAGTTTTCCTGCTTGAGGTAGAAGTCTGTCAACTTGGGCACTTCATTTTCGCTGATGTCCTTGTAGAATTTCAATACGTCGCGGCAGGCATTGGCCAGGGTAGGATCGCCATTAAACATTTTGAGGGTGTCCAGCGCTTTCAGCCCTTCATTGGAATAACGGGCCAATGCACTACGTGCCTGCTCGATATCATTGACTTTCTTGTTATTCATGGCCTCGGTCATGGTACCATCCTGCCAATTGCTTTTAAAGAATGTGAGGAAAACATCATTGGTGTACTGGTTGAGCTTGGCAGCTACATCCATCTTCAGCCCCAGTTCGCTTTTCTGATTAATGATCTGCACCTTGTATTTGGTTGCAAATTCTGTATTGGCCTTCTCGAGGTTGGCTGCTGCCTCATTCAGTTTCTCACTCACCTTTTCCTGCAGCAACAGGTATGCCTGCATTTCATCAAAGGACTGCTCGGCCAGCTCTTCCATATTCACGATCTTCTTATAGTCCTCATCAAAAATGCGGTAACACATTTGTATATAGTCAATGCTTCCTTTGCGTAGGGAGTTATCGCCCTTGTACATGGGCAGGTCGGTTGTTTTGTAACGGCTAGTGGTAATGCTTTCCAATACCTGCATGCGCAGTTTCTCTACTTTTCTGGCCCGCCGGCCATGGGCAGCCGCACTGAGGTATTGCATGTATTTGGTATCCATATCGCCACGGGCCTTACTGATCGCACTCATGTAATCGCCCGGATTTTCCAGGTCTTGCGCGGAAACGGATAAACAAATCAACGTGAGGCAGCATATGGCTGCACCAATTGTAAGCCGGTTGCGTATCATGTTTAGAGGGGTTTCTATAAATGTAAAAAATGTTACTGATTCCCGGTACAGGTCAGCTGAATTTCCCTGAGGGCAACCTGGGAATATGATAATATTATTTAATCCCAGCCAATAGTTTCCAGGCGATCTTAATATAAGGGTCGGACAATATGTTTTCTTTCCAGGCTTCATTCACTTCCCTCAATTCGCTGTCAGCCTGGATCCGTTGCCGCGCATAGGCATGATTGGCAACAGTAAATACAGCAGCGGTTGCCGCCCCGGCCACAGGCTCGGGAGCCGTATGCACCTGACTGGCTGTTTTATGCTGTTGCCAGGCTTCTTCTATTTGAAGGGTTGCTTCTTTTAGCAAGACTGTTGCTTTTTCCTGTTCAATATAGGTCTTCAGTTCTTTAAAATAAGCTGCAGATTGTAATTCATTGGCGGCAATAGAAGCAGCTGCTGCCACAGGCAATGGGGCCAGAGGTTTATAGTATTTATTGGCTTCTATAGCACCAGGTCGCAGGGCATTCTTTTCATTGGCTTCGCGTTCAGACATGGCATCGGCCATATCGGGCAGTACAATCTGGGGCGTCACTCCCTGGGCTTGTGCGGTAGCGCCATTGAGCCGGTAAAAACAGGAAGTGGTTAATTTGACATAGCCATCTGATGTAGCTTTTCCGTTATAGGTTTCCAGGTTAATGGTGGTATCCAATGGCAGGATCACCTGGGCCGTCGCTTTTCCATAGGAAGGGGCTCCTGCAATGATGGCGCGGTTATAATCCTGTAAGGCGCCAGCCAGCAACTCTGAGGCTGAAGCGCTAAAGCCATTGATCAATACCAGCAAGGGGCCGTCGTATACGGTACCGCGGTTAATATCTTTGAGGGTAGCGATCTTTGGATCGCGTGACTTGATCTGAGCCACCGGCCCTGCATCAATGAAGATACCCGCCAGTTCAAGCGCCTCTTGCATAGAACCGCCGCCATTGTAGCGAAGATCAAGAATGAGGCCGCTTATATTCTCCTTCTTCAGCTTAATGATCTCCCGGGCCACATCATTGGCGCAGCCGTTCACGCCCAGTTCTTCCTCCCAATCTGCATAAAAAGCAGGCAGGGAAATGTATCCTATATTTTTAGTTCCGGTGAGCACAAAGCCTTTTACCTTGTCCTCTTCGTCTTCTGTTATCAGTTTTTGCTTGTTCAGGGTTACCTGCCGGATGGATCCATCGGCCTTTTTGATCGTCAGTACTGTTTTGCCGGTTCCCGCCGTGGCCAATACCTGGCTAATGGCTGTCGGGCCTGCCGTCGACACATCCACCGCCGGTTTATTGTCTGTTTGAATGCTTTGGATCTTGTCGCCTTCATTTAACTGACCGCTTTGAAAAGCCGGACTGCCGGGCTTCAGGGAACCTATTTGTGCATTGCCATCCTTGTCTTCGTCCAGTGTTAATCCAAACTCCAGTTGTTTCTTACCCAACTGTCCCTCAAAAGCATCTTTGGTAGCGGGCGGGAAGTAGGCGGTATGCGGATCATAACAGGCGGCAAGAGATTGGCACCAAAGATTGGCCATCACGGTTTCTATACCGATGGGATTCTGCAGTGTCCGCTTAATGGAACGCTGAAATGCTGCCTGGGCTTTCTTTCTAAGGGAAGGCTCAAGGCTGTCTACAAACTTTTTGGCAGGTGGTTTGGAAGCATTGGTTACCGCAACATAGTTGATAATACCATTGACTACGGATAGTTTCAGGAGCTTATACAGTTTGGTGCGCATACCGGTAACACCAACCGGCCAAGTAGTATCTTCAGCAATGGTGAGCTTTTCTTTGAGATAGCAATTGAAAGGAATCTTACAGATATTGTCGACCATCGTGTCGGCTTGCAGCAGGCGCTGCTTATAAGTAGTGATCAGCAATTGCAGAAAAGCTGTTTGCTTATTCCTGATCTCCTCATCCAGTTTGAATTGCCAGGGAGTAAGTTTGGCCACATCTTCCTGGGTAAATAAGATCCGTTGCTCATCGAGTGACTCCAGTAAACTTGTAAAAAGATTGACAGAGAGTGCATCGTCTAAAGGACGCGGCTGCACATGGAATTTATACGCCATCCGGCAAATAAGGAAAGCATCTTTGGCAGCTTTGGGCAAGGGCTGGGCAATTGTGGCGGTTGTACAAAAGGCGCCAACGAGCAATAGGAATAAGGGGTTACGCATAAACCAGTAGGGGTAAGACTGTTGTAGCAATGCTGTTATCAATAATTGATCAACTTCCTGATGTATTCATCCAATCTTGATTTGGCCAGGAAATTGTTTTCCAGTTCAATGTTAAAGGGTACGGGGGTATCCAGGGAAGCGCAGCGCATCACCGGAGCGTCCAGCAGGTCGAAGCAATATTCTCCGATCCATGCCGCCAGTTCTCCACCAATGCCGCCTACCAGGGTATCCTCATGCAGAATCAATACTTTGCCGGTACGGGCTACTGCCTGGCGAATAGCTGCATAATCCAGGGGCAACAGGGTACGAAGGTCCAGTATATGGAAGGAGATATAGCTATGTGCGTTGGCATAATCGGTAGCCCAATGCACGCCGCTGCCATAAGTAATGATGGAGATGTCGACGCCTTCCTGCACCACCCTGGCTTTTCCGATCTCTATTTCATAATATTCCTCGGGTACCGGTCCACTTACACTGCGGTACAGGGCCTTGTGCTCAAAATACAACACAGGGTTGGGGTCGTTGATGGCAGCGATCAGCAAGCCTTTTGCATCCATGGGTGTGGAAGGATATACCACTTTAAGACCGGGTGTATGGACAAACCAGGCTTCATTGCTTTGGGAATGAAAGGGTCCGGCGCCTACACCACCGCCAGTGGGCATACGGATGACCACATCGGCTTGCTGACCCCAGCGGTAATGTATCTTGGCCAGGTTATTCACGATCTGATTAAAGCCTACCGTTACAAAATCGGCAAACTGCATTTCCATCATGCTCTTAAAACCCTCCAGGCTAAGCCCCAAGGCGCTGCCCACAATAGCACTTTCACAGAGGGGCGTATTGCGTACGCGCTCCTTCCCAAATTCCTCTACAAAGCCTTCCGTTATTTTGAAGGCGCCGCCGTATTCGGCAATATCCTGTCCCATCAATACCAGGTTGGTATGTTGAAGCATGGACTGATGGAGCCCTTCTTTGATGGCATCTATCAGGCGTTTTTCAGGCAGTGTAGAGAAGTAGTCGCTTTGTGCGGGTGTGGCATTGTCGATCACTGAGATACCAGTCTGACTAGCCTTTGTGCGGGAAGCATACACATCATCCAATTCCAATTCAGTATCTGCAATTATTGGAGAGGTATTGGCTCCTATGGAAAGCTCCACCTCGATGTATTCTTTTAAGTCTTGTTTGATTATGGTCAGTTGCTCTTCGTCCAGGACCTGTTCGGTCAGGAGGAACTGTTCAAAGTTCTTTACGGGGTCTTTCATGTCCCAAACTTCGAACAGGTAGGGCGGTACATATTTGGTGCCGCTGGCTTCTTCATGACCACGCATCCGAAAAGTGGCGCATTCTATCAGGTAGGGCTTTTGCTTTTCAAGGCAATAGTCGCGCACCCCTTTTACGGTATCATATACGGAAAGAATATTATTCCCATCGATCCTGATGCCTTCCATGCCATAACCCCGGGCACGCTCTACCAGGTTTTCGCAACGGTATTGTTCTGATACGGGGGTGCTTAATCCATATCCGTTATTTTCTATGAGGAAGATCACGGGCAGGTCCCATACGGCGGCTGTGTTGAGCGCCTCATGAAAATCACCTTCGCTGGTGCCGCCTTCGCCGGTAAAAGCCAGGGCTACCTTATTTTCCTGGCGGAGTTTATGGGCAAGCGCCACGCCGTCGGCAATGGCCAGTTGTGGCCCCAGGTGCGAGATCATGCCGCAGATATGGTGTTCCCGGTTGCCAAAATGAAAGCTTCTTTCCCGTCCTTTGCTATAACCCTCCTGGCTGCCCTGCCATTGCATGAACAATTTACTTAATGGCATATTGCGGGTGGTAAATACGCCCAGGTTGCGGTGCAGGGGCATGATCCACTCATCCTGCTCCAGTGCAAGGGCTGCGCCTACCGCAATGGCTTCCTGTCCAATACCGCTGAACCATTTGGATATCTTCCCCTGACGCAACAGCACCAGCATTTTCTCTTCGATCATCCGGGGAAGCAACAGGGCTTTATAAAAATGGACCAACGTTTCGTTGGTTAGCTCTTTACGGTTAAATTGCATACTCCAAAGATATAGATCGTAACGAAGCGGGGGAAGGCTATATTTTAATTTTAAGATATGAATTTATCAGGACGGCGGCCCGCCGTATCATTAGTTGATCGCCCAAATTAAAAAAGGGGAAGCGCCAGAACGCTTCCCCGGGATTATATATAAAAGTGCAGATAAAGGTTATTTCCAGCCACTTGTTTTGGCGGCAGTAGCTATTTCACCCCACTTCCCTTTTTCACCGGCAAAATCAATACCTCCGAAAGTATACACACTTTCAGGGGTCAGTAGCATTTGCTGTTCAGGATTGGGGAATTCCGTCGGCGTACCGGGTTGCAACAGATCGTTCCTGCGCATAAATACCCAGGGATTCGTAGCGCCTCCCGAAACATCTATGCTAATGGCATATTCATAGTGCAGTGTCTTTCTTACGGCCGCTTCTGTAGCTTCAATGGCTGGCAGACCGCCTTTGGCGATCCGCTCGGCAGTGGGGGCATTCAACTCAGCAGCAGCACCAGGAATATCACCGGCCCACATTTTAGCTTCCGCCCTTAAAAGCCGTACCTCTTCGGCCAGGAAAACAGGGTTGGGATATCCTGTTACCTGTGTGGTATTGGGATAAGTGCCTCCCTGTGACCAGCGGTTGTGTTTATAGTTGGAGAACAGGTTGCGGCCGCGGTCTACCCGCAGGTAACCAAAATTGGTAGTGTACTTAAAATATTGGGCAAACCGCGTATCATCGGTTTGTACAGGGGCCAATGTAACAGACTCATCTAAAGGATAACTGTTGGGATAAGTACCTGTTTTATCAGCAAAATGAGCCACTTTGATATCAGCCGGAAGATAAGGACCACCGCCAGCTTCTGTGAGGCCATAATGGACCATATAATTGTAATAACCGCCACTTACATAGGGAGCAATGAGATCGGCGGTAATTCCCGCATTGGCATAGGTCAATACCTTATTCCAGAATGTAGCCCCCAATGCAGTCGCTTCTGCTTTATCCCTTGGTATGGATGCCAGCAACCGCGCAGCCATTGAATTTGCCAGCTGGATAAACTTTGTCTTATCCAATGTTACATTGATATAAAAATCTGACAAAGTCATGGTAGTTGCGGCATTGGCCGAAGCAATGGCCTTATCAAAAAAGGTCATCGCACCTTCTATCATTTCCTTATAAGAATTGGGCAATTCTTTAGGGCCTGCCGTTCCTAGGTTCTTGTTGGCAATAACCCCACGGTCATAAATAGCACCCAGGTATCCGAGTGATATTCCTTTGATCATATATGCCACTGCATATATTTCATTGGTACGATCCCTCCCTTTGTCATCAATCCCTTTTTCACCTTTGTCCAATGCCTCAATGATAACATTCGCATTCAGGTTGGGTGTATAAAAGCTACTATAAGGTGAACTGAAATGGGAATAGCCTGCATAGGACAAGCTATTGTTCATACGTTTGCGTGGCTCTATGGCAAAATCCCACCACTCCTGTACGCGGTTGGTAACGGTTGTTTGATCGGCCAGAGCGCTGATACCATAACCAAAATTATAGGCCGAATTGGTATTCCATAAGGCATTGGAGAAGTTGCCCGCAGCCAGCTTGTAATAATAATCCGGCGTCTTTTCTATGCCCTCTTCCAAGGTATAAGTAGTAGGGTCGTCGAACTGTAGTTTTTTGCAGGAAGTAAATACCAGTACTACCAATACTGGTATAACAATATATTTTTTCATACTCTTCTTTTTAATAACGGTATGCATATGGGTTTTAAAAATTCACGATCAGCCTCGTTGAAAAGGTTCTGTAAACAGGGTAGGGAAAATATTCATGGTTGCCTTCGGGATTACTGCCTTTGAAATCGGTCCAGGTCAACAGGTTGCGGCCTATTATGGACAAGCTGACATCTTTGAATAGTTTAGTCTTTGCAAGGCCTGGGATACGATAGCTGAGAGAAAGCTCCCTAAGGGCCACATAACTGCTGTTGCTTACCCAGAAGCTGGTATAGGAATTCCCATTATACAGGGTTTGTAAAAAGGCCAATGGCAAACCGGAAGCGGCATAATCCTGCCATATCCGGGTGCGTCCGTCGAAGGATAGATATTGTGTGGTCTGATCATATTTCTGACCACCCTGTTGCCAGTCTACCGTTCCATATAGGGTAAGTTTTTTGAAGAAGGTAAAGGTATTAGTGAATCCCACCTGGAAATCAGGTTGGGCATCGCCGATCACGGTAGATAAATTAGCTCCCCTTTTCTGTAACAACAAAGGCTTTTCATCTTTAGTACCCAGCTGACTGGCCAACACTACAAACCCACGACTGTTAACAACAAAATCACTTAACCCATACGCAGCTCCCGCAGCATTGATCACCTTACCGCTTGTTTTGTCTACCTCCAGTTCTGAAAGACTGGTCAGCACCTTATTGCCGTACATAGCAAAAGGACTAACGTTCACATCTTTCCAATATAGCCCGTCAGTGAAAGGAGGCAGTCCGGCCCCCAGGCTTTTGATCTCACTCCTTACCCGTCCGAATGTGAGGCCAAAATCCCAGGAGAAGTTCTTTGTTTCGATGGCATTACCATTGATCTCCAACTCCAGGGAGTTGGACTTCGTAACGCCAAAGTTTTTATACACGCCAGCCGCTTCATAAGGGGTAAATGCCGGTGGCCTTACAACATCACCCGAGCTTCTTGCCAGGGCATAATTAAATTGAACATTTATTTTCTTATACAATACGGCATCAATACCAAATTCCCATTCATGGGTGATAGAGCGTTGCAGGTCGGTACTGGCCAGTTGGTTAAGGGTAAACCCGCTCGCCGATACGGTAACGCGGCTGTTCTTTAAGTTATAGCTGGGTACGCTACCTGCTGCCCCATAATTCGCGCGGGCTTTGAGCTCAGTAATAGCATCGCCAAGGTCAAAGTCCTGTGTAATACGGTAGGCGAGTGACACACGGGGAAAGAAAGCGGTTTGTTCATCTATACCATAGCGGGAACTTTGGTCCACCCGGGCCAGGGCATCAAGAAATACTTTATCGCGCCAGGATGTCTGGAAATTGAGGTAGTAGCCGTAGTTGACAGTTTGATTGATAAACATGTCTGACCCATAACCGGTGCGGGTATCTGTGCGGGTATTTCCAATCACATAAATATCAGAACTCCGGCTAAAGTCGTACCCCGAAACACCAAACTCTTTCTCGTACCATTCTTCATAGACCATTTTTCCTGTTACGCCAAAAGTAACATCATCACCAAAACGTGTATTGTAGTTGATCTGGGCCTGCCCGTTCATCATTTGGTAATAATTATACCCCAGCGATACATTGCCATTATTGAGTGATTCGCTGGTGGTAGTGGTCTCAAAGCCGCGTGGATAGGTATCAGAAGCAGTGTAGTTTTGCTTTCTGATGGAACCCAAAACTTCTACTGATAAGTTTTTAAGCACTTTATAGCGCAATTTTCCTCCTGCCAGATAATTATCCGTATTGTTGGTGTATTCGCGTTTGCTCCATTCATACATAGGGTTGCTGAGGTTAGCGCCCTGGATATTCCAACCGTCGGGCCTCACGTTGTAATTTCCGGCAGCATTTTTGGCCGCCAGATTTATAAAGGGTTCCCATTGAAGACTGGCAGCAAAGAATGTTCCCTGTCCATTGCCTGTGACGGCAGCAGATGGTTTTACTTCATTAAAGTAGTTGATATAAACCTCCGTCTCTAATTTGGGAGTGGGCCTGAACTGCAGGCGCAACTGCAGTGACTTTTTCTTGTTTGGATCTATTGGCTCGGCAACTCCGCCGGTATATTGGTTCCTGAAGGACAAAAAGGCATTGTATTTATCACCTGCAGTTGCTATGGATACATAATTACTGAAATATTTATTATTGCCTAACAAGGCATCGGTATTGTTATAACTATTCTTATACGGACTGAGGTTTACAGAAAACCCGTTGTCCTTATAGTTTACGATACGGGAAGTAGTACTGCCGGAAGCATAGGCAAAACCATAGGGATCGTTGTCATTGGTTACGTAATGGTGCATGGTGGCCAGATCGGGCGTTCTTTGAATATTATTGATGCCTACTTCATTGTCTACTGTAATGGCCACCCCCTTTGTACCTCTTCCTTTCTTGGAAATCACCTGTATGACGCCTCCTTCTGCACGGGTGCCATACAAAGCAGAAGCGGCAGCGCCTTTGACCACTTCAATAGATTCGACATCCTGGGGATTGAGGTCGGATAAACTGAAATTGGTAACAAAGCCATCTATTACAATGAGGGGGGAGATATTTCCGAACATTGATTTGGCCCCCCGTAAGAATACAGAGGCCCCATCATCACCTTGTGTTTGACTGATCTGGATACCGGCAACTTTTCCGCGGAGTGTCTGAGAAAGATCAAGGGCCGGGGCCGTGTTTATCTTTTCGGCCGATATTTTAGTGAGGCTAAAGGAAAGTTTTTCTTTGCTGGTAGCCTGCGCCACGCCTGTTACCACCACATCTATAAGGGTTTTTACATCATCGGCCAGCGGGATAGAAATGGTGGAAGCCGAGCCGGTCTTTACTTCCTGCGTTTCATGCCCTACGGCCGATACCACCAGGATGGTGCCAGGCACCGCTGTAATAACGAATGAGCCATCAGCGCCTGCTGATGTGCCTTTGTTGTTGCCTTTTATTTTGATGGTGGCGCCCAATATGGGCATTCCTTTTGTGTCGGTCACTATGCCTTTTATCTGATTCGATTGTGCCAGCAACCGATGAGCGGGAAAGCTGAAGAACAGCAAGAATAGGATCAGGGATCTCATGTACCTGTAGTTTTGGTTGAAGAATAGAAAATAGGATCGCTGCCCGTTAAAAAAACAGGCGAGTACAAGCCAACAGCCATAGCTATCCCTTCACGGACAGGCATAGGCCATTCGCGCTTGTTTAGCGGGAACAATAAAAGATCTCGTAAGAGGTGTTATCCATTACAAGCTTGTGACGACTGTCAGGGATCGTTTGCGGTACTTTTGAGCATTGTACAGGAAATGATTCTGGGATGGTGCAAAAGCATTGCACCAGGAGCGAGAGGTTGGTTTTCTCATACCTTGGTTGGTTTTAGTTGTACAAATCAGTGCCGGTACGGTTGGGCCGTCGGTTAAAAATCGGGAATTCCTATGGACAAGCAGGGATCTGTCTTTGATGGCTTTTAGTATCCTTGATTATTTGCAATTAAAGCCTGCATTCGCTTTAATAGGTATATGAGCAAGCAGCAGAAGGGACTATGTTAAAAATAGGTTAATGGCTTAAAAATATCAAATATTTGTTTCTGAAATATGACGCATTACAGCCTGCATGAATTACCCTACAATACCGCACCAGTAAGGGATACATGCATTCCGCATCATCGCTATCATGATAAATATGATAATTGGATCAGCGTGACCGCTCGCTGTCGCGCCGCTCATCTTTTTTATACAATACAGATGTGATGATGGAGAGCAGGAGGCTGAACAAAAGGGCCCACCAGAAACCATCTACCCGGAAACCTTTTACAAATTCGGCCGTGAGTAGTATGATGGCGGCATTGATCACAAAAAGAAAGAGGCCGAAGGTAAAAAGGGTAAGGGGAAGCGTGAGTAATATAATGATGGGCTTTACAATGGCGTTGAGGATAGCCAGTACAATGGCAAAGATGATAGCAGCCCAGAAAGAATCAATATGTACACCGTTCAGGATATAAGACAAGCCAAAAGCAATGATGGAGGTAACGATGATGCGCATGATAAAATTCATAGCTGTGATTTTTCGTACCGGAATAAGCCCAGCAGGCAATAGCTATTGAAGTTACCATTTATTCTGAATAATGCCACTCGAGGTTGAAGCCCGGGAAAACCAGGAGATATTGTGAAGGGCCGAGTGACGTTGGCTCATAAAGCAATGGGGCGTGTTTCCACGCCCCATTGCATCAACAACTTTAACTTATTTATATAACCACCAGCTCATAAAACTGCTCTGGCTGCAGGTATTTATTGGCCAGGTCCTGCAACTCCTGTGCAGTTACCGTTCTTATAACTTCCAGGCTATTGTGAAAATAGCTTTCTTCGATATTATTCAGTACTAAGTTCTTCCAGCGACCGATTACCTGGAAAGGGCCATCCAGGTCGCCCAGGATGGAGCCGATCATATAGTTGCGGGTCATGAGCAGCTCTTCATCATCCACCGGCTCTTCCCGCAGCAGTTCCATTTCATTGTAGATCTCCTTGATGGTAGCTTCACTCACATCCCTGCCAGCTTCTGTACTAATTAGCCAGCCACATTCATGAATATGATTCAGGAGATAACTGTAAATGCCGTAAGTGTATCCTTTGTCTTCCCGGATATTGGCCATTAGCCTGGAACCGAAAAAGCCGCCAAAGAGCGTGTTCAGCACCAATCCCTTTTGAAAGTCGGGGTGGTGTCTGTTGGGAAAGGGACTGGCAATACGGATAGCAGCCTGTACACCAGCCGCATCATTGATGATATGGCTTTTCTTTTGGGCAGCAGGTTGCAGGGGATGGCGCACCACGGTCAGTTCCTGCCGGTGTGAGCGGAGGGGCAGTGAACCGAAATGCTTTTCCAGTTCAGTCATTAGATCGGCAGGCAGTTTACCCGCAGCAAAGATCACGCAACGGCCATTGCGGTAATAGTTATTGTAAAAGGCCACGATATCCTCCCGTTGGATGGCATCATAATCGGCTGCATTGTTGTACTTGCCATAAGGGTGTTGCTCACCAAAAAGATAGGCATCGATAAGGCGGCCTGCCACAAACTCACATTTCTGCAGGCTTACCTGTAAGCGCTGCTTGGCATTCTGCTTATAAATAGCGAGTTCCTCGGCCGGGAATACCGCATCAGTGATCAACTCTGCTGCCACGGGAAGCAACTCATTGGTATGCTTGTTAAGGCAATGCAAGGTGAGTTCCGATGTTTCATTGTAGCAGGAGCGGCTGAGATAGGCGCCGAAATATTCAAAATGTTCATTGATATCAAAAGCAGAACGTTTGGAGGTACCGTTCTTCAGGAGGAAGTTGGTAGCAGCAGCTACTGCCTTTGTATCCTCATACCAGTTACCCGCATAAAACACCCAATTGATCATGAGTGTTTCTTCACTGCCCATGTCAACCGTATATACCTCAATCCCATTGGAAAGGGTATGTTTCTGGCAGCCCGGCAGGGCGATCGTAAAGTCAACCGGTTCTTTTATTATTGGAGCGATAGTTCTATTGAGCATTGTTAAATCAGATCACTAAATGTTTTACAATCATTTTTAGGTCGCTTTGTCGAGTGAGTTAGCCGAAGGTTTTTAAATGGCTTCGACAGGCTCAGTCTGACATTACACCCTGACATTACCATCAGTTGTTGCTGTAATAGCACAAGGTGTTGGAATTATTCACATCAAATATCTTCCGGCTGTATTGCAGTATGTCTTCACGGGTAACTGCAAAATACTTTTCCCGGTCGGTATTGAAAAGTCCCGCATCACCGAGCAATTCATAGAAAGCCAGGTTATTGGTACGTGTCATTACACTCATGTCTTCAAAAGCTATGGACGATTCTGTCTTGTTCTGGATCTTGGTAAGCTCCTTTTCACTGATACCGTCCTTTTTGAGCTTCTCCAGTTCTTCATCAACTGCTTTTTCAGCATCTTCCATCTTTACGCCTTTTACCAGCTTGCCTTCAATGGCCAGCAGCCCTTTGTCGACCGAGCCAAAATGATAGCATTCAATATGGCTGAAGAGCTTCTTTTCCTTTACCAGCGACTGGAATAAACGGGAAGAGCCGCCTCCACCCAATACTTCCGTAATGAGATCGGCCACATAATAGCCATGGCTCATCCGGTCGTCCATATGCCAGCACTTGTACAAGGCATCGAGGGGAACATCAGCCTTTATTTCCATCCGGCGCGGCGCGGTTTGCGGCAGTTCATCAGGAATAGAACGAATATATTTCTCGCCGCCAGGAATATCGCCAAACCATTTTTCCACCAGGGTTTTCACCTCGGCAGTTTTTATATTACCGCCCACTACCAGGATAGCATTTTGAGGGCGATAGTGCTTGAAGAAAAATTGTTTTACATCTGCCAGGGTGGCATTTTCAATGTGCGACAATTCCTTTCCGATGGTCATCCAGCGATAAGGGTGGTTGGGGTAGGCCATTTCGCGGAGTTTGAACCATACATCGCCATAAGGCTTATTGATATAATGCTCTTTAAACTCCTCCGAAACTACTTTACGCTGTACTTCCAAACTCTTTTCATCAAAAGCCAGGGAGAGCAAGCGGTCACTTTCCAGCCAGAGGGCTGTTTCAAGGTTTTCAGCAGGCAGTTGTACATAGTAATTGGTCACATCGTTGGTGGTATAGGCATTGTTCTCACCACCCGCCATCTGCAGGGGCGTTTCGAAATCTTCAATATTGATGGAACCACCAAACATCAGGTGCTCAAACAAATGGGCAAAGCCTGTTTTACCGGGATCCTCATCACGGGCGCCTACATCGTACATTATATTCACAACCACCATGGGGGTAGCAGGATCTTCATGTACTACTACGCGCAGCCCATTGGACAAAGTAAACTTCTCAAATTGTATCATGGATTTTTTCCTTTCTTATTTTCTCACAGACCGCACTGATGATCACAGGTTTACGACTTAGCAATCCAATTATATGACTATCTGCGGCGTCTGTAAGGGGGACAGCAAATTAACGACAAGTTGGGGTATAATGTTTAAAACTCCCTGAAAAAGGGGTAATTGGCTCATTATTAACCTTTTCGGAACCAGGAAGGAGGATACACGTGACGTTGCCGGTCATCACTTGCCGGTGAGAATATTCTTCACCTTAAGCGTCAGCACAATCGGGCCGCCTTCCCGAAGCACCAGTATTTTGAGCTTTTCGCCGGGTGTTTGCATGAGGTTTTTGTAAGTCTGAATATTCTTACTGAAGTTGTTTTGTACAGCCACGATCAGATCCTCCGGCTTAAATCCCGCCTGTTCTGCCGGCGATCCGGGCATCACATCAATGACCAGTATCTCGCCTTCTACCACGTACATGCCAAGGCCTGTATAGGCATAGTCAAAAACATCTTTGAAATGCGAATTGGGCATCATATGTATCTCCGGGCGGTCGTAATTGATGATCAGGTTAAACCGGCGGAGCAGGTCATTACCGATCAGACCACCAACAGAAGGGTATTGCGTTACATTGTATTCATCGTCGAAAATATAGGTAGGTACGTTCCTGAACTTGTAGGGACCCAGCTTCAACTGTTTTACCACCCCCTGTTTCATGGGGGCTTTGCCGCCAAGTCCTTCGGCCTGGGTAGCATACCATTTACGGCGCTTGCCGATCACAGCGCTGTCGTTCACAAAATCAGACGACATGAGAAAACACATACCGGCCCCGGTATCAAAATAATAACGGGCACTCAACTCCCGCGCATCCTTCACCTGTAACGTCAAAATAGGAATGAATTGCAACTGGGGTTTCAGCATAAATCCCCCGCGTGGGTACTTGATGGAGCCTTTTGTAAAAACATGGATCTTCGAACTGTCGTAATCCACCTTTACGATGTAACGGGACAAAAAGCTATATCCTATTATACCATCAATCTTTTCGCCATAAGCGCTGGTCAGGATATCATAATCATTGATGTGAAAATTAAGGCTGTCTACCGTAAGCCCAGGCAGACGCAGGGTTTGATTGTAAGCAAACCGCACCAGCATGCTGCCGGCAATACCCCGGATGGTACGGTCGCTGGGAACTGTTTTGAGCTTTATATCGGCCGCTGTAGACGAATCCAGTGAGATGCCGCCACTGCCGGTATCCAGGATAAAAGTAAGTGAATCGGGAAACTGGCTCAATTTGGCTCTCAGGGTTATAATGCCACCGGTGAGCATCCGGAAACCGAAACTGGTAATATGCCTGGCAGCAGGTACAGGTTCAAATACTTCCTGCGCAGGCAGGGAGATATGGGCTAAGGTTAGCAGTAGCAGTGTAGTAATGGGGCGCAATCGCATAGGCTATTTTACTAATTTTCCCGGGTACGCTATGGATTTGTCTGCGAATCACCGGTTTTGATGGACAAACGACACCTACCGGCAATGGTTATTTAAGTTAGTTGTTTTACAGGAAAATGTTGGGGCCATTGGAATAAAAAATAGTTGTTAGGGGTAAAACCGTGCGTTTAGTACTTTTGTTATTCAATGTGTTGTTATGAAAACAGATGATCTCTACTCGAAAGCCCTGCAGTTTGAATTCCTGAGCATTGAGGAAGGCATGCAATTATTTGAGGAAGCCCCCCTTACGGAACTGATGTATGTGGCGAATGAATTAAGAAAAAAGCAGGTCCCCTACAATAAAGTGACCTGGCAGATAGACCGTAATGTCAATACCACCAATGTTTGTACGGCTAATTGCAAGTTTTGCAACTTCTATCGGATACCAGGCCATGCGGAAGCGTATATTACTGATATTGAAACCTATAAAAGGAAAATTGAACAAACCTTCCGCTGGGGAGGAGATCAATTGCTCTTACAGGGTGGCCACCACCCCAAGTTGGGTTTACAGTTCTATGTAGACCTGTTCAGCGAACTGAAGTCCCTCTACCCAAATCTGAAATTACACACCCTCGGGCCACCCGAAGTAGCCCATATTACCAAACTGGAGAAATCTACCCACCGGGAAGTGTTGACAGCCCTGAAGGAAGCAGGCATGGACAGCTTGCCGGGCGCCGGAGCCGAGATCCTGGTAGACAGGGTGCGCAGGCTAATTTCGAAAGGGAAATGTGGCTCACAGGAATGGCTCGACATTATGCACGAAGCGCATAAACTGGATATTACCACATCGGCCACCATGATGTTTGGTCATGTGGAAACCCTGCGCGAGCGTTTTGAACACCTGGTAAAACTCCGGGAAGTACAAAGCCGCAAGCCGGCCTCCGCCAAAGGATTCCTGGCCTTCATCCCCTGGACCTTCCAGGATGTAGATACCTTGCTCACCCGCATCCGTGGTGTACACAACCTTACCACGGCTGATGAGTATATCCGCATGATCGCGATCAGCCGCATCATGCTTCCCAATGTGAAAAACATCCAGGCTTCCTGGCTTACGGTTGGAAAACAAACGGCCCAGATCTGCCTGCACGGCGGCGCCAACGACTTTGGCAGTATTATGCTGGAGGAAAATGTGGTGAGTGCCGCCGGAGCTCCCCACCGTTTCACCTATAAAAGTATTCAGCAGGCAATCCGCGAAGCTGGTTTTGAACCCCAGTTGCGCAACCAGCAATATGATTTCCGGGAAATGCCGGCCGTCATCGAAGAGCAGGTTATTGATTATTGATAATTCATTCCCGGTTATTTACATACTTTAAAAAAATAATATCACCGCCATCTGTGGCTGGTGTACCTTTATAGGAGTACAGTCTCCCTGACACCCCCGTCTTTTATTTTGATTTTTACCAGTGATTTTACGGTAAATCACTTATTATATTAAAAAAAAGTACCGGGCTATTCAATAGAAAGTATTGTTTTGCAGTTATTTACTCGCCGAATATCCCATTTAAAACCATGAAGAATCCGTTCCGTAAGCTGGTGCGTATTGCTATTGTGCTGTTGGCAACAGTTCTGTTGTTCAACTTCACAGGTTATTACCTGATCAATCTGCGGAGCCAGGAGAATGAGCAGTTGGTACAGGTAAACCGAATTGCCAATGAGCAACGCATGCTGAGCCAGATCATCAGCAAGGACATCTTATTGCTAACAAGGCCCCGGCTTACCAACCAGGAAATACTGGAACTGCGCCGGGAGTTGCAAGCCTCGGTAGATACTTTCATCATTAACAACGACTTCCTGCAAGGAAAGGTCAATACACTCTCGCACGAGCGTCAATTCGAAATAAAACGCCTCCATACCAATGCACAGCTTCACTTTAAAGATATTATTGCTATCAGCCGGGATGTTATAAAGGCAGACAGTGCTTTGTTAAACGCCAACAGGCCTGTATTCAGACGTGATATTCTGCAAAAAGAAAAGAAGTACAGCCCCATGATGGATCTGCTGGCCCATCATTACTCCAACATTATTTCAGAGAAAATGGGGGAGGCTTCCACCATCAACACCGGCAAGTTCATTTCGCTCATTGTGGCGTTCATTTGCCTGGTATTCCTGGTATTGGAGCCGCTGTTTAAAAGCAATCAACGCAACTACGAAGAACTGCAGCTGGCAAAAAATGAGCTGCAGAAAGAAAAGACCTATTTCTCCTCCATCCTCAATTCGCAAACAAACTATGTTATCCGGATTGATAACGACGGCAACTTTACCTATGCCAATCCACAGTTCCTCCAGGCATTTGGCTACCAGGAAAAGTTCCTGATGGGAGAGACTTATTTCAATACTATTTACCCCAAAGACCTCTACCGCTGCCAGCAAATGGCCGAGGACTGCTGGAAAAATCCCGGCAAAGTATATAAGCTGCTTATCCGCAAACCGATACAGAAAACCCAAACTTTCCAGTGGACGGAATGGGAGTTCATAGCCTTGCAAAATGAAAAAGGGACATTCGAAATACAAGGTATCGGCGCAAATGTTACCGATAAGGTGATGGCCGAACAATTGAAAGAAGAAGCCATACGCACTTCTTCCTATGCCATGACCTACGCCCGTATGGGAAGCTGGAAACTGGACTTTTTCTCACAGGAGATGACGATGAGCAAGGAGTTTACCAGTCTGCTGGAGCACGACGAACAGGAAGAACAGACAATGACCTTTGAGCAGTTCATGCAGGAATATGTAGTGTCCGAAGATCATAACCAGGTGATCCGCGAGCTCACCAATTCTATCCACAACAAGTACAACCACGACTACGAAACGAATTTCAGCTGCCGGATCATTACCCGGAAAGGCAATATCCGCCACCTCTATATCAGGGGCAAAATGGTGGATGCCACCAGCGGATTTGGCATCGCACAGGATGTTACCACACAAAAAGCGGCAGAGCAGGCCCTACAGCACAGTGAACAACAGTTCCGCCTGCTGGCCGAACACTCAGAGGATATCATTACGGTAAACGCGCTTGATGGAAAGCTGTTGTACGTTTCCCCTTCCGTTCAAAAAACGCTGGGCTTTTCTCCGGAAGAGGTGCAAGGCCATTCGGTAATGGAATACATCCACCCCGAGGATCAGTATAAGTTCCTGGAGCAGGATGACAGGCCGGCATTGACCGACCTGGAAAACCTTACCCTTCGTTACAGGATGCGCACCAAATCGGATGATTATATCTGGCTGGAAAGTATCATCAAACCCGTGCATGAGGAAGGCGCTGTAACGCGGCTCATCTGCACCTCCCGTAATATTACAGAACGCAAGAGAGCAGAAGCAGAGCGGGAGCAGTTGCTGGCAGAAGTAAAACAATCAGAAGAACTATTGCGTACGGTGATCAACTCTACACCCGATTGGATATTCATCAAAGACCTTGGCCACCGCTACCTGTTGGTAAATCAGTCTTTTGCCGATTCCATGCACCGCCTGCCACAGGAATTCATCGGTAAGGATGACCTGGAAATAGGATTTCCGGAAAATGTAGTAAAGGGCGATCCTGAAAATGATATACGTGGTTTCTGGATCGATGACAACGAAGTAGTGAAGACCGGCAAAGCAAAGTTCATACAGGAAGAGCCTTCTTCTCTCAATGGAAAGCCGCAGGTAATGACAACCGTAAAAGTGCCTTTGCGCGATTCCGATGGCGCCGTATGGGGCGTATTGGGATTTTCCCACAATATTACAGAACAGAAGAAATCGGAAG
>CBIHOV010000013.1:0-196659 GCA_966211765.1 uncultured Paraflavitalea sp.
CATGTCGAAGGTGATCAGGTTTTCGCCAGTAAAGTAAATACGCGCTCTTTGTATACCAGCTTTGCTGATAATCCGGGTTGGGAGGGTATAACCTACGGTAATATTCTTGATACGCGTGTAAGCCATATTGAGCAGGTACCTGGTTTGTGGCTGGTAATTCCACCTGTCTACAGTAGCACCGTAATCAGCTGCACGGGGATAGAATGCATTCACGTCTGCTGCTCCTTTCCAATAATCGGTTTGGTGCGCATACCAGGCTTCTGCCGCCCTGAACCCGGGGAATACGATAGGACCGCTGGCCCAGAGGTCGCGTTTGGCAACACCCTGGATATAGACGCCTATATCAAATCCTTTCCAATCTGCATCAATGCGAACGCCATATTGATAACGGGGGGTAGAGTTGCCGATGACCTTTTTGTCGCCTGGATCATCTGTCGTATTGGTGCCCTGGTAGATCTCTCCATCACCATTCAGGTCTTTGTATTTAACATCGCCGGGACCAAAAACAAATGATCCGCTTTCCAGTCTTTTCTGTGAAGGAATACCAGGTTTAACAGTGCCTACTCCTACAAAATCATCTGCAGTAAAGAGCCGGTCTGTTTCATAACCCCAGATCTCGCCTAATTTCATTCCCTCATAATACTTGGTATTGATGGCGCTGATGGGATCAGGCACCGGGTTGGTTACGTTTGCAAACCTGGTGATCTTTTCCTGCGCATCGGAAAGCGTTGCCATAACACTAAAGTGAAGACCATTGGACAGGGTATGGTTAAAGTCAATAGCCAGCTCCCAACCTGTACCCTGCAATTCTCCAAAGTTTCTTACGGGAGAAGTTGTTCCGAAGGAAGCAGGCAAGGTAATACCTGCGCCGATCATATCGGTTGTAGTACGTTGGTACCAATCGAATGTAACACCGAGCTTGTTATTCAGGAACCTTGCATCGGCGCCAAAATCAATGGTATTGATGGTTTCCCAGGTCAGACTGGGAGACAGTGCACCAGGAGTAGTCATGGTAACCGCATTGCCGGTAGGCAATATCCAGCCTGAGTTGGAAGAACTCATTAAGGATAAGAAGCGATAGTTACCTACCACCTGGTTGCCTATGGAACCATAAGAAGCCCTTACTTTCAGGAATGATAAAAAGTCCCTGGAAAAATCCATGTAATCTTCCTCAGTCAGGATATAACCAGCTGATACGGAAGGGAAGAAACCCCAGAGATCATTGGGCGGGAACTTAGACGATCCGTCATAACGGCCGTTCATTTCCAACAGCAATTTATTCTTGTAGGCATAGTTGATACGGCCGAAGAAACCCAATGTAGACCAATGGCCATTGGAATTATCCACCAATGGTGCACCAGTAGCCAATGAAGGCTCACCGTAATTGGGGTCAATCAGCATAGAACGTTCGGAAGATTGATCGGTAGCCTTGTACAATTCAATATCACCACCAGCAATGACCTTGAATACATGGTCTTTGTTGAAAGTTTTATTGTAGGTGGCAAATACCTTTCCGGTATTGATCTCATTCCAGTAGGAATAATACCGGGCTTTGTTATAACTCACAGGCTGATAAGCGCCATAGTTCAGCCCAACTGTGGTGCTGTAGTCCCAATGGTTATAGGCCAGGGTATTACCTCCGGTTTGATTGAGGTGCTGGTTGGTATTGGTATAAGTATAATCAGCATCGAGGGTAAAGCCTTTGAAGGGCTTGAGGGTTGCGCCAACGGAAATACGGGCCAGTGATCTTTTGTTCTGATCCATCTTGGCTTGCTGTACTTCGGTTACGGCGCTTCTGAATGGTTTCCCATCCACAGTACCATAGGGATAGTTGGCTGGCCATCTGTATAAATAATACAGGGGGCCATATTGACTTCCGCTGAATATGAATGGTGTTTCGGTAAGGGTGTTGGAGTACAATACTTTTCCGCGTACATCCAGCCAATCCTTCACAGATGAATTTATACCCAGTGTAAGGTTGTAACGTTTGAACTGATCGGGATTTACTTTTAATATACCATCCTGGTCCATATAGCCGAGACCGAGTGTATAGCTTGTTTTTTCACTGCCACCGCTGATATTGATATCATGCCTTTGCTGCAGTGTCCAATCCTTCATGTATTTTTTTTCGGGATCCCAGGACCGGTAGAAATAAAGTTTGCCACCAATGGTATCCCAATCGCGGCCTCTTACCATTTCATCACCGAGGTCCTGACCAGCATATTTCTGTTCCCATTCCCTCATTTTCACAATGGAAGGAGAGTCGATGGTATTGCCAATCACTTTAAATGAATTTTGGCTGCTGGTGCGTTGAAGCGCTCTGAAGGTCGCTTCTGCATTATCAGCACCCCCCATTAATTCAGGAGTCGTAGTGGGCGCGCTCCAGGCGAAATTATTGGAGTAGGTAACCCGTGTAGGGGCCCCTTTCTTACCGGATTTTGTGGTAATGAGGATCACACCAAAGGCGCCACGTGTACCGTAGATGGAAGCAGAAGCCGCATCTTTCAATACAGAGATAGACTCAATATCATCGGGGTTGATCATCTGCAGACTGGGGATCTCTACGTTGTCTACCAGTACCAGTGGCTTGGCGCCGCCGGAACCTGTATTTAATGAGCCCTGTAAACCTCTGAGCCTGATCTTGGGATCGGTACCCAGATCGCCGGTAGCTGTTGTAATGGTGAGGCCGGCTACTGCTCCCTGTAAACCTCTTGCCACATCGGTAACGGGGCGTGAGCCAAATGTTTTTTGCACGTCAACCGTTGCCACAGCGCCGGTAAGGTTGGCTTTCTTTTGGGTACCATAACCTACCACTACTACCTGTTGAAGGGCTGCATCTGTTACTTCCAATTCAATTTTGTAATCAATAGCAGTGCCCACATTGATGGTTTGCACTGTGTACCCTACAAAAGAAACTGTAAGGGTTTTAGCGCCTTTCAGATCAATTGTAAACTTTCCATTAGCATCTGTTTGTACGGTCTGTTGGCTTTTCCCGGCAGCCACTGTGGCTGAGGGGATGGGTAGCTGGGTAGACTTGTCGTATACCCCCCCGGTAATTGTTTGCCCGTAAGCAAAGCCCGTGAGGCAAAGCAATACAAGCAGGAATAGTGGCTTGGTCGTTCTCATAAAATGTTATTTAAAGTGTATGGAGCCTCGGTAATGAAATGCGGGCCGGAAGGATAAGGTTGCGGAAGGATAAGGTTTGCGGAAGAAGAAGCGTACGGATCAAAGCACCTCAATGCCAGCGTTGACATAAGGTTGTAAAAAAGGATCACCTGGTGGCAATTCAGTAATGAGGGTGTGGATACTGCTTACAGGGCACACATGCACGGGTTTTACAGCATTGGTCTTTTCGGCAATGCTGAGGCAAACCACTTTTTGGGAGGATTCGATCATGGCTTTTTTCAATTGCACTACGTCCCAGTCGCTGTCGCTCACGCCCTGTTGTACATGGATGGCATCTACGCCCAGGAAACAGAGGTCGGCGCGGATATGGCCGATCTTGGCAATGGCATCTCCGCCCACGGTGATGCGGCTGTTCTTCGATATTTTATCTCCAATAACTATGACCTCAATATTGGGATGGTGCAGGTATTCAACGATTGCGGGGAGGCTGCCGGAAACAAAGGTGGCCCTCAGCTGTGGGGGTAATACCCTGGCTAGTTCAAGGATGGTAGTACCGCCGCTGGTCAATACATACATACCATCCTCGATGAGCGCCGCTGCTTTTTCGGCTATAATTTTCTTATGGTCGTGCAGGTAAATATTGCCGGATGGGTTGTAGATATCGTGAAAAGAGTGGGAGAGGGCGCCACCATGCACCTTGATGATTCTGCCATCTTCTGCTAGTTCGTGCAGGTCTCTGCGAATTGTATCCTCTGAAACATTGATCTCATTACTCAAACTGGAAGACAATACTTTGTTATGCAGGTTTACCTGCCGGAGTATGTAAGCTTGTCGTTCTTTTTTAAGCATATTAGCCTGGTTGATGCCCCAAATTAGGCAATTGTTGCATAAAATGGCATAAACTGAGTAATATTTATATTAAATGACTCTAAATCCTGCATAAATCGACACATGTCGGCAATTGCAAACGATTGCGGGATCGCTGATGAGGTGATTTTGATAGATTCCACAGATTAGGATCGGGTCAAATTTTGTGGCCCTCATTCGTACATCTCCCGGTGTTAACTTCAATGGGGTCTTGATGATCCCTTAGTTCCTCCTCTTTGGGTCCGCTTTGCTTTCCCCGGATCCGAGGAGGCAAAGAGGAGGATTCGAGGAGGCAATGAGGAGAAACAGCGAAAAAACAGGGGAGAATTAAGAAGATCCGGGGAAGCAAAGAGGAGAAACTGTGATGGACGTGTTATTCGTCCCTGAGTATGTGCTGTTCGTCCCAGGTTTTGGAGGAAGCCGTCCCAATTGGCCAGGTGTTTCCGGGGAGAAAATACTGTTCGTCCCAATACATTGCTCATTCGTCCCAGCAATCAGAGAACCCCGACCCATTTTTTGAAAAACGGGATGGGAACTGGTTTAGATTTGCTTTATCGGTCACGGGATTTTGATCTGGTCTGCATGGAGGGAGCAGGCCATAAAAAAATCCCGACTGGTAGGCTGGATAGCAAACCTGTCAGGATGCAATTATTTAAAACGAACGAGCGGTTATCTCAATGTGAAGCGTACGGTAAGGGCAAAGGCATCGGGTACAAAGTTGATGTCGGGCATGATGTCGAGCTCCGGTTTCCAATCGAGCGAGAGGTTGATAGGAGCGTTGGCAAACTTATAATCCAGGCCCAGTGCACCGGTGGGTCCAAAATAAGTATCACCAAACTCCCAGCCTACATAAGCGCCCACGCCATAGAACCAGCGCAGGCCTGGCGCAGAAGCAAATGGCTGGTGGATCTCCAGCAGGGCGCCCATACCAAAGCGACTGCCAAAGGATACCAGTCCTTCTACCGCACTGCGGTCGGTAATAAAATACTTACCACTGATAGAACTGTTGAGCGTTGGTGTGGAATTGCTAAGCCGTATACCGAGGCCAAGCCGATAGTCCTGGGCCGATGATTGATGACTGATGAAAACAAAGAGGCAGGTTATTGTAAAGAGCAGTGTGATACGTTTCATGGACCGTATGATTTGTTACTTATGAACGAAAAATAGTGCCACTGTATTAATTCAGAGCTGTTAAAGTTCTTGTAATGTAAGTAGAAGGAATCTTTGGGCTGTGAGTGGAAAGCTGCGAGCAATGAGCTACGAGCAAAATACAGTAAAGGCCTTTCGTCGCAAAGGCCTCGCGGCTCGTAGCTGCTTCTCAGTTCTCAAACATTTCAAACTTCGTCTTGGGCCTTCTGGCTTCCAGCCACCTGAAGCTGCGCAGCACCTTATCCTGTTCTGTAGCTTGTTTGGCCGGGAACATGGTAGCTTTGGGTTCGCTGATGACCACCACCTTATTCAATTCTTTATTCAAAAAACGCAGGTCGATGATATCTCCTTCAGCTTTATTGACGCCTACCAATGCACTGTCACTGTCCATCACATAAAACACACTTTCGGCATTGCCTTTGGAACGCATGTAATCAATATTGCCATCTATAAAATAACCATTCATCCGGTTGCCCCTTAGCTGGTTGTACATATCCTTGCCTACTTTATTGACGGCAAATCCATTTTCAAATACATAGAGCCTTTCAGGCTTTTTGTTTTTGGTGTAGAGGTACATGGTATCGCCGGTTATCTGGCTATTGCTGGCCCAGGCTACGGGATCGGTAAACAGCTGGAATACGGAGTCTGCGCCTGAATAGAACATACTATCAGCAACTGCCTGCAGGGAGTCGGAATAGATGCGCACATGGTGATAGCCCTGGAAATACCGGTCGGCACTGTCATTTTTGGTCTTGTCCCTGGTATTGATGGTCAGTGCTCCTTTGATCGTATCAATTTTGCCCGTGAGGGAATCTGTTTTGGTAAGCACCTTCATTTTGCTCAGTTTGCCGGAGAACAGGGTATCGGCTGTTACATAGATCGAATCATTGTCCTGCTTAATGATCATGAGGGGGTGCTGGGTGGCAAACAGGGTTTCCTCTTTCCGGTTGGTGATGATTAAGTTGGCCAGCAGTGATACGCCTTGCGCACTGTCGATGTGCACGGCCCGCCCGATGAGGGTGGTGATACCGGTTGAATCATCGGTTTCCACAATATCGGCGATGGTCTTTGTTCTTGCCTTGGTATCTTCAATAATGGGCCGCTTGCCAAAACTGGCATTGCGGTTCTTCAGGTCATAGTATCCTTCTTTGGTAGTGATCTTGCGTTTAGCGCTGTCTTCAATATAGGTTTTCGTAATGAAGGTGGCTATTTCGGTACTGGTATTGTATAAGAGGGAGTCAGACTTGAGGTAGTACTTGGGATCTTTGAGCACTACATCTTTCTTAAAGTATACATCTTTCAGCTCTCCGTAATAAGTGCCTTCTTTACTGGTGAGTACGGTCTGGTTGTTGAGCACACGGCCGCCGTTGAAGTATTCGCCAATTTTCTGGTTGGCATCATAATGCAATTCATCAGTCAACAGGGTGGTTTTTCCATCGGTGAGCTTTGCATTCTTTGTGAGTGTGGCCAATTTGGTATCTGCGTGGTAGATCAGGTAATCGGCATAGGTATGTACACTGTCGGCATCATTGATGTGCACATGGCCAAATGCTTCCACGATCTTGGTGAACTTATTGTAAATAGCGCTATCGCAAAAGAATTGGGTTTTGCCTTGCTTCAGGTGCACCTTGCCGGCGAGTATCTGTACTTCGGTTACTGAGTCGCGTTGTTCGGTTCGTAACCGGTCGGCATAGATCAGTTCCACTACCTTCATGGTATCAGCGCCCGGCTGGGGCGTACTGGTTACCTGGGCAGAAGCACTGGAGAGCGCCAGTGCGAAAAACACAAAGAGGCTGATAAACCTTTGCATCTTATTTTCTTCAAGGTTTCGAAGTAGAAGTAGAATCATAAATAGGCGACATCAGCGGGCCTTTTTTATCTTTTTTTCCAAAAACAGATATGTTAACATAACGTTTTGGGTTAGTCCGCAAGTCGTCGAGCAAGGTAGTCAAACTACGATTGGTTTGTAATAACTGGTCGTACAATTTGCGATCATTTAACAGGGCGCCGATGGAGCTTTGGTTACTGGTAACTTTATCTACAGCGGCTCCCAACTTAGTGAGTGTGCCTTGCAAACTGGCTACAGCCTCATCCAATTTTACATTGGCCAATTTGGCTGTTGCTTTTTCAAGGTTGTCTACGGTAGCATTGATCTTATCGTTGTTCTTTGCGAGGTTGCCCGTCACGGATTCTGTATTCGACAATGTTTTGGCCAGCATACCGGTTTGCGCATCCAGCAATTTCTCCAGTGATTTGGACGAGGTAGTGAGATTGGCTACAATGCTTTGCAGGTTGTTTTTAGTATGGGGATCGAGCACACTGTTCAGATTCTGCAATACCAGGTCGAGGGAAGTGAGTGTTTTGTTCACACTGGCCAGGGTAGGGTCGAGGCTGCTTTGCAGTTTATCGGCAAGGCCCAATGTTTTGGCCGTTTGCAAAGTATCGCCATCCTGGATGTATTCGCCGCCATTGCCGAGCCTGATCTTGATAGAAGTGGTGCCCAGCAGTTCGCTGCTGATGGTGGCCACGGAGCTTTTGGGGATATTAATGTCTTTGGTAAGGCTGATGGTGACGATCACGCCACTCAGGTTCTTGTCTTTTTCTATCATCCCATAGACCTTTCCTACCTGGAGCCCGTTAATAAAAATTGGATTGGAAATCTGCAGGCCGTCTACGGCGGGAAATTCTGCATATATCTTATCACTTCGGTCGGCGAGATTTTTTCCTTTCAAAAAGTTAAAGCCCAAAATCAAGATAACGATAGCTATAGCAGTCAGTGATCCTACCTTGGTTTCATTCGAAATTTTCATTAGAGGCTATTTTGTGAGCAAATAACACTTTTTTCAGCAGTCTGTTTGAGACAGCCCCCAAAAAAGCATATTATCAACAAAAATAAGGAATTACAAGAGGAGAATGCAGAATACAGGAGACAGAATACAGAATCTAAGCCTTTTGGGACCTTGATAAAAGGCGCAATCCTTCATTTGGGGATTTCCGGATACAGACTTCCGCGCAAAAGCTTCTCATATTCTTCCGCGCAAAGGATTCTGTATTCTATATGCTAAATTCTGTCTTCTTATTTCCCTTCTGAGGCATCTTTGTACCGTTTGATGGCTGTCAATACATGGCTGGCTATTTCTTCCTGGCCTTTCTCGCTGTTGAGGTAGTCCTCATCGGGACGGTGGGTGATAAAGCCGGTCTCTACCAGGATGCTGGGCATGGCTGTGGCCTGGAGCACCCAGATACCCTTTTCATTCCGTTGTTTTACGCCCCGGCTTAAACGCCCGCCATTCACGAACTCTTCTTCCACCATGGTGGCCAGCGCCAGGCTTTTGTCGAAATAGCGTTTGGTCCACAAGAGTGATTTGGCCTTGAATTCGGGGTCATTGATATCGGGCGCATATTCTGTGGAGTCATTCACCTCTTCCGACATACGCTCCGACACATATTCGCCTTTGGCATCGGCGCGGTCGGCGGCCCAGATATAGGTTTCGGTACCATTGGAGGGATTATCGGTATAGTAGATATTGTATTTGGGTACTTTCCTGGTCCTTTTCTTCCGGCTTTTGCCTTTGCCGGTATAGTAGGTTTCGGTGCGGTAGCCTGCAAAATTGGAATGCTTTATTTTGGGGCCTGCATTTACGTGGATGGATACAAAGAGGTCGCCTTTATTGACATTGGCAAAATCGGCCCTGGATTTAATAGAAGGATATTCGTCTTTCGTACGGGTGTACAATATCTTAATATTGGGGAATTCCTGTTCCAGTTTTTTGCCCAGTTTGAGGGCAATATCGAGGCAAATGTCTTTTTCGAAGGAGTAATCGCCCAGGGCGCCATTGTCGGATCCGCCATGACCTGCATCTATAATAATGGTCTTGATCACAGGTTTTTGCGCTACCCCGGCAGGCTCTCTATAAAAGGCCGTCAATACTGTAAACACCGTAGTAATCAGCAGAAAACATGTGATCTTTTTAATCATATTATTATCCGGTTCTGTTGAAAGGATCTATGAATATAGGATAAGATGCAAAATAACGGATGAAGATGCTTAGTAATACGTTAAATTATTTGGTGTTTTCCAGGGAGGCTTTGTATTTTTTCAGTCCTGCTATAATAGCGGCTACTACTTCGTTCTGCCCTTTTTCGCTGTTGAGGTATTTTTCTTCCTCGGTATTAGACAGGAAGCCGGTCTCCACCAAAATGCTGGGCATTCCGGTGGCCTGCAACACCCAGATACCTTCCTCGTTCCTTTGTTTAACGCCATAACTTATGCGACCGCCTTTATCAAATGCTTCCTCTACGTGGTTGGCCAGGAGCAGACTTTTACCAAAATACTTCTTTTCATACAACTGGGCCCTGATGCGGGATTCGGGTGAGCTCATATCGAAAGTGATGGAGCTGTCGGTTTTCTCACCACTTTCTTCCTGTCGCTGGTTGATGGCATCTCCTTTAAAGGTTACGCGATCGGCCGCCCAGATATAAGTTTCCGTGCCCTTATGGGTATTTTTTACATAATAAGACTTATAAACAGGCACCTTCTTTGTTTTTTTCTTTTTGCCTTTACCGGTGGTGACATTTTTGTAGGAAACGATCTTTTTCTCGTACCAGCCACCTGGCTTTTTGCCAATGGCATTGCAGTGTATGCTGATGAACAGATCGCCATTGGATTGATTGGCAAAATCAGACCTATAATAGTAGGATTCTTTTAGCGTTCTTTGTCCGGGCAAAACGTCGGTAGTGCGGGTATACAGCACCTTGGTATCGGGAAAGGCGGTTTTAATGGCTTTTCCCAGTTTGAGGGAAATGGCCAGCGCCACCCTTGATTCGCGGGAAAAGCTGCCCAGGGTACCGGGGTCCATGCCACCATGCCCGGGATCAATAATGATAATACCTAATGCAGGCTTTTGTTTATGTGGAACGGGTTTCTTAACGGTGAAAGCGATCAGCATTGCAATGCAAACAGCAAAGCCTGCTATACCTGTAAACCTTTTGAACATATTTTGTTATGATTTTATGGGCTAACCAATCTTCACATAATCTTAATGCATTAATAACTATTTTTGCCCACCACTGCATATGATTAACGGACGCAAAAATAGCCTAAAACAACTTTCGTTGCCGATATTACTCGCTTCATTGTTATTATTAACGATGAATATGCTGGGTAATTATTCTATTACTACCGGATTTGGCAATACATTAACGGCTTTGCAGGATACCACCAGGCCGAAAACTGATACGATTCCCAACAAAAGAGATACCATCCCTGCCGTGCGGGATTCAGCTTCGCTAAAACTCAAAGATTCCGCTACTATAAAATCAGACACTTTTGATGTGAAGATGTCGAAGGACTCCATTGATGCTCCCGTACATTATTCAGCTTCCGACTCGATCGTGATGGACGTGCCCAGTAAAAAGATCATATTGTACAGTAAGGGTAATGTGAAGTATAAGGATATGGACCTTACGGCCGATAGTATTGAAATGGACCAGCAGAAGAATGAGGTGATCGCTGTGTTCCGCCTCGATTCGGCGGGCAATATGATCGGAAGGCCCAAGATGATACAGGCCGATACGAAGATGGAGGCTGATGTGATGCGTTTCAATACAAAGACGCAAAAGGGCATCACGCAAAGTACGATCACCGCCCAGGGAGAAATGTTTGTACAGGGAGAAAAGATCAAAAAGATATCACCTACTGAATATTTTGCTGCCCGGGGTATTATTACTACCTGTAACCTCGATACGCCGCACTTTGCTTTCCGTACACCCCGTATGAAGATGGTGAGCCAGAAACTGGCGGTGACGGGACCCATTCACCCCGAGTTTGAAGGCGTTCCCGTGCCCGTATATCTTCCATTTGGTTTCTTCCCGCTTTCACAGGGAAGGCATTCGGGTTTACTGCCTCCGCAATTTACGGCCAGCGATCAGTTTGGATTGGGATTGGAAGGGCTGGGTTATTATAAAGTATTGAACGATTATTTTGATGTTATTCTCCGCACCAATATTTATTCTTACGGTGGTTGGGCAGCATTTGTAACACCTTCCTATCGCAAACGCTATCGCTACAATGGTTCGATGAACCTGTCGTACCAAAGTACCCGCATCCTGAGTGATGATGCCAAGCAGGAGTTTACGACGGCGCAGACCTTTAATATAGCCTGGAGCCATACGGTAGACAGCCGGGCAAGGCCGGGACAAACTTTCTCAGCCAACGTGAATGCCGGTTCTTCCAAGTACAACCAGTATGTGACGAACAATCCCATGCGGAATGTGCAGAATAACCTGAACTCGTCGATCACCTATTCCAAAACCTGGGGTACGCGGTACAATCTTACGGCCAGCGCCAACCACAACCAGAATAACAATGATCCGGCGCTGATCAACCTCAACCTGCCGAATGTGGCGTTTACGGTGAATACCTTTTATCCTTTCGCGCGCAAGGAACTGATCGGTGAATCAAAGTGGTATGAAAAGCTGGGGGTGGGGTTGAATACCAATGTGGCCAACCAGGTGAGTATATATGAAAAAGACTTTAGCCTAAGCAAGCTCATTGATACGATGCAATGGGGTGCGCAGCACAATATTCCTATTCAGCTTTCGCTGCCTTCGCTGGGGCCTTTACAAGTGTCGCCCGGTATCAGCTACCAGGAGAAATGGTATTCCCGGAAATTTACCCGTTACTGGGATGCGGCAGGTAAGGACGTTGACACGATCACTCAAAAGGGATTTTTTACCTCCCGGGATATCTCTTTTAGCCTGGGCCTGAGCACGGCGATCTTTGGAAAGTTTGAAAATTTTGGACCCAAAAGTCCGATCACAGCAATCCGGCACGTAATACGACCTACTTTCTCGATCAGCTATAAGCCTGATATGGCAGCGAAGGATTATTACACTACACAGGTGGATTCGATCGGTAATAAATACCGCTTCTCTTATTATGACGGTACCATCTTCGGTCCGTTTGGTGAGGGGCAGTTTGGTGGTATTAGTTTTGGCCTGGACAATAATATTGAAGCAAAAGTGCGTTCCAAAAAAGATACCACAGATGGCGGTATCAAGAAGATACGCCTCATTGATGGTTTTGGCTTCAATGGTGGTTATAATTTCCTGGCCGACTCTTTCAAGCTGTCGACGATCAGCCTTTACTTCCGGAGTACCTTGTTTGAAAAGATCAATATTACAGCCGGCGCCAACCTCGATCCCTACAAAGTGAATGCAATGGGATACCGTATCAATGAGTATGCATGGAAGGGAGGAAGGTTTTCACCCGGCCGCATCACCAATGGTAATGTTGCCATTTCTACTTCTTTCCAGAGCAAACCGAAGGATGACAAGAAAGCAAAGGAAAAAGATGACCAGTTCAACAACAACAACCTGCCTCCCATGACGCCGGAGGAACAAATGGAGCAGCTCAATTATACCCAACTGCATGCAGCTGAGTTTGCCGATTTTAATATCCCCTGGTCGTTGAACATTTCTTATTCTTTCAGCTTCTCCCGTAATTTTAAATCTGACTATTCAGGTTTTGAAACAAAGACCAATTCCAACCTGAATGGAGATTTCAACCTCACGCCCAAATGGAAAATGGGCATGAACACCTATTACGATTTTAACTCTTCTGCGATACAGATGTTTACCATGTTTATCTCTCGTGAAATGCACTGCTGGCAATTGTCGATCAACGTAACGCCGGTAGGGCCTGTTCGCACATTCAATTTCACCATCAATCCCAAGTCGGGCATTCTACGCGACCTGAAGGTCAACAGAACCCGGTATTTCTACGGACAGTAGGAGAGAATACAGAATTTAGAATACAGAATACAGAATTGCTCCGCGCTTTGTAGTTGCTGACTATTTGTGGCTGTCATTTTTTGTGCGCTTGATAATAGGTGGCCATTATTTCATGTACCCTGTTTTTCAAAGTCTCTACGGTATCGTTGGCCTCTACAGGAATGGGGGCCAGGAAATGTATCTCCAGGCGGTGGGGCATGAGGAAAAAAGGTTTGCTGGCAGGCAATACCTTGCGGGTATTGAAGATGATGCCGGGTATCATGGCCTTGCGGGTATCAATGGCCAGCCGGAAAGCTCCATCGTGAAATGACTTCAGTGGTTGATCTGTTTTATTGCGGGTGCCTTCGGGATAGATACACATGTGCAGTCCCATGCCCAGCACTTTCTTCATGGTGGTATAACTATCCTTGCGGCTTTTATCACTCTTCCTGTCTACCAGCACGCTGCCGGTCTTATAAATAATACCAAATACAGGCAGCTTAGCCATCTCAGTTTTGGCGATGGTCTTATTACCACCGGGGATGGCGGGGGAGGAGATGGGCACATCCATCAGTGAATTGTGGTTACATACCACCACGTAATTCTGTCCGGGGGCAAAATTTTCCCTTCCGCGCACCCTGAGGGGGCAGCCGATCAACGGCAGGTAAACACCCATCCAAACCCTTGACTGGGCAATAAAACGGAATGTCTTTTTAGGATCGGGCAGGGAGTAGGTAAATAACAAAAAAGGGATCATGAACACCAGGAGGGTGAGGATAAACATAAGGATTGCCCACACGGCAAAAATGCGACCCAGTATCTCTTTGATGAACTTCATGAGCGCAAGATAAAGTATTACAGTGACCAGTCTATCGGGTCCTTGCCTTCCTTCATGAGGTACTCATTGGTTTTGGAGAAATGGCGGCAGCCAAAGAAGCCGGCATCTGCTGAATAGGGCGAAGGGTGGGCTGCTTTTAATACCTGGTGTTTGGTTTCATCGATCAGTTCCTGTTTGGCCTGGGCGAATTTTCCCCAGAGGAGGAATACTACGCCTTTTTTCTGATCGGATACTTTGCGTATCACAGCATCTGTAAATTCGGCCCAGCCAATTTTGGAATGGCTCATGGGTTCAGCCGCACGCACGGTAAGGGAAGCATTGAGCATGAGTATCCCTTGTTCGGCCCATTTGGTGAGGTTGCCATGGTTGGGAATGGGGAGGCCAATATCCTTGTTTATTTCTTTGTAAATATTAACGAGGGAAGGGGGAGGCTTGATGCCATCCTGTACGGAAAAGCAAAGACCGTGTGCCTGTCCTTTTCCATGATAGGGGTCCTGGCCCAGCAAGACCACTTTTACCTTTTCAAAGGGGGTAAGGTTAAAGGCGTTGAAAATAAGTCCTCCTGGTGGGTAAATGGTGTGCCCGGCCGCTTTTTCGATGCGGAGGTGACCAACGATCTGATTAAAATAATCCTTGCTGAATTCATCCTTGAGCGCCTTTTTCCAACTGTCGTCTATTTTTACATCCATACCGGGAATTTGCGTAAAAATATAGAAAAGCAGCGAGCTATGAGCTACGAGCTGCGAGCCGATTGCTTTGATAGTTGGGTGTGTAGGATAAACACAGTTATTGCTTTACTTTATGACCAGCACTTTCTCGCGGAAATCTTCTCGGCTGCCGAAGGCATTGGGGATGTTTACGATATAAGTGCCTGCACTCAATCCATAAATAGTTGTTGGGGTATTTTCATTGATGGATACCTGCTGTATCACCCTGCCATTGATATCGGTAATGATGGCCGGCAACCGTTTGGTATTGCCATCGATGCGGATGCTGAATTGCCCTTTATTGGGATTGGGCCACATCAATACCGTAACGCCGCCCTGTCCGGTTCCTTTGACTGCTTTGATGAGTGTATAATTGGCCCTGTTGTCGAAGTCTGTTTGTTTTAACCGGTAATAGGTAACGCCGCTGTAGGGGTTGGCATCGGCATATTGGTAATGCAGGAGCAGGTTACTGTTGCCGCCTGCTGTCAGGGAAGGCACAAAGCCGATGGACCTGAAGGCGGTTTCACTTTGCCACCTTCTTTCCACATCAAAGCCCCGGTTGTTTTGCTCGGTAGCCGTTTCCCAGCTTAGTTGTACAAGCGCTGCGTGCAGGCGCTGTGCTCTGAAATCAACCAGGTTTACAGGTAAGGCAGCAGCGGTGAGGCCCAGGCCCCATTGTCCAAAAGTGGAGATCCTGTTGCGTGCGGCAAAGCCATCGGCCACTGTTTTACCCGGCGTGCCTGTTGGTTGCAGCGTACTACCGGCCGGGCGCACCCAGTCGGCGCCATTGGTGCTGGCCAATGGGCGTTGCAGGATACCAAACATATTATCGGTGAGACCGGAGAAGCCGTTGAAAAAAAGCTGGAGATCATATTTGCCACCCGTGGGCGCTGCATCGGCGCTGATGTTCCAAACACCTTCGGGTGCAATGGTTACATAGCTGGTACCGCCTTCAGTGACCATCAGGCCTGCATCGGTGCCCGGTTTGGGTATAAAGCGTGCTTCTATATAACTGATACCAGTAAGTGGATCGCTACTCAAGTTGGTTAAAGTGGCGAGGTTGGATCGAACAGTATTGCCAACGGGAAATTGATAGCCGGTTACTGAGGCGGGTGTGATGTACCGGCGCAGGGCGCCATTGATCCAGCTTTGGGTAAAGCCGGGATTGGCAGGATCGGCTTCCACAGCGGTAGCGGAAGGATCGGTTACAATGGCTGCATTGGCGCCCGTGGTGATATATCCTTTTTGCAGGTACCATTTCTGTGCACTGATATTGCTGGACAGTTCCAGGCTGGTGCCATTCATGTCCAGTCGCGAAAAAGTATAGGGGGTGCTGATCTGTTGGTTAATGGCGCCATCGAAAACAAACCGGCCGGTACCATAGGTACCACCTGTTGCAGAAAGATCGGTCCAGTGACCGGCTCCCAGGGAAGGACTGCCACCCACCCTGATGATCCCCTGGTTGGCCAGGGTACTGCCGTTTTCCAATGTTACGTTGCCCTTGACTGTTATTACAGTGCCATTTTGTACGGTGATGGTGGCGCCGTTCTTAAGATAGAGGGCATCCTGCGCCTGCAGGCAACAGGTGGAAAGAATGAAAAGGCTGGTGAGTAAGATAATTTGTTTCATGATATGGTGGTTGATGCCTACTGGATCAGGCTACGCGGGACTCAGCCCCGCGGAACGGGATAAACGCTGACAAGGTGATTGATCATTGTACTTTGGCACAGATGGCATATACGCGGATTGCTCTTGAGCTGCCGGATGAATTGGTGACAATAACGCGCCATATTGTATTGGGGTTCTCGGTACTGGGGGCGCTGTAGTTAACAGTGATGTCCCGTGCCGCGCTGTTCGGGTCCCGGTGACCGCCTCCTCCGCCGATGAGCCTTGTGCCGGAGGGGCATTGGCAGGGAATTGTAGACCTGGTGTTGCCACCCACGGAGTAATCGAAATAAACGGTTTGTACACCCATGTTCAGGGTACCGGTATACGTGATATTGCCTGCTACGTCCAATTTTTCAGTAGGTGCTTTTCCAATGCCCACTTTACCGGCCGCGTCTATTTCAACAGTTGCCTGGGCCAGGTTGCCGGCATGGAGGCGGTAGCCATTTTCAAAGCGCATGACCATCTGGTTGTTGGCGCTGTTGCCAGATGGTGCGGCGGTGCGGGTGTCGCCCAAAATAAAAGAACCCGTCATACCATTGGTGTATACATTGGAGCCCAGGGCCACTGAATTATGGCCATTGGCCCCCACACGATACCCTACCGCCAGTGATTGATTGCCGGCGGCAGTGGCTTCATAGCCCAGGGCTACGGCCGCCGCTCCTGTAGCCAGTGTATTATACCCCATCGCTACGGACAAGGGACCAATATTTACATCATCCCAATGTCCACCTGTATTTTGTCCTGCCCGGAAAGCTCCTTTATTGGGATCCCAGATCATTTTGGAACCTGGATTTCTTGTGGTGCCGGTATTGCCCCCCGTGTAGACGCCGCTGCCATCTACCGTTCCATTGGCTGAGATCCGGAGGCCTGAATTAGAGCCATCACCCGAAATATATTTTCCGTTGGTATTGATGTTTTGCTGGAGTTTATAAGCGCTCAGGTTGATCCAATCAGGAGTGGAGGGGGGACCGGCATTGTAGTAGAATCCCGGGACGCCATCGGTTTGAATGATCAGCAGCCCGGTGGCCGGATTGGCAATCGCTATACGCTGGGCCGTTGTCATTTGGGGGATCAATAGCCCTTTGTCGGTAGAGGCGATATCTACAGCAGCGCTGGGATTGGGATTGGTGGTGCCGATGCCAACCTGGGCATATACGGAAGCCTGTAGTATCCACAACAGGCTTGCAATGATCATCTTTTTCATAATAATGTCTTGTATCGGCTAAAGTACTATCCGCAGGAGCCGGGTAGGGGAACTTGTATGTGAACTACGGGCTTTTGTATGTAAACAAAGTAATTCACGCAAACGATTGACTTGTCTGATAACCCTGCAGCAGGGTTTTATCCAATTTATTTTTGACTAATTTTAGCGCCATAGCATTGGAAGAGGCAGTCACATACCAGGAGCGGGAAAGGGACCAACCATTGGATCCGGCCCTGTTTACCCGCATAGCAGCCGGGGATGAAACAGCTTTCGCAGTTTTCTACCGCGATATGGTGCCCCGTATGCGTCCCTTTATTTTTAGCATTACCCGCTCGGATGCGCAGGTGAATGAAGTGATCCAGGAAAGCTTCCTGCGTTGCTGGCTTTACCGCGACAAATTGCCGGGGGTATCGAATCCGCGGGCCTGGTTGTTCAAGATCACTGCCAATGTATGTTATGCTTTGTTCCAGCGTTCACTCACAGAAAAAAAGGCACTCACCAGTATTGAAGAACAGGTAGTGACCATCCATACAGAAACTACCGAGCTTATTCACCTCAACTTCCTGAAAGCAGCTGTACAAAATGGCATCCGCCAACTTTCGCCACAGCGAAGAAAAATATACCTCATGAACCGGGAACAGGGGCTCGCTGCCGACGAGATTGCCGACCGGCTCGGTCTATCGGTCCAAACCGTTCGCAACACACTTTCTGCCTCCCTGGAATCCCTGCGCGAGCACCTCATGCGCCAGGGATATACTATTTCCATCCTCACGATCATTCTTTTCAACCTGTAAAAAAAGTTTTACCAGCATTGGTATAAACGGCGCACTGGCTGGTCTAATGGGTATAAACCTGTTCAATGGAACCGATGCAACCGGATATATTACAAGCCTTCATGAAAAAACAATTGCAGGGAACGATCACTGCGGAAGAGCGGGCGCAATTGCAATCCTATGTTGCCGATGAGGGCAATAAGGAAGCGGTGACTGCCGCCCTGGAAGCGCTGCTGGAAGCCCAGGAGCCGGATCAAAGCTATGATCAAATGCGTTTCGATCCCCTGTTACAAAATGTATTACAAGCTGATAAGCCGGAGGGCATGGTAGTACCAATACGAAAGAGGCGGTACGCATGGCTGGCAGCTGCGGCGATACTGATCGCCATAGCAGGTGCGGGATTGTTCTACCTGTATCGGCCTGATAAGGGAGCGAAGGATCAACCTGTTGTCTCTACGGGTGCTCATGATGCGCTGCCCGGACAGGAAGGAGCGGTGCTTACGTTGGCCAATGGGAACCATATTGTATTGGACAGCACCAAAACCGGGGTAGTGGAGGAGCAAGGGATTAGAGCTATTATCAAAGATGGCATACTGGTGTATGAAGTTCCTGCCGGTATTACGGCGCCCGTCGCTTACAATACGATGTCTACTCCGAGGGGGCGACAGTTTCAACTGGTATTGCCGGATGGTACGCGGGTTTGGCTGAATGCTGCTTCGTCCATTACTTACCCTACCCGGTTTGAGGAAACTACAAGGCCGGTAAGCATTACGGGGGAGGCCTATTTTGAAGTGGCCAAAGATGCTTCAAAGCCTTTTCTGGTCAAAGTAAAGGAGGGCGTAGAAGTGCAGGTGTTGGGCACGCATTTCAATATCAATGGGTACGGTGATGAGGGAGGTATGGCAACTACCTTGCTGGAAGGGGCGGTGAAGGTAACCAGGGGAAGTGACCAGGGTACTTTGCAACCGGGAGAGCAGATGGTGCTGCGCCAGGGTAAGTTGAAACACGTCAACAAGGTGGATATAGCAGCGGTAATGGCCTGGAAAGAAGGCTTGTTCAATTTCAACAATACACCATTTCCGGTGGTGATGGGGCAACTGGAGCGCTGGTATGATGTGGACGTGGTGTATGAGGGAGCTGTGCCTGCGGGTTCCTTGAGTGGTGAGATCCCGCGTAGCTTATTGCTGTCGGAGGTATTGCGTATCCTGGAATTAAGCGGATTGCATTATACTATTAAGAATAAAAAACTAATGATATCGGCTAAATGAGAAAGACGATAGGGATCGCATAAAAAAACCGGGAGTGCGGTAACACCACCGGTTGGAAGGCGATAACTAACAATTTTTTGACAGACTGTTATTGATCACCAAAACCTAACCAAAACTATGCATTTAATTGCGCATGGCAAAGCCATGCCTGTACTTCTGTACAGGCGGGTTTTGTGCAGCCGCTCCAAAATCGGGTTGGCTATGAGAATGACTGCTATTTTGTTGCTCGGTGTCTGCCTTCATGTGAGTGCAGGTACCATGTCACAACAAGTGACATTATCAGAAAAGAACGTTTCGCTGCAATCGGTCTTTAAAAAGATCAGGGAGCAAACGGGGTATACTTTTGTATACAGAAGCGACTGGCTGCAAGAGGCCAATACTGTTACCATAGAGGTAAAGGAGGCCAATCTGTGGGCGGTGCTGGACCTATGTTTTAAAAGCCAGCCATTTTCCTGGGAAGCGATACGCCGAACGATCGTACTTCGCAGAAAGGAACCTGAACCGGCATTAGCACCGGTTGCACCCACCGCTCCATTACCCATCATAAAAGGAAAGGTAGTGGATGAAAAAGGGACCCCGATCGCCGGCGCCAGCGTGGTAGTCAGAGGTACTAAGATAGGGGTGGTGACGAAGCCGGATGGTAGTTTTGAAATTGATGCCGGTAGTGACAATGCAACGCTTACGATCAGTTATGTGGGCTTTGTGGCGAAAACGGTGAAAGTGAAAGATGGCCAGGCAATAACTATTTCACTGAGTGCTGCTGACAATAACCTGCAGGATATGGTGGTGACGGGTATTGTGAACAGGCGCAGGGAAAGTTTTACGGGTGCTTCCGTATCCTTTAATAATACGCAGCTGAAAGCGATCGGCAACCAGAATGTGATCCAAAGTCTGCGGTCGCTGGATCCTTCCTTCATCGTAACAGAAAACAACACATTGGGTTCCAATCCCAACCAATTGCCTGAGATCGAGATCAGGGGTAAGACCTCGATCTCGTCGAAAGCCTTGCAGAATGAATTTGCAGCCGATCCCAACCAGCCCCTGTTCATCATGGATGGTTTTGAAACTACGTTGAGATCGGTTGTTGATCTCGATATCAACCGCATTGAATCAGTTACCTTATTGAAAGATGCAGCTTCTACTGCCATCTATGGAGCCAGGGCTGCCAATGGGGTGGTGGTGATCGAAACCAAAAGGCCCAAATCGGGTGCGCTCCAATTGTATTATACGGGCGACTTTAAATTGGATATGCCCGATCTCAGTGGGTACAACCTGATGAATGGGGAAGAGAAGCTGGAGTTTGAACGCCTCTCGGGTCGATACAGGATCTATGAACCCGCACTCATCGAAGAGCAATTGTACCTGGACAGTCTGTATTCATCCCGGTTGGCAAGAGTGCGCAGAAAGGTCAATACCTATTGGCTCAATGAACCTGTACAATTGGGCTTCTCGCAAGGGCATTCGATCCGTGCCGAGGGAGGTGATAATATTTACAGTTATGCGGCTGGCCTTCAGTACAAGATAAACGATGGTATTCTGAAGGGGGCGGGCCGCAAAACCTGGCAGGGGAATATTGACCTTACTTACCGGAAGAACAAATTGAATGTGCTGAATAAGTTTTTTGTGAATGGCTATACCGCCAATGAATCGCCCTATGGTTCATACGGTGAATTTGCCCGGGCCAATCCTTATTATGAAAAATACAATACAGACGGTGGGGTAGATAAATACCTTGAAGTTTCGTCAAGGCGTAACCTGAAGGATGAATACATTGTGAATCCACTGTATAATGCCAGGCTCAATAATCTCTTTGAAACAAAGAATTTCTCCTTCCAGAATAACCTTCAGCTGACCTATCAGCTGAGTCCTGATCTCGATCTGCGTGGCGCCATACAAGTTTCGAAAGGTTCGGGGGATCAGGTGATCTACTATGCACCGGAACACAGTATGTTTGACAAAGCGGGCATCTTCGAAAAAGGCAGCTATGAGAACCAACGGATCTCCACTTTTGCCTATCAGGCAAATGCCATGCTTACCTATGGACGCCTGTTCAATGGGCTGCACATGGTATCGGCCAATGCACGCGTGGAGGTTCAGGAAGAAAACAACGAAGCGATATCCTCCAAAATAGTGGGTTTCCCCCCAGGCACCAATGGCAATCCGGCCTTTGCTTATAGTTATAACCCCAACGACCGGCCTAAGACCTTATACAGCCAGTTCAGGAGAAATAATTTCCTGGTATCGGGCAGCTACACTTTCGACAGAAGATGGGTGGCGGATTTCTCTTACCGTATGGATGGCTCTACGGCTTTTGGTTCCAATAAAAAATACAGCCCTTTCTGGTCGGTAGGGGTAGCCTGGAACCTGCACAATGAAGCTGCTTTTAAGGACAAGGATTGGATCAAGATGCTGCGGGTAAAAATGAATACAGGCGCTACGGGCAACCAAAACTTCTCGCAGGTGACTTCCGTGTCGGTATATACTTATGAACAATCACTCAATTTATTCGGGCAGGGCTTAACCCTCACCACCCTGGGCAATCCCAACCTGAGCTGGCAAAACACACAGCAAACGAATATCGGGGTTGATTTCTCGTTGTTCGACGGCCGGCTAGGCGGCTTTGTGAATGTGTACCAGAAATATACGGATCCATTGATCGTTCCGCTTGATTTACCCTCCTCTACGGGACTTTACGCTTATCCCAAGAACGTAGGACACCTGAACAACAAAGGCATTGAAGCCAATATCCGGTATTCACCCATTTATAAACCCACTGCGGGTATTGTGTGGAATATTGGTGTTACGGGCATTGTACAAAAAGCTACCTATGGCGGCCTTAATGCAGAGCTGAAAGGACTCGATAAGACAGAAGAGGTGGGAAATACGCTGAGAAGGTATAAGGACGGATACAGTCCTGAAGATATGTGGGCGGTTTATTCGCAGGGCATTGACCCCGGTACAGGCCGTGAGGTGTTTGTAAAACAGGATGGTACCATTACTTATGATTATGATCCGCAGGATGTGCGGGTAATGGGTAGTGAAAGGCCGGTTGTGGAAGGCGTGATCAATACCAGTTTTTCATGGAAAGGGCTTTCTGTTGGGGTAGTGATACGCTACAGGTATGGGGGCGATGCCTACAATTATGCTTTGTACAATAAGGTGGAAAATATCAGCGATGACAATGTGTTTTACAACCAGGACAAGCGGGCGCTCTATGATCGTTGGAAAAAAGTAGGGGATGTTTCGAAATTCAAGGCCATTTCGATCACGGCTACTACTCCTATTACATCGCGGTTTATCCAGCAGGACAATACGATCACGGGCGAATCGCTAAGGGTAGGCTATGATTTTAGCAAAGCAGGATTTATCAGAAAGCTGGGCATGCGTTCTCTTTCGGTGAATGGATACCTCAACGATATATTCCGGATTTCTACCATGAAGCGCGAACGGGGCATTGAGTATCCCTTTGCGCGAACAGTGGCATTCTCGATCAATACCTCGTTCTAAACCAACCAAATTACTATCATGCGCACAAAATATTCTCTCCTAATGATATTGCTGTTGACGGGGCTTGTCCTCGGAGCATGCAAAAAATGGCTCGATGTGAAGCCTAAGGATAAATTTACTGAACTCCAGTTGTTCAATGACCTGGATGGCGCTGCATTGACCCTAAATGGCATCTACCTGCAACTGTCGGGCTCCAGTCTATATGGCCGCCAGCTGTCTATGAGCACGCTGGAGATATTGGCCCAGCGATACAATATTGGCGCCAGTCATGAAGAGATTGGATTAGAGAACTACAGCTTTGATGACGCTAAAACAAAAGGCAAGCTGGCAGGTATATGGGAAGCCGGCTATGTGGTGATCGTGAACGCGAATGCCTTTTTACGCAACCTCGATGTGTATGCAGGGCCAGCCATTCCCGCCAGGTACGATTCGTTGTTGCGTGGCGAGGCCATCGGCATCCGGGCCATGATGCATTTTGACCTGTTGCGGATGTATGGTCCCATCTACAATACAAAAGATTCCACTGCCAAATCCATTCCCTATTACCGCAAGGCTGCTACACAAATAGCAGAACTCCTGCCAGCCAACCAGGCGATCGACAGTATCCTGGCCGATCTGGCAACAGCAGAACGTTTACTGCAGACGGACCCCATCATTACTGAAGGAGTTATTAAGAACTTCAGGAGTGATGGTATCAACTGGCTCACCAACAGGAACCTGCGCATGAATTATTATGCGATAAAAGCCTTACAGGCCCGTGTGCACCTTTACCGTAATGACAAGGCGGCGGCATTGGCAGCCGCAAGATTGGTAGTGGACAACGGCGGCAAATGGTTTCCCTGGATCATACCCTCCCGGATCGTTTCTGATCGTACGGACCCTGACCGTGTATTCTCTACGGAGCTTATTTTTAGCCTGTTCAACATTGATCTGTACAATACCAACAAGCTGGCGTATGCACCCGAGCTTCCGGAAAAATTCATACTGGCTCCCAACGATACCAGGCTTAAGGCGATTTTTGAGAGCAATGAAAATGACTACCGGTACAATTCGATGTGGATACTGCCTTCTACCGGAGGTAAAAATTTCAAGACCTTCTACAAATACACGGATATACAGAGCAAGGATAGCGTGTTCCGTTATAAAATGCCGATGATCCGCATCAGTGAAATGTATTACATCATGGCGGAGTGTGAAACGGATGCCACAAAGGCCAGGGAATATTTCAATACAGTGCGTAAGAACCGGGGACTGGTGGATATTGCCCCTACGGCCAGCCTGAGCACTGAGTTGCAGAAGGAATACCAAAAAGAGTTTTGGGGAGAAGGGCAATTATTCTACTACTACAAAAGGAGGAATATTACTGCCATTCCCAATGGTGCGGCCACTACGGGCAATGTGACGATGAATGCTGCTAAATACGTTTTCCCGCTGCCCTTGTCGGAAACCCAATACCGTTAACTTCCAAACTAACAACCATGAAGTATCTGTTTTTCATTACGATGGTTACAGGGTTGCTGATGGGTTGCACCAAAGAGATCAAGACCTTTGAAGGCAAGCCGCAGGTATATTTTCTGTATGCCTCTCAACCCAAAGAATCTTTCAATGATATCCTGCTCGATTCTACCATATTCACTTTTGCCTTTACACCTACGGGCATCCAGGACTCAATAATCATTGTGCCGGTAAAAGCATCGGGTATGCTCTTGAATAACGATAGGAGCTATGTGCTGAAGGCCAACGATTCTTCTACTGCGAAAGCGGGCCAGCATTATGAATTTGTAAAGAGCGATTTTACGATCAGTGCAGGTAAACTTACCGATACTGTCTATATCAAGCTCAAGCGCACACCCGATATGCTCACCACTTCTTTCAATATCTACCTGGAATTACCGGCCAATGAACCTTTTAGTGTAGACCTGACGAAGAAGTTAACGGCTGCCGGCGGCAATAAAACGGTCAGCACCATCTGGCACCGGGTAATGGTCAATGATATTCTCCGGAAACCTACCTATTGGATTGATGGGTACCTGGGCTTCTTTTCGCGGAAGAAATTGTACCTGATGTCGGAATTGCTGGGCATCACGGTAGACCGGCTCAATACGACGATCCCCATTGCCGAACTACAGTATTTTGGCAGGTTCATGCAGCGCTACTTGAATGAACAAAGAGCGGCTGGCAATATCATTAAAGAAGAGGATGGTTCGGATATGATCATGGGGCCATCGGTTCAATAACCTGAAAAAAGCAAACATTATGAAATTTAAATTCCTGCATTATATCATAGGCGCTTTATTGGCATGTATGCTGAGCGCCTGTTTCAAGGATCTGGGCAACTACGATTATGAGGATCCCAATAAGGTCGTTATTGGCGGTATCAATGAATATTATGCTGCCATGCAGGGTAATTATTTCGAGATCATTCCGCAGCTGGCTTTCACCGATCCGGCAGCTACGGATTCGGCCAGGTACAAGTATGAATGGATCGCTATGAAGGTGGGTGCACTGGTGGCCGATAAGCGCAAGGACCTCGGGAAAAACAAAGGTCTTCGGATCAAGGTAAATCTCGCAGCAGGTAAGTATAATATTTATTACCGCATTCTTGATACGCTGACAGGTATTCAGTGGCAGAAAAGCTTCGACCTGGAAGTGACCAGTAATATCTATGAAGGCTGGATGTTGATGACAGAGGTAAATGGCAAGGCAAGGTTGGATATGATCAACAAGCTGAATAACCAGTATACCGTTTTGCCCGATGTGCTGGCGAGTACGGGATCGGGACTGGAATTGCAGGGTAAGCCGGTGGCAGTGCATTGCTTCCGGATGACGCAGGCGGCCACTGGTTATGCGATCTTTTTGTCTACGGATAAAACGACGGAAAGGATCGACGCTGAAACATTCCAGTACAAAAGCACGATGAATATCAAATATGAGATGGTGTCCAATGTGCCTGATAATTTTGCGCCGCACTCTTTTGTAGCTCCTTCCTCAGGCATTGCCTATATGATAGAGGGTACGGATGCGTATTATTTTGAAAATGTATTTAATATCCGCTGGGGCTTGCCCATCAATATATTGAAAGGCCAGCCGGGCACCTTCCGGATAGCGCCCTTCATGGCGCCCAATGCTTCGGTGGGGACCAACATGACAGCTTTTTACGACATCGACAACAGGCGGTTTGTAAGGCATGTAGGTTCCGAAGGGTCGTTGAGCACCATGCCCACTACCGATACGTTGTTTGATTACAATACGGGCAAGGACCTTGTTTATATGACCTATACGCCCTTTGCCAATGGCAATGTGTTTGCCATCCTGAAAGAATTGAACGGAAGTAAATATTACCTGGCGCGTTTTACACTTGGCAGCAGCACGAAACAGGTGGATTATGATGAAATGACAGCCACAGATATCGACAAAGCTTCCTTCTTTGCTGTGAGCCCCGATTTTGGCTATATCTTTTATACCGTGGGTGGCAAACTGTATTCCTACGATGTGTCGGCCATGGCCAGTAAGCTAATGATCGACAAGGGCAATAAAGTATTTACGCAGCTGCGCTTCCGCAACAGCGATCTGGTTGCCGCCAGTGTAGATCCCAGCCTGCCGGAAGGCGCCAATGGCACACTGGAAGTATTTACAGCTCAGCCTGTGCAGGGCCCGCTGGTGTTGCAGAACAGCTGGGGTGGCGTGGGCAAAATTGTTAGTTTTTCTTATAGGGTCCGCTAAAATTATATCCTGTTGGACAGTGTCTTTTACGCCTCCAACGATCAAATCAACACCATGAAACAAGTATTAATGTCCTTATGCACTTTGTTGTGCATACACTTTACCATTGCCCAGTCCAAAGCAACGTCTGTCAATGGCGTCACCAGCCGCCCCACCAGGGAAGCGGTAAAACTTTACACGGTAAACCACGGAAGACTGGAAGAAATAGCGGCTTCGAAAGCAGATACTTCGGGCCGGTTTGGATTTCTGTTCTATCCGGCTACAGAAGGGTTTTATGTTATCGGCCTTGGTAATGAAAATATAGCGATGGATAAACATTCGTTTTACTTCAAACCGGGCGACCAATTGAATGTAACAATAGGAGATGGCAGTTACCAACTCACAGGCAAGAACAGCAGCGAAAACCTTGCTTTGGCGGCCTGGCACCAGCAAGCGGCCACTGTTGAACAAACCGCTGTTTATTTAATGCGCGGCAAGTCGGAAACCTTTAAGGAATTCTTTCCCAAACTGGAAACCTTTGTTGGCAGTCTCCCAGGCTGGCAACCGGCAAAGACAGGTAACAAAAGGTTTGATGAAGCCTTTACCCGCAGGCGCAAGGTGGATGTATTGAGCTGGGCCATCAGTTTTACAACCAGTCCCAATTCAGCGCATCCGACGGCTGCCGATTATACAGGGTTTTACCAGGCGATAAGGGCCGAAGACTATACGCGGGATGGCTACCTGCTATCTTACCCGATGGGCGTACGCCTGCTATCTTACTTACCGATGGTGGAAGATATGGTGGCGGGCCGTAAACTCAATATGGACCTCGAAGCGCGTATGGGCCATGTGTTGAATGATACGCTGCGGGGAGAAATGGTATTGCAAAGTGCCGGTGGCCTCAAAACCTACCTGGGCTACCAGGACCTGGATAAAAATTATGGCAAGTACATCCTGACAGGAGATCAGCAACGGCGCTTATCAGATATCAAGGCCAAACTGGCAAAAGAAGCTTCCAAACCCGGAGCGCCTGCCATCAATTTCACTTATCCCGATGATAAAGGACAAAAGGTCTCCCTGACGGATTTCAAAGGCAAGGTAGTATTGGTAGATGTATGGGCTACCTGGTGTGGACCCTGCAAGGTTGAGATACCTCACCTCAAGAAAATGGAAGAGGCCATGCGCGGAAAGGACATTGTGTTTATGAGCGTATCGGTAGATGAGCAAAAGGATCACCGGAAATGGGAAGATTTTATTGCGAAAGAAGAGCTGAAGGGTGTGCAGCTCTTTGCTGCCGGCTGGAGTGATATAGCCCGCAATTATGATATCAAAGGCATACCACGCTTTATGGTATTTGACAAAAAAGGAAATATTGTGTCGATCGATGCGCCCCGGCCTTCCGGTAATGAACTAAAACTGTTGCTGGAAGCGGAGTTGAATAAATAATTGTTCCCCCTTTCTCATGTGTGCATGGGCTGCCTCCAAATAGTATTTGGGGCAGCCTTTTTTGTGGAGGATGGGTCGCCCTTAAGGGGCGGCTAACCCTGATGACTGCCCTAAAGGACATCTAAATGATCTCCATTTTCTGCATCAGGAAAGAAGCATTCCTGTTCTTGGCCACGCCGCGCTGCAGGGTATAATCGAAGATCAATTCCCCATCGCGGATAATGCTTTCAAAACAATAATTGCTCAGCTTGCCGGGGAGTTCCTGTTCCAGTACACTCAGCGAAAGATCGTGCGTGGCAAACATGGTGAGGGAATTGTATTGCAGCAGTTTCTTAATAAACTGTTCCGAGCCATGTGTTTTATCTTCTGAATTGGTGCCCCGCAGGATCTCGTCGATCAGCACCAGCGCGGGTGTATTTTGTTCCTGTAAATGGCGGATGATCTGTTTCAGCCGTTTCAATTCCGCCATAAAATAGGAGGTATGTTCCTGCAAAGAATCACTTACCCTGATGGAGGATAATATATTCATGGGTGTAAAAGAAAAGGCGGTAGCGCATACGGGAGCGCCGCATTGTGCCAACAAAAGGTTTACACCCACTGTTCTTAAGAAAGTGGTCTTACCGCTCATATTGGAGCCGGTTACCAGCGCCAGTCGTTCTTCTACGCCCAACGTAAAATCATTGGCTACACATTCTGCTGCGGGGATCAATGGGTGCGCCAATCCTTTTCCTGCAATGGATACACCATTGGCGTTCACAGTGGGCCAGTGATAGGATGGGTTGTTGAATGCAAAAGTAGCCAGCGCATTCAGCATTTCGATAGCGCCGGTGCAATTGATCCATTTATCAAAGCGGTCTTTATTGTTGGCCTTCCAGTTTTCCAGGGCCCACATGCATTGCAGGTCATACAGGAATAAGGCATTCAGGAAGATCAATATGAGCATATTGATGCGCTGATCAAAGAGACCTGAAAGTTTGGACAGTTTCTTTATAGCCTGATGGGCTTCTGCGGCAGTGGCCTGTTCTCGTTGTAATAAAGCGGTGCTGCCTTTAACGCCACTGAATAATTTAAGGATCGTGGCATACTGTCCAAGGATAGATTCTTTTTTGCCCAGCATGGCATGCTGGCGATTGATGTCTTTGGCAAAGGCGGCAATGACACACCATCCAATAAAATAACCGGCCAGCAGGGGAAGATAGTTGCCAGTGAAGGCCCAAAAGATAATACTGCCGATATTGAAAGCCGGTACCAGCAGCCGTAAAGTATTGGGCCATTTTTTTCCTTGTATAATAGGATACCACCGCAGCCAGGCAGCCACATCGTGCAGGTTGCCCTCTTTTTCTTCGTGCAGCAGACCATGTGCCGTGATCAGTTGACGTAATTCTTTTTGTGTGCTCAGCGCCTGTACTGCCTGCTGCTGTTCTTCGATGGCTTTTTTATCAAGTAAAGATTGTTGCAGCAATCCTGTGAGTGCTTGTGTGCCATGGTGTGTGGTGGTCCTGTTGAGCAGGTGATAGACCGAGTTGGCGCCAAAGATATCCAGATCGCCCGAGTAATTGTCGTTACTGGTAAATGCCAGCCCGTTGTTAAACTGGTTGGGCTTGTATTGTAATATGTCAAGCTCATTGCGGTTCACGTACACCAATTTTTCCAACAGCTTTTTCCGGTCGCCCAGGTTAAGGGCAATGCGGATGAACAGGATGAAGAGCACCAGGAAACCAACGGTAGCTATTTTATAGATAGTATCATCTTCTTGCTTCACCCATTGCCAGATGCTCCAGGCCAGGGCCAGGAAACTGGCCAGGCGGGCGCCCGATACCAGGAGGCTGCGCTTTTGTACCTGTTGTAATTCCGTGCTGTACTGATCGATCCTTTCTTCGTAAAAAGCTTTGGGCGTTTGCATCATGGAAGGGTTTATGGTGTGGGTAACATCAATACCTGAACGGTCTCAGGCGATTGTTGCCTGAGTTCAATGGTATGACCGGCAATCATTTTTTGCAGGATCGCCTCATTATAATGGCGGATGGTAAGCAGGGTAAGTCCTTTTTCTACTTCCACTTCGAAGAACCCGGAAGCAGCAAAGGCCAGCTTTTCTATCTTCTCCGGCCGGTCGTCCAGGCATACCTGGATGGATACGGCGCCTGTTTGCATCAGATTCGGTTTTATCCTGATCTCCGCCAGCAGCTCATAGAGATCCGCCACCGGTTTTTCGCCTACGAAAGAGAAATCCCTTGAATGCAGGTGTATCAATGCCTGCTGTGGTTTCACCACAATAATAGGAGGGAGCCCCTTCACCGGTTTATTGTGGATGACCGTGCCCGGCAGGGTTTTATCCAGGAAACATTTTACGTGCAGGGGGATACCCTTGTTCTGCAGCGGCTTAATGGTTTTGGGGTGTATCACCTGCGCGCCATAATAGGCCATCTCGATCACTTCCGTATAGTTGAGGGCGCTGATAAATTGCGCATCGGGGAAGGCTTTGGGATCCGCATTCATCACCCCTTCCACATCTTTCCAGATGGTTTGACTTTCTGCATCGAGCATATTGGCAAATACCGCGGCGGTATAATCACTGCCTTCCCGGCCGAGGGTAGTACTTTCATTGTCGTCAGTAGCTCCGATAAAACCCTGTGTAATGACCAGGTTGCTCTCTTCAAACAGCGGCAATATATCGTTGTTGATCTTTTGCTGGGTAAAGGCCCAGTCGATATTGGCGTCGCGGAAATTATTGTCCGTGCGCACAATGTCGCGTACATCGATCCAGCTATTGGCAATACCCACTTCATTGAGGTAGGCGCTCATAATACCGGTAGACAATAATTCTCCGGCACACACGATCTGGTCATAATAATAATCAAAGTCGCGCACGGGTTTATCGTGCAGCAGCCATTCCACTTCGGTAAAGAAATTGCTCAACTGCTCCAGCGCTTCATTGTAATGAGTGACCAACAGGTATTTGGCGGTAGTAAGATGGCTTTGTTTGACGGCCTCAAACAATTGGAGGGCCTCCTCCTTGTGGTTATTGAAGAATGCTTCCGCTACTTTTTCCAGGGCGTTGGTGGTTTTGCCCATCGCTGAAATAACGATCAGTATCTTTTCATTGGGATAACTCCGCAATATATCGGCCACCAGCTGGATCCTTTCGATGCTTTGTACGCTGGCGCCCCCGAATTTAAAAACCTTCATGTAAGTTAATAGTTAGTAAGTTGATAAGTTGAAAGGGGTGATTACCTTTCTTCCGGTTTGTGGGGACACAAACCGGGGACGGCAAAAGTCGTTAAAAATATGATAGCATGGTCCTTTCCCATCGGTTGAGGGGCAATAGGAACCCGAATGCTCCCGGCGGGTTACAGTGGCCCGCTTTTCAGGGGATTATAAAAAAAAATAACCTGTTTCTCCTTCAGCTATACCGTTTTTGCAGGCCGGGAGGGACTTTGGCTGTTCCGGCATGCTTTGACTTTCAGGGCTTTCGCCTTACTTTTGGCCCCACTTAACCAACGCAAACTTAAAACCCAGCCTACATGAGTACGATCAACCGGCAAGTAATGACCCTGGATGAGTTCACCATTCAGCAGCTAAGGGATTTCCCCCATGCTACGGGTGAGTTGAGCGGCCTGCTGCGGGATATGGGAAGGGCTGCCAAAAGGGTGAATGTGGAGGTGAATAAAGACGGGTTGGTAGATATCCTGGGCGATGCGGGTGCCGTGAATGTGCAGGGTGAAGATGTGAAGAAGCTGGACTTATTTGCCAATAACCAGTTTATGGGTGTGTTGCAGCATGGTGTGAGTTGTGCGGGCATAGCCAGCGAGGAGCTGGATGAGTTTGTGGCCTTTGAGGATGAGATCAGTTGTAATTCGAAATATATCTGCCTGTTCGATCCTCTCGATGGGAGTGGCAATATTGATGTGAATGTATCGATCGGCACCATTTTCAGCGTGTACCGGCGTATCAGTCCAATCGGTACACCGGTAACGGAAGCCGACTTCTTGCAACCTGGCCGTAAACAGGTGGCTGCGGGTTATATGGTGTACGGTTCTTCTACCATGCTGGTGTATGGTACGCGCCGCGGGGTGAATGGTTTTACCCTCGATCCTTCGATTGGTGAATTTTGCCTCAGCCATCCCAATATCAAATGCCCGGATTTTGGCAAAATATATTCTGTCAATCATGGCAACTTCTTTCAGTATGCTCCCGGTGTACAGAAGTATATAGATCTATGTCAGAAGAAGAATAAAGATAACGGCGGACCTTACACTCAACGCTATATTGGTAGTATGGTGGCCGATGTACACCGCAACCTCATCAAGGGTGGTATCTTTATGTATCCTGGTACTACCGACAAGCCCAAGGGTAAGCTGCGATTACTCTATGAGTGCAATCCCTTTGCTTTCATACTGGAAGTGGCGGGTGGTAAGGCCACCAATGGCAGCGAGCGCATCCTGGATGTGGAGCCCACCGAATTGCACCAGCGTTCGCCCCTCTTCATAGGCAGTAAGGGCATGATGGAAGAATTTGAAGCCTGCTTGTAACGCTTGCCCCTTCCTTGTCATTTCGAACGGAGCGAAGCGGACTGAGAAATCTGCTATCGAAGCAAACGCCTCGAAGCAAAAGAAACAAAGCAAACGCATTGCCGACTGCCGACTGCCGATTCACGATTCGTTAGATTCAAATGCCGTAATCCTTTCCTCCTGGATTCTGGATGTAGTTTTGCTGCCGATGTAAATACGGCGCCAGGGTTTTTTTCATGTGACCGATTTTTTTGTATCTTGCTCTTCTACTCACTGGTCCTTCTAAAACACAATGCCTTAATCAATGCACTGCCTGCATTGGGGCAACTTATTTCAATGTACTTATTTAATTAATAAACCTTTAAAAACGGTATTATGATCTCTATTGTATTATACGAAGACAAGTACGCACCTGAATTTAAAACCCTCAACCTGGAATGGTTGGATAAATACAACCTTACAGAACCTGCCGACCTGGAGGTATTGGATGATCCGCGCGGTACGGTCATAGATCGCGGCGGCATAATCTTCCTGGCCGTGGCGGGGGAGGAGATAGTGGGTACTGCTGCGCTGATCAAAGAAGGGGAGGGGGAATATGAATTTGCTAAAATGGCGGTTACGGCTGCCTGGCAGGGGAAGGGGATCAGCCGGCTGTTGATTGACCGGTGTATGGAAACTGCGCGGGAATGGAAGGCGAAAAAACTCTCCCTGTTTTCCAATAGTCAGCTTAAAACGGCCATATCCTTGTACGAAAAATATGGTTTCCGTCATGTGAAGGTGGAACATTCTCCTTTCGCTACGGCCGATGTAAAGATGGAACTGGAGCTGGCGGAGTAAACCGGAGGGGTCTTGTGCGTTGGCGGCGGGGCAGTTTGGCTATTGACCAGCCTGTTAACTGTTCAGCTGGTCGCTCCCGGCTCCGAATGCTGCGCTCCCGACTTGTATTTTTCATTTCCTTCACCAAAGCTGGTATAGAATTAGTAAGCGGATATAGTAAATTTACAAATTCATGCAAAGGGGCATTTCTTACACAATTGTATTGTATATCAGTGTTTTTATCATTGGGTTTTCTTCCTGCTCCAGCAGTAAGCCATCTGCTGCTTCGAAATCGGGTACGGCTACCAGGAATTCCAGGCCGGCTTTGCCCAAGGCCACTACGGCTACCGTGGCGCCTGCATTGGAAGACCAGATACTGGCCCTCATCAACCAGCACCGGAAGAAGAAGGGCCTGCCTGCTTTGGCATCCAATCCGGTAATAGAAGCGGAGGCCCGCCGGCATACCATGGCGATGGCCACCCACCAGTCGCCTTTTGGGCATGATGGCTTTTCTTACCGCAGCAAGGTTATAACTGCCAAAGTACCGGGGGTAACAGCCACTGCCGAAAATGTGGCATATGGCAGCCAATCGGCCCAGGAAGTGGTAAGCGGCTGGCTGAAGAGTTCCGGTCACCGTAAGAACATTGAAGGCAAGTACAAACTCACCGGCATCGGTGTGGCGCGTGATGAAAAGAGTGTGCTGTTTTTTACGCAGATATTTGCGAATTAGGGGATATTAGAAAGACAATAAACTATTCTACAATAAGAAAATTGATGCGAGGCAGTCTGCCTCGCATTTTTTTATGCATGGACGCCAGTATTGATGGCTTTGTCACGACTCCTGAAAAAAGTTTACCAGTCATGTCCAATTCTCCCCGCCTCAGTCCTTATTAGGGTGTAATTCAACACGTGTACTAAAAAAACTAAACAAAATGGATACATTTCTTGCTCCCATCGAGAAGCCTAAAGGACTGACAATGAAGCTGGCCTATTATTTCACCCGCAAGCAATTTGGTAAAGTACTGGCGCCACTAAAAGTGCATTCCGCCCGGTTGCCGGGCGCATTTGGAATGTTTTACGGTAAAGTTTCCAGCCTGGACAAAAAGCTGATACTACCGGAAGAGACGGTCTTCCTGATCCGCCAGCAGGTAGCGCGCATCAACATCTGCCTGTTTTGCATGGATACCAGCCGCTGGGCGGCTGTCAACGCTTCCATGAATGAGGCCCGGTTTGATGCCTTGGATGAATATGCTACCAGCCCTTTATTTACAGATGCGGAACGGGCAGCGCTGGACTATGTAACCGAGCTTACAAAAGATAAACAGGTAAACCCTGATACATTTGCCCGCATGGCCCGCTATTATTCAGAACGCGAAGTGTGTGAGATCGTTTGGCTGGTAGCCAGCGAGCACCTGTATAACCTCACCAATATTGGTCTGAATATCCATTCAGATATGTTGTGTAAGGTTAGATGATGGCCAAAACCCGGAAGGCCTGGTGAGATCAGGCCTCCCGTGGGTTATCTGCCGGAAGGTTATTTGTTGTTTAGCCTTTCCTGCAACCACTGCTTTGCCTGAATGACCTTTTCGTCCTTTTCCAACTCGAAGAAATTGTCTCCTTCAGTGATCTCCCTGTCGGGCCGGAGAGCGGTCGTATAATGCACTCCACTGCGGTCCTGCATGTAACCAGTGGCCAGTATCATCGTGATGCCGGGTCTTAATGGGAAGCTATTGTTACTGGTAATGAGGCCCGCTGTAGGTTCTCCCATAATGATCGTATTGGGCCTTCCTTTAAAGGCCAGCATCATCCCTTCACCCGAGCTGGCCGTTTTAGGACCTACCAATACAACCACCGGTACATGTGGACCGGGGAGCGTACACCTGGGTTCGGGGATCTGGTAAACCTGCCCATTTCCGTATACCTTTCCTGCTTCGATCCATACTTTGGTGTCGGCTTTGCCATCGGCATGTTTAATGCCTCCGGTTGTTCCATCGCCTATTAAACCTGCCAGTGGAGGTAACATAAACCAAATATTACCACCCGTATTGAGGCGAAGGTCGATGATCCAGCCTTTAACTGTGGCAGGTAGAAGCGTACATAAACTGTCTGCCAGCATCTGCGTTACGAATGCCAGGTTTTTTGTTGATCCGCCGGGTATCCGGTAATAACCAATATTTTCCCATCTTTTTGTAAGCAGGCCAGGCGCTTTTCTCAACGCTGAATCAAGTGCAGGATTGCTTTTCGTGGCAGGGAGTCCTTCTTTCCAGGAGATAAACCTGTTGCCTGTCTGGATGCCACCATGAAAATCCTGGATACCTTGAAACAAAAGAGGGAATTGATTCAACAGGGAGTCGATATTGGAAATACCTTTTGTATGCTGATAGATGCTTTTGCGCAGTTCATCCCAGTTTGTTTCGGCCCGGTGCAATGCTTGCTGTTGCATGATCAGCAGTGCAGAATCAAGAATAGGGCGTAAGGGATCAGCTGGTTGGGCAGCAGCGGTCCTGCTGATGGTGATCAATAATAGAAAAACTACTTTTTTCATTTGGCTATACGAGGGTTACAAACTTCAGAGAACCTGTTTAGGAATGTCAAAATAACGAAATTGAAAAAACGGAGGTGAGAATAGTTGACGAACTGCGGATTAGGGTAGATAAAACGTAAAAATAAGACCTGAAGAAAATAGTTCCTGGAAGCAGATGGTCAACGCTAGTCTTCAAATGCGGATCGTTATCTGTTTACCGTACTAAAAAAGCCCCACTCAAATGAGCAGGGCTTTATCATATCTATAGTAAGACCAACGGTATAATTTACCTTCCGGATACCCGCATGCCTCCGCGCAGACCCGCGTGTCCGCAACGATGCCGCCGGTTACCGGCCAGGCGCCGATCGAAATAAACCAACAACCAAATCCTGGGATCCATCACTTTCTGTTTTTTTTAATGTGCTGCTCTTTGATTGGTAGTCGACGTTCACCATAACCATTGATCACACCTATCAGAAAAATATCCCAGTGGCAATAGCCCTCAGCCGACAGCCGATCACCATCAGCCAACCGCTAATCGCTATATCTCAACAGCGAAAGCAAAACCTAAAACCTGACTGCCAACCGCTAATTGCTAAATAACCGTTAACAGCCTTTCTTAAAACAAGTGTTGCACAACACTTCATTTTATCAACCTTGCTTCGGGGCCCCTCCACAAAGTCGATCGCTTAGGTAACTGTTCCCTACAAACGTACGACATTCAGATACCCGTTTCCAAATGCCCGATTGTCGATTCGGTCTTTTTTGGTTGAAACCGCATAAAATCGACTACAATGACGTCGATTTTATACCAAAACGACCAAAAATTACCGAATCGGCCATGCCACATTTGTATTTGGCATATTCTATGTTGTATGTTTGATGAGCGTTATTTGAAGTCAGTATGACAGGGGTAGCCTGACAATAAAGCCAACAACCAGCTATCCTTCAGCATGGCTTCACCATAGCTTCAGTATACCTTCAATATGGATACAGTATACTAACAGCATAAAACGCCAAAACAGCCACTATTTGCAGAAAGTGGGAGGGCTCCAGGCGCCCCTAACCCAAAGCAAAAGAACAATTCTTTAAACTCAAATTCCAATAGATATCTTTACTGCCTTTTTATAACCCAACCTAATTGCCTGATGAAACCCCGGTTCTATACCCGCCTTAGCATTGCCCTATGCACGTTGTTCCTGACATCCTTTTTCGGTGCTGTGTTATTCACTTATAACCTGCGGGAAGCAGGCAAAGGAAAAATGGCCTGGCCAGTTGTGCTATGCAGCGTTTTCTGGTACCCATTTATCGAAAGGTTAACCGGTAGACTATTCCCACAGCTCTCTCTTATTCCACTGATCATTGCCAATGTACTGGGAGCTATTATTCTGGCCTATCCATTGTGGTATAATTTGCTGGATGATGTACGGGAGTATGAAAAAAGGTCTGTATTAAGGCCTCTATTGATCTTTTTAGGTATCTGTGCGGTGATGGTTTTGTTTGCGATCGCCGTTTCAAGAAGATGGTTTGGCTAGTAAGGGTCCTGCGTGGTCCTTCAATCCTACACCCGATAACTGATTGCGCAATGCCTCTCGTATCAGCCAAAACAACTTATCAGCTGCTGCCTGATAGGATAATCCTCCCGGCCGCACATTTGAAATACAATTCCGTGCTTCATCAGTGAGGCCCACCTGCGGACGGTAAGTAAGGTAAATGCCCAGGCTATCGGGTGAGCTCAATCCTGGCCTTTCACCGATCAATACTATGGTAAGGGTGGCTTTCAACAAGCTGCCAACCTCATCGCCAATAGCCACGCGACCCTGCTGCACAATACTTAAGGGAGTTAATACTATACCAGATTGATGCAACATGGGCAGCAATATTGCCAGTAAGGGCATGGCATTCCTGTTCACCGCCGTAGCGCTTAATCCATCTGCCAGTATAATGGACACTGTTTGCTGTGCGCCTTCATTGGCCAGGGAAGATAACAGGCCAACGGACGCTTCATTTAGTCTTCTTCCTTTATCCGGCCTTTGCAGGTAAATATACCGGTCGGTGGCCTGGCTCTGCAGCAGGCACGCCGGTAAAGAAAACGCCTGCAGTTGAGTGATCAAAGTGTCAGTATCCAGCAGAGAATGCACGGCATCCCTGGCATGGGCATGGGCCATGCGAAATTGTAATACTTCCTGTAAAGGAATGGCCGTACCGGTTCTGCCCAGCGCTATACGCGCCGGCGTAAAAGCCCGCAGCCCTACCCAGGGATCAGCAGGTACATCATTTGCTATTGACCATTCACTATTCACTTGTCGTTGATTGCTGTTAATAATTTATGTCTCTCACTCACCTTTAGCAAATGTCCCTCATTGCTCATGATCCCTTGTTTCACCAGCCATTGCTCAAACTCCGGCGCAGGGCGCAGGCCCAATACCTTGCGTACATACAATGCATCATGGAAAGAGGTAGACTGGTAATTAAGCATGATATCATCAGCACCCGGAATGCCCATGATATAATTGCAACCCGCCACGCCCAATAAGGTAAGCAGGTTGTCCATATCATCCTGGTCCGCCTCGGCATGATTGGTATAACATACATCCACACCCATGGGCAGGCCGAGCAGTTTACCACAAAAATGATCTTCCAGCGCTGCGCGGATGATCTGCTTGCCGTCATACAAATATTCCGGACCAATAAAACCTACTACCGTATTTACCAGCAATGGACTGAAGCGGCGTGCTACGGCATAGGCCCGCGCCTCACAGGTTTGCTGGTCTACACCACCATGGGCATTGGCCGATAAGGAACTGCCTTGTCCGGTTTCGAAATACATCACATTATTACCAATAGTACCACGTTGTAAGGATAGCGCCGCTTCCTGTGCTTCCTGCAGGAGCGCCAGGTTCACACCAAAACTGCTATTCGTTTGTTCTGTACCGCCAATAGATTGGAACACGAGGTCTACCGGCGCCTGGGGCATCACAGCAAGGGCCGTGGTCACATGGCACAACACGCAGGACTGTGTTGGAATATCAAATTGCTGCCGCAGCCCATCCATCATTTGTAATAACTGCACCACCACGGCCGGACTATCTGTAGCAGGATTGATACCTATCACGGCATCTCCACTGCCATAGAGCAATCCATCGATCATACTGGCCGCAATGCCTTTGGGATCATCCGTCGTATGGTTGGGTTGCAGTCGCACTGATAGTCTCCCTTTAAGTCCCAGGGTATTCCTGAACTTAGTGATCACTTCACATTGGCGGGCCACACTGATCAGATCCTGGTTGCGCATCAACTTGGATACCGCCGCTGCCATTTCAGGGGTAAGCCCCGGTGCCAGGCTTTGCAAGGTGATGGTATCAGCTGCATCGCTCAACAACCAATCCCTGAACTGGCCAACAGTAAAATGACTGATGGGCGCAAAGGCATTGGCATTATGCGTATCTATGATCAGTCTCGTTACTTCATCTGTTTCATAAGGAATAATAGTCTGCTGCAGAAATTCTCTGAGCGGAATATCGGCCAGCGCAATCTGTGCTGCTACCCGCTCTTCATAACTGCCCGCTGTTAGGCCAGCCAGTGCATCACCCGAACGAAAGGGAGTTGCTTTGGCCAATACCGTTTTCAGGTCATCAAACCGGTATACGAGATTGCCGATGGTGGTTTTGTACGCCATGTGATTCTTCTATGCTTATGTTGTCAGGGTGGGCCGTCCCGCAATACTGCGGGACAGTGCTTTGTGCCAGGCTCAGGGCGGCTCACCCTACTATCCTTCGGTTAAAATTACAGCTTTCCCTTCCGCCTCCCGGTGTTTGCCCATAGCAACAAATATCACCAGGGCAATAGCCAGTCCGCCAAAGAACAACAAACTCAGCCACCGGTTATAGTATATGATGGCCAGCAGGGCCACAATTGATAATACAAGTGCTATCGCCGGAAACCAGGGATACAATGGCACTTTGAAGGGCCGGTGCAGCCCGGGTTCTTTTTTGCGCAACACGAAAAGACTGATCATGCTCATGATATACATCACTGCAGCGCCCAATACAGAAAGGATCACCAGCTGATCTGTTTTGCCAAGGCACAGCGCAATGATGCCAAACAGGCCCCCCACCAATAATGACCAATGGGGCGTTTGGTATTTCTTGTTGACAGTGGCCAATATGCCCGGCAGGTACCCGCTGCGTCCAAGCGCAAACATTTGACGGGAATATCCGATAATGATAGAGTGAAATGAAGCAATAAGGCCAAACAATCCAATGCCTGCAAATAGTTTGGTAATGCTGTTGTTTTTGCCCAGCACAATGCCAATCGATTCCGGCAGGGGGTAATCAATGGCCGTTAACTGTTGCCAGTTGGTAATACCTCCCGTTAACACCATCACCCCAATTGCCAGCAGCATGAGCGTAAGAATGCCGGAAATATAACCTTTAGGAATGGTCCTGGCAGGGTCTTTTACTTCTTCCGCTACCATGGCCACACCTTCAATGCATACATACAGCCACATGGCAAAAGGCAGGGCTGCAAATACACCGCCCCATCCGGCCGGCATGGCATTGTGAAAAAAGTTGGTGGACTTAAAGGAAGGGGCAACAATCCCCATATAGATCAGCAGTTCTCCCACCGCCAGTAAAGTGACCACCAGGGTGAATATGGCCGATTCTTTAATGCCGAGCAGGTTGATGCCGGTAAACACCACATAGCAGCCAATAGCCGTCCACAATACCGGCAGGGAAGGGTAGAGGAAATGAACATAATTGCCCAGCGCAAAGGCGATAGCAGGAGTGGCCAGCAGGAACTCGGCCAGGGTAGCATAACCAGCTACCAGGGCGCCCAGGGGACCGAAAGCTTTGTAGGAATAAGCAAAAGGGCCGCCCGCATGGGGTATGGAAGTAGTGAGTTCGGTAAAGCTAAATATGAAGGTGATGTACAGGACAGTGATGATGAGGGTCGCAATCAGGAAACCCACGGTACCGGCAACTCCCCAGCCATAATTCCAGCCAAAATACTCGCCGGATATCACCAGTCCCACCGCAATGGCCCAGAGGTGAATAGGACGTATTGCTTTTTTTAACGAGGTGACGGATTCGCTCATAAAACAGTCTGTTTTCCTAAAAATAAGACATCCTGCAGCGTAAATTGGGTATTAGTGGCCTGTTTTTATTATTATTCGGCTGTTCTCGGTTAAAAATAATCAAATAGAAATATTGTTTATCTATGTTGTTGGCAGCCTTAGCGGCCATTTAGCGGGCTATGAGGTAACCAATAAAAGCCATTAAAGGGGCAAAGAGCATCATGGAAAGGATGGAATAATGATTGGAGAGATACTTTTTCTCTTCTTCTTTCAACATATAATTGGCTTTTAAAGCAATGGCCAGTTGATTCCCTACGGTAGCATCATAAAACCCAAGCAGAAAATTGACAATAATAGCCAATAGCAGTCCGCCCTGGCTGGAAACAGTGTAGCCAATATAAATGTACACTGCGAATGAAAGAACACTCAACCACATGTACCTGAAGTGGAGCTTGCGGGAAGCCACTGCACCAACCGTGTCAATAATTGTTATTCCAAGCAGGCCTAGTAATATAACGGGGAGTAAAAATGTATAATTCGCCATATAATGTACGGTAAGGTGCGGATGTTTAATGGTAGTAAATGTAGTTACAAACGGTGGAGCCCCCAACTTGAATACAGATAAAAACAAAAAAGCCCGGCTTCACAGCCAGGCAAAGAATAGAGCGATCAGGTTAATGATTTATGTTTATTATTTTTTATCGAGGTAGATCAACTGTCCCAGGTGGTACGACTGGTGGTTGGTTCTGTTGATCAAAATATTCAACTTATTTCTGTGTGGTTCTTTGGCAAAATCCTCCGGTGAAATGGAATTGTGCCGGGTAAACCATTCTTCTGCAGGAAGCGCCGTAAAATAAGCTGCAAGCTTTGCATTCAGTGCATCCCAATACTTTTTCAACTCAGCCAGGGGAGGAGTGACCACGCCGGGTTTATTGGCTTCACCGGTAAAACCGGCTTCCAGTTCCGGATATAGTTTTTCACCCAATCCCAATAAAGAGATCATGCCATCATTCACGGCAATAAGGTGGCCCAGTATCCATACACCGCTATTCCTGCCGGGTGCTGTGGGGGAAGTCATTTGCTCATCGGAAAGTTTAGCGATCAGTTTGTTGACACGGATATTCTGCAACTCCCAGTTGGAGATCACCATTTTGATGAATAGTTCTTTTTCTGCACCAGGCTTCGTTGATGTTTGAGCTTCCATGATAGAAGTTTTAGTTGATTTATTGTGAGATAAAACCGTAACTGGCTGCCCACTTCGCTTTGATCGTTTCCCTGGCTTGAACAAACTCATGGTCTGTACCCTGGGCTACAGCATCTAGTGGATAACGCAATGGACGGGTACCTTTTTCCATATTTACCAGTGCCAATACGCCATCGGCTATTACCTGCGGGTCCATTTTGAATTCCACCATCTTTCCAAACAACATTTGACCCATGCCTTCGAACTGTTTGGCGGCGGTTTCGCCATAAGCGGCTACAATTTCCGGCTTGTCGGCGTTGATCCCAGGTTTACTACCGTTATTCATTTCAGTAGGATAAACGCCGGGCTGTATTGTAACATTTTCGATCCCGAATTGTTTAAGCTCCATCTGTAAACCTTCCGTGATGGTTTCCACCCCAAATTTGGACATTAAATAAGGTACCATAAAAGGAACAGTAAAGCCACTGGCGCCGGAAGTAAGATTGATCACCAACCCGTTTCTGGCGGCACGCATGGAAGGCAATACGGCCTGGTAGGTACGCAGCACACTGAGCAGGTTTACATCCAGCATGTTTTTAACCTGGTCGATGGAGTACCCTTCCAGCAGGCCAAAACCTGAAACGGCTGCATTGTTTACCAATACATCAATACGGCCATGTTTTGAAAGGGTATTGCTGATGGCCTGGTTTACCGAAGCATCGCTGGTAATATCAATTTCTTCTACGAAAACATGGGGAAGTGCCGCCAGTTCAGCAGCTACTGCTGCATTCTTACCGGCAGTGCCTCTCATGCCGGCTATTACGGTGTGACCGGCTTTGGAAAGCGTAATGGTCATTAATTTGCCAAATCCGGTGCTTGTTCCTGTGATAAAGATTGTCTTTTTCATTATTTGTCTTTTTACAATTTTGTATTTGTTGTTTCCTTTGTTTGCAGATACAAAATTGGTATAAAGGCACCCCCTGTTCCATTGAGGATTGCTAAGAAATGACGTTGATCTTTATCAATGCCGCTTATTTTTTGGCGGCCTGGGTCCTAAGGCGACTGAGTGTTTCGGCAGTAACACCCAGATAAGAAGCGATCATATGCTGGGGAATACGGTTGGCTATATTGGGATAGCTATTGAGGAAGGACTGGTATTTTTCTTCAGTTGTATAGCTGATGGATGCATGGATCCTGTTCTGTGCGGCGATAAAACTCTTTTCCAGGATATTGATGATCATCGCATTGAAGTTGGGTATTTCCTTGCAAATAGTGAGAAATTGTTCCTGGGTAAACAGCAGTACAACCGAATCTTCCAGGGCTTCAATATTGGATTGGGCAGGATGGCCGGTTATGAGACTTTCCCTGTCGCCCGCCCACCAGTTCTCAATGCTGAATTGCAGAATATGTTCATTGCCTTTATCGTCTATGCGGTAAGTACGCAAACAACCTTTGCATACGAAAGCATTGTATTTCCACACCATCCCTTCATGCAGCAGAAACTGTTTCTTTTGTAGCTTTTTGAGCGTGCCGAGGGACTGGATAAGTGAAAATTCCTCATCCGTAATCGTTGTTTTGCTGTTGATATACTGTCGGAAAACCTCGTACATGGATCAATGATTAAAAGAAATAGACACACAAGGTAAATCAAAAGGAAATACCCGGATGGAACCAATGAGGTTGTCCGGGTATCCTGGTTTTCATGACTATACTTGCGGTCTTTCTTTACCGACTTGTGGGCTTTCCGGCTCCTACCTTGCGGCGAGGTATTGTTTCAGCCCCCTTGATTGAAGGAAAGCCATTAAAGCTACCCATCCTGCTACCGCCCCGATCAAAAAGTAACCCAGGAAGGAAAGGCCAAATAGCTGGGGCACCACGATGATGAGGCTTTCCACTACCCAGATGATGTCCAGCGCAATGATGAGCTTAATCCAGCCTTTTTGCATGACCTGTTTGCGGCTTTGCGCAAATACCAGTGCCGCAAAAACGATCAGGAAAAGGCCGGCAGCTACGAAAGGCCAAAGGAGGGTTGCCCCACACAGTCCGGCTACCAAACCAGGAAATAATACGAGCAATAAACCGGTAGCACCGGAGGAAAGGGCGTTGATAAGCAATACATTTTTAAGCATATTCATTGTTTTAATTGTTTTGTATGCCACAAATGTAGATTGGCCAACCGGCGGGGAATTGATAAATTGCGACAAAATGAAGATCCTCGCTTTACACCTCTTTCACTTTATGGACTATGCCCGGGTAAGGGGGATCGCCTGGCATGATATGCAGACTTTGATCCAGCGACCGCCTGCCGATTTTGCCGATGAACAGGCCACCGTAGATGAAACAGATGTATATGCAGTATTGAAGTTTATTGATGAGCAGCTCAAAGACAAAGCCTGGGGTATTCAGTGCGGGCAATTCATATCCATGAAACTGCTGGGCCTTATTTACAAGATATCCTTGCAGGCCACCACCATACAGGAGGCTTTGCATTACTTGCAATCTTACCTGGGTGCTGCCATGCCGCTTGTAAAAGCCGAAACGGTCGTGTCGGCTGAGGCCGTGGTCATCAACTTCTCCATTGATAACAGCGAAAATGAGCTGAACCGCATTATTTTGGAATATACATTGGCGGTAGTGGGGCGCGAGATAAGAATGATGGCAGGGGAGGAGGCCACCATTCGGTTAAGCTCACCGCATCATGATGAAGATTATCCTTCCCATTGGCAGCTGAGCAATACTTACACGGTGCTTTTTGAACCGGTGATACTGAAAGCGGCTTTACAAAACAAAAGCCATTTGCATGTTGACATCCTGGTGCCGGAATACCTTAAAATGATTGAACAGTTAAAGCCTGATGACAGTTTTGCCGGCAGGGTGAAGTTAGCCCTCCTGTCCATGTCCGATCCGCAGTTGCCCGATATTCAAACAGTATCCGGTGCTCTGTATGTAACACCGCGTACCCTGCAAAGAAGACTGGGCGCTGAAGGCATTACCTTCCGGGAGTTGCTGGAAGAAATAAAGAAGCAGCTCTGTTCCTTTCTGCTGCGCCACGACCGGTATACCATTGCAGGCATTTCCAATATACTGGGATATGCAGAACCGGCTTCTTTTATCCATTCTTTCCGCAAATGGTTTGGCGACTCCCCGGAGCGGGTGCGCAAGGGCTTGCGGGATCAATAACGCTTCTTCTTTTTTTCATTTCTGTTATCGAAGCAAAAGCAATCCGTATCAAACGTGTATTCTGCCCCTTTAGGGACTAAAGCTTTGTAGCAGGAAGATCGCCTCAAATGTATTTGCCCCATCGGGGCAATCCTCTTTAATGCTTCCTCAGCAACAGCGTCAATATTCTCGGGATCTCATTCCGGTCATTGTTGTCAAAATATTCTGCCGCATCCACCAGCCTAAGCCCGTGTTGTTTACCGGCCAATATAAAGTCAGAGATATGATGGTTAAAGCATTCCACCACCTGCGTGCCTGCTGCTGTTTCAAACCGGGCCTTGCTACCGCTGTATTGTTTGAAGGGATGTAGCTCTCCAATGTACACATAGCCGCCGGGCTTGAGGACCGCAGCTACTTTTTCAAAAACAGGTTCCAGTTTGTCAATATGCTCCAACACCAGGCTAAAGCCTACTACATCATATTGGCCTTTGGCGAATGTCCAGGGAGTGGTAATATCAGCTTGTATAAATTGCACCTTGGGTGAGTCGATCTTTGCCTTGGCTTTGGCCAGCATTTCTTCCGACAGGTCGACCGCTGTTACCTCTTGCGCCCGGGTGATCAGCCATACTGTATTCTTTCCCGTGCCGCATCCTATTTCAAGGTAACGCTCAACAGGAATATTGGCCAGGGTAGCGCGCAATGCCTGCCCTTCCAGATCCCTGGTCTTATTGATGTTGGTATCGTATTGCGATGCCCAGCTGTTATAGGCCTGTCTTGTATCCATAGCTCACTGTTTGCTGAATTGCTGAATGCGGTTCTTTAAAATATCGCACACAAAGATATTGCCTTCTTTGTCAACAGCGATATCGTGCAACAAGGATACTGATGGTCTAAGAAACGAAAAAGCCCTGCAGGATAATACCTGCAGGACTTTCTACATCAGTGAAACGATTATTGTTTTGAGTAAACCGTGTTGTTGTGGTAGTTAAAGCTGGATACCGGATAGGTAAGGGGATGATCAATTTCAATACTGGGAAATCCCGGATGCCAGAAACCACTTTCCGAATAATAATAACGGCCATTGGTATAGGTAACACTCCAACTCATACCAAATTTCGTTCCGTCTGTCCAGGAGGGATTATTATAAACCGTGTAATAACCGGAGCCATCTGCCTGAGGATGACAATAAGTACTGCTGCCTGCCGGGTCAGCGGGCGATTTAAGGAATTTGGCGCCAGCTATCACAGCTTTATAGATCTCAATTGAATCGAGACCGGCTTTGAAGATAAGCGGCGATCCTTTTACATGCGAACCATCCGCCCTCTTTACACTCACTGTCACCTGTTGGGGAGTGCCCGAACCCAGCTTCCATTTATTGGATGCAAAGCCGCCATCTTTGGAAGTAGTACGGGCCGAATCCACACTGCCTCCGCCGCCGCTAACAGCCCAGTCTACTTTTACGCCGTTGAAGGGCCGTCCTTCTGCATCTTTCACTTCTACCCACAATAAACTATTCAGGTATTGATTGGCCTTGCCCACCTGGTTGTCGCCGGCTGACATATATAGTGTGTCGGCCATCCGGAGCCAGCTGCCTTCTTTGATCGTTTTATCAACCAAAGGAATGGAGATAGAAAATTCATTCTTTTCACCCAGCCATAGTTTGGAAGATACTTTTCCGGTAACGGTGGTTGAAAACTTCAACGCGTATTGTGGAATGCTGGTGGGCTTGAAATCAAACTTCAATACATTGGGTATTTCCACGAGGGCCTTTAACAGATCGGAGTTATAAGGAGCTATCTCGTATACCGGTTTGAAAATGGTGAAACTGGCGTTTATATCCAATAGCGTGTTGAAATTGTTCTGCATTAATGAATCTGCTGAAATATTAGAAGTGAGCGAACTAATATTTTGCCAGCCACTCTTGCCATATTGAGCGCCAAAGGTAACGTTGATTTGGGGGCTTATTTTGAAGGATGCCTTGCTGCTCACTGTAATGGGCAACCATTTCAATATTACTTTCTGGTGCAGCGGTACCGGCAGCGGAAATATACCTACTGGTGTAGTGATTGGAATTATTATCCGGATCACTGGTAGAGGAATTTCTTTCAGCACACTTTCCTCTGCCAGCTTTATTGAGTTGTTGGATTTATTGGTGATCTCGAGGGCGCTGCCATCGGTATTCATATCGGCTTGTATCAATACTTTTTCGGGCATAAGTGATCCCTCTTTTTTGATATATTCAATTTTAACCGAAGGAATATTGATCTTCAGGGCGCCGCTGACCTTGATGCCAGGAATGGAAGTGCCATCGCTGGAAAAATTGAATCCCAGGCTTACCCCTTTGGCAATGCTGGTATTGGAGGCAAAATCGCTTTCATACACGGTATTGATATCCAGCTGGCGGAAAGCTTCATTTAATCCGGCCTGTTCTGTAGTGATCACATATTGGCCGGCATTATCCGTTACGCTTACCACTTTGCGCAATAATCCATCCGGATTACTGCTGGTGGCAGCAGCCAATATTATATCGCCTGCCTTGGGAGGCGTGGTGATGCTTGTTTTGGAAAGTGATACGGTGCTCGCCGTTACAGCAGTAATGGCTGTAGTATCAACAATGGCAGAGTTGGCGGTCAGGTAATTGCCGGTGGCCGGCAGGGGTGGCGGCCCATCTTTATTTTCTTTTTTACAAGCACTAAGGGAAATAGCAGCTGCCATGGCTACCAGGAATGGTCTCGTCTTCATGTTTTATGAGGGTTGTAGAGGTTAACAATTAATAAGCCTGGGGATATTGTTCCAGGTATATTATTGGTAACACAAAGTACAACTGATTCTAATACCTCATTGTACCGTTTTAGGGGGACAAGGCTACCATGGCAAGTGTTACCTCAACAAGTCCACCACTTTTTGTTTTTGAAGTCGATCACGGCTGGACCGTCACTACAGCCTCCGATCTCTTTGGCGTTTTTGTCTTGTGGCGAATGCCCGATGATCCATTTGCCGGTGGGTTGGTGTTGAAGAATAATACCCCTGTCGAGGATATCTCCCTTTTTCCCCGACAGTCGGCCTGTACCATTGTGGATCACTTTTACAGAATCGCCTTTGATCACCACCGTGCAGGTCGTACCCATTGATTTACCCTGCCATTCGGCAAAGGCAACCGCATAGGTGTAGCTACCATTTCCAGGCTTTTGTGCATGGGTATAGAAGGCGAGCGTGCCGAGGAATAAAACAGACAGCAGACTTTTCAATATAGTAATAACCCATTAACAGGTCATATACCAAGTTAGGAAATTTGTTTCACTGGCGCCACTATTATACATCACACTTTCTTATCCGGCCGGAATATAAAGCGCATGGCTACATCTTTGGTAAACCAGGCAAAGCCCCAGTTAAAGAAGGTCTTGAACTTGTTGCGGTAATTGATCAGCGACCAGATGTGGATGAACCCCCAGATCATAGCGGCAATAAATCCCTTAAAATGCAGTTTACCAATATCAGCAACGGCCTTGCTCTTTCCAATGATGGCCATGGTGCCTTTGTCGTTATAGATAAATGGCTTTAATGATCTGTTGTCTGCTATCATCTTCAGGTTATGGGCCAGGTTTTTCCCCTGCTGTATGGCTACCTGCGCCAATTGAGGGTGACCGTTGGGGAAAGCAGCATCGGTGGTCATGATACAGCTGTCGCCCAATGCATAGATATTTTCAAAACCCTGTGCTTTGTTATAAGCATCTACCAACACCCTTCTTCCCCGGCCAATGCTTTCTTTGGGCAAACCTGGAATTTCAGAGGCGATCACGCCGGCCGTCCAGATCAGTGTGTCGGTAGCTATCTTTTTCCCATCAGCAAACACTACACTGTCGTCGGCAAAATCATAGTCCTTCACCTGTTTGCCCAGCAGTATTTTGATGCCCAATTCCTCCAGGGATTTATGGGTATAATCCTGCGATTTGGTGCTCATGGGCCCTAATACTTTGGGACCGGAATCTACCAGATAGATATTGCCGGGCTGATTGATCAGTTCCGGGTAGTCTTTTTTGTAGATGCCATTCTTCATTTCGGCCAATATACCGGATATCTCTACGCCGCTGGGGCCGGCGCCTACCACTACCATGGTGAGTAGTTTTTTGCGTTCAGCAGCATCGGCGGTAATGGTGGCTTTTTCGATGGTCTGCAATATGTAATTGCGCAATTCGATGGCATCGTTGATGGTCTTCATCGGTACTGCTTTCTTCATTACATTCTCAATGCCGAAGAAGTTACTTTGTGTACCTGTAGAAAAGATCAGGTAATCATAGTACAGGTCGCCGGAAGAAATTTCCACCTTGTTTTCCTCAGGTACTACCCGCTTGAATTCGCCCAGGCGGAAAGTGATGTTCTTTTTATGGTGGTATAATTTTCGAAAGGGATAACTGATATTGGAGGGTTCCAGGAAGCCGGCAGATACCTGGTAGATGAGGGGAGGGAAGAAGTTGTAATTATTTCTGTCTACCAGGGTGATGTGAAATCGTTGATCTTTGGCCAATTGTTGGATCAGGTGAACGCCGGCAAAACCTCCGCCGATGACTACCACCTTTTTTTGATGTCCGTCCATAAAATAGTTCCATTTAAAGTGTCAAAAGTAGTTCAAAATGCAAATAGCAGGCCCAGGCTTTGTTTGCTAAATGCGGTATTTTGTTGCATAACTACAGGGCTCTTCCCGGACTGCACAATGTTGGGGGACAGGACTTCCTCCAGCTCTTTTCCCGCATGGCGGGATGAACGCTGTTGTCATTTCCCATGTATAACGCATGACGATACTTTTTTGTTTACAATTCCAAAATCAGATCGGTTTCCGCATACCCTACGCAAGTGAGAACAAGGCCGCTCTGCAGGTCTTGTTCGGTCAATACTTCGTTCATGTTCATTTTTACCGTACCACGCAGGCAGCGGGCAGTACAAGCTGAGCATCGGCCTCCCTTGCAGCTATAGGGTAGTTTTATATGCAGGTCGAGGGCTGCCTGCAAAATAGTGGTGGGATAAGTGACCGTGAATTCATACAATCGCTCACCCTGCCTTACCTGTACCCTGCGTGGAGCCGTATCGATGGTAAAAGCGGGCGGGGGAACAGTTTCAACCGTGAAATTCTCTTTGCGTATATACTCCTCCTCTACACCCATAACGCGCAGGGTGAATTGTACCATGCGCATAAAAGAGGCGGGACCGCAGGTGTAGTAAATGGTGTTGCCGGCGCCAGGATGCTGGTTCTTGCCAATGATGAGCTCAAAAAGACCATTGTTCAGTCGTTGGTGGGGCAGGTCGTGCAAAATGGGATGGCTAAGCAGGTCAATACGGGTAAAGCGGGCAGGGTATTGTTCTTCCAGCTGCTGTATTGCTGAATGATAGATGATGTTATTTTCATCATGGTTCTGGTAAAGCAGTGTCACCTGGCTATGGGGTTCATCACGCAGCAATTTCTTCAAAAGGGCAAACACCGGTACAATACCACTGCCTGCGGCTATGAAAAATACCTGCCGGTTGTGCGCCGCATCTGTACCAAGGGTGAACCTGCCGGAAGGAGGGAGGCTGCTAATAAGGGTGCCCACTGTCCAGTGTTCCAGGATATGCCGGGAAATAGCGCCATTCTCCTTTTTCTTTACCGTAATAAAGGGCTGTGCGTCGATGCCGGGTGTGGAGCCCAGCGAATAGGAACGCCTGATCTCCTGCCCATGGTAATCGAACAGGAAGGTCAGGAACTGCCCTGCTTCATAAATTACGGGCTGCCCGCTTATTTCCTCCAGTACATAACTGATCGTTTGTTGCGCTTCCAGTATCACCCGGATCACTTTCCATTGCAACAGGTCCATAATAACTCCTAATGATTAAATTAAACGCTGTCGAAGCCTTCTCGTTGCCTTTTTGCCTCGTTGCTTTCTTTACTTATCAGCAATTTTTACAACGATCCTGCCCATGATCTTACCTTGCAGAATAGAATCAATGTAGGTAAGGTTTAACTCTTCCAGGGAGACTTCTTTGGCAATGGCATTCAGTTTATCCTTGATGTTCCATACATCCTTGAACTTTTCCCAGATCAGCAAGCGGGTAGTCATGGGCGTCTCTGCCGATCCTACGCCCAACAGGCTTACGCCATTCAGTATAAAAGGGTATACGGTAGCGTCCAGTTTGGGAGAAGATACCAGGCCTGTGCTCACCACAGCGCCCTCCGGTTTACACCCTTTTAGTAAAGTAAGCAGGGTATTACCGCCTACGGTATCAATGGCCCCTGCCCATTGCGGGCGCAGCAGGGCTTTGCCGGAGGTGTCGTTCACATAGTCACGGTTTTCTATTTTTTGAGCACCCAGAAATTGCAGGTACTCATTCGCATGACTTTTACCGGTCACAGCGATCACTTCATAACCCGATTTGGCCAGCAGGGCTACAGCAATGCTGCCTACGCCACCGGTAGAGCCTGTAACCACGATGGGCCCCTGAGAGGGATTGATACCCAGTAATTCCATTTTGTGTAAGCCTAGTGCGGCTGTTACACCGGCTGTTCCCAGTATCATGCATTCTTTGAGCGTGTAGCCCTCGGGCTTACGTACTACCCAGCTGGCTGGCACACGAATAAATTCCCCATAACCTCCACAGGTATTCATGCCCAGGTCGTTGCCGGTGATGATCACCTCATCGCCGGTACCGAATAGTTCACTGCGGCTGATCTCTACGATCCCTGCTGCATCAATGCCTGGCGTATGAGGGTATTTGCGGGTAATCCCTTTATTGCCTGTAGCTGAAAGCGCGTCCTTGTAATTCAGGGCTGAATACAATACCCTGATCACCACCTCGCCGGGAGGCAGGTCGTCAATAACTCTTTCTACGATATTCCGGTCAAACTTTCCGTCGGCGGTTTCTGTGATCCAAAGTGCTTTAAATGGCATATAGTTTTACTTTCTCTTTTATAGGGTGTGGTTGTAAAATACAACAGTTGATCTAAGTCATATCATTCTAAGGGAAGCTGCTATCGAAGCATGTGCACTCATGACTCTCGGCTCACGACTCCTGACTCATTAATTCCTGGTACAACCGGAAGTTCTCATCATCAAAACACACAAAACTGATCTCTTCCAATGAATGCGGATTATTGGCCGCAAATTCCTGCACAGTAGTCAGCGCCAGTGATGCGGCTTCCGCTTTTGGGAACCGGTAGATGCCGGTGCTGATATTCGGGAAAGCCAGGGTTTTAAGGTCATGCTCAACTGCTAATTTTAATACATTCCGGTAGCAGTTTGATAGCAATTCCCGTTCCCGGTTATTGCCTCCCTGCCAAACAGGCCCTACTGTATGGATTACATGCCTTGCCGGCAACCTGCCCGCAGTGGTAATAACAGCCTCTCCAATCTTGCAACCTCCCTGTTTATTCCTGATCTGAATGCATTCTTCCAAAATAGCCGGCCCTCCGGCACGATGGATAGCACCATCCACACCACCGCCGCCCAGTAAGGAGCTATTGGCTGCGTTGACAATGGCATCGGCGGCTATTTTGGTAATGTCGCCCTGTATCAATGTGAATTTTACTGTCATAAATTGGTAAATGAAGAAGGAGAACAGGCATTCGGTAGCAAGGTTACGGGTGCCGGAACCTAGAATAATGTTTGCACGCCGTTTGCTATTTTATTTTCATGGGTCAATAACCATTTTTTCCTGGCAAGCCCGCCGCCAAACCCCACCAGGTCGCCTTTGGCGCCTATTACCCGATGGCAGGGTACGATGATGGCAATATGGTTTTTCCCATTGGCTGTACCGGCCGCACGGATGGTTTTGGGATCACCCAGCCGGCGGGAGAGTTCCTGGTAGCTGATGGTCTTGCCAAAAGGAATATTCATCAGTTCATTCCACACTTTTTCCTGGAACCCCGTGCCTTTTTGGTAAAGTGGTAATTCAAATACCCGGCGATTGCCATGAAAGTATTGTATTAGTTGCTCTGTGGCCTGGATAGCCATCGGGGGCAGGGGAGAAGTAGCAATTGGCGAAGCAGCTTTTTCTTCCTCATTCATGAAATGTACTTCACTTACGTATTGATCGGTGCCGGAGATCCGCAACAGCCCTACCGGCGACTGATAATATGTAGTAAAAGCGTCAGACATAGACTAGCCTATTTTCCACCCGTTGGAAACCGCTCTTTCGGGTTGCAATAAAACTACATCTTTTTTATCAGTATACACGCCCAGTACCAGGCATTCACTGAAGAAATTGGCGATCTGTCGGGGCGGAAAATTGACGATGGCCACTACTTGTTTACCCACCAATTCCTCTTTGCTATAAATAGCCGTGATTTGTGCCGATGACTTTTTAATACCCAATTCACCGAAATCAATACTAATTTGGTACGCAGGTTTTTTCGCTTTTGGAAAATCGGTAACTTCCAGAATTGTTCCGACACGGATGTCGACCTTTTCAAAATCATCCCAGGAGATCGTCATGGCGTATTGTGTTTATTCAAAAATAATAAATTAGCATTCTTATTCACCCAACCATTCTTTTGCAGTATGAAAAGTAACAGATCATCGTCCCGCAGAAAATTTATCCGTAATTCCTCGCTCGCCGCTGCCGGCTTCTTTATTGTACCACGTCATGTATTAGGCAGAGGGTATATAGCACCAAGCGATAAGCTGAATATTGCTGCTGTGGGGGCAGGAGGAAAGGGCTCTGTGAACATAGCACTGGCTTATAATAATGGTGCTGAAAATATTGTGAGCCTCTGCGATGTAGATGATCGTCAGGCGGCAGATTCCCGCAAGAAGCATCCCAAAGCATCCTATTATCGCGATTTCCGCGAAATGCTCGACAAAGAGGGCAAGTCCATTGATGCGGTGATGGTGAGCACGCCCGATCACATGCATGCGGTAATAGCCCTGCCCTGTATGCAACTGGGCAAACACGTATATGTAGAAAAGCCACTTACCCATGATATTTATGAAGCCCGCACTTTAACGCAGGCTGCGGCAAAATACAAAGTGGTTACCCAGATGGGCAACCAGGGCAGCAGCAGTGATGGAACCAGGAATGTAGAGGCCTGGGTACAACAGGGCGTGATCGGAGATGTACATACTGTCCATGTGTGGACCAACCGGCCTACCTGGCCGCAAGGCATTCCTACCCCCAAAGGACAGTTTGCTGTACCTGCTGAGGTGGATTGGGACCTCTGGCTGGGCACGGCGCCTTACCGCGATTTTAATCCTGCCTATTTGCCCGCTATCTGGAGAGGATACGTTGATTTTGGTACCGGTTCACTCGGTGATATGGGATGCCATTTTATTGATGTGCCTTACCGCGCCTTGAAACTGCGGTATCCTATTTCTGTAGAGTCGAGCGTAACCAGGGTTTGGACCGGGTTTTTCCAGGAAGCATTTAATACCGATAGCTATCCCCCTTCTTCCAAATCTCATATTCAATTCCCTGCCAGAGACAAGATGGTACCCGTTGAAATGATCTGGTACGATGGAGGCATTATGCCCCGCCGTCCGGATGAATTATCTCCCGAGGATGCTTTTGGTGAAGATAGCGGGGGTATCCTGTTTGAAGGCACCAAAGGGAAGATCCTGGCCGGCATCTTTGGCGAGAATGCTACTTTACTGCCTGCCAATAAGTTCAAGGGAGCTAAACTGCCTGGGCCGGCAAGGCCACTCGTGGCCAGAGGTCCTGATGGTCACCAGACCCAGTGGACCGATGCCTGCAAAAAAGGTCATGGGGCATATACCAGCTCACCCTTTGAAATGGCTGGTCCTCTTACAGAAACGGTATTGATGGGCAACCTGGGTATCCGCAGTTTTTACTACAGCGAGCCTGATAGCAAAGGGAATAAGAAATTTACCGGGCGCAAAAAGCTGCTCTGGGATGGCGCCAACATGAAGGTTACCAACTTCGAAGCCGCCAACCAGTTCATAAAAAGGCAGTACCGGGGCAATTGGAAACTGGAGTTGTAAGAAAATATTGATATATTGACTATTGGCGGGCAGAAAGGTTGTTGTACAAAGGCAGCCCGATGGTCCGCCAATGCTTTTGATTAGCGGTTTTCAAAAGAAAAGGGACATTTTTTTTGAATTCACTAAACTTTAATACAGATCACTCAAAATTATTTTCGGGGAATCAACAGTTCTCTGTAATTTGGCTGCTAAATCGTTATATTACTGCTATTTCAATAAAATTAAATCTAAAACCAAGTTTGTCATCATGAAAAAGAAGCAAACGACTAAACCATCGCGCCGCGATTTTATCCGCAACAGTTCCCTGGCGGCTGCAGGTTTTTTCATAGTACCGCGCCATGTGCTGGGAGGTAAAGGATTTATTGCCCCCAGTGATAAGCTGAACATCGCTGGTATTGGTGTTGGCGGTAAAGGAGCAAGCGATCTGGCCGAGTTTTCCAAAAGTCCCAATGCCAATATTGTAGCATTGTGTGATGTGGACGATCGTCAGGCCAAGAAAACACGCGAACGTTTCTCCAAGGCCAATTACTATAAGGACTTCCGTGAGATGCTGGATAAAGAAGGCAAGAATATTGATGCGGTCTCTGTATCTACGCCCGATAATATGCACGCCATAGCTGCTACAGCTGCTATGTCATTGGGTAAGCACGTATATGTACAAAAACCCCTGGCGCATGATATCTATGAAGCCCGGATGATGACGGAAGTTGCTAAGAAATATAAAGTGGTTACACAGATGGGTAACCAGGGTGGTTCCGGCGACGGCGTTCGTAAAATGAAAGAGATGGTTGATGCCGGTATGATCGGTGAAGTACATACCGTTCATTGCTGGACCAATCGTCCCGTATGGCCACAAGGTGTTCCAACGCCTACCGGTCAGTTTGATATTCCTTCTGAGCTTAACTGGGACCTGTGGTTAGGTGGCGCCAAAAAGATTGACTTCAATCCTGCTTACCTGCCTTTTAACTGGCGTGGATGGTGGGCTTTTGGTACCGGTTCATTAGGTGATATGGCCTGCCATATCATGGACCCCGTTTACCGCATACTGCCCATTGATTTCCCTTCCAGCGTAGAATGTAGCGTAGCTACTATCTGGAAAGAAATGTGGAATGATTCCGCTAATCCGGATAGCTGTCCTCCTTCTACCATTGTACACCTTAACTACCCCCGCAAAGACGGTAAAGGCAATATTAAAGTATCCTGGCACGATGGCGGTTTACTGCCTGAGCGTCCTGATGAACTGCTGCCTGATGAGCCAATGGGCAACTGGGATGGCGGAACCATCTTCGAAGGTACCAAGGGCAAGATCATGTGCGATTGTTATGGAGCCAATCCCCGCCTGTTACCAACCAGGTTGATGAAAGAGAAGAAAATGCCTAAAGAAACCATCAAGCGCGTACCGGAAGGCCACTATGTACAGTGGGTAAATGCCTGTATCGCTGGATATGGTAAAGGGGAGACCAGCTCTCCATTTGAATTTGCCGGTCCTTTTACCGAAAGTATCCTGATCTCCAACCTCGCTATCCGCAGCTTCCTGATGAAGAATCCTGCTGGTAAAGGATGGGATGATAAATACCTCGGCCGCAAGCGACTCCTGTGGGATGCAAAGAACATGAAGATCACCAACTTTGATGAAGCCAACCAGTTTGTAAAACGCGAATACCGCGATGGCTGGCATTTGTCTTTGTAATTAGATAATTATCGACCGGTAAGACCGGTTGTCTACAAGAGGAGATACCTTCAAATGGTGTCTCCTCTTTTTTTATTTCCTGCAGAATATCAGCGTCCCCCACCAGACCTGTCAGGTCTAAAGGGGCCTTTCTCGTTGCCTCGTTACCTTTATGCCTCGTTGCCTTCTGATGCATTCCGTTGGCAATTTATTCAGCTGTATATGCATCCTAATAGGGTATATCATGGAAAGTTTGCCAATATAGATTAGTGGCAAAGGCTTTGTGTTATAAAAATTATAAATTGTTATACAACATGCTCTGGCTTGACCAGAGATGCGCTCGCAAACGATCAAATTATCACGGGGATCCTGCTGACTGCCTCAACAGCATCCGCTTAAAGTTAACTGCTGTATGAAAAAGAATTCCTTATTCTTTTGCCCGGGCATCTATTGCGCCCGCTGGCTCTACTATTTGTATTACTTCTCCCCACCTTCTTTACCGTTCAAGCCCATGCAACACTTGTCAAAGGGGCCGTCGCCCTTTTGAGGTGGCTCACCCAGGTAGATGCTCTTCGTTATCTACCACGGGTAAGCATTGGCCCTGAATGGCCATATACACTTTCCACCATCATCACTTAAATCGATTGTTATGAGAAAACATTTCTTCCAGAGGAGTGCCGTATGGTGCTATTACCTGGCGGCTATCCTGCTCATGCCTGTATGGGCACAGGCACAGCAAACTGTTATTCATGGTACAGTTACCAATCAAACCACTAAGGAACCCCTGGTGGGTATCTCTGTTCAGCTGAAAGGGACAGGCGGTGGTACCTCTACGGATGCCGATGGGAAATTTACCCTTACTGTTCCCGATACCAAAGGCACGCTGGTATTCAGTGGCGTTGGATTTGAAGCAAAGGAAATCTCATTGAAAGGACAAACCGCCATTGATGTAAAATTGAATGCCGCTTCCATCAACCTCAATGAAGTAGTGGTTATAGGATACGGTACACAAACCAAAAAAGACCTCACGGGCGCCGTGTCGCAGGTAAAAGCCACTCAACTGGAAAATGAAAACCCTGCCAGCGTACAGGATGTACTGCGGGGGAATGTTCCGGGACTTAATATATCACAGGTCAATGCTGCCGGTGCGAAAGGGGGAGGCGATCTGTTGGTACGTGGTAAGTCGTCCATCAATGCCGGTACTTCTCCGCTGATCGTATTGGACGGTGTGATCTATCAGGGCCAGTTGAGCGATATCAACCCCAATGATATCAATACCATCGATGTATTGAAAGATGCCAGCTCGGCCGCTGTATTTGGCGCCAAAGCAGCCAGTGGAGTAGTGCTGATCACCACCAAAAAGGGAACAAAGGCAAAACCAACCATCACGCTTAATACCAACGTAGGATTTTCTGAACTGGCGCAGAACCAGCCTTTGTATGATGGCCCTGGCTTTGTAGCCTGGCGCACAGATGTGCAGAAGAGCCGCAACAATACCTCTACCAAACTATACACTTTTGATGATCCGCGCAACCTGCCGGCAGGTGTTACCATGACGCAATGGCGTGATGGGCGTAGCGGCGATTCAATTGATATCTGGCTCGACAGGCTTGGCCTGAAACCGGTGGAGATCGCCAATTATAAAAACGGCAAGACGGTTAACTGGTATGATATGATGTTTCAGCGTGGTTTTCGCCAGGACCACACGGTGAGCCTATCCGGTAAAAAAGAGGATTTCACGTACTATTGGTCTTTGGGCTATACGGATAATGAAGGTGTTATTGTGGGTGACCGCTTTAAGACCTTCCGCACCCGGGTGAATATTGAAGGCAGGGTAGCTAAATTCTTAACAGCCGGTCTTAATATGCAGTTCGCTGATCGTGATGAAAGCCAGGTGCCGGTTACCTGGGGGCAAATGGTGAATGCCTCGCCCTATGGCGAAATTTACAATGCAGATGGAACCACCCTGCGGGATAGCCCCAATGATGATATTGGCAACAATACCAACCCTTTTGCCGATAATACTTATACCAACCGCCTGCAGAAGAACAACACTTTGTTTGGCAGCATCTATGCCAAAGGCACATTGCCTTATGGCTTTTCTTACCAGGTCAACTTTACCCCCAGCTTTGATTTCTATCGTTATTTCAATGGCGTATCTGCCTTGCATCCTACTTACCGCGTGCGGAAAGGCATAGCTACCCGTACCACAGAAACTACCTACAACTGGCAGGTGGACAATGTGATCAAATGGGATAAGACTTTTGGTCAGCACCAGTTCAATGTAACGATGCTCTGGAACGTTGAGAAATTCCAGTCCTGGAAATCACAGATGGACAATGAAGGATTTGATCCCAAAGATGTATTGAGTTATCACAATATCGGTGCAGGCATCAAACCCATTGTTTCCAGCGATGACCAGGTAAGTACTGGTGATGCCCTGATGGCGCGTTTGAACTATGTATTCAAAGACCGCTACATGCTCACCGCTTCTTATCGCCGGGATGGCTATTCCGCTTTTGGCCAGAAAAACCCAAGGGCCGGATTTCCTGCTGCTGCCCTGGGATGGGTATTCTCTGAAGAGAACTTTATGAAAGATGCCAAATGGCTCAACTACGGTAAGCTCCGTTTGTCCTATGGCCTCAATGGCAATCGTGACGTAGGCCGCTACCAGGCGATCTCCAACCTCACACCTGGTAAGTACCAGTATATTAATGCTGCCGGCGCTATTATTCCTGTATCGCAATTGTGGACGGACAGGATGGCCAATCCTAATCTTAAATGGGAGAAAACCACTTCGCTCAACCTCGGTATTGACTTCGGCTTACTCAATAACCGGTTGAGTGGTTCAGTAGATGTGTATGATAAATCAACCCAGGATATGCTGGTGCAACGGGCTTTGCCTACTGTGATCGGGTTTGATTATGTAATGTTCAACCTTGGTAAAATTGAAAACAAGGGTATTGAGATCGCGCTGAACAGTGTGAACATCAACAACAAGAACTTTTCCTGGAGGACCAATGTGAATTTCTGGCTCAACCGCAATAAGATCGTGCGGCTCTATGGTCCTGTGAATGTATATGACCAGGATGGAAAGCTCATTGGCCAGCAGGAAAAAGACGACCTGGTCAACAAATGGTTTATCGGCAGGGATATTGACGTGATCTGGGACCAGAAGGTGCTGGGCGTATGGCAGGAGAGTGAAGCTGCTGAAGCCAAGAAGTATGGTGTTTATCCCGGCGATTTTAAAGTAGAAGATGTCAATGGCGACTTTAAATATTCCAATGATGACAGACAGTTCCTCGGATACAGGTCGCCCCGTTTTCAGTGGACACTCCGCAATGAATTTACCTTCTTTAAAAGTTTTGATTTTGCTTTCTCTCTGTATTCCAACTGGGGACAGAAGAATGATTACAACCAGGCCAAGAACAACAGCGGTTTCCAGGACAGGCAAAACTCTTATAAGTTCCCTTATTGGACGGCTGCCAATCCCATTAACGACTATGCCCGGTTGTTTTCCAGTAATGGTAGCGCTTCTTTCAGTGTATACAGGGAGACCTCTTTCATCAGGCTCAACACCATTTCCCTGGCCTATACCTTGCCCAGGAACCTGTTGCAGAAAGCACATATTGAAAGCCTGAAGGTTTATGCCAACGTAGTTAATGCCGCGCTCTATTCTCCAGACTGGACCTATTGGGATCCTGAATTCAGGAACAGGGCCACGGATGGAACTATTTCTACGGCTATTCCTCCACGCACTTATACCTTGGGAATGAATGTTACTTTTTAATCCAATCAATACTTTTATATGAACCCGATCTTAAAACGAACGCTCTATATACTGTCTGTTGCCGGATTGATTACGGCAGGTTGCAATAAAGAATGGCTGGAACCTAAACCGCAATCCTTCTTCACGCCAGACAATGCTTTTAATGACGCCGCCGGGATGCGTGCAGGCCTTGTAGCCTGCGCCCGCAATGCGCGTATTGAATATTACGGTGATAATCCAGCCATCCTCACCGAGATGTTGTTTTCGGAAGTGAGTGTGGAAGGCATTACCGATAAATCGGGCCCGGCGCAGGACCTCAACCTGCTGATCACACCCGACAATACAGCCTTTGATGACGCTGACCATTCCAAAATTGGTTATTACTGGCGCGAAGGTTACCGGGGCATCAAGTACGCCAATTCGGTGATCACTTTTATCGACAATGCCAAATGGAATTCGCAGGAAGAACGTAATGCGATCCTGGGATCAGCTTATTTTCATCGTGCCTTGCGGTATTACCGGCTGGCCAACCAGTTTGGCGATATCCCGGTGCCCCTGAAAGAATACAATTATCCCAAGCTGGATTTCCAGACAGTAAAAAGGGAAGTGGTATTGAAGAAAATAAAAGAGGACCTGGAGTTTGCCGAGAAATGGGTGTTGGATAATGTGAACAAAGGAGAGGTGACCAAGGGGGCAGTGCGGCACCTGCTTACTAAAGTGTACCTGGCGCTGGGCATGTTTGATGAGGCCATTGCTATGTCAACAACACTCATCAACAGCGGGCCTTATAGCCTGATGCGTAACCCCTTTGGGGCTACCAAGAAGAATGTGATCTGGGACCTGCACCGTCCGGAAAACAAATCGCTGAATGAAAACAAGGAAGGCTTGTTCATGATCATCGATCGTTTTGGCGATGGGCAGTTGGATGGTGGCATCCGCATCATGCGTCAGGCTGTTCCTTACTGGGGTACCTATATCACCACACCCATCGGACGGAAGGGTACTGCTGATGGAGTAGCAGCCAATGTAGAATATGTGCAATCCAATTTTATAGGCCGGGGTATTGGCCGTTGCCGTCCTACGCCTTACAGCCAGTATGATATATGGGATGATGCCAATGACCTGCGCCATGCCAAGGGCAACTGGATGAATATGGAAGATATGGTGTACAATGATCCCGATCTTAAAAAAGCACCAGCCGATACTTCTTATATGAAGAACCTGCGTCTTCGCCATCCTGTGAGCGGAGCCCTCCTTTGTTCCGATACTATCAGGTCCTGGTTTGGCTGGCCGCATTACAAGATATTCATTCCCGATGCAGAAAATTCACCCATGCAGGGTGGTCATACAGACTGGTACATGTTTCGCCTGGCCGAAACCTACCTGTTAAGGGCGGAAGCCTATTTCTGGAAAGGAGAACTGGCCAATGCCCTTGCCGATATCAACCAGGTAAGGACCCGTGCGCTATGTGCTCCCTACCTGGATGCCAGTAAGGTGAATATGGCTATGATACTGGATGAGCGTGCCCGCGAACTCTTCTTTGAAGAGCCTCGTAAAACAGAGCTTACCCGTATTTCCTTTCTCTTTGCCAAAACGGGCAAGATGGCAGAAAATGGAAAGACCTATAAGCTGGACAATTTCTCTGATGCCAATTATTTCTACGACCGTATCATTGCCAACAATGTCTTTTATAGAACAGGCATTGTGACCAACCACGGTGATAAATACACCATCAGTCCCTACCATGTGTTGTGGCCGGTGCCCTCATCGGCTATTCAGGCCAATAGCAGTGCCCGCATGAACCAGAATAAAGGGTATGTAGGGTTTGCTGGTAATGTACCGGCATTGGATACTATACCGATCGATAAGTGATCTGTATAAAAACTAAGGGCTGACCGCCTTGTAATTAAATACCTTGATCAAAACAGGTGACACCTTCGTTTGCGACGCAATGGAAAGGTGTCACCTGTTTTAATTATTGCTGATCTCCCAGTCGCCTGCGTTCTTCACCTGCTTCACCCGTTTGGCGCCTGGTTTCTTTGATGCCCTTTTTAAATCGGTAGCTCAGTGCCAGGGTAATGCTTTGGGTGTCCCAGGTACGCTTACTGTATCCACCTGCGCCTTTTACATGACTGAAGTCCTGGTAATCCTGCCGGGTATGGAAGATATCCCGGAAGTTGAGCCTGATGGTCCCATTGTCTTTCCATATTTTTTTACTGATGCCGGAATGTATATACCAGGAGTGCGCCTGTTCATACTGTACATATACCTGCCGCGATGAATAGTCGGGCGTTAATTCGATCGTCCAGCCTTTGGCCAGGTTGAGTTGGGTACTGGCCGACAGATTCCAGTTGCCGCCCTGCACACGCAGGTCCTGGTTATTTAACCGGGTAGCCAGCAGCGACCAGGTATATTGTATCGCCGGATTGATCACCCAAGCCTTTGTGAGGTGGATGCTTCCATCAAGCGAAAAGCCCATTACCTGCTTGCTGCTTATATTATTGGGACGCCGGTAAAAAACATTGTCCCTTACTTCGATCGTTTCCTCTATGCCATTGTTCAGCTTACTGTAAAAGAGGGAGGCTGTATAATTATTCCTGAATAGCCAGGAGAGCTCCAAATTGTCAGAGAACTGTGGACGTAAATAAGGATTCCCGATCCGGTAATTGTATTTGTCCATAGGTGTTTCAAACGGACGGAGGGAGGCATAATCGGGCCGGTCGATCCGTTTGCCATAGGAGAAATTCAGCTGGTGATTGCCTTTCTTACCCAATTTATACGATAGGAAGAGGGTAGGGAACAAGTTGGTATAACTTCTTGTAAAGAGGGTATCCCGCTTTGTTGTATGATCCTGCTGATGGCCCTGCAGGGAAGTATGCTCCAGCCTCCCTGCCAGTTGTATCGCCAGCTTTTTCCATTCAGCGGCATAGTTCACATAGGCTGCATGGATATCTTCACGATAGGTGAAGCGGTTGTTGATAGTGTATTCCGGTATGTTCACCTCATTCACTTTGCCAGAATAGATGGCTGTATTGTTGGTCCTTGTGAAAGAAGACTTGTATCCCATGCTCCATTTCATGCCTTTTCCCATGGGGAGTACATAATCGGCTTTGGCCGAATAGATGTTTATAGTAAAAGGTTGCTGGTAGCTGCGTGCCTCCCGGTAGCCAACCAGGCCATCGCTCCCTGCGAGGATGGTTGTATTCAGTGCTGCATAGTCTTCACTGTACCGTATATAATCAACATCGGCAGTTAGTTGTTTGCCCGCGCTGTCATACACATGTTGGTAGTTCAAAGTGATGCTGGTATTGCGGGTGGTTGTGCGGATGGTATTGTTCATATCGGTCAGGGTGTCTATAGCGGCGGGTGTGGTATAGGTTTGCCGGCCTGTGAACAGCCTGTACTCAGCAGCCTTCCAGTACATATGACTTGCATTGAGTCCCCAGGTTGTTTTTGGGGAAGCGTACAGGTCAACGCCCGATTTGAGAAAGAGCCTGTTGTTGCGCACCAGGGAAGAGCCGTTTTGCATAAGACTGGATAGGGAATTGTTATTCCCTGCTGCGAAGGTTCTGATGCTATTGGTTTGCGAAATGCCTTTACCATTATAATTGGAGGCATTACCGTATATATTGAGCTTATTGGTGCGCAGGTTGGCATTGAGGCTTTGCAATAGCCTGGACCGCCTGCCCTGGATGTTTTCCGAGAGGATATTGCCATTGAAGCCTTTGATCCTGCTTTTTTTGAGGCGTATATTGATGATGCCGCCATTGCCTGCCGCCTCATACTGAGCGGGTGGATTGCTCATGAACTCAATTTTGTCGAGGATGCTGGCTGGTAAGGACTTCAGGTAACTCGCCAGGTCTTCGCCCTGCAGGTAGGTAGGCTTGTCGTCAATATAGACCGCTACGCCTGGTTTGCCTTTCAGGCTGATCTGGTCATTCGTTGTCTGGATGCCCGGTAATTGTTCCAGTGCTTCCCAGGCATTGCCGCCGGCATTAGTGATCAATGCATCTACCAACAGGATCGTCCTGTCGGCCCTGCGTTCAATGGCCAATTTCCGGCCGGTCACGGTAACGCTTTTTAAGGTGTCATCCTTCATCCGGGTGGCAATGGTATCGGTTGTACGGGACCTTGCCTGGGTTAATGCTTGTAAGGGCAGTAAGAGGGTGCCCAGAAGGCATAGCAGGGAAAAGGGGTGTTTGGCTGACTGAATGGAATAATGCACGGGTCAAAATTTTTGCTTCCCTGCAAATGAACCGGATAAACGAAACTGTTTTTGTACTTATCGGCCAACTGCACATCGGCAGCCTGATAATACCGCTTTAGGCGGCGTAGTAGATAAGCTGGTTGAAAGCGGTCGAAACCTTTTGTTAAATGGTCATTCGTCTAAAAAAATGGGGGTATTCTGTGCTAATCCCTAATTTGGGGAGGGCATTTTTAGTGACCTGGAATAAATGTGCTTATTAAATGCAGGAAGCAGTAAAAAGTTTTTATATAGCCAACAACCGAGTGCTCACCCATATGCTGTTCTGGGTGGGTTATCTGATCGTGTATACCGGTGTACACACGGGTGACGATGACATGATGGAGTATTTTCTGTATGAATTACAGCGCCTTCCCGGGGCCATGCTGGTAACTTATGTCAATATGTATGTATTGTATCCCCGTTTCTTTGTGAGGCGGAAATATGCGGCTTATACCATCGCTGCTATTGTATTGTTGTTTGTAAGCTCTGTCATCTGCCGCACCATTACCGAGAAATTGGTTGAACCTTTGTTCTTCCCCACTACTACGTATCCTGAACCCGTCTTTGTGTGGTACATGCTGTTTAAGAGCATGCTGTGGTTCCTGAGCCCCGTATTGTTTTTTACCCTGATCATTAAAATACTGCAGCAATGGTTCCGGCAGGAGAAGCTTCAGCAGCAGGCAGAAAAGGAAAAACTAAGCGCCGAACTCAATTTCCTGAAAGCGCAGGTACATCCTCATTTCCTGTTCAATACCTTGAATAACCTCTATGCGCTTACTTTGCAGGCATCGCCTGCGGCGCCCACCGTGGTGTTGAAGTTGTCTGAGCTCATGAGCTATATGTTGTACGATTCCCAGGCAAGCCTAATTTCGCTGAAGAAAGAAGTACAGCATGTAAAGAATTATATTGAGTTGGAAAAGCTGCGCTACAATGACAAGCTGGATGTTTCCCTAAATGTATCGGGCGATATTGAGCAGGTAAGCATCGCCCCCTTGTTGCTGATCCCTTTTGTAGAAAATGCCTTTAAGCATGGGGTGAGTAATGAGACCGACAATGTATGGGTTACCATCGACATCAAGGCATGGGCGGGCTGGCTGAGTGTAAAGGTGGAGAATAGTTGTACCGAGCTTTTGCCTGCTACGGACGGAAGCGCGGATAAAAATGGTATCGGATTACAAAATGTAACACGCAGGCTGAACTTAATGTATGCGCAGGCCCATGAATTGGTCATCAATAAAGAGCCTGGCCGTTACAGCGTAGACCTGAAAATAAAAATGTCCTGAGTGATATGGAAAACAATACAATCAGGTGCCTGGTAGTAGATGATGAGCCCCTGGCGGCTGAAGTGCTGGAAAAATACATTGGCCAGATGGATTCCTTGTGCCTGGTGGGTAAGTGCAGTCATGCAATTGAGGCCTTAAATTTTTTACAGAAGAATAAGGTAGACCTGTTGTTCCTGGACATTCAGATGCCCCGCTTATCGGGCATCGGGTTCTTAAAGACCCTGCAAAAGCGGCCAAAGGTAATTTTGACAACCGCCTTTCGCGATTATGCGGTGGAAGGTTTTGAGCTCAATGTGTTGGATTACCTGGTAAAGCCCATTCCTTTTGAAAGGTTCCTGGTGGCCATTAATAAGTACCATGGTGCTCAGGAAACCGGCACTGCGTTGCCGCCGGTCATAATGCCACCAGTAAGCGGAATTTCGCCCGATGCGTTTATTTACCTGAAGGCAGATAAGAAGATGGTTAAAGTATTCCTGAAGGATATCCTGTATATAGAAAGCCTAAAGGATTATGTGAAAGTAAAAACGACAGACAAGGAGATCATCACCTGGCAGCGTATCAGCTACCTCGAGGAGAAGTTGCCCGATGAAAGTTTCCAACGAATCCATCGTTCCTATATCGTTGCGATGAATAAGATAAGATCCTTTAATGCGGCTTTTATTGAAATAGGTGACCAGGAATTACCCATCGGCCGTCAGTATAAGGCCGGGGTCATGAAAGCCCTGGGCTTTAATGAACAGGATTAGACACTCAGGTGATGTATCAGAAATAATAGCCCGCTTTAAGGCCGAAGAACCCATTGGTGCCGTTCTTTATCCAGGCTTCATATTTAGCCTGGAAATCAAATTTCAATAGTTTGACACCAAGGCCCGGCGCCAGAATAAATGCCGATCCGTCTGCGCCATCGCCTGTATAATTGGCAGCTCCTGCCTCTGCTTTCAGGTAGATGATGGGAAGCCACCGGAATACCAACCCTACACGGACCGGGATAGCTTTCAGGTCAGGGATATTGGATTCTCCACTGAACTGCATGTACCCGACGGAACCCGTTACAGCCAGTTTTGCAGGCAAGTTGATGATAGCGCCTACGCCGGCACCCCAGCCCGTATTGTATGCGTCAGAAAAACTGCCAACCGGTACACCGGACTCCAGGTATGGTCCGATTCCGAATCCTTTTAATTGTGCCTGGCAGGGCGCGTATGCCAGTGCCAATAACAGCAGGATGGCGAGTGAATTAATTCTCTTCATAGAGTGATGATTGGAAAATGGTTGTATTTAGTTTACCAGGTACCAGAGAGGTGACACCTTTCGTATGCGTCGCAGGGGAAAGGTGTCACCTATTCTTATTTACTTCAGATAAGAGCGCAGCATCCAGGCCATCTTCTCATGTTTTTCCATCAGGCCTGTAAGAAAGTCGGCGGTACCGGCATCTTTCAGTTTGTCCTGCATAACATCTACCTGGTGGCGCAGATAACGAATTACAGTTTCATGATCATCGAGCAGGTTACGTACCTGTTTTTGCTGATCGGGAGTAGGAGCGGGCTCTTCCAGGTCGGTAAGCTTCAGGTATTCTTTCAGGCGGCCTTCGGCAAAGTGGCCAATGGTGCGAATGCGTTCTGCTACTTCGTCGATCATTTCTGCGAGCGCCTCATATTGGCCTTCGAAGAACTTATGCATTTCCATAAAATTATCGCCCACATAATTCCAGTGGTAATTGTGTGTTTTGGCATAGAGGATATGCTCATCTGCCAGTATTTTGTTTAAGGTAAGGGCGATCTGCTGGGCGTTTTTTTCAGTTAGACCAATATTGGCTTTCATACTTTTTGATTTGGTTTGTTAATGGAGCTATAAGTATATAGTATATAAAAATAAGATGAATTGGGCTAATGATCAGCTCCATTGCAAAATCGATGCCCAGTGGCGCCATAGTCAACATTGCTTTGTGGCCAGGGTTGGTGGTATGGTAACGGCGCCGTAGATGCCGTTACTTAATGTATTGCAGGAAAGTTATTCGGTTTCAGGAGGAGCAGGGGGAGAAGGAGTCGTGTCATCTTCTTCTGCCTCTTCCGGCTGGTCCACGATCATTTCGGCCAGGCCCATCAATTCCTGTTGCTTATAGCGGGTTTTGTCCGTGTCAAAGCATTTGCTGAATTCTTCCAGCAGGGTTTGAATGATCCGTTTATTGGAGAGCGGTTTGAAGTAGGAGGGGACCGGTGGTACGCTGATGCGTTTGAAGTAGTTCTCTACATCTTTATGGGTAAATACCTGCCCACTCATGGGGTCTATGAAAAATTCCGCTTTGTACAGGGAGTCTGTTGAAGGGCGGTTGAAATCATAATCTGATTTGAAATAAGCCAATACAAACTGGCGGGGAATATTGATGGCCCGGATGGGTACATCCAGCAGTTCACTCAGTATGAGGTACAGGATACCGTTGGCAATGGCATTGCCTCTTTTGGTTTCCAGTTGCTTGTTGATGAGGAATTCTTCGGGATGCTGGTAACCTACTTCTGCGCCCCGCAGACTGTAATAATTGTACAGGATGCTGGTAAGTACATTCACCTGTTCGAGGGGCGTGAGGTAGTTATTCAGTTCGAGCCAGATATTGCGGCGTAGCTTTTCAATTTCCTGGTATACCTGGGCGGTAGCCAGTTCGGGATATTGAAAACGGGAGACCAACAGCGCGCCTGTAAGAAGATCCTGGTGTGCATTCTTATCCCATTGCATCACCTCTTCTGAAAGATCACGGAGATGAAGACGGTGTATCAATATTTCGATCCTTTCCTGAACTTCTTCACTAATTGTATTCTCCCACAGGTTCTCCAGGTTGGGAATGATGCCCTTACCATAATCGATGATGCGGGTAGATACCACGTTGTATACCTCTGCGTCAGGATCGTCTAACAAATGAAAAAGCGCCGATATTTCCTTATTTTCTTCCATGGTATGCTATTACTACTCCAATATCCTCCACATCAGATATGGCAGTCAATTTCGGGTAAACTGGTATAATATAAATGAAAATGTTTTCCACAAATCCACAGTAACAGAATTTAGAATACAGAATATAGGATACAGAAGCCTTTGAGTAGCAGCGTTAAATCCGCGTCCAACAAGGCGTTTGACTGTTCATTGCACGCAGCTCACCGCTCGTCGTTCGCAGCTTGCTTCCCTCCCAAAATTAATCTTCTTCTTTGCTGAATTCCGAAGTCAATGAAAGATGCTGGCTCAACAGTCGGTCCAGTTCCTGTTTTTCTGCGGCATTGCGTATAGCCCGCTTGGGTATAACGATGGCATGATGAGAGTTGGTATATAAAAAATAGCAGGAAGGCGTTTCTGCTTTTCGTACGATGGCATCCCAGGTATATTTGGATTCAGCGGCCGCATCTTTGTCAAGGATGCCCGTGTCCATTAATATCACCTCAGCCTCGCCCAATACATGCTGGTTTTCCGGTTGGCGCAGGATATCCTTCACCCGGCGGCCAATTGACTTTTTGATGAGCCAGGGTACCAACAGGAAATAGGTGATGGCAATGATGCCAAAAATGATAAAATCCCACAGCATCTGCTGGCTCTGTCTGCTCACGATGAACAATACGGCCACTGCTGCATACAGGAGGAATACCCGCAGGTAATAGCGGATCCGGTAGCCTTTCTTCTCTGGCGAAGCCCAGGCTGTGTAATAATTGTAGTCGAAGTATTCTTCTTCGGTAAGATGGTATTTGAGAACCAACATCCGGTTTATTTCTTCTTCGGTGCTGCTTTTTTAGCCGGTGCTTTCTTTGCCGCAGCTTTTTTAGCCGGCGCTTTGCCTTTTTTGGCAAATGCATTCGGAACCTGCAATTCAATCATCTTCTTCACGTCTTCCAGGCTTACCCCGGCCATCTCTTCGGCCGTGTATTTGCTGTCATCGGCTTTCTTGCCCAACTTCAGCATTTTCTTACCAAAGCGGAGGAAGGGACCCCAGCGGCCATTCTCAATTGAGATCTTTTCATCCGGCCAGTTTTGGATATACCGGTTGGCTTCCTTGCTCACCTTGGCATCGATCAGTTCTTTAATATCTGAAGCGCTCAGGGCATCAAAGTTATAACGACGGGGTACATTGATAAACATATCGTTCCATTTGATAAAGGGGCCGAAGCGGCCTTTACCCTTGGTCACGGGTTTATTCTCGTAAGTACTGATGGGGGCATCAGCGGTTTGTTTTTCTTTGATCAGTTCAATGGCGCGGTCGAGGGTTACTTCCAGTGGGTCTTCACCACGGGGAATGGAAATAAACTGCTCTCCCAGCTTTACATAAGGACCAAACCGGCCAATGTTGACCGCCACTTCCTGTCCTTCGTGCTCACCCAGGGTGCGGGGCAACTGGAACAGTTGCATGGCTTCTTCCAGTGTGATGGTCTCGATGCTCTGGTCTTTTTTGAGGCTGGCAAAACGGGGTTTCTCTTCGTCATTCACATCTCCTATCTGCACCATGGGACCATAGCGTCCCATACGGGCCACTATTTTTTTGCCGCTTTCTGCTTCTATACCCAGCTCACGTTCTCCTTTAATGCGTTCGGCATTCTCAATGGTATTCTCTACATCCTTTTTGAAGGGAATGTAAAAGTCATCGATCATCGTGCTCCACTTCAGCTTGCCCGCTGCTACTTCATCAAACTCTTCTTCCACACGGGCCGTGAAACCATAATCCATAATATCATCGAAATACTGTTTCAGGAAGTCCGTCACTACCAGACCAAGGTCGGTAGGGAATAGTTTCGACTTTTCTGCTCCGGTATTTTCCTGTTCGGTTACTTTAGTAATGGCATTATCGGCCAGGCGGAATACGCGGTAATCACGTTTTACCCCATCCTTGTCCCTTTTCTCTACATAGCCTCTTTTCTGGATAGTGGAAATGGTAGGTGCGTAGGTAGACGGCCGACCAATGCCCAGTTCTTCCAGTTTTTTTACCAGCGAAGCTTCCGTATAGCGTGGTAATGCCCTGCTGAAACGTTCAATTGCTTTCATTTCCCGGAGCGGCAGTTGTTGCTTCACACTCAATGGTGGCAACATGCCCTCATTCTGCTCCTCATCTGTAATATCTTCTTCATCCCGGTCTTCGCGGTATACTTTAAGGAATCCTTCAAACTTCAGTACTTCACCGCTGGCCGTAAGCTCTTCCTTATTAGTAGATACTTGTATTTTGGCAATGGTCTTTTCCAGTTCAGCATCGGCCATTTGGCTGGCCATGGTGCGTTTCCAGATCAGTTCATACAATCTTTTGGTATCCGGATCATCTACTGTGGAGTTCTCCATATAAGTAGGGCGGATAGCTTCGTGGGCTTCCTGCGCCGACTCGTTCTTGTTCTTGTATTTACGGGGCTGGAAGTACCGTTCGCCAAACTGGCTGGTCACCTGGTTGCGGATGCCATCCATGGCTGTATCGCTCAGGTTCACACTGTCGGTACGCATGTACGATATATAACCGCTTTCGTAAAGCTTCTGCGCCAGTAACATGGTGCGGCTTACCGAATAGCCAAACTTGCGGGAAGCTTCCTGCTGCAGGGTAGAAGTGGTAAAGGGGGCCGATGGAGATTTCTTTCCTGGTTTTACCTGTATGTCGGTAACCGTATAATCGGCGCCAATACAGCTTTGGAGGAACTTTTCAGCATCTTCTGCCTGGTTGTATTTCTTGCCTTCAGCACCAAATGTCACCTGTTTGCCGGTGGTATCTTTGGCAGTGAAAAGGCCTTCTATTTTAAAGGAGCTGACAGCGGTAAAAGCATTGATCTCTCTTTCCCGCTCTGCAATGAGGCGTACGGCCACACTCTGTACACGGCCGGCACTCAGGTTATTCTTCATGCTCATCTTGCGCCAGAGCACGGGACTTAACTCAAAACCCACGATACGATCCAGTATCCGGCGGGCCTGTTGGGCATTCACCAGGTTCATGTCGACCGTACGGGGCGTATTTACTGCCTTAACGATGGCAGGCTTTGTAATTTCATGAAACACAATGCGTTTGGTAGTGAGGGGATCCAGGTTGAGTACTTCGCAAAGGTGCCAGCTGATGGCTTCTCCTTCACGGTCCTCATCCGTTGCCAGCCATACTTCGTCAGATTTCTTGGCCAGGGCTCTCAATTCTTTCACTACTCTTTCCTTCTCGTCCGGTACTATATAACGGGGTTGGTAATTGTTCTTAACATCAATACCCATCTCGTCTTTCTCCAAATCACGGATATGACCATAGCAACTTTTCACCTCGAAATCTTTGCCCAGGATCTTCTCAATAGTCTTCGCTTTTGCAGGGGACTCTACGATCAATAAATTCTTCGCCATACGTTGATTGAACGGTTTAAAATAGGCCGGTTGGCGTGCAAGTTTAGTGTATAAGCATCAAATCAACAAATTGATGCCGGCACTGACCTGCATAATTAAAAGAAAATCAGTAGGAAAGAAGATTCGTGGATAATAATTCCCAAGCCGGGAAACTGGCAGTTAGCCCCTTTCATCTACCGGTTGCACTATCTATTGCTAGATTCAATATCTTTAATGGATAGCATATCCTGCAGCCTGTCATTGAATCATTTGCCCAACATATTTCCAATGGGCGATGGGGCCGTCACCATCGACCTGGGTAACCAGCTTAGCGAATCGCTGAATGGCAAAGTCCTCGCTATGTACCAATGGCTGCAGCAACACCCTTTTGAAGGCCTGAAAGATATTGTTACCGCTTATTCCTCGCTTACCATCTTATATGATCCATACTTAATAAAGAACCATTACCAGCCCCCTAATACGGTGTTTGAATGGGTGCAGGAAAGGGTCATTACCGCTTACCAGCGATCCGGTTCCGACATATCAGGCACACCGGTAAAACATCGAATCCCTGTGCATTATGGGGGAGAGAACGGGGCCGATCTGGCCGCATTGGCCCTGGAAAAACAACTTACACCCGGCGAAGTGATCAGGATCCATACCGGAAAACTGTACCGTGTGTACATGATCGGCTTCCTGCCGGGGTTCTCCTACATGGCCGAAGTAGACGAACGTATAGCCCTGCCACGCAAAGAAAAACCTGTACCCGTAATAGCCGGCAGCGTAGGTATAGCCGGTTCACAAACAGGTATTTATCCCTTTAATAGCCCTGGTGGATGGAATATTATCGGCCGTACTGCCCTCCCGATGTTCAACGCTCAGGCTCAAAATCCCGTACTATTAAAAGCAGGTGACGAAGTAGAGTTTTATGATGTGACCACCTAAGGAGAACCCTGATAATTTTGGACTAAAGGATCGTCAGTAAGCTGAATTGCCGACTGCCGATTCACGATTGCCGAATTCAAAACCCAAACCCGAACAGTCCTATGTCATTATCAATTATCAAACCCGGACTACTGGATACTATTCAGGATATGGGCCGGTATGGCTACAGCAGCTGGGGTATTAATCCCGGCGGGGTAATGGATGGTTATGCTGCCCGCGTAGCCAATATGCTGGTAGGGAATGACCCGAACGAGGCGGTGATGGAAATTCATTTTCCCGGCGCCCAGCTCTTGTTTGAACAGAATGCACTGATCAGCATTACGGGGGCCGATTTTACACCTACCCTCAATGATGACGAGCCGGTAAGCACCTGGCGGCCGATCGTAGTGCGGAGGAACACCCTCCTTCATTTTCCCAAATGGCAATCCGGCAGCCGCTGCTACCTGGCTGTACATGGTGGATTTTGCGTGCCCCGCTGGCTCAATAGTTACAGCACCAACCTCAAAGCAGGAGCAGGTGGTTTTCATGGGCGTAAACTGGAAAGAGGTGATGAATTGCCTTTTAAAGAAAACTCCATCTACTTTGCCGGCCTGTTGAAAGAAACCCGCGAATACCAATCACTGAACTGGCGCGTGGATACGGGCCGAACCTATCATTTACCCCACGAAATACTTTTTACCATTGGCAATGAATGGACCCAGCTCACCCATTCTTCCCAGCGGGATATGCTGGAAAACAATTTTATTATTCATCCTTTTTCCGACCGGATGGGCTACCAGTTGCGCGGTGTTCCTTTGAAACGGCAACATACTGCTGAGCTTGTATCTTCCGGTGTAAGTTTTGGCACCATCCAGTTATTGCCCGATGGCCAGTTGATACTACTGATGGCCGATCATCAAACCACGGGCGGGTATCCCCGCATTGGCCATGTCATATCATCTCAATTACCCAAGCTGGCCCAGTTAAGGCCCAGCGACAGCATACAATTTAATATGGTGGATATGCCCACTGCAGAGGAATTGTTATTTTCACAGGAGCATGAGCTCAATATCATTCAACGAGCCTGCTATGATCACCTGAATCAACTGGTATGTTAGCAACCGATATTAACTGTGACATGGGGGAGAGTACCCACCTCTGGCATTACAATATAGAAAAAGACCTGGCTTTATTACCCTGGATCAGCTCCATGAACATTGCCTGTGGCTTACATGCAGGCGATCCTCATACCATGCATGAGCTGGTGGCTGCCGCCCTGAATGCCGGAGTAGCCATTGGCGCCCATCCTTCTTATAATGACCGGGATAATTTTGGCCGCAGCGCCATGGTCCTTTCGCCCGAAAAAGTGTATGACCTGGTGGTATACCAGGTAGGTGCCTTGCAGGCCTTTCTGCAGGTACATGGCGCTTCCCTGCACCATGTAAAACCACATGGCGCTTTGTACAATATGGCAGCGGCCGATACCGTACTGGCTACGGCCGTATGCCGGGCAGTGAAAGACCTTGATGAAAAGCTGCTGTTGTATGGTTTATCGGGCAGCCTGCTGATCAGCACGGCGCTGGATATGGGACTACCTACAGCCAGTGAAGTATTTGCCGACCGGACCTACCAGGATGATGGCAGTTTAACACCCCGCACAGCAGTCAATGCATTGATCGAAGAAGATACTGTGGCGATAGCCCAGGTGTTGCAAATGGTAGAGCAGGGAATAGTACACAGCACTACCGGTAATAAAGTGGCTATCACGGCCGAAACGATCTGTATTCATAGTGATGGGGCGCATGCCCTTGCATTTGCGCAACAAATACACCATACCCTAAAACAACAAGGTATTGAAATTAAACCCGTTTAAACGATCCGCTAACCCATCCCTGCAAAAGCGTGTGGTATTTGGTGGCGGTGGCGCCGTGCTGGGTGCTGCTTTCTTAATGGCCAATTCTTCCATCGGGCCGGGATTTCTTACCCAGACCACAGTTTTCACGCAACAATTACTGGCCGGAATGGGCTTTGTGATATTGGTATCCGTACTACTGGATATAGGGGCCCAGCTGAACACCTGGCGGGTACTCACGGTGAGTGAACTGCGGGCGCAGGACCTGGCCAATAAGCTGTTGCCGGGGCTCGGTTATTTCCTGGCCGTATTGGTGATCATCGGTGGATTTGCTTTTAACATTGGCAATATAGCAGGTTGCGGCCTGGGCATGAATGTACTGACCGGTATGTCTTTTGAAACCGGGGCCATCATTAGTTGCGTAGTGGCATTGGCGCTCTTCTGGTTGAGTGAGATCGGAAAAATGCTGGATGGATTCACCAAAACATTGGGCGTGATCAAGATACTGCTTACTTTATTCATTGCCTTCAGCGCACACCCGCCTTTGGGCGAAGCATTGCGGCAAACCATTATGCCCGAAAAGATCAGCACCGTAGCCATTGTAGCCCTGGTGGGTGGTACCGTAGGAGGTTATATTACCTTTTCAGGCGCGCACCGCCTGCTGGATGCAGGTATTAAAGGGCAGGCACAATTACCGCAGGTAGACCGCAGTGCCATGAGCGGCATCGTTATCTCCAGCATCATGCGATATATCCTGTTCCTGGCCGTATTGGGTGTGGTGGTACAAGGTGTAGTGCTGGATGCTGATAATCCGCCGGCCAGCGTATTCAAATATGCGGCGGGGGAGATCGGTTTTCGCATTTTTGGTGTGGTGCTTTGGAGCGCCGCCATCTCTTCGGTGGTGGGGGCCGCTTATACTTCCGTTTCTTTCTTCAAGACCTTCCACCCGCTTTTTGTACGGCATGAACGTTTGTGTATTTCTATATTTATCATTCTTTCTACCATCATTTTTGTGTGGATTGGTAAACCCAGGCAGTTGCTTATTGCTGCGGGGATCGTCAATGGGCTGATACTGCCCATAGGACTGGCCATTATACTGATTGCTGCAATGAACCGCACCCTGATGAAGGGATACCGGCACCCCGTATGGATGCAGCTCTCGGGCTGGGCGGTGGTGATCGTGATGGGCATTATGGGCGTTAAAGCCATTGCGGGTGACCTGCCGAAATTGTTGAAATGAGAATTCGACCAATCATTAAACCTATACTATGTCCGGATACATTAATTCACTCATTCCCTTGCTAATTGGCATACTTTGTATTACCAGTTCCAAATCATTAATAAAGGCCGACGATGTAGATTATATTAGAAAAGTGTCGCTTATACGAAAGTGCGGCTGGGTATTGGCGGGTGTGGGGGTATTGCTGGCCATCGTTGAGTTTTTCAATCACAGATGAATGGCCGGGGATTTTGAATCCTGCTTAATTGGTTATATTTTGAAGCCCGAAAGTATACCCCAACACTCATGCAAAATTTTGAATCTATTAAGGCCAGCTACCTGAGTAAAGGCGTGAAAGAAGACAACCTTGCGTACGCTATTGATGCTGTAAAAGAAGGTTCTAAAAGAGAACATATTCTGGACAACCTCACGGCCGATTACCGCGGCATGGATTATATTGAGGCCACCCAGTTATTGGAGGAACTGTTTGATGCCAATGGCGGAGAGTTCAAAAAGGAAAACAGAAGCGGGTACCTGTACGGTACTTTTTGCTTAATGTTTGGGCTTGGGGGTATATTTTATATCTATTATGTCTACAATTATGGCGGTATATTGGTAAAACCAGCCCTCATATGGTTTTGTGCTGTTGTAGGTACCCTGAGTGGCATTTATTACTTTATCAAAGCCATGGCTGGCAAGTACCGTGATACGGATGAACCTTTTAAAGATTAACCCCTCCTACATGCGTATTTACTTTGTTCCTTCATTGTTTTTGTTGTTTTTGACAGCCTGCAAGGATAAACCTCAAAGTGGGGCAGGGGTGGCAAAAGATTCGGCGGTTGCGGTATCCTCTACCGATACTACCGGACCTCAGGCCACGACAGTTGCTACCATTGTACCAACGGTGAAACAAGTGCTTACCCATATTCCCGACGGCTATCAGATCCTTGATACCTGCAGCGGTGATCTGAACCTTGACCAATATGTGGACTACCTGGTATTGCTTTCCCAAAACGGGGAAGACTCTTTATCAAAAACAAGAGGGGACGACATAAAAAGACGCTTATTGATATTGACAGGCACAGGCGGGAGCTATGCCCTGGCTGCTCAAAGTGACAATGCTGTATACTGCAGTTCCTGCGGGGGTATGATGGGTGATCCTTACCAAAAACTGGTGATCAAGAATGGTTATTTCTCCATAGAGCATTATGGAGGGTCTGCTGACCGGTGGACGCGTACCATCACGTTCAAATATTCCACTGCTGATAGCAGCTGGTTCCTGCACAAAGATGGGCATGAAAGCTTTAGCGCTGTTGACGAGAAAGAAAAAAAGACAACAAAGATCTATACCGTTAAAGACTTTGGCAAAGTGAAGTTTACTGAATTTGATATTTACAAATATTGAACATAACCATTAACCTCCTGCTTATATGCGTAGAGTATTACTCCTTTGCTGTTTACTGTTACCAGTCTCCCTGGCATTCTCCCAAAAATTCATTGGGCTTTCCAAAAGGGCAGTCCGCCAAAAGCTGAAAACTGCCAGTCTTAGGAATAGCCCCATTGAATCGAATGATCAATATGTTGTGCTGCACATAAAAGACAGTACCTTCCAACCGGCCTCTTTTTATTATTACTTCGACAAAGACGGTAAATGCTACCAGGAAAGACGAGTCTCTTTCTGCGACTCCTGCTATTTAAAGTACAGGAACGAATTGCTGGCCAGGAAGAAATATGAATGGGTGAAGGTCAATGATACCGTCTATGTGTCTAAATTCTCCCGGAAACGTACGCTGGAATTGCATCCCAACCAATACGACAAGACCTTGGACCTGTTTAAAACCTCCTGGAAGAGGGAGGAATATGAACAACTCCTGGCCCTCAAAAAAAAGTAGCCTTGTTGCTTTAATATCATGCTACGAATTTACTGGTGGTTTCTCGAAAACTCCTCTTAAAGGCCCAGTTATCGCGGTATATTTCGTATATTGTATAAGAGGTGATCTTTATGCATTATCAGTTTCGTTTCAATTCTTCTGTTTCGATCAAACGCAATATGGGACTGCGTTTGCCAATCAAAAACAATACAAACCCGCGTCCCGCCTATATTTGAATCTCCAGGTCTTACTATTGCTTTACTCTTGTTTTACTGTTGCCTTACTGCTGACCTTGACTTACTATGGGAGAACCAGGGGAATACCATAGGGCTGATAGGGGCCTGATATTACCCCAATCAGGGACTGGTATGGAAAGGTTATGGAAGCCACAGCAGGAGCTGCCAGCTACAAGCGAATACCATTTTACTTCGATAGGCCCGGCACCTGGTCTGTACTGCATATTCGTGCCAGGGGCCGATTATCACCGGTTATACCGTTCATCATAGGGTGTTCCATATCATATCCCAGGCTGTTCCAGGTGCCATCCCAAAGCGTTTCAAACGGGCTTGAGGAGGTTGTAAATTAGGGTATTAAAACAAGTGTATGGCCAGGTATAAATCGCATATTGAGTACAGTGGATCGATCGATAATCTAACTTTCTATAAGAATGACTATGGCAACCAGGTAAAGTCAAAGGGAAGTCCGAGTGAACGCGCCATGAAACATGGCAAGAACTTTGATAATCCGCGTCGAAATGCGGCGGAATTCGCAAGGGCCGGAGCAGCCTCGAAACTCTTTCACCAGGCCATGGGCCCGGTACTGGCGGGGGTGAACAATCAGCGTTTGAGCGGTCGAATGATCGGTTGGCTGCACGATGTGATCAAGGGTGATCGTATACATGGCAAGGGGGAGCGGATCATGAGTGCCGGGGATTTTTCGGGGCTGGCTGGATTTGAACTCAATGTGAACCGGGAACTGGATGATGTGCTACCACTCAACAGTTCCAATCACCTTTGCCAGGAAGGTGGTAAAGTGAAAGTGAACATCCCGGCATTTCGGCTGCGGAAGAAAAAATGTATCCCGGAAGGGGTTACACATTACAGATTGATCTCTTGTCTGCTCACAATTGACTTTGACAAGAAGCAATTTACACGCGCGGTGCAGGAAGGGCCACTGTGCGCTATGGGGCGTAAAGCAGGGGCTGGCTTCTGTGTGGAGCAAGAGATACCGGCAACGGATCAACAAGGTTGTTTCTGGTTGGTGGGCATTGCGTTTTACAAACTGGTGGATGAAAAACCTAAGTTGGTAAAGGGGGGCGCTATGCGGGTTGTGGAGTGGGTGCAAGCTACGAGCAGTGCGTTGCGAGCTATGAGCGAAATACAGCCTGAGATGATGCAGAAAGAAGTGACAGAGGTGTCGAGGAAACAAGACAACGAGGGGATTTTGGTGTTGGATCCTAAAGAACTGTTGGCTTCGTCGGCTAATAGCATTCCTACCGAAGTTATTGAAGTAGAATACGACTTAACGGAAGCCGGATTGCTTTGTAAATCCGAAAGCTTCTATTACTTTAGTATAATATCTTCATTAACCCCACCATAGTATGCAATTGCGCATCTTATTATTAACTGTCTTTTTATTGAACCTTTCCCTGGCAAATGCTTTGACCTGGAATGAGCCCTGGCACGATAAAGTAGTTAAAGAATCGGAATATTTTGTATTTGGTAAAATTATATCTATAGACGAAAATAAAGGTGTTTCCCTGCAGGTTATAAGGACGCTGAGTGGACCGGAATTGAGTGGCACGATACAAATTCAGAAATTTTATTTATTGAGCATATGTAGCTGGACAGGCGGCCAGCGACCAACTTTTGAATTGGATGGGGTGGACAGTGCATATTTTTTCCTCAAAAAGATCAATGATACATTTGCTATTGCAACCCCCACTACAGGGTTTGCCGCGTTGGATGAGGGTAGAGTAACAGCTACTTACAGGCATAGCTATCACCAGGCCTCTGTAGTGCCTGATGTATATGAAAATACAATGACGGCCATTTTCCAGCACTACCATGGTCAGTCTTATGATACAGCGTATATTAACGCTTACGTAAAAAAATATCTTTCACAAAAACCGGTAGGATTTAGCGCTGATGAATTAGATACATTTTTTAGCCAGCACGTAGCTCTAGAAACGATTTACCATCTCCGCCTGGCAGGCTTTTATACAGCCATAGTGCCTTTCCTGCAATACACCGGAAATTTTCATAGTCAGGTATCGGCCGCCAGGGCATTAGTGACTTATAATACAGCAGACTGTAAGGAGCTCCTGATCGAAACGATCCAGAATAAGGACAGCAGGGGATTTTTGAAAGTCATGTGTATATGGTCAATGCGGGAATGGAAGCCGGTTGACCTAAAACAGCGTTTGGCGGAGATCGAGAAAAAGGTTTCAGATGACAGTGATGGATTTGGCGGCAATATTATGGATCACCGCGTGTGTACCAGTTTGCCTAATGCAAAGTTTGCCCTGGGTGAGCTGATAGCAGAATTGTGATACTTGAAGAGTATTATTTTGATCTGATGAAAAATATCAATACCATTAAAGCCGCACACCTGGCCAAAGGTGTAAAAGAAGAAAACCTTACCTACGCTATCGACGCGGTAAAAGAAGGTTCCAAAAGGGAACATATTCTTGAAAACCTCACGGCCGATTACCGGGGTATGGATTACCTGCAAGCTACCCAGTTATTGGAAGAACTCTTTGCCGCCAATGGGGGAGAGTTTAAAAAGGAGAACAGGGGCGGTTACCTCTTTGGTATTGTTTTCCTGTTGGTAGGACTGGCGGCCGCATTTTATATATACACCGTAAATGACTTTGGTGGTAAATTGAAGATGGTGATCATTATGTGGTCGCTCGCTATTGGCGGTTTAGGGGGTGGTGTAATATACATTATGATGGCGCTCCGTGGAAAATACAGGGACAGCCACGATCCGTTTAATGATTAATAACCACTTAATGCGTACATATTTCGCCCCTGTTTTATTTATTTTATTGATGGCAGCCTGTAAGGACAATACTACAACAGGCATTCCTGATAAAGGTAATAATCAGGTGACCCAAGCTACGGAACCGGTAATCCAGCTGCAACCTCCCAAAAGTGGAAAGGCCTTGCAAAGAGAACCCATTGTAGCTACCGTGAAGCAAATACAAACTCATATTCCGGATGGATATTCTATTATGGACACTTGTAGCGGTGATTTGAATGGAGATGCGTTGACGGACTATTTACTGGTTCTTAGGTTAATAGGAGAGGACTCGCTCGCCAGGGCTACAGAAAGTTCGGATACATTTATTAAACGGCGTTTGTTGATTTTGACAGGTCAGTCAGGCCAGACCTACAAGTTGGCTGCACAAAGTGACAATGTTATTGATTGTGTTGATTGCGGAGGTGAGTTAGGGGAACCCTATCAGGGGCTTGTAATCAAGAATGGTTATTTTTCTGTTAAACATTATGGAGGTAGCGCCTGGCGATGGACACGCTTCGTAACCTTTAAATATGCGACAGCAGATAGTGCCTGGTACCTGCACAAGGATGGTAAAGGAAGTTTTAATTTCGGCGAACCTGATGAAAAAGGCACGATAAAGATCCGCACTATTAAAGATTTTGGAAAGGTAGCCTTTGCTGACTTTGATATTTACAGAAACTGGTTTGAATAAAACGCTTAACCTGGTTTGTTTAGAATCATCCACCTATTTAAAACCTCTTGGAAAAGGAAGGAATTTGAGCAACTACTGGCCATTAAGAAATAACCGCAGTTCCCCAGTCAACTTATTAACCCCAGCTTAATCTGCGAAATCTCCCAACATTTCCATAATCTGCGTTTTCTTTTCACGTTTCATTTGCAATTAATCACGTTATTTGCCGTTGTATTTTTGTTCCCACTTCAACCGCTATCGCTTAATTATTACATTTTATTCATTAAAGCATTTGTATGGCTGCCAACGAACCTGTGCAGAACAGTGATCTGTACGCTTATGATTCCTTTAGCGGAGGAAGCGGTAAAAGGTCTGACAACAATTTTCTGTGGTGGTGTGCAGGCGCACACCAGCAACTTTTAAAGCAATTTCCCTCCGAACACAGTAAGTACGGCGGGCTGGGAGGGGTGATCCTCGCCACTTTTGTGCTGGCCGCTATTTCCTCCGGCTATGCTATTTACAGCATCTTCAACAATGTTGGGTGGACCCTTCTCTTCGCCATTATCTGGGGACTGATCATCTTCAATTTCGACCGGTTCCTGGTATCTACTATGCGTAAATATGGGGTTAGCAGGCGCAAACAGTTCTGGATGGCAGTGCCCCGTATTGCACTGGCCTTGCTGATCGGTGTTACCATTGCCCGGCCACTGGAACTGAAGATCTTTGAAAAAGAGATCGATACCAAGGTGGTGGAGAACATTCACAAGAAGATACAACTGAATGATAGTTTGCTGCAGGCTGAGAATACAGCCCTCATGCAAAGTACAACTGCCGAGCGAAGTCGCCTGGAAAGCAGGAAACTGGCTATCGAAGATACCCTTCACCGCCTGCAGCAATCCTACGTGCAGGAGGCCGATGGTACCGGCGGATCGGGCCAAAGGGGCGTAGAACAGCTTACCCGGCTCAAGATGGATGCTTTTAACAATGCGCGCCAGCAATATACCCCTGAGTTATTGCTCTTGCAGGCCGATCTGGTAAAGCAGGACAGCATCCTGGCAGGCGCCAAAGCTTCTATGGAAGAAAAACGCAAGCAATACGAAGCTGCTGCTAAAGCCAATGTGGGTTTTCTGGAACGCAACAAAGCACTCACCGACCTGGCCAATGACGAAAGCAGTGTATTCTGGACAAGCTTGCTCCTATCGCTGCTGATCATTTTGATAGAAGTGGGACCTATTTTGTCAAAGCTCATTATGCCCGTAGGGCCTTATGATATAGCCCTGGCCAAAGAAGAGCTAACGCTGATGGCTGCTTCAGAGAACGATATGCGGAAGGATAAAGAGCTCACTTCCGAAAAGAAGAAGGCCTTTTACCGCAAGCAAAAAGAAGTATCTGATCAACTTTCTGAAAAACTAAGCGCCTTGCAGCAAAAACATATTGACGAAGAACTGGACAAGTGGGAGCGGGGCGAGTGGAACCCCAAGGATCACCGTGCTTCCATGGATGAAGTGATGCGCAAGATCAAGGAGCGCTACCAGGTAGATGAAGGCGACCTATTGTAGGAAGAAATAGATACCAACAAGGATCAACAATAAAACCAGGGTCGGTAAGTAAGTACGCTTGCCGACCTTGTATTTTAACCTGGCCGACGGCAGCAGTAAAAACAACAAAGCCAGCAACATAATAAAGACTACCACGCCACCAGCTATTTTATTGGTCGTATCTGTGAGACTAAAGCCGCTTACCATGAGGATGATGGCAATGGCATTTAACAATATCAATAAGGTTACGCCAATCACCCAGCCAGCCCTTTTTCCTTTTAACAGCAGCCAACCACCTATGAGCGCCAGGAGAATGCTAAGGATAGAACGTGCGTGATTCAGGAGTTCGGCCCGGCTTATCTGGATATTGCCTTCCTTAACGGCATAAGCATCTGATTTAGACGACATGAAATCGGCTACCTGCCATAGCAGGTACACGATGCCAATGATCAATACCAGGATGCCGGCAAATTTCTCTCTCCAGCTTAATTTGAGAACAGGGGGCTGCGTTTGTTGCGTTTCCATACTAGAACAGGGGGATTCAGGACGCAAGTTTAGGTGAAAATCGGGAATTGGCAAGATTGCTACAACTTATTAAGACCCAAAGCTGCTTTGACGGTTTCTGCCAGTTTATCGGCCCATCGGCTGTATTCCTTGCCCGAGGGATGTAAATGGTCGCTAGTGATCAGTGAAGGGTTGGTAACTGCTTCCCGGGTGCCGGGTGTTATGTCAATATAATGCACGCCATATTCGTCGGCCAGGGATTTATTGATGGCGTTGAATTCATCAATTTCCCGGGCTATTTGTGTACGGTCCCTGCCTTCGGCGAAGGGCGTTGCGCCCCAATCGGGGATGGACAGTACAAATACATGCTGTGGGTGGCGGCCAGCAAAGGCAATGGCCTGTTGCAGCAGCAATTCAAACTGCTCAGCATATTCCGTATTACTTCTTCCACGGTATTGGTTGTTGACACCTATTAGCAGGGAAACGATGTCGTAGGTCTTGTTGAGGGTGGCGGCGGCAATGCCCTGTTGCAGTTCATCCGTTGTCCAGCCTGTTTTGGCCACAATAACGGGGTGGTCGAATGTATAACTGGCCTGGTTGAGTAATTGTACCGTTTGATGGGGAAAATTCTCCGTGTCGGGCACTCCTTCACCAATGGTGTAGGAATCGCCCAGGGCGAGATACGATCGGTTGGTTGGGTTCATATCCTGTGCTGTTAAAGGGTAGAGCATGTACACACAAAGGTATATGAACATTGCTACTTTGTTCATAATCAGAATCCTTGCTATTATATACGTAATGGGGGCGGTTTTGTATTTATGTATTATCAGTATTAATACGGCACCGCCTTGCCAAATCGAACACCAACTGTATCGAAACCGGACAAAGGGTGCCTCGGTTTTGCCAGGTAATTGCTTCATAAGCAAGCTGTTGAAGTCTGGCATTTTCTTAGGGGGGGATAATTAATCATTATTTCTTACCACCCGGAAAAAAGCTGTCATGATCAGGAACTATTTCAAAGTAGCCTTGCGTAACCTTACCAGGCACAAAGTGCATTCTTTTATCAATATAACCGGCCTCTCGGTAGGCATGGCTGTGGCGATGCTCATTGGTCTGTGGATATATGATGAATTGTCTTTCGATCGGTATCACCAACAATACAACCGCATTGCCCAGGTAATGCAAACCCGCAATTTCAGCGGCAATATGAGGACTGATCAGGCCATCTCTGTTCCTTTGGAAGCGGAGTTGCGTAAAAGCTATGGCAGCGATTTCAAGCATATCGTTTTATCTTCCTGGACCTGGGGCCATATCCTCGCAATCGGTGATAAAAAGATCATGCAGCCCGGCAGTTTTATGCAGGCCGGCGCACCCGATATGCTCACCCTCAACATGCAGAAGGGAACAAGGACAGGGTTGAAAGATCCATCCGGAATATTGCTCTCCGCTTCGGTAGCCAGGTCTTTGTTTGGTGATGTTGATCCCATGAATAAGATCATCAGGCTCGATAATACCCTCGATGCAAAAGTGACCGGCGTATATGAAGACCTGCCCGCCAATACCACTTTCAAAAAAGTGGCTTTTATTGCATCCTGGGACTTGTATGCTTCCAACAACGAATGGGTGAAAAATGCAGCTGACCAATGGGAGAACAATTCCTTCCAGCTATTTGTGCAGCTGGCCGATCAGGCAGATATGGCTAAGGTATCCGCTAAAATAAAAGACTCGAAAATAAAGCACCTCGACCAGGAAGGAGCCAAAACCAAACCAGTTATTTTCCTGCAGCCGATGAGCCGCTGGCATTTATTCCAGGAATTTAAGAATGGTGTAAACACAGGCGGTCGCATTGAATATGTGTGGCTCTTTGGCATCATTGGTGTGTTTGTATTATTGCTGGCCTGTATCAATTTCATGAACCTGAGTACAGCCCGTTCTGAAAAGAGGGCAAAAGAAGTTGGTATTCGTAAAGCCATCGGCTCCATGAAATGGCAGCTGATCGGCCAGTTTTTTATTGAGTCATTATTGGTAGTAGGCTTTGCGTTTGTAACAGCGATTTTACTGGTATCCCTTATGCTGCCATTCTTCAATGAAGTGGCTGCCAAAAGTATAAAGCTGCCTCTTACCATTCCCGCCTTTTGGCTGATGGGCATTACCGTAGGGTTGATCACAGGACTGGTAGCCGGCAGTTATCCTGCCTTTTATCTCTCTTCCTTCCAACCGGTGAAAGTACTAAAAGGTACCTTCCGGGTGGGCCGTCTGGGCACCATACCACGCAAGGTGCTGGTGGTGGTGCAGTTTACCGTTTCGGTGATACTGATCGTAGGTACCCTGGTGGTGTTCCGCCAGGTGCAACATGCCAGGAACCGGCCTACGGGGTACGACCGGTCCGGATTGATCGGCGTTACTGTTTTGACTGCTGAAACCCATACCCATTTCAATACTATGAGGCAGGAGCTCCTGCAAAGCGGCGCCGTGCTGGATATGGCAGAGTCAACCAGCCCTCTTACATCGGTTAACAACAATACCAGTGGGCTGGAGTGGAAAGGGAAAGACCCCACAGTGATGGACGACTTTGCTGTTATAGGCGTGGATGACCGGTTTAGCAATACCGTAGGTTGGCAATTTGTGGCTGGCAGAAATCTTACGTCATCTCCCGCCGATTCATTCACGCTCATTTTAAATGAAACTGCTGTAAAATATATGGGATTGAAAAATCCTGTTGGTGAAATAGTACGGTGGGGAAGGGATTATACCGTTATTGGCGTTGTTAAGGATATGGTGATGCAATCCCCTTATGAACCCGTGAAACAAACTGTATTTACATCCATGGGCGATATGAGTGAGGTTATCAATATCCGCATCAATCCTGCCAAAAATACTAAGGAAGCATTGACAGCTATAGAATCGGTTTTCAAAAAATATGCACCTGCTGCGCCGTTCGACTACAAATTTATTGACGAAGAGTATGGGCGCAAATTTGCAGATGAAGAACGCATTGGCAAGCTGGCCGGTTTCTTTGCTGCCCTGGCTATTTTTATCAGCTGCCTTGGCCTGTTTGGGATGGCTTCTTTCATGGCAGAGCAACGCACCAAAGAGATCGGTGTGCGGAAAGTGTTGGGTGCTTCCCTATTCAATTTGTGGAAACTTCTTTCCAGGGAATTTGTAGTGTTGGTTTTTGTTTCCCTGGCCATTGCCATACCCTTGTCCTATTATCTCATGCACAACTGGCTGCAGAGCTACCAGTACCGTACTTCCGTAAGCTGGTGGATCTTTGCTGCTGCAGGCGTCGGTGCATTGGTCATCACCCTGCTTACCGTAAGCTTCCAGGCTATCAAAGCGGCCCTGGCCAATCCGGTAAGAAGTTTGCGATCGGAATAGGTTGTTTATTTTTTAATTACGACTGCTTGTGTATCCGGATAATAATTTTCTTTTAAAACTGCTTTGATGTCGGCTTGAAGCTTGGTGTAATTGATCTTCCTGTGGTAGGTATATGCATACAAAATGCCGCTCACTTCGTTTTGGGCATTTTCAAGCTGTTTGCTCAGCACATAATTCATTTTTAGTGCATTGTCATTGTTGTGTGCTCTTGCTACATGCAGGCGGTATAGCTGTTCTTTATCTGTGCCATCGGCGTTCGTGCTATATACATAATAAATGATCTTTGAATAGCTGCCCTGCGCGTCGGGATCACCCGGCTCGGGGTACCATTCATAGCCCCACACGTTCTTATCCTGCCATTTAAAATAGGTGAAATTATAGTACTGGTCCATTCCTTCTGGTAGCTTCTTTTCTTTATAGGCTTTGTACAGCAGGTCCTGGTATTTTTTTGCCTGGTCAGGCTTACCCAGGCCAAAAGACGAGATCACCAGGTTTTTATACATCCAGAATTTCCTGTTGACAAATGTTTCCTTAAAGTAAGGAGCACCTTTTTCAATCAATTGCAATGACTGCTGTCCAAAATAAAATGAACTGTCAAATTTTTCCTTCAATCTGTAATGCAATTCCAACCTTGTAGTAGTGCTTAATGTGCTCCAAAGAATATAGGGGTAAAGCGTATCTGCTTTATCGCAGGTGGGCTCTACATCTTTGAGTAGTTTCCAGGCTTCTGTTGGTTTGTTGGCTTCGAGTAAGATCTCTGAAGCGTCATAAATTCTGACCAGGGAGATTTGTGCGTTGGTGCTGACTGTAATAGCCAGTAACAGCATGAACAATAGATTTTTCATTGTCGGGTATTGGATATGGATTAACCCAATATAGAAAGAACAAAAGGGATTGTCAACCCCACAAATGTCAATCTGTGGCCAGGGTTTCCCCTTCGGCATGATAACCAGTTTTTTATAATAAAAAATGAGTTGATCGCTCAACTCATTTTAATCTGCCGGGGGATATATTGCCCCGGCTTGTTTGTGTTGACTTCTTTTTTAGCAGCGTTATCCTGTATGCTTTCTGTCAACTTTCTAAAAGCGAAAAGGCCACTTCTTTCGAAGCAGCCTTTTCTATGAATGTTCAGCACTTTTTTAGTTTTAACGGTCAGGCCCGTTTAAGACAGCTTACTGTCCCATACCCTGCATACCATTCTGCATACCTTCTGATTCGCCCTTCATATTCTTGCGTTTGAAGAGGCCGATATCAAACTTGCCAAAACGATAGCTGAAATTCACCCTTACGATCTGCGGATCCCTTCTTCTCCAATCGGTTTGTGTAAAACCGAGGGATTCAGAAAATGCATAGTAACGGCGTGTACGGAAGATATCATTCCAGTTCACAGAGATGGTAGCTGTATTCTTCTTGATCATAAACTCTTTTCTCAGACCCAGGTCTGCGCCATAGTTGGCATCGATAAACCCTTGTACAGAAGAGGGTGCAGCGCCCATGAAGCCGCCACCGCCGCCCATACCTCCACGACCACCGCCGCCGCCGCCGCCACCATTGCTGGTGCTCACAGGCAGTGCGCTCTTAGATATATAATCGCCGCTCAGCTGAATACTCCAGCCTTTAGCAATCTTAAAAGTGTTGTTTATTTTGGCCGAATAGCTGGTACGCTCATTGGTCAATTGCTTGGTCACATTATCGCCATTGATCTTCGAATAGTACACATTGGTGCTGAAGTTCATATCCCACCACTTCGTCCAGTTGTTACGGAACACCAGTTCAATACCGGCAGCATATGCATCAGATGCATTGATCCAGGTAGATACAAAAGCTGAATCATTTTCTACTTTTTGCCAGCTTTGGTAACGGGCAATCAGATTGGTAGTGTATTTACCAAATACCGTGGCCAGAAAGGTATTGTTATTCTTGCCATAGGTCTTTTGGTACGACAACTCCAGTGAATGGGTGAATTCAGGTACCAGGTCGGGATTACCTGTGGAATAACTCAGCTTGTTGGAGATATCATAGTTGGGCATCAACTGAAAGAAATTGGGCCGGTTAACCCTACGGGAATAGTTAACCTGGATATCCTGCTTGTTTTCAAAAGAGCGGGTTAAAAACACACTGGGGAATAAACTGATGGGGAAGCTGTTGGAATAGTTGTCTTTTCCTATTTGCTTGCCATCGTAATTGGAACTTTCTGCACGCAAACCCAGTTGGTAACTCCACTTGTCTTTTATCTTTTGAGAGAAAGTAGCGTAACCAGCATATACATAATCAGTGTATTCAAAATTGTTGCTTAGGCCCACATTGGCGCTGCCATTGGTAGAGATGAGCTGGGAACTTTCGGATTTGCGGATCTGTGCACGCAAACCGGCTTCCCATTTCATGGTTTCAGTGATGGGGTTCACAAAATCTGTTTGTGCTACAATGAATTTGTTCTCACCACTGCCTATCGTGCTTTGTAATTGCTCTGGTCCTTTGGGATTCGTTTGACCCTTGTCATCGAAAGAACGGAACAGGATATTATTGTTGTTCTCATTCTTGCTCAGGTTGTAATTCACATCCGCCGTCCATTCTTTGCCGGCTTTGGCAAAAAGGTGCTTAAAGCTCAACTGCGTTCCATAATTGCGGAACTCAAATTCGCCGAGTGTATTGCGGTATTGTGTTTCATAGAAATTGCCGGCAGTATCAATATTATAGTTCTCCTCATTGTTGTTCTTAAAAGTACCACGTACGATAGACTGGGAAATAGACAGCGTATTGCGGTTGTCCATGAAATAATCCAGTCCGAAACGGCCAAAGGCAAAAGAACCATTGTTGACCTGGTCATTATCCTGGTGTTGGAAAGTGTTGGGTTTGGTCAGCGTATTCAACTGGTCCGACCAGCCCCAGCCTTTCGACTTGCGCTGGTTGTACATAGCATTCGCAAATACATTCAGTTTGCCCTGGCGTACGTTGAGGTCGCCACCGGCGTTGATCTTCGCGCGGGAGTCGATACCGGCGCGGATGCTGCCATTATAACCTGCTTTGCGGTTTTTCTTCAATACGATGTTGAGGATACCTGCCTGACCGCCACTCGCATCATACTTAGCTGATGGGTTGGTGATCATTTCCACACTTTGAATAGCATCGGCCGGAATTTGGTCCAGCGAAAGGGTAGTGGGGCGGCCATCTACAAATATCTGGGGGGCAGCATTGCGCAGCGTCACATTTCCATCAATATCCACATTCAGCGAAGGCACATTGCGCATTACATCTACTGCTGTACCGCCAGCTGAGGTAATATTCTTTTCTACATTGAAGATCTTGCGGTCAATGCCCATTTCGATCAATGGTTTGGAACCGGTTACTGTCACCGCCTCCATCACCTGGGCATCCTGCTCCAGTTTGAAATTGCCGAGGTCTTTGTCCACAGCATTCATGGCCTGGCTCATATCGCCCTGGCCAAATTTCAGTTCAAAAGCTACCTTTTGCTCGATGGTTTTATAACCAATGGCTGTTATTTTCAGGCGAAACTGGCCAAATATGGGCAGGTTTTCCAGGCTGAAGTCGCCATTGCTGCGGGTAAGCATACCTCCAACAATGGTGTCCTTTTGTTTTTTCGTCGCATTATCCATTTTGGATTGGATCAGCTGCACCGAAGCCGCTTCCACCCCTTTATTGGTCTTTCCATCCATAATACGGCCGTAAAAATGGCCAATACTGGGAATGCCACCGCCGGCTCCTGGCCGCCCGCCACCAGGTGCTCCTCCTCCTGGAAACTGGGCCATACCACGGCTACACAAAACAGCACAAACAAGAAATAATAGCAAACTTCTCATAACGAGGGTAATTAATTTGTAGGGGTTAGACGCAAAAGTCCCTTAGAACTTGTGACGTTTGAATGACATTGTGATGAGTGGCAAGCAAGCTTACCAGGATACCGTGGCCAGCACGATACCCAGCTGCACAAGCCCGATCAGCAGACCCAGCAAGGCGGCCAACAGGGCTGCACGGTTCAGGTCAGGACCTACAGCCTGATAGACAGCTACTTGTATCTTTTCGGTAGTAATAGCGGCTACTTTATTGGTCACCATTTGCTCCAGGTCAAGGTCTTCCTGGAGGTTTTTGACATACCCTTTCATCACCAGCGGGAAGATGGTTTCCAGTTCTTTCATGAAGATCTCCTTCAACTGGTTGATGGTGCGCTCGCCGATAAAGGCGCTGATCATCGGGAAAGATTTGGGCAGGCCCTTGCGCAGGAAATCATCAATATGCACCTCTACCTGTGGCATGATCTTTTGCAGGCTTTCCGGGCTGGTGATTTTCGCCTCCAGGTCGGCAAAGGAGAACAGCTCAGTACTCACCATTTTGGCCAGCTGTGCCGTCCATTGCTGCCGTTTACGGGGAAAAATGAAGGTAAAGAATAGTTTTACCGAAAGCTGGATCGTTAACCAACCTATTAGTGCAGACAATATGGGGATCATTAACCACCAGGGGCTCATCGCAATCAATTGAAAGATAATTAAAACGGAAAATTGAGGGCGCAAGTTACGGTTATTTTACCTGCCCGGCGATTCCGGAGGCTGCTAATACCGGCCAAGCTTGTACCAACCTGGCCTCATCCTTGTACCATCCATGTGTCAAATGGGGGGTGTTCTCCGGTGATTATCAGTGCTATCTGTGAACAAAAAAAGGACCTTGTATAAAAAAAGAGAGCATGATTTTTTGGAGGGAAACAGATTTACTTTACTTTTGCACTCCCAATTAACACGGTGGTTGTAGCTCAGTTGGTTAGAGCACTAGATTGTGGTTCTAGGGGTCGCCGGTTCGAACCCGGTCATCCACCCGGAAAAAGAGGCAGGTAACTGCCTCTTTTTTATTGTTCTAACTCCTGTAGCCCGCCGATCCTTCACGACCTGTATTCCGGTTCCGGACAATTTCGATTAGCGTCCGGCATTTTACAGTTGTTCGCCGTTTATCCCGCTCTCTTTTCCGACCTTCCCGATTTGCAGGATTTTACGCAAAAGCGATTGTTAATATTCATTTTGTATTGCAACAACCCATCTTTTTTATCGTTATTTTTGGAAGCAATGACTAAAGTATTAAGCTATATGGTTAAAAGAAAGAATCTACCAGTTGTGTTGATTATCCTGGGTGCCGGTTTGTTTCTTGCCTTCCGTACCCTGGGAATAGGAGGAGGCGATAGACCACCCGCTACTAAATATGACAAGATCCTGCATACTGTAGGCGATATGCTCGAAGAAAATCATTACAGTCCTAAAAAGATCGATGATAATTTCTCCAAAGAGGTCTTTAAGAAATTCCTCGTCAACCGTTATGTCGATGAAAGCAAGAATATCCTGCTTCAGTCAGATATACACCAGTTGAAGAAATTCGAAACCACGATCGACAATGAGATACTGGGCGAGCCGGTGCAATTTGTGCCAGCTGTTTCTGAGATCGTTAAAAAACGTATCCTCGAAACAGAACAGATATACAAAGAGATACTGAGCAAGCCTTTCGAATTTACCAAAGATGAATCGGCCAACTTCAATACCGATGAATTGGATTTCCCTAAAAACGAAGCAGAGCGTAAAGAGTCATGGCGCAAGCGATTGAAATCTCTGGTGCTCGACCGTTATGCCGACCTGCTGGAAGCACGCGAAAAGAACAAAGGCAAAGACAGTGTGAAGGTGAAAACAGATGCTGAGCTGGAAAAAGATGCCCGCGACCGCGTATTGAAGATCATGGACAGGATGTATGAGCGGCTGAAAGTAAAGGTGTCGGATGATGACCGCTTCAATGAATTTGTGAAGACCATCACTGAGTCGATGGATCCCCATACCACCTTTTTCCCTCCAATAGACAAGCGTTATTTTGATGAGCAAATGAGTGGAACCTTTTTTGGTATCGGCGCCTCTCTCCTGGATGGCGAAGGTGGTATCAAGATCGCTACCCTCATCACCGGTAGCCCTGCCTGGAAATCGGGCGAGATAGCGGTAGGAGACCTGATCCAGAAAGTAGCACAGGGATCTGCTGAGCCGGTAGACCTGGCTGGCTTCTTCGTAGAAGATGCGGTGAAACTGATCCGTGGCAAGCAGGGTACCGAGGTTCGCTTAACCCTGAAAAAGACGGATGGCTCTGTGAAAGTGGTGACCCTTATCCGTGATAAAATAGTGCAGGATGAAACTTTCGCCCGCAGCGCGATCGTAAATACCGTGAGCGGTAAGATCGGGTTTATTTACCTGCCGGAGTTCTATGCAGATTTCGAAAATCCAAAAGGTCCCCGTTGTGCTGAAGACGTGCGCAAGGAAATTATAAAGCTGAAAGAACAGAAAGTAGATGGTATTGTAATGGACCTGCGCAACAATGGTGGCGGCTCCCTCTACGATGTAGTACAAATGGTTGGCTTCTTCATTGAAGGCGGCCCCGTGGTACAGGTGAAAGACCGCAATGGTGATCCAATGGTATATTATGACCGCGATAAAACCTTGTTATACGATGGTCCCCTGGCTGTAATGGTCAATGAGTTCAGTGCTTCTGCTTCTGAAATATTTGCCGCCGCTATCCAGGACTATGACCGTGGTATTATCATCGGCAGCACTACCACTTACGGTAAAGGAACGGTTCAACGCAATATCGGCCTCGACAAAAACCTGGGCATGCTCAATCCCAATAGCGATCTGGGTACTGTAAAATTAACCCTTCAGAAGTTTTACCGCATCAATGGCGGTTCAACCCAACTGCGTGGTGTAAGTTCTGATATTCCATTGCCCGATCTGGCAGAGTATTCCAAGCTGCGTGAAAAAGACAATCCTGATGCATTGCCCTGGGATGAGATCAAGAAAGCAGACTACAACCGCTGGAAATATGGTCTTGACCTGGCGCCCATCAAAAAGGCCAGTGATGACCGTTTAAAGAGCAATGATGCTTTCACTAAAATACGCGCCAACGCTGAGTGGTTGAGCAAACTGAATGACAAGATCACGCCGCTTAGCCTGAAGAAATTCCAGGAAGAACAAAGGCAACTGAAGGCAGTAGGCAAAGAAATTGATTCTATCAATAAATCTGCTAAGGAACTCGATGTGGAAGCTATGCCGGAAGACCTGAAGAAATTTGAGTACGATACCGGTAAATCTGAACGGTTTAAACAGTGGATCAAGTCATTGCGCAACAGTGATATTTACCTTGGTGAAGCAGTGAATGTGATCAATGATATGATCGTTCAAAAGAACCTGGTATATAATACCAATAGCAATCCGCGTAAGAATTGATCTATAACCAATGAATAGTGAACGCTGAATGGTAGTTACGCCATTCAGCGTTCTTTTTTAGGTATTCCCTATTTTTGTGCCTCATTACTACCCATTGCCATGAGTATTTTAGACCGGTTTAAGCAGATCACTACCTTTATATTTGATATGGATGGCGTACTCACCGATGGCACTGTATATGTGCTGGATGGTGGTCAATATCGCCGTATGAGCATTAAAGATGGCTATGCCCTCCAGCTGGCTATCAAAAAAGGGTACAGGATAGCGGTGATCTCAGGCAGCACCAGCGATCCCGCCGTAGAACGGCTCCAAAAACTGGGGATACAAGATGTGTTTATGGGCGTAAAGGATAAAAAAGCCCGTTTGAATGAATACCTGCGGCTGCACCACCTGCAGGCTGCCGAAGTATTGATGATGGGAGATGATATACCAGACTACGAAGTGATGCAATCGGTGGGACTGGCCTGCGCTCCAGCCGACGCTGTCGTAGAAATAAAGGAAATGGCACACTATATATCCCTGTACCCGGGAGGTCTGGGCTGTGTACGCGACGTTATCGAAAAAGTGCTGAAACTGAACGATCACTGGGACTTGCATACGAATACTACGAGTTCATAGTTTTCCCGATCCCGGTCAGGAAACCCCAAACTCCACTGGCAAACTTTAAATCTCTTGATTATCTTAGCGCTTTCATGAAACTACTGGTAGCATTTTTACGGCTGGTAAGAACATTGAACCTGGTGTTTATTGCATTCACCCAGTTATTATTCCTGTATTGCGTAGTGATCCCTGTGTTTCAGCAGGCCAATATGCCATTGGTCATACCCATCTTCCAGATAGTGCTCCTGGTGATTGCTTCTGTATTGATCGCCGCAGGTGGCTATATTATCAATGATTATTTTGACCTCAATATTGATCAGGTAAACAAACCAGGTAAGCTGGTGGTAGAAAAGCTCATCAAGCGGCGCTGGGCCATAGTATGGCATTTCGTATTATCAGCAGCAGGCATTCTGCTCAGCACCTATGTGGCCTGGAAAACCAGGATATGGTGGCTGGCGCCTGCCAACGTATGTTGCGTGGTGGCCCTGTGGTTTTACTCCACTACTTTTAAGCGAAAGCTGCTGAGTGGTAACATTATCATTTCCCTGCTTACCGCCTGGACAGTGATGGTAGTGGGCTTTATGGTTCACTACAAAGTGATTAAAACACCGGGCCTCTCGGGCCTGGTGCAGGCTTCCAAGATCATGCGCATCACCTTTCTGTATGCCGGCTTTGCCTTCATTATTTCCCTTATCCGGGAGGTGATCAAGGATATTGAGGACATGGCAGGAGATGCAAAATACGGCTGCCGTACCATGCCCATCGTTTGGGGGGTTAATGTATCCAAAGTATTCACAGGCACCTGGATCATTGTATTGGTGGCAGCCCTCTTCATTGTACAAGCCTATGTGCTCACTTTTGAGTGGTGGGGATCGGCCCTGTATTGTGTATTGCTGATCATTATCCCACTATTATATATATTGCGTAAGTTATATACCGCTCAATCCAGCCGGGAATTTCATGCTCTGAGCAACTGGGTGAAGCTGGTGATGCTTACGGGCATAGTGTCGATGATCTTCTTTAAAATCTATTTTGCATAATGGCTGGTCAACGCGTAGTATTGGCTTCACAGAGCCCCCGCCGGAAACAATTGCTGGAATGGGCCGAGATACCCTTTGATGTCATCGTACGTTCTACCGACGAAAGTTATCCGCCCGGCCTTTCTACCGAGTCCATACCCGTGCATATTGCCCGTCAAAAGGCCCTGGCTGTGCAGGCTTGTGATGAATACAGGCTGTACAAAGCGAACGCCACCATTGTAGCAGCAGATACCGTAGTAGTGTTGGATAATACCATTATCGGCAAGCCCGCCGACCGGGAGGATGCCATCGACATCCTGAGCGCCCTCTCCGGCAAAAAACACCTGGTGATCACCGGCGTGGTCATCTTCAATGATGGAGAGGAAATAGCTTTTGCCGATACTACCGAAGTATGGTTCCATCCCATTACCACCGGCGAAATAGCATTCTACGTAGATAAATACCGCCCCTATGATAAAGCCGGTGCTTACGCCATCCAGGAATGGATAGGGGTAACCGGTATTAAACGCATTAACGGCGATTTTTACAACGTGATGGGACTGCCTGTAAGCAGGGTAGTACAAGCGCTGAAGGGGCTGGGCTGATACCCGGAGCATGATTTAGTCTCTTTTTGTCCTTATATTTGATATTCAAATCAATGAAAAGCCCAAACGCTTATGAGTATTTTTCCTGTGATCAGGTATATAGCTTCCCATCCCCTCAATCAGCAGAATAAAATCCAGGCCGTTAGGCGATTTATTAAGTGGCAAATAGCCTCCAGGCTAAACCCATATCCGATCATTTTCCCATTTACCGAAAAAGCGAAGTTGATCGTTCAAAAAGGAATGACCGGCGCTACCGGCAACCTATATTGCGGTTTGCATGAATACGATGATATGGCCTTCTTGCTTCATTTCCTACGGCCGGAGGACCTGTTTGTTGACATTGGAGCGAATATTGGTAGCTATACTGTGCTGGCAAGTGGTCATGTAGGTGCGGCAGCCTGCTCGATAGAACCTGTCCCTTCAACGTTTTCCCACCTGTGTAACAATATCCGGATCAATAATGTAACGGATAAGGTAAAAGCATTTAATATAGCGATGGGTGCGCAACAGGGTAGTATAGATTTTACCCGTTCGTTTGATACGGTGAATCATGTAGCCAGTGAGGGCGAAACGGATACTATCAAGGTGCCAATAGATACGCTGGACAATATCTTACAGGGTCAGGGCAGCCCCTCCCTGTTAAAAATAGATGTGGAAGGGTTTGAGACGGAAGTGATCAGGGGTGCCTCCAATACTTTACAGCAACAGGCATTAAAAGCCATTATTATCGAACTCAATGGTTCAGGAGCGAGGTATGGCTATAATGAGCAATGGATACACGATACCTTAGTGGCGGCAGGTTTTTCAACTTTCCAATATGATCCCAGAGGGCGTATTTTGACTGCAATAGACCAATTTGGCATCGGCACACACAATACTATCTATTTGAGAGATGCCGGTTTTGTGCGCGAGCGGATAAAAACGGCTCCCCCCATAAAGGTGTTGGGTCAGGAGCTATAGAAAGACTGTTTGGTAATTCGCCTTTACTTACTATTTTTATAACCTGTATCAATAAGGGATTCCATACGCGCCGTCAATAATTGATTAACTGAAGAGGGTAATTTGACCACCAAATTATCCAATTACCATGACCGAACGGTTACTCCAGTTTATCTGGCAATTCCAGTATTTCAACAATAAACACTTACAGCTGCCCGGCGGGGAATATTTCGACATTGTTCATCCTGGCCAGTTGAATGCCAATCAGGGCCCCGATTTCTTAGCCGCAAGAATAAAATTAGGCGATGCCCTCATCATAGGCCCCGTTGAATTGCACATCAAAACCTCCGGCTGGTACAAACACGCTCACCAGTTCGACCATCATTACGACAAAGTAATACTGCATGTGGTGTGGGAAGATGATATGGACAGTTCTCATAGCACCATACCCGTATTGGCCCTGCGCGACCGGGTATCTAAGCTCTTGTTGCAGCAATACGAAGATTGGATGAATAACCGCTGGTTTATTGCCTGCGAACAGCAGATCACACAGGTGTCGGATATCACCTGGCTTTCCTGGAATGAACGCTTACTGGTGGAAAGGTTGCAGCGTAAATCGGCCATAGTGGTTGAATTCCTGCAGCAAAATAAACAGCATTGGGAGGAGACCTTCTGGTGGCTGCTGGCCCGCAACTTTGGTATGAGGGTCAATGCAGAAGCTTTTGAGGCTGTGGCCAGAAGTATTTCGCTCACGGTACTGGGCAAACATAAGAATCAACTGATGCACCTGGAAGCATTGTTATTGGGACAGGCGGGTTTATTGGAGAAGGATGAGTACGAAGATGATTATCCCCGGCAGTTAAACAAAGCTTATCAGTTCTACCAGGCAAAGTACAAACTCCAAAAAGGTCCAAATACCGCTCTCTTCCTTAGAATGAGGCCGGCGTCTTTTCCCACTATCAGGTTGGCTCAGTTGGCGATGCTGGTTCATAGTTCAGGTCATTTGTTCTCAAAAATTAAGGAAATCATTTCAGTAAAAGATGTTAAATGCCTGCTGGATATTACTGCCAGCGCTTATTGGGATCAACATTATACTTTCGATAAGATATCGCCGGCAAAACCCAAAGCATTGGGAGATAGTATGATCAATAATATTATCATTAATACCCTGGTGCCGGCCCTGTTTGCGTATGGCTACCTGCGGCAGGAACAGGAATACAAAGACCGGGCTCTGCAATGGCTGGAAGAAACAAGGTCTGAAAAGAATACCATCATCCGTGGATTTGCGCAATGTGGTATTAAAAGCCGGAATGCTTTTGAATCGCAGGCGCTCCTCGAATTAAAGAATAGCTATTGTGATCCTAAACGCTGCCTCGATTGCGCCGTAGGGAATGGATTGTTGAAAGGCAGCTGGAAGCGATAAAAAAAAGATGCTGGTTGCAGGATAATGCAAACGGATTGGCAATCATCCCGCAACCAGCCATATTGGTTGAATGCATTAAACTTTCAGGTCGATGGTGGCCAGATTCCAATTGAACGTTACATTCACTACAATGTCCGGATGAATGCTATACATTACCGGACAGGTATGAGCGGCACGTTCCAATATCGTCTTTTCCTTTTCTCCCAATACCAGGGTTTCCGGAAAATGGAATGTTAAATTTATACCTGATACACGGCGGGGATCAGCTGCCATAATCTTTTCTACTTCGATCTTCGTATCTACCAGGTCAACCTCCATATCCCTTGCCTTAATGCCCATAATCGTCAGCATACAGGCCCCCAGCGAAGTAGCCAACATATCGGTGGGAGAGAAGCTTTCTCCCTTACCCTGATTGTCGGTCGGAGGGTCTGTGATTATTTTGGCGCCTGATTTTAAATGCGTACAAACCGTTCTCAGGTTTCCTTCGTAAACAACTGTAGAGGTCATTATCTGTAATTTTGCCTTAAATTTACGTTGAATAATTAAATCACAGCCGGTGAAGAAACTTGTTTTGTCAATCATCATAGGTCTTATAACGTGTTCTGCCTGGGCACAAAATAACCCAAGCCCCAAATCTCCAACAGCAAAAAAGGATAAAAAAGCGGCAAAACGCGAGCAGGTCGCCAAACTGCTCAAAATGGAGGAAGAGGGTGAGATCATTTTCAATAAACAGAGTGTTTTTGGCCTGAAACTCACTACCGACGGGTACGGCCTGTCTTACGAATGGGGCAGGTTCAAAAGCAACCGCGTAGCTACCATCTTCCAGATCGAGCTCAACGAGAAAAAGCATCCCAAGGAGAAAAGAACTTCCTATGCGGTGGGCGCTTTCAACGTAAACAGTGTGATCTATGGCAAAACCAACAACTTTTATCAGCTGAAGTTTGGTATGGGGCAGCAACGGATCATTGGCGGCAAGGGCAATAAAAATGGCGTAGCCGTGATGGCTGTCTATGCCGGTGGCGTTTCACTAGGTTTCCAAAAGCCGTATTATGTGGATGTGGTCACCAAGACCGAAGAGCGCATCCGTTCTACCTATCCAACGATTATCGATAGTAATTATACCGAAATAGGTGCTGCTGGCTTCACTGTAGGCTGGGGCGACGTAAAAATTCGTCCGGGGGCACAGGTCAAGGGCGGGTTGCGGTTTGATTTCGGGCGATTCAATGAGACCATCACCGCCGTGGAAGTGGGTGTTTCTGCCGAATTCTATGCCCAGAAAGTCTCCCAAATGGCTTTCAACAAGGAAAAACAGTTTTTCTTCAATGGTTATGTGACCCTGCTGCTTGGTAGGAGAAAGTGATGTATTTTTGCCTCGCCTGCCGAAGCCTTGGCGGAGGAGGGCTGTGAACAACTTACTACCCTAAGTTGTTGATACCTATCACTGAATGACACTATATGCAGGAATTACCTATTATCAATACTGTACCTGAAACGTCCAAAGTAAAGAAACCCAATTGGCTACGCGTTAAGCTGCCTACCGGTGAAAATTACAAGCACGTACGTGGCCTGGTAGATACCCACAAATTACACACCATCTGTGAGAGCGGTAACTGTCCCAATATGGGAGAGTGCTGGGGCGAAGGCACTGCCACCTTTATGATCCTGGGTAATGTATGTACCCGCAGCTGCGGTTTCTGTGCGGTGGCTACCGGCAGGCCCGATGCAGTGGATTGGGACGAACCCCAACGTGTGGCGGAAGCCATTTTCCTTATGCAGGTAAAACATGCTGTTGTAACCTCTGTAGATCGTGATGAACTGAAAGATGGCGGCAGCATTATCTGGTACAATACCATCAAGGCTATTAAATCCCTGAATCCAGGCACCACCCTCGAAACATTGGTTCCCGATTTTAAGGGGCAGCAGGAAAATATACAACGCATTGTAGAAGCCGCTCCCGAAGTAGTTTCACACAATATAGAAACTGTTGAACGTCTCACCCGGCAGGTACGCATACAGGCAAAATATCGCCGTAGCATGGATGTTCTGAAAGTGTTGAAGGATGGTGGCATGCGTACCAAAAGTGGTATTATGCTGGGCCTGGGTGAAGAAAAAGAAGAAGTACTCCAAACCATGCGCGACCTGCGCAACAGCGGGGTAGATGTGATCACCATAGGTCAATACCTGCAGCCTACCCGCAAACATTTGCCGGTGATCAGGTTTGTACATCCCGATGAATTTGCTGCTTTCCGCGAAGCAGGATATGAAATGGGCTTCGACTATGTGGAAAGCGGGCCCCTGGTGCGTTCTTCCTACCACAGTGATAAACACGTGATACCTGGCTTTGGGATATCAAAGTGGAAGCTGGAGAAGGAAATGGCCCATAGCTAATCAAAACTCTTATAACTCTTCTTTTGAAAAAGATATTCTTAATCGGGAGCATACTCATGATCGTGTATGCTCCTGCTGCTTTTACCCAACTGAACTGGAACCGGGTTGATACGGCTTTTGGCAAATTACCTCGTTCTGTACAGGTATATAAAACAACAGATTCCCTCAATGGCCATCCCTTTATTGCTTATTGCGTAGTGGTCAGCCTGAAAGACCGCAAGCTGGAATTTACCACCCAGGTAGGAGAAGGAAAACGATATACGCCCACCCAGTTTTATGAGAAGGAAGGCAATCCCCTGGTTGTATTGAATGCTACTTTTTTCTCCTTTGCTACCAATCAAAACCTAAATGCTGTCATCAAAGACGGTCAGCTGGTGGCCTATAACCAGCCTGCCTTACAACAAAAGGGTACCGATTCATTTTATTATCCTACCCGTAGTGCCATAGGCCTCACCAAACACCGCCGGGCAGATGTAGCCTGGCTGTTTACAGATACGGCCCAGCGATGGCCTTATGCATTCCAGGAGCGGCCCATTTTGGCCAAGGGCACCAATCCCGATCCTTCCTTTGCCGATCTCAATACCCTGGACCAATGGAAATGGTGGAAAATGAATACCGCTATTGGTGGTGGTCCCGTCATTGTAAAAGATGGCTTTGTCAATGTGACCAATGAAGAGGAGCAGATGTTTGTGAAAGGGGAGAACGACCGGCATCCACGTACCGTTATAGGATACACGCGCAAGCGTCAGCTCATTATCCTGGCTATTCAGGGACGTTTTCCCGGTGTAGCAGAAGGAGCTACCCTGGCCGAGGAAGGAAAAATAATGGCTGATCTGGGTTGTGTGGAAGCCCTCAACCTCGATGGAGGTGGCAGCAGCTGCGTATTGGTCAACGGAAAAGAAACCATACAGGTTTCTGATAAAGGAGGGCAGCGACCAGTGCCTGGCGTGTTTATCATTAAGCAGAAGAAACGTAAGTCAACAAAATAAAAACAGGAAGGTGAAAGCCTTCCTGTTTTATATAGTGAGGTTAATCATTTCAATAATTATCTGCACTACTTTCCGCACAATCTAATAAATCCCGGTTTAGACAGTTTTCATCTCCCATACCAGGGCGCTGGCGCCCAGTATAGCAGCATCAGCTTCCTTCAGTTCAGAAAAGAGCAGCTTGATCTTATTCTGAAAGATGGGCAGCATGTTCTTCTCCATATGTTCGCGGGTAGGCTTCAGGATCAGATCGCCGGCCTTCGTCATACCTCCAAAGAGAATGATGGCTTCAGGAGAGGAGAACATCACGAAGTTGGCTAAAGCAAGCCCTAGTATTTTACCGGTAAACTCATATACTTCCTGTGCCAGTTTATCACCTTGTATGGCACAGTCATAAACGATACGGCTGTCGATCTCTTCTTTGGCAAAATTGCGCAACAGACTGTCACGGTGATTGTCCCTTTCCAGGAACTCAATAGCCGTTAAAGCAACCCCGGTTGCAGAAGCGTACGCTTCCAGTGAACCATGCAGCCCCGTGCCCTTGTGTTTGCGACCATCAGGAATGATGGTGGTATGGCCCAGTTCTCCGGCAAAACCATCATGGCCATAGATCAGCTGACCGTTGGCTACAATACCACTGCCTACACCAGTACCCAGTGTGATCATGATGAAATCCTTCATGCCACGTGCTACCCCGTACATCATTTCTCCCACTGCAGCGGCATTCGCATCATTGGTAAGCGAACAGGATACATTGAACTTGTCTGTCATTAGTTGTGCCAGGGGGATCACACCCTTCCAGGGAAGGTTGGGCGCATATTCGATGGTGCCATTGTAATAGTTGCCATTGGGCGCACCAATACCAATACCACGGATAGCATTGATACCACCCACCTCATCAATGGCTGGCACCAGCGCATCGTATAACTCATTAATGTAGTCTGTAACATTGTTGTGTTTCCGGGTGGATATGGCGCCGCGATAGGAGATATCACCACGATGGTCTACGATGCCAAATACGGTGTTGGTACCACCTATGTCAATACCGATTGCAAGCTCTTGCCTTTGACTGATTGCCATGTTTATCTATTATAAAAAAAGGTCCCGCCGAAGCGGGACGCAATGTACAAATTATTTTGGTTGATCAATGAGCTCCCGCTACTTGCGCATCAATATCCAGGCCCTGATTTTTCAGCACACCCTTGGTCTTGAGTGCGTGCCAGGCGAGGTAAGCAAAACATATAAGCGGAAGGATATATGACAGGTGAGTAAAATTGGTTCCTTCGCCCCCGGCAGCCAGTCTGGCCTGATCGAGGTCGATGATCGCACCCTGGGCCGGCGGAATGATCGCACCACCGAGGATCATCATGATCAGGAATGCAGAACCCTGACTGGTGTATTTACCCAGGCCGGTAACTGCCAGCGCAAAGATACAAGGCCACATTACAGAGCAGCAAAGACCACAGCTGATGATCGCAAAGTTGGAGATCATACCAGTAGTTACCAGCGAGATCAGGATCGCAACCGCCGCCAGTACCGAAACGGTCAGCAACAGTTTTACAGGCTTTTCTTCCGCATACAGGAAGGCCAGTGCGGCAATGATGATAGGAATAAGGTAGGGGAGGAACTCACTTACTACGTTATCTCCTTTCAGGTAGTTCACGAACAGGATCAAACCAAAAGCTACTACAGGAACTACCAATCCCAATATACGTTTGGTGTTCCTGGGCAGGTTGAATACACTTACGGCGCCTGTCCAGCGGCCGATCATCAGACTACCCCAGTAAAGTGATACCAGGTGCGCGATCTCCGACTCATCATAGCCACCAAATGCAGGTAGTTTTAACAGCGCTGCAAAGTTATTGTCGATGGTCACTTCCACGCCTACATAAACAAAGATGGCTACCATACCCAGTACCAACTGAGGATACTGCATGGCGCCCCATCCTTCCTTGTTTCTGGAAGCCAGGAACATGGAGGAGAACAGGATGCCAAGGATGATGAGCAGGGATCCGATCACGATGGCTGTCTTGCTGATACCGGTTTGCTCTTTCACGAAGTCGGCAAACAATACCGGCAGGAAGATGAGACCAATGATCAGTAAGGTATATAAAGCTTTGGGACTCTTTTCCAGCTTCTCATCGGAGGTCGTTTTTGGGAGCTTGGCAAATGCAAAGATGGCCGCTGCCAGCAGGAAGAGACCGGAAAGGAAGAAATAGAGGGTTTGGATATTGGTGATAGATGCTTCTTTCTTCGCAGCGACGCTACCAAACAATACTACGCTCACTACCAGTGGACCCAGCAGGGTACCGAAGGAGTTTACGCTACCGCCCATATTGAGGCGGTGAGCCCCTGTTTCTGGACTACCCAGGGCAATGGCAAAGGGTTGAGCAGATGTTTGCTGCAGCGAAAAGCCCAGCGCGATGATGAAAAAGGACAACAATACGAGGCCAAAAGTGGCATTGCCCGAGCCGCTGATAAAGGCCAGCGCCAGCGCGCCTACAACCGAGATCAACAGGCCATAAATGATGCCTTTTTTATATCCGATCTTATTGAGCAGGTCCGTACCGCCGATAGCGGACGCCAGGTAAAGGATAAGTGAGCCATAAAAGTAGGCGCCATAAAAGGCAGAACCCACCAGTTGCGACTGTATCTGATCCAGGTTAAAGAACTTCTTACAAAAAGGGATGAAAATACTGTTGGAAGCAGCGACGAAGCCCCAGAAAAAGAATACGATGATCAGTACACCGAACTGGGACCACTTGGTTTGTTGACTCATGCAGAATCGTTTTAGTAAAATTTTTTAAAAGTAACAGTTTTTTGCCATCAGCCGCATGGGACGGCCAAAATTTATAAGTTATGCAAGGATTAGTGCCGCAAATGTATGTTTTGTAATGATACAGCAAAGCACTCGTGCCTTACACATGAGTAATCTTTTGTCTTTTTTACAGCCTGTGCAACAATGAATCAAAATCCTTCCTAAATTGACAGGGATTTATGGACACCAATTGTTGAAACAGCATGGAGATCTTACACGTTAGCGCAGAATGTTACCCGGTGGCCAAGGCAGGTGGGCTGGGCGATGTGGTAGGTGCGCTACCTAAATACCTGAATGAAGCGGGGCATATTGCCAAAGTGGTGATGCCCATGTACCGTACCAAATTCCTGTATGCCAACCAGTGGGATGTAGTCCACAAGGGGTATACCAACCTGGGCAACTGGTGGTTTGAATTCACCGTGATCAGGGAAAGGAACAATATCCTGGGCTTTGACCTGTACCTCGTAGATATCAATGGCCTCCTCGACCGGGAAAAGGTATATGGCTATGCCGACGATACCGAACGGTTTACCGCTTTTCAGATCGCTGTACTCGACTGGGTCAATGCCTGGCATCACTCCCCCGATATTATCCACGTGCACGATCACCATACTGCCCTCATCCCTTTCATGCTTAAGCACAGTTACAAATACAGGTCCATCGCCGGTATTCGTACTGTACTTACCATCCACAATGCCCAGTACCAGGGCTGGATGGGGTGGGACCAGAGCATTTTTATTCCTCCCTACGATATGTGGCAATGGGGCCTGCTCGAATGGAATAAGAATATCAACCCCCTGGCAGCCGGTATCAAATGTGCCGATAAGGTCACTACGGTAAGTCCCAGCTACCTGGAGGAACTCAAGTACATGAGCAATGGGCTCGAAGCCCTCTTTGAATACGAAAAAGGCAAGTGCTACGGAATATTGAATGGCATTGACGTAAAAGTATGGGATCCCGAAACCGACGAATACCTCGTGCACCGGTATGGGCTCCACGATATAGAGGCGGGTAAGGCCAAGAACAAAATGCAGCTCTGCGACCAGTTTTCCCTCGACTTCGACAAGCCCCTCATCGGGTTTATCGGCAGGCTGGTGGGTGAAAAAGGGGCCGACCTGCTGCCCCAGGCCATTCGCGATTCCCTCAATCATATTGGCCGGCGCATGAACTTCCTGGTATTGGGCAGTGGTTTTCCCGAAGTGGAAGCCGCTTTGCTGGCCATGAAACCCATGTCACAATACGATTATAATGCATACATAGGCTATCATGAAGGGCTTAGCCATACCATGTATGCCGGAATGGACTTCCTGCTCATGCCTTCCAGGGTAGAACCCTGTGGGCTGAACCAGATGTATTCCATGCGTTATGGTACCGTACCCATGGTAAGGCGTACAGGAGGTTTGAAAGATACCGTTATTGATTATGAAGATCCCGGGGGTTATGGTATTTGCTACAACAATACAAGTGTAGGCGATATTACCCAGGCTGTATGGCGGGCAACAGAATTGTACCACCAGAAAGAATCCGTAAAGCAGATCCGCCGACGGATGATGCAACTCGACTTTAGCTGGGAAAGCAGCGTGCTGCAGTATATTGAAGTATACCAGGCGGCCCTTGGCTAAACATTCGCCCCTAAGGTATGTTATTGCTTCTTGACGAGTCTAGATTCATGAATAGCACTGATCAAATATAAAACCCACAATTATGAGTAAACAAGTGATTGCTGTCATATTGGGTGGAGGAGCCGGCACCAGGTTGTACCCCCTTACTGCCAGTCGTTCCAAGCCTGCCGTGCCCATTGCCGGAAAATATCGCCTGGTGGATATTCCTATTTCCAACTGTATCAACTCCGGTATTAACCGCATGTTTGTACTGACCCAGTTCAACTCTGCCTCGCTCAACAAGCACATTAAGAATACCTATCATTTTAGCATATTCAGCAGTGCTTTTGTTGACATCCTGGCAGCAGAACAAACACCAGACAATCCTTCCTGGTACCAGGGTACCGCCGATGCGGTGCGCCAGTCACTCCGCCACCTCAACCAGCATGAGTGTGAGTATGTCCTCATATTGTCGGGCGACCAGCTTTACCAGATGGACTTCCAGAAAATGCTGCAACACCACAAGGATACCGGCGCCGACATTTCGATAGCCACCATCCCCGTTGTTGCACGCGAAGCCTCTGACTTCGGGATATTAAAATCTGATGAAAATAACCTCATCACTTCCTTCATCGAGAAGCCTAAAAAAGAATTGCTGCCCGATTGGTCCAGCGATACCGGTGAAGAAATGCACGCACAGGGAAGGGATTACCTCGCTTCCATGGGTATCTATATCTTCAACCGTAAACTCCTGAATGATCTGTTGCTCGATGTATACAAGGATTGTACAGATTTCGGTAAGGAAATATTACCCGGATCACTGGAAAACTATAAGGTGGCCAGCTACCAATACGATGGTTACTGGACCGATATCGGTAATATCTATTCCTTCTTTGAGGCCAACCTGGCCCTCACCGATGAAATACCGCCTTTCAATTTGTTCGACAATTCCAATGCCGTGTATACCCGCGCCCGCATGTTGCCCCCGGCAAAGATCAGTGGCACCACCCTGGAGAAAGCCATTATTTCAGAAGGGTGTATCATCAATGCCAGCCGCATAGAGCACAGCGTAATTGGTATACGCAGCCGTATTGGTTATGGTACTACCGTAGTGAGCAGCTACCTGATGGGAACAGACTATTATGAGACCATCGAAGAGATGACCCATGCCACGGAACGTGGGCTGCCCACCCTTGGCATTGGCGATCGCTGCTATATCAGGAATGCCATCATTGATAAGAATTGCCGGATTGGAAATGATGTACGGATCAATGGCAGTGATCAACTGGAAAATACCGATCACTCCCTGTACACCATCAAAGATGGCATAGTAGTAGTGAAGAAAGGCGCCATCCTGCCCGATGGATTTGTGATATAACTGTAAGATTGTATGATAAAAGAGGTGACAGCTTTCAAAAAGCTGTCACCTCTTTTCTTTATTGTTTTATGAACGATTGCCGGGTGGTATCCTTGCCATTACTTACAACAAGATGGTACATGCCAGCCTGTAAACGGATTATACTGATGCGGCCTGCTGTTACCTTGGCCTTCATCACCAACCTGCCTGCATTATCATATATCCATGCCTGGCTATTGGCTGTACCAGCACCCTGAATATACAATACCTCATTTGCCGGGTTAGGATAGATACTGAGCGTAGCAGCTTCATCAGCCGTTGCCCGGGGCGCCGTGGTTGTCACCACCATCCTGTTTTGCACTGCAGGCGATACCGGCCTTATACGCAGCGAACTCGCCTTATCATTGAAATTATTACTTACCAGGCAGCCATTATTGGCAGTAAGAGTAGCACTATTGCCCTGGTAATTATCATCTTCATACAGGATCACCTGGTAACCACTTACTACTTTCAACGAGGAAATATCATTGTTATTGATCCCTTTTGTCTTTAGCAAAGCCTGTGTATAATCACCTTCCGGCAACAATACTACATAGCCACTCGTATCGTAATTGCAATGCTGGTAAAAAGTACCTGCCGGCCCCGGGTTCACACTGGCGGCACTTTGAATGGTAATGCGGTCAATATTAACCGACCAACCCGAAGTATTGCCAAACTCAATCGTATTATTGCCGCCATTCAACCCGATCTCAATCGAACGCATGGCCAGGCCCTTGCCCGCAAAACTGCCCGTGGAAGCATAAGAGTAAGTGGCCGGCGTACCTCCATTCACTTTTATATATCCGCCACGCGTTTCCCCAGTCATATAATATACCGTGAGGATATAGTTGCCAGTGGTGGCTACGTTCACATTATTAAATACCAGGTAATTCCCATTGCCAAGGAATCCGGCAAACTGGTTGCCCGAGCATTTGCCATCCGTATCCGTTTCTTTGGTTACGTTGACAAATGTATTGGTGATACTTTCCCCCTCATATTTGGCAACAGCAGGAATCGTTACCGGCTGTAGCGACAGGTATACTGTGGCCCCTCCTTTAGCCCGGAGTGGGATCGTTAGCGTAGTTCCTTGTGTCACCGTTTGCTGCGTTACTTCGATCTCCGAATCACAAACACCATCTTTATAGATCACCGCATAATAGGTTTTTCCTGCATCCAGGAATGAAAGATTTACCGATACCGTACGGGCTGTGTTGGTGAGCGTTCCAACAAACCAATCCTGTCCTTTGCGCCGTGCAATGGTTGTATACTGATCCGGGTAGGCTTCCAGGCAGCGAATGGCGTCCCAGGCCGCGGGTAGTTGTCGCAGAAAGCGTTTTGTAATATGGTATTGGTAATTCTGCGGTGCATCATTCATGTGCTGGATGCCCGATTCATATACTATTCCCAATGCCAGTTGATGCGCCCAGGTATTGTTTTGCTGAAGTACCTGCGATCGACGGGCAAAATCCAATGGCGTATAATCCATCGGCCCGATCACATTGCGCGTCATTGACAGCGTAATATTGTGATTGGCCTTCGGAATAGTGCTGTTGAATAAATACATTTCACCCCCATATACCGCTTCTGAAGTAAGGAGGTGTGGCCATCTCCGTCTGGTGCCCGAAGGTTTTGTATTGCCATGTAAATTCACCAATAACTGCAGTTCCCCCGCTACCTTCATTAGCTTATCGTATTTCTGGATCATAACCTGGTTATCATCCTGCCAGAAATCAACCTTGATCCCCTTGATGCCCCAGCCTTTCCATTGCTGTAATAAAGTGCGTATCTGGTTCTCATCATTCTGGAACTTATTGTGATGCGCCCATAGGTGAATACCGATGCCTTTACCGTTTCCATAGGCTACTGCATCAGTAATAGCATAGCCTGCCCCTTCCCACCCATCATCGATCAGGCAATATTCCCAGTTCATATCCGCCGCCAGGTCAATATACTTTTGGGTCAATACCAGCGAAGGTGCAGGCGATCCATCCTCGGCACCCCAGTCCCAGGAAGAGCGGCCCGGCTTTATCCAGGATACATCTGCCAACTCCGTAGCAGGGTTAAGATGTTCGATCATCGCCGATTCTACAATGCCTGTAAGACTACCCAGGATGGCTGCCCGCCAGGGTGTAGCCAATGGCAGGGTAGTGGTGATGCTGCCCGTTTGTTCAAGCAGGAACTGACCCGTGCTGCTTCCTGCCCTGATCTTTGAAACCGAATAAGTACCATAATTGGCTGCTTCCGTAAGCAAGGCCCATTTGCCGGCTGTGGATCTGGCCAATACAGGTGCACAGAACAAAGACTCTGTGGCCGTAGCACTCCAGTTGCGTGGTGTATATTCTGTGGAATAATCGTTTACATATTTCATCGCCCAGCAGCTGTCAAATCCATTGATGTTAAATCCACTGCTTTCTCCCGTTACACCAATGCTGCCGCTGCCGGGGATACCATATCGCCAGGCAAAACCCTCATTATAGACACGCATCACCAACTGCATTTCCTTTTGACCTTTCAATACCCGCACCGTTAATTCCCGGCAATGGTTATTGTAAGCCGACATTTTCCCCGAGGGCAACTGATAGTCTTCATCGATCTCCTCCGTGCTATAGGAAATCAGCGATACACCTGTTCTGAAATCCCCTGCAGTAGTATTGATCCCCAGCGGCGAAGTGTTGATCTGCGTTACTCCGCTCTTCACCACACTGTAACTGAGCTGTTGACTGTTCAATGCCACTGATACGGTGGTTTGCCCATCGGGTGAATTGACCGTCATCAGTGAAGTGGGAGGTACCACTGGCACTAACTGCCATTGTCCATTCAGCTGGTTCACATCACCCCATTGCTGAATAATAGCGCCCGGCGATACACCAAAGTCTTTTACTTCCAGTTGCCGGTTACTCTTCCTGTTCCAGATCTTGTAATAGCCATCAGCCGTTTTCATAACGATGAACTGCTGATTGTACTGGCTGCTATAAGGCCATTGGATGATCTTGCCCCCATTATTGATGTCACCGTTGAATACATCTAACGACTTGCCTGTGTGTACAGCAGTGATCTTATACACCCCATTGCCAAGGTGCGTAAAACTGAATTGCTGGTAGGGCCTTCCCGTAAAGGCTGCTTGCTCAATCGTGGCCCCATTGGCCGTGCTGCTGTCCTTCACATGCATATAAAGGCCGCTGAACCTGTTTTGCAGGTAAAAAGTACCACTGATGTTGGTGATCCCGGCTGGCGTTACAATAAGAGAGGATACCCGGTCATTCCAGGTACTGCCTATCCAGGCTTCACCCGCCGTCTTATTGATGCTGACGCCCTTAAGACTATCATTCTCAAACAAGGTAACCTGGTAACCGGCAGGGATCGTGAAGGAGGTGAGATCATTATCCTGTAATCCCCTCGCCTGCATACCAGCCAGGTAATAAGTGCCGGCGCCAAATCCGGCCAGTGGCCCCCGGTAGTTCAGGTCTTTATAAAAATAAGCCTGGTCCGGCGTAGAGGCTGCTTCCATCAACATGGCCCCGCTTAGCTGCGTGGAATAATCCGTACTACCCGTGGGTGCTACCGACCAGTTGGGGCTCACCATTACCGTGCTGCGATTGATACCCTTGCTTTGTAATACCTGTGCATTGCTGCTGATCACATCATTGTAGCGCTTGCGCGTAGCTTCCGGTAAGTTTGTTTCCCTCGCCAGCAGCGTAAGGTACCGCACCAAAATGCCCTTGAACAAGCCTCCGTCGCCACTTCCTTCGTTGGTAAACAATACCCCATTTGTCAACCGGTTATTCAATACATATTCAGCCGATTTTACCGCATCAACCCGGTAGGTGGTATCCCCCGTGATCTTATACAATTCCACCCCTGCACCTATGAATGTGCCAATATTATAAGAGTAAATGGCCGTACCAATACCCCCGGTGGTACTGTTGTAAGCATCCCATACCGCCCCGCTGGCAGGGTCTACCAACGTATTCTTCAACCAGGTATAAATGCTTTGTGCTGCCTGCAGGTCTGCTGCATTATTACTGATCCGGTATAGCCGTGCGGCCAGTATGATGGCAGGCCCGTTCGAACAGGCATGCAGTTTTTCCGGTGAACTTTTATTCCACTGAATGGCCCCGCCATGGTCCATATGCTGCCCTGTCTTGATATCCGTCCACAGCGTATTCACTGCATTCAGGTAGTCTATATCTCCCGTGGCTTCATAAGCCCGCAAAGCAGCTATGGCAAGCCATTCCATATCGTCATAAAAAGAGTTGATAAACGTATTGCCATTGGTAGCCTTGATACCATTGAGCAGGTTCTTCATGCGCGTTCTCAGCGCTGTCTGCCGGTTCCGCAAATAACCATCTGCCAATACATCCACCCCATGTGCATTCCACCAGTAATTGAAATTGCTGTTGCCCGAATTGTTTTGGATATAATAGTTGCCGTTCGAAGAAAGAAAAGTACTGTACAAGGCATTCTGCAGCGAATCGGCAGAAGCGCCAAAAAGCGTGTTTTGTGCCTGCAACTGCCTGCCCGTACAGAGCAGCAGCCACACAAAGAAAAGGATACATGTTTTTTTCATAAGCAATGCAAATGTTTGATTGGTTAAAAATGGACATAGCAATCCCTGCCGGCCAGTGGAAGTCTTTGCCAGGGGTAAAGAAGACGAATAAAAGGCTACGGGGAGGATTGCTTATATAGCAGACGGATGCAAGGAGCGATAATACTATTGACCGCTCAATTTTTTATTCACTCCATCCCTTTGGGGGCGATCGGGAGATGGATTGAATGTCTTATAAGGCAATTGATCTGGAACAAGAAAATAGAACAGATGGTAATAAATAATCATAAAACTGCTGCCGCTACGTTATTATGACACACGATTCCCCCTTATACCTTTTTTGTTGTACGCTGATTAGTAGCATTGATACACCATTGATTTACTGCCGGGGCTTTTAATGCCCGCCTTATCCTTTACCGGCAACGGTTTACTATTTCTTTCATGATCACTTAGCGGCATGATCGCAACGAGGTTCGTTGTGGATCATCCTGTTTTTCCCCGGATCGGACATGCGTCCGGGTAATGACTTCTATTGATTAATCCTTAAACCAAATTTCATGAAAAGCTTTTTCTTTTCTATGACCTTCCTATGCGCTGTGTTGTGCAGCCACCTTGCTACTGCTCAATGTATTACCTCCGGACCTTTCACTGGTGTTAGCCTTACGAATAATATGGCTGCAGGCACAGTGGCCTGGAACAGTCCGGCGCTGGTGTCCCTATCAGATAATAACTATACGCAGGCCTCCCAGTTGCTGCCGCTGTTAACAACAGTCAATACGAACTACCTGGTAGTACAAGGGCTTGGGTTTGCTATTCCTACGGCTGCTACCATTTGCGGGATCTCAGTAGCTGTAGAACGAAGTGCAACAGGTATTCTCAACCTCGGGTCATATGTAAGTGATGCATCTGTCTGGATCATGAAAAATGGCAGTATGACTGGTACAAATCATGCCAGCGGCACTAACTGGACCGGCAGTGATGCAATGGCTACTTACGGGAACTCTACAGATATATGGGGTGTTTCCTGGACGCCGGCAGATATCAATGCCGCTAATTTCGGTGTAGCTATTGCAGCCACCTTACATGCCGGATTGGTTGGTCTGACCTTAACAGCCCGCATAGACCGGGTGACAATAACGGTATACTACATGAACCCTTCTGTGTTGGAGGCTAAGCTGGAATCCTTTAAGGTCGTTGCCAGGGATATTACCAATATCATTTCGTGGGGGGCTTCTGTATATGATGATTCCACCAGGTTTATAGTTGAGAGGTCGGCCGACAGCAGGCGCTGGCAAACCATAGGGGCTCTACAAGGACAAATAAATCTTCATCAATATTTATTCCCGAACAACAGCCCGTTTCCAGGAGTGAGTTATTACAGGCTGGGGATAGCAGGTAATGGGGGGAGTATTTTCTATTCACCCATAGGAAAGGTACTTCAGCGTAATGAGAATATTGGTTTTTATCCCAATCCTGCCGGCGATATCATCTATATAACCGGCAAGCGCAATACGCCTGCTATTATAATTAAAGACCTGCAGGGCAGGGTCATACGGTCCATCAATATTGATCCCTCTTTAGCTTTGCCACAGGTTTCCCTGGCCGGTATCAACCCGGGCCTGTACCTCGTGGAAATAGATGGTTCAGTATTGCGATTACAAATAAAGTAATACATCACACCATTGTCTTCCTGGTCTCACTTTTCATGTTTACCTTTATACACCAATAGAATTGCTCTTTCATTTATATTAAAAACCTGGCATATGACACATGCTGAAATTCTAAAAAGAGTGCAGTGGAAAGACCTGCGCGCTCTTTCAGTCCGGGAAATGCTTATCGAAAACAACCTTACTATTCCCTGGTTCCTTATTTCTCTTACCCTTGCTTATTTTGGTTACTACCTCTTTGCTTTACCTTTCTCTGCTTTCTTCTTTCTGACTGCCTTGCGACAGGTGCACAACGGATTCCACAATTCTCTTGGTACCAATAAATTCCTCACCTGGCTTTCCTTATTCCTCAACAGTATTTTGATGGTCGTTTCCATTCATGCTGTTAAATTCAACCACATCAGGCATCATAAATATTGCCTGACTGAAGAGGACTATGAAGGCAAGTCAGCCGGCATGACCTGGTACGGCGCCATCTTGTACGGACCTGTTCACATATTCCTCATTCATAAGGTCACCCTCCAGCTGGGGAATAAGAATTATAGAAAGAATGTGATCCTTGAATTAGCCGCCATAAGCCTCTTTGTGTTCCTGGCATTTTACTTTAATATTCATTTTCTCATTTACCATATCATTGTGATGGTGATCGGCGAATTCTTAATGGCCTTCTTTGCAGTTTGGACCGTGCACCATCATACAGAAGATAGTCCGGAGTTTGCAAGAACACAACGGGATGGATGGAAGAATAAGGTCACCTTCAGTATGTTTTATCACCTGGAGCACCATTTGTTCCCGGCAGTGCCTACGATCAAATTGCCGGAGCTGGCAAAGCGTATTGATGAGGCCTTACCCGAATTGGAAAAGAAATCAACATTCTGACCAGTGGGGGAGTCTTAACCACCAACTTAACAATCCGTTAGATCACCCGATTAGAAAGATCCTGATGCATATAAAAACAGTGGTCAGCTGCCTGCTGCTCTTTTCCCTGACATTCCATTCCTGTCGCGGGCGATTTACGCATGCCAACAGGGTAATTGTCATTCAGCCCCTGGGCGACTTCCCCTCCGCGCAGGCGGAAATGGTGTACCGGCAGCTTAGTAAGATAAACCCTGGTATCATCGTCAGGGCAGCTATCCCGCTTCCTGCTGCTACCTGGTACCCACCCAGAGGCCGCTACCGGGCAGATTCCCTGATCAGGTACCTGAGCCGGTTTGGCCATGCCGATACCGTTGTCATTGGTCTCACCAACAATGATATCAGCGCCACAAAAAATGACATTAAAGACTGGGGAGTGATGGGTTTTGGGTACAATCCCGGTAATGCCTGTGTGGTATCTTCCTTCAGGCTATCAAAAGCTAACCAGCAGGAACAGTTTTATAAAGTGGCCATTCATGAATTGGGGCACACCCAGGGACTGCCGCATTGTGAGGAGAAAACCTGCTTCATGCGCGATGCTGAGGGCGGCAACCCGTTGAACCAGGAAAAGGACTTCTGTTCGGATTGTAAATCATTTTTGAAAAGCAAAGGGTGGCGGTTGAAATAAACGTAGTATTTTTATCCGCAATATGCTAGACTATATCCTGTTAAATAAGAAGAAAGTCTGGGGGCTGATCACCTTCTTCCTGGCCATCTTTGTTATTTTAAGCATTGCCAACCGAAACCCTTTTGAATTCGGTTTGCAAAATATCTGGATGAACATCTTCATGGCTGTGGCACTTTCCTTCTTTGGATACATTGTTTTCCTGCTGGGCGCATTCATAGATTATCAAAGGGCCAGCACACTTTTTGCCAGCGCACCATTTAAAATACTACTTGATAAGGGTTTCGAGCCCCATTTGACCGCTGTTAATTCCAGGTTTCTTTTTGCAGGCAAAAGGATAGTGGGAAGGATCGACGGCTTTCCCGTCAAAATAGGCGGGTCAGGTAAGCAGTTCAATGTATACATTGGTATTGATGAACGTATTGCGGAGCGCTTGTCGAAAAAACAATTGGTGGCATTGTTAAAGCCCAGGGGACTTAAGTTCGAAGACATATTTGTGGAAACGCAGGTGCTGCTCGAAAACGGGAAGGTTGATAATATGTATGTCTACAACCTCCTTGCTGATCATATCAACTTCCTCAAAGAAAATGGTTTTGAACCCCGCACACAATGAAAAAAGACAGTGAACTTCCATTCCGCATTATCCTTCAGGCGCCCGTACCGGGTGTGCGCTTTGCTTTGCCAAAGGGAAGCGGCGCCAAGCATACACTAGTGCAAATACAACAAGCTGCAGGTGATGACCTGGTGTTTACTTTAACTGCCAAACTAAAGTCTGGAAAGGATGGGCAACCTGATTTCTCTGGTCCCTTCGTACAAGGACCGGTTGCTGAAAGATTCATCTATATTAATATTGGCACTTCTGCCGGTCAGCTCGACTCTCCTTGGACCCGTCGGTTGAAGATACCCTTGCGCGGCATTACCTGGGAAATGGTAAACCAGCTCATTGATAATTCTGGTCATATATTGGAGACCGTTGTTCCGGGCACCGCCAAAGATGGAACACCCACCTGCGCTACTGTGAAGCCTTTTGGCGGATGGGTGGTAAAGTAGTGATCAGCTACATGATGATTCCGGTTCTCCCCAATACCAACTTTTATGATGTTCCTGCATAAGATGATTGAGTTGTTTTTGTCCAGGCGCCGGCCGAAAGGCACTGTTGTGACTCCCTCTGCAGAACCTTTCCCGGAAATACATTTCGTGGTGCCGCCATCACCTCCATATGCTCAGTTCTATCATCAGCCAGATGATATCTACAAAGACGAATTCTATTTCAACCTGGTTAAAACAATTGCCTGGACCGAAAAGATCACTGCAGATATTCCTGATTTATCAGATATCGACTACTCAAGGGTGCTACGATCTACCAACCCCTCATATAACGGCCTTCCTTTCTATTCCTATGGTACTGAAAGCCGGTACGAGTTTGCCACTACTCCGGAGGTATTATATTTTGATTATTCAGTAGTGTTAAAGGAAGCATTATTCCTTCGAAAAGACAGGATGGAAGGCATGGAGGAGCCTGATAAGTATGGGAAGATTCTGGTCTTTGAAATTGATCTGACAACACATGATGGAGCACCCGTTTTTGAGAGCGAAGGTTTTGTGGATGAATCAGATATTCCTCCCATTGATACCTGGTTCTTTATTACCCAAAAACACTTATACTGCTGGATCCCAACGCTTTTTATTGAGAAAATGCAGTTGGCAATTAATGTCGAAATGATGGAAAGTTACCGGTGGCTTGAATTGATCAATCCCAGATTTAATAGCCGGCTCCTGGAGAGGTTAAAAAATAAGAATACTAAGCCTGAAAATAAGAACATGGAATCAATAGAACTTACAACCTTATACCGGCCGGTAGGCCCCAACGAACTCGCCAAGATTGAAGAATCCGGCTGGACAAAATTTCCACCCAGGTTACTGCAACAACCCATCTTTTATCCGGTAATGAATGAGGAGTATGCCATCCAGATAGCCCGCGACTGGAACGTACCAGCTTCCGGCTCAGGATTTGTTACAAAGTTTCATGTACGGACTGAATACGTTAAGAAATTCCAGGTACAAAATGTAGGAGGGGAGATACACAACGAACTGTGGGTACCTGCAGAAGAGCTGGAAGAGTTCAATAGCAACATTGTAGGCCAGATAGTAATCACACAGAAATTCAGCTAAGCACATTCGTGACGAATAAAGCAGTTGCATTGGTTCAGCAATACAAGAACCAATGCAACTGCTTATACACTTTATTGCACGCCCAATGCTTTGTTAATGGGCGCCCTGTCTATGTATTGAATAACGATGTCGATCTTATCGTCAGCGTTGTAATGAAAATCGGTATGTACCCAGAACATCAGCCTTTTGCCATTCTTGTATTTCACATTCACCTCGTGCCAGTTCAATAACCAGATACCGGGTATATCCGGGCCCTGTTGTGGCCTGTTTACTTTCAATGGTATCCAAATGTCATTGGTGGCTACCAATGAGTCAATCACTTTTGCCCGGCGTTCTTTCCAGTACCTGGCAATGGCCGCCTTGCCTGCCAGGCTATCGCCCGACGACCATCGGTACATCGCCGAATCAGCATAATTGCTCATCCATCCGTCGATATCCCCGGAAGTAAATTGGGCCAATGTTTTCTTACCCATTTCCACATACCGTGCATCAGCAAATTCAGCTTGCTGTGTACCTGTTGGCGCAGTAGTTGAAACCGTGTCCTTTGATGTCGAATTGTTTGTTTCGGCGGGTTTGTTGCTGTTACAGGACAATAGGAAGCAGCAACCAGCAACCCATGAAAGAAGCTTTTTCATAATGGCAGCTTTTTAGATTTAAGAAGAGACAATAAATAGAGGAGTATAAGGTTGGTGAGCTTTGGTGGGGTAGGACCGATAGTAGGGTAAGTCGGAATAATGAAGCTATTTAATTTATGCCAGATCGGCAAATCTGCTTTTGTCTATACGATGCATTGGCAGCAAGGCCCCGGCCAGCCCGCCTTGCAACGATTGTCCGGATTCAGCCGTCATCCCACTACATTCCACCAGGGCTTATCGTCATCCTTGTTGCCTTGTTGATCAGGGGGAGTAGGGGGAGTGCCATTACCACCAGGGGCAGGAGGCGTTTCTTTGACCAGGTATTGTAACCGGCCCGACTGGAATAATTTATCTATTGTTTGTGCAAACACTGCACCCTGTGCAGGCTTTACCATTTTTACAAAATTAGCATAGCCAATCACTACATTGGCCGGACTTTCCTTGCCCGGAAGCAGCACGGTCGCATCTTTGGTTTGCAACTGGTGCAACATCGCTCTGAACTGACGCAACTTTTTACGGTCAATACCCAATTTCTCATTCACAATGATACCCGTTACTTCCTGACGGGCTCCCTGGTGCATTACACGGATCTTTTCCGGATGAACCGTAAACCCTTCATCCGTCAACACTTTCTTAATACGCCAAACCATTTGCTGCGCATTGATATCAGTACTGTTCCAGGAAAAAGTTACATCATCTGCATAACGTGTATAATGGCTCTGGTGCTTGGTGGCCAATCCCTGCAATCGCCTGTCAAGCTTATAACAAAGTATATTGGTAATAGCAGGACTGGTAGGAGCGCCCTGGGGCAATACCCGGTTTCCTTTTTGAACAAAATAATTCCTGCCGTCTATCTCCGCTTCTTCCGTCACCGCTTCCGTACACAACAACGACAGAATGGTGGATATTTTTTCCGAATAACCCAATTGCTGTAACAACCCTTTTACCCTTTTATAATGAATGGAAGGAAAGAAGTCCTTTACATCCATATTCAACACTACTTTTTTGCCTACATGCAGTTGCGCATTGCTGATGATCGACCGGTGCTGTGTAAACCCATGTACGGCCTGGTGTACCGCTACCTTATTCAGTATGTTTTCCAATATCCAATACTGTACCTTTTTCAGGCGCGGCATAGGAGCCGAGATCAATCGCTTGCCGCCTGATTTCTTGGGCAGGTAAAACTTTTTATAATGCGATACCATTGACACTTTCCGCGAAAAGGCCAGGAAGCGTAGCTCCTGCAGGGTGATGCCCATGGCGGCTGCCAGCTCATTTTCATTGGCAAAAGCAGGTAAATGATGCTTTTGTAAGGCGTCAGGATTAGAAGTAGTATTATTTAACCCAACCGACACGTCTTCTCCCAGGTAAATGATCTCCGTTTCCGTTTTCTTCTTCCAGGCTTCAGCCTTTTCGAGCCGCTGCAAAGCACGTTTCTTTTTAGTCTCCTCCCGCTTTACTTTGGCGGCTGCCATGCGCTTCATACGCATTTCCTTTAATACAGCTTCCCTGTCCTGGTATTTACGGTGTTTTTCAAACAACTGCCGGAACTCCTTGTTCAGTTCCACTTCCTTTCGGATCAGTAATTCCGGCAAAGAAGGCTTATGCTCTGTGGATGGCCAAAAGCCAAGCCGTTTCATATCCTCCAGTATAAAGGCATCCTTGGAGGTTTCCCTGATACGGTCGTAGATCTGTTGACGGGTAAGTCTGCTATCGGACATGATGAGTGAAGGATAAAAATCATGTTCTGACAGAGGGAAATATGCTGCCTTCGTGCGTGCCGGTGACCAGATTAATCAACGCCAGGCATACCGGTACCATACTGCAATTAGGGCACACCGTGCCTGTACTGCAAAATTGCAGTATGGTACCGGTATGCCATAGTAAAGATTACATTTGGTGATGCATGAATAGTTCATGTTGCATGGACGACGAAACATCGCCCTTTCCTTACGGAAGCAAGGTGCATAATCATTTTTCCCTCTGTCAAAGAACACGAAAAGCGGTTAACAAATATAGTTGCTGTTTTTTAATTGCAGGAATGCCAACCTATCTTTTTATGACATTCCTTATTATTTCAATTCACTGCCTGCGATCCTTGTCTTATTGAAAGATTGCCGGATAGCCAGCATATGCTCACAAGGCCCCTTGTATAACTTATTTTCTATATAATAACTGCAATCACAACTGGCTGTTTTGATCCTTTCATCACTATCGATCACCAGTTGCGGTTTAAAGGTTTTACGCGCGCTCTTTACCGTTCCCTTCAGCTGAATAGCATTGTCCGGCAGCGCATTGGCAGTCACTTTTATTTCCTGCGTTGTCACCAGCTGTGCAGCCAATTCTTCCTGCGGGTTGCTGAAACGCAACTGCTCCAGCGGAAGCGGTTCCCGGCTTAGCTCCCGTAAGCGGTAAACATCACTGTTGAGATCGTAGATCACCCGGCCAGCTTGTGTATAAGCGCTCAGCGCTCCGGCCACCTTTGCGGTATCTAGCTGCAGCTTTTCAGCGATCTGGGCCGATGTGCCCAGCCAAACCTTCTGCAATGCACCAAATACCTGTTGCTTCGTATTGTCATCTACCACAAGCCTGGGAGCGAGCAGGTCAAAATTACCCGCATGGCTCCAGTCATTGCTGGTCCATCCACTCAGTCCCAGCGTGAAGTTCATATCACCCAGATCGGCGATATAAAAAGCAGGAAGTCCAGTTCCCAATAAATGCACCGTAAATTTTCTGGCTACGGGGATCAACCTTTCCAGGATCAACAACCTTCTACGACCCCAGGTCCTGATTTCATGTCTTGCCCCACCTGTATATATGCTGCGCGCGCAAATGATCTCCTTACCCCAGGGCTCCAGGATGATCTTCACCGGATGTCCCGGTTCCAGTACATACCGCAGCGAACGTGGACCTCTTTTTTCCCGGAACCGCCGCAGCAGCAGGCAAATGCTGTAAATATCCATAGGATGGAGCTCCACCTGTATCGTGGGCAGCGTCATAGCACTGCTTACCTGTAAAAAGCCCCGCACCCAGCTATCCGGCAGATCGATCTTGACCTCTTTATAAGCTTCCTCCTGCGTGGTTTGCACCGCAAAGCCGGTAGGGTCTACTTTCAGTTCAGTCTCCTTGTAATCCCGTATTTTCTGAAATTCCTCGTATAGACCGGCAGAATAATCCACGTTTGTAGTGCCGCACTTGTAATCATTGATCTCTTTAAACACATTGTAATTACAACCCAGCTTTCCATAAGTGGATTCATCCTCACTGAAACATTCAAAGAACAGTTCATCAGGATGGATCGTGATCACCGGGTCCAGTACGATCCACTTGTCCCTTTCCTTTTCATAGATGTATTTGAAATAAGAAGCACGGGCTTTGTAGTAAGGACTAAGGATGCTGTCTTTTTGCTTCCTGATATCGGACAACTCATCTTTTATCTGCGCAATACGGGCAGCGCCAGCCTGAGCATCATAATCCGCTACATAGTCTGCCAGTAGCATTGCCTCGTTTTGGGCTGCCCATTCCTTATAGGCCGTTTTGTCTTTGGGTTTGAACCGCAGGTCACTGATCACTACATCGTGCAGCGCAGATATCGCTTCCCGGAAAGCCAGCTTCTTATGCAGCTTCCCTACAAACCAGGCACTCTCCCGTAAAGTATCCGGTGCAAAAGACATCCCCGTCATATGCGAGGTACTCGTGATCGTACTATTGCCGGCAAAACGATAATTAAATAACATGCTGACTATTTATGATAAAACATTACCCGAACCCATCCTGGTTTCTATAGGTTTTACTTTCAAAGGAGTTGTTACTTCATACAGCGATCTCAGCTGCAGCAAGATCTCAATACACTTTGCCTTATCCCCAATAGCCGCTGTGGCCGATATTTCCGATAAAATGGCGCTGACTGCTTTGGCAGCTGCCTCCGATTTACGCCCCTCAATAAACAGGAAATGATAGATCCTGTTTTTCGCAATGCGGCTCTTATTCACCCTTGTCAAAACCGAACGGAAATAGAATTCCAACGACTCAATCTTGACTACATCATCAGCGGCAAACCGTTCCAGGTAATTAGTGGCAAACAATTGCATCTTTTCACCCGGATGCTGGCTCAGTTTCAGCAGGTATTGCATACCCTGTTCTCTATCAAAGAAAGCTGTGATCAGCTCCCTGCCAAAGGCTTCCACATCAGGTTTTACAGAATCGGCCAGCGTGATCAATATTTCAGGCGACCAGTCTGCAGCTGTAAATGTTTCCCGGAAATACCCCATGGCAAAGGCACGCGTATCCGGCCATTTACTTTCCAGTAATTTGATGGCTGCTTCCTTTTCATAACGGATACGTGCCGTTTGCTCCCGGTAAAATTTCCAACTCCAGGCCCTCACCGTAAGATTCTCATGGCCACCTAAAGCAATTACCTGTGGAATGGTCAATTGATCGGGTAGCGTATATTTTTCCAGGATCACCACACCTACATTTTGAGCAGCCGCATAATTACCATACAGCAGGTTGAGCGCAGTTTCCTTGTTGGCATTTTGCAGGTGATCACTCAATTCATTACACAATAATTGGCTCAGATCATCATGCAAGCCTTCGTGCGTTTCCTTCCTGAGCAGGTAAGGCATCAATATTTCAGCCGCTTTATCTCCAAAAGCTTTTTCGTGTTGCGCCATGCGGGCTATTACAGGCGGAATACCTTGCCGTACATTACTGTGTTCAGATACACAGGCGCCAATGATGAGTTCCTGGAATTTCATCAGGCCGGTTGCATCGATCTCAGCCAGCAGACCGAAGCCTGCTTCCCGTACGGGTGGATAGCTGTGTTGCAACAATCCTGTCAGCATCGACTGGCTGAACGTATTCGCATTTACAGGTTGCTGATTGGCTTTTAACAACTGCAAGCCAAATACAAGTACCGGCGCCACCGGGTGAAGCAAGAGGTCGGCAATAATAGTCAGCGGAACTTCCTTCAATGCTGGTTCAAACAAGGCAAACAAACTATCCGATCCTGCCTTGATCCAACCTTCAGTACCTTCACTCATGGTAGTAGTGCCGATGATGGCAGCAATCACTTTTCCGACAACCACTTTTTTCAGGTCATCAGGTATGGTATTACTGCGTATAAGTTCATATGCCCATTTCCTGACCACCGGATCCTGTACAAATAAAAGGTCCTTGACAAAATCACTTTGCTGCAACACCGCAAACTGGTGAGTCGTACCCCATTCCATGCCCTTATTGCGGGCATCCGCATTCTGCGAATTGAGCATCGCCGATATGAGGTCTGATTCCGGTTGTAAAGTGGCATATCGCTCAGTGGCCAGTGTATATCCCCACTGTGCCGGAATAGCGAAGGGGGAAAGTAAAAGTTTCTTATACACCGTTACATCCAGCTTCTCTTTCAGTTGCGGCCAGGAGGGATGTGTCGTTAATCCACCCACCGCAAACTCATGGATCTCCTCCAGCTCTGCTTCAACCAACAATTGCACGTAGGACTGGGGCAATTGATTCCACAGGTGCAGGAAGGGAGTACCATTCTCATTTTGTGTGGGAGCTGAAACCTGTTGTTCGGTTGTTGGCATGGGCGCTGCAACCGGTGTGTACGTAGCCTTCTTTTTACTGAACAGCCCAATCAGTTTCTTCAATAGACCGCCATCACTGTTTTGGCTGCTATTGGAGCTGCGGGATGGTGTAGCTGAACCCTGTGCAGTCTTCGACCTGATACGCCATGTTTTACCACCGATGAGTTCCAGGTCGGGATGATCTCCACTCAATATCGTGTGCATGAACACGGCATGGGCGTTTTGCGGAAAACGCGTTTCCACATTTTCATAATTACGGCCATTCCATTTGTATTCATGTGTGGAATACATTTCTTTAAAATCCTTTTTCCTGTTATAGGCGATCAACAGCGCAGTAGCCAGTTTCACATAATCAGTATTACCTGTATTCCCCAGCAATTGCAGGCGGCGACTCACCCGGCGGTGCAGGTACCAACGTGTTTTCTGCGAATAGGCAAGCCGGCTGTTCTTTTTCTTCAGTTCTTTATTGGGATTGATGTATTCATCTACCTGTGCCAGGTGTACCTTGGTCTCCAGGTCTTTTTGCGCTACACGGTGCTCAAACATTTCGGCTTCCCGCTCAAGCCGGCATCCCAATTCCCCCGCTATTTCAAAATCGTCTAATAATTCCGACAGTTTGTAAACAGCCCGTACATGCTTAAAGTAACCGGGCTGAAAGGGTACCTCCAGCAATAGCTCCTTTACAAGGGGGCGGACCCATTTCTTTTCTAATGATAAAAGGTAAATATTTTCCAGCCAGGTGTAAGATGCTTGTTGTGTTCCGGCGTTTTCCCTCAACAAAGGCGCCAATGCTGCAGCCTGGTTGGTTTCAATGGCCGACTGAATAGGTTTGGGTAACCCATGGAGATAATGCAATACATGTTGTTCACGGGCCAGACCGTTAAGCGTAGCAAGTAAACCTGCGCCTGCTATCTTGCTGATCAGGGGTGAGGGATGTTCTTTATAAATTGCCTGCAAGGCTTCTATCGCCTGATCTCCTGCGCAGCGCACCAGCGCCCAGGTACAGGCATATTGGTGGAGCGTATCCCCTTTTTGAAACAATTGAATAAGAAAGGGAGTCGCTTCTTTGATTTTGTATCCACCTGCTTTCCAGATCACACGGCTCAGCTTCCAGGGCACTTGCCTGCCCGGAGCAGTACCCTGCGTTGCCTGTTGCAAACGCTTCAGGATAGCTTTGGAACGTCCATCGGGCAGCGACATCCAGTCAGCAACAACACCCGTATTTATGTTCAGAGAAAAAGCGCTGGCCCTTGGTGCAACAGGCTGGCCACTTTCCGAAGTGGTATACCCCTTGTTTATTTTTTCTTCCGCTACAGCATCGTAGAGACGCTCAGCTTCCTGCAGCACTACCGGTACCGGTGTTTTACTGCCTTCCTTCAGCACAGAACCCCTGCGCCCATAACGGAAATTCACTACATACTTATCATTACCCACTTCGCACAGGTCTATTTCATAAACCTTATCAGAATTTCCTTCCTTAAAATAGAGGATGCATTGTTTGATCAGTCGAATGTATTGGCCCGGAATTAGGGATCGGGAAGGTAGAAAAAAATGAGCTCATGATCAAAACCAACAGGGAGCTATTATCTTCTTCTGTAGTTATTTTTCGTATATTGAATATTGTTTATGTTACCGGAAAGGAACAATATTCAATCATACATCAATAACCTGTATGCAATCATCCTGGTTGTACCAATTGTCTTCCCTCACCATCACTTCCTGTGTTACCCTACTCATGGTCGTGTTCTACATCTGGGGATACCAGCTCAAGATGAAAAAGATCAGGACGCATCCCGAATACAGTGATGAAGGATTTGGCGCTATCCAGGGTTCCTTATTGGGTTTGCTGGCTTTGTTACTGTCCTTTACTTTTAGTATGTCCAGTTCACGGCACGATAACCGGTATGAAGTAATGGTAGCGGAAGCCAACAATATCGGAACCGCCATCCTGCGGGCCGACCTGTTTCCCGATTCCACCCGCCGCCAGTTTCGCGCCGGATTCAGTGAATATGTGGCGGCCAGGATTGACCAATACGAGGCTGGCATCAACCCCCAAAAGAATGAGGCCGCAGTGCAGCAAACCAATGCAGTTGCCGGCAGGTTATGGACCATGGCAGCGCAGGCAGTTCAAAGCCCTGATATGGTGATGAGGAACAGCGGCAGCCTCATGGTCAATGCTCTCAATCCTATGATCGATTCCATCACTACCCGTAAAGCGTCGCGGGAAACCAATATTCCCGACTCCATCCTGCTATTGCTTTTCTCACTCTGCCTCGCTTCCGGCTTCATTGTGGGGTATGGCAGCAGGAAGACCATCGACTGGATCATGGTGGCCGGTTTTTCCATCATGATCGGGGTAACCATCTTCTCCATTCTCGACCTGGATCGCCCGCACCGGGGGCTGATAACCCTCGACAGGGCCGAACAGAATATTGTGGACCTACAGGTTATGCTGAAAGGCGAGTAACATCTCAGGGGCTTTCTGGCCCCCTCGCACCATTGCCTGATGCCTTTTTACCTTGTTGACTTAAAGTGTGTACTAGTTACACAATAACTTACTATCTTTCCATCGCTAACACAAACAACGATTGCTTATGGAGCCTATTACCCCCCTTACACTGGAAACGGAAACAGCTATTCAGGTCAAGCCCCGCGTCAATTTCTGGCAGATCTGGAATATGTGCTTCGGATTCTTTGGTATCCAGTTTGGCTGGACCCTCCAAATGAACAATATGAGCGCCATTTATGAGTACCTCGGCGCAAAACCCGAAGCCATTCCCGGCCTTTGGCTGGCAGCTCCCATGACCGGACTACTTGTTCAACCCATTATTGGCTACCTGAGCGACAGGACCTGGCATCCCCGTTGGGGCAGGCGCCGCCCTTATTTCCTTATCGGAGCCATCCTCAGTTCCCTTGCCTTGTTCGTAATGCCCAATTCACCCACCGTATGGATCGCTGCGGGCACACTCTGGATACTCGATTCCTGTATTAATATAAGTATGGAGCCTTTCCGGGCTTTTGTGGCCGATAACCTCAACGATAAACAACGCGCATTCGGCTATGCCATGCAAAGCATGTTTATCGGCGCTGCTGCCTTTATTGCCGGTTTCCTTCCTTCATACCTGGTAAAATGGGAATGGCTCGGCATTAGCCGTGAGAAAGTAGGCGGTGGCATCCCTCAAAACATCCTGTGGTCCTTTTATATCGGCGGTATTATGTTTCTGGGGGCCGTGTTGTACACCGTATTGCGCAGCAGGGAATATCCTCCCCGCGATCCCAACTGGAAACAAAAGCTCAATGCTCAGCATGGTACCGGTTTCAGTGGCGCAGTAAAAGAGATCTATCATTCTGTTACCCATATGCCGCAACAAATGAAGAGACTGGCCCTGGTGCAATTTCTTACCTGGCCGGGTTTATTCCTGATGTGGTTTTATTACTCAACGGGGGTGGCCAGGGATATTTTTAAAGGCGATGCTACTGCTACAGATGCGGGCCTGCGCGACCTGTTTACCCAGGGCATAGAACATGCCGGTGCTACTTCCGCCGTCCTCAATCTTGTGACCTGTATATTTTCTTTTTCCCTTCCTTTCTGGGTAGGCAAGTTTGGCCGCAAGATGACCCATACTTTTTGTTTGCTCATTGGTGGTGTAGGCCTTCTCTCCGTAAATTATGTCACCGATCCTTCCATGTTATACCTGTCCATGAGTATGGTGGGTATTGCCTGGGCGTCTATCCTGTCCATGCCTTATTCCATGCTGGCAGGTCATTTGCCCGAAAATAAGATCGGTATCTACATGGGTATCTTCAACTTCTTTATCGTGTTGCCGGAGATCATTGCTTCCCTGTTCTTTGGTAAGATCATGGAAAATTACCTGCACAACGACCGGCTGCTGGCCGTTCAGATAGGCGGTATCCTCCTTATATCAGCAGGCTTTGTATGCGCCCTGATTGTAAAGGACAAGATGAAAGAAGATTTATTATAAGCACGAATTATTACGAATGACACGAACTATGCGCGTTATATTGTCAACTCTTGTACTATTCATTATAGTACCCCTTATAGCAGTTTCGCAGGACGATCTAAAAGTATATCCTACCCATTGGTGGGTGGGGATGAAAGAGCAAAAACTACAGTTATTGGTACATGCCTCTAATGCTAAAATTGGGAACAAGGTTTTTATGGATCGTTATCCGGGTGTAAAGCTTACCGGGTCACATACTTTTCCGAATCTTAACTACCAGGTGATTGATCTTGAAATCAGCAAGAACGCTAAGCCCGGTAAGCTGCGTTTTCAGTTTGTAAGTATTGATTTGAAGTTCACCAATATTACTTACGAACTTAAAGTCCGCAATAAAGAGAATAATAAATCAAGAGGCATCACCAGCGAAGACCTCATCTACCTCATCATGCCCGACCGCTTTAGTAACGGCGATCCTTCCAACGATCGCGTGGCCGGCATGAAAGACCAAAGTCTTGACCGCGGGAAGATATTCGACCGCCATGGCGGCGACCTAAAGGGAATTGAAAACCACCTCGACTATTTGCAGGACCTGGGCATCACCGCCCTTTGGCTCAACCCCGTGCTGGAGAATGATATGCCCCAACGTACAGAGCATGGGTATGCCGCTACCGATCATTATACCATCGAACCTCGTCTTGGTGGCGCAGCTGCGTATCACTCCCTGTCCAATGCCCTGCACAAAAGAGGTATGAAACTCATCCAGGATGCTGTATACAACCATGTAGGCATTGAACATTTTCTGTTCCGTGATCTGCCCGATAGTAGCTGGTTCCACTTCTGGCCCTCCTATACCAATACCACGTACAAGGACCAGGTATTGATGGATCCTTATGCTGCGGCCATTGATAAAAAGAAAATGAGTGATGGCTGGTTTGTGCCCTCCATGCCCGATCTCAACCAGCACAATCCATATGTGGCTAACTTTCTCATTCAACATGCCATCTGGTGTACCGAAGAATTTGGCCTTGACGGATGGCGTATAGATACCTATGCCTACAATGACCTGCCATTCATGAACCGTTGCAACAAGGCCCTTCTGGATGAATACCCCCAACTGCATATTTTTGGAGAGACCTGGGTGCATGGTGTTCCCAATCAAAGCTATTTCACGGAAAATGTATACCAGATACCTTTTAAAAGCAACCTGCCCGCAGTAACCGATTTCCAGATGAACCTGTATGGTATAGTACCGGCCCTCAACCAATCCTTTGGCTGGACAGAAGGCGTGAACCGATTATACCTCACAGCTTCCAATGATTTTGTGTACAAAGATCCCATGAAGCAGGTGATCTTTTTGGATAACCACGACCTCAGCCGTTTCCTTTCCGTAGTAGGGGAGGATGTTCAAAAACTAAAAATAGGCCTGGCCTGGCTGCTTACTTTCCGCGGTGTACCCCAATTGTATTATGGAACCGAGATAAAGATGAAGAACTTTGCTGATCCCGATGGGCTTGTGCGCCTGGATTTTCCGGGTGGATGGGTTGGTGACAGTGCCAATAAGTTTATCGCCACAGGTCGTACACCGGGAGAAGACAGCTTATTCAATTATACCCGTACCCTGGCGCAGTTCCGCAAGCAATCCTCTGCCATTAAAACGGGTAAAATGATGCAGTATGTGCCGGAAGATGGTGTATATGTCTACTTCAGGTATGATGCCCGGCAAACAGTAATGTGCATCATGAACCCTGGTGATAAGGAAACAGAGCTTGCAACTGCCCGCTTTGAACAAAGGTTGAAAGGCTTTACCAAAGCAAAGGATATTATTACCGGACAATCCACGCTTATAACAGATAAAATGAAAGTACCGGCAAAAACCCAATTGGTACTGGAATTGAACTGATCGTTTTCCCTGCCCGGTAGGACTTGTCCCGCAACAGCGGGAAGCTTCCGCTTTGTAGCAATCCATCGTCAATAAATATATTTTGCCCCATAGGGGCAATCCTTTCGCCCGAACGGCATATCTAAAATCAAAGAGGTGACACCTTCTCGAAAAGTGTCACCTCTTTGGCCCGGTTCAAAGCTCGCAGCTTTCTTCCCTACAACAATATCTGTGGTATCAAACGCTTGCCTTCATCACCCCAGTTCTTCATAATATCCTTCAGTTGCGCCTGGAAGGCAGTATTGGTATATTTTTTACCTTTTTTAGGAGCCTGCAGATCTTTATCGGGAATTTCTATCAGTTCCAGTTTGGTGGCATACCAGGTAGTATGCATGCGGGGAATAGCAAGTCCGAGGATCATGCCGGGCAAACCTCCGAATGATTCCGGACCACCGGAAGGCATGATCTCATCTGAATAGAAAGCGATCACAATGATCGAATCCATGATCTTGCCTACCGCTTTGCGGCAATCAAAGCCGGCAATCTTGCGTATCTCAGTACCCATTTTCCAGTCTACTTTCCGCAGGGAGTCTGTAAGCAGGTACAGGTCGTTTTGAATATCCTTCTGCGTGATCGAGGTGCTGCTGTCCAGGTTGGTTTGGATCGTATTCTCTGCTATGAACACACTCCAAACCTTATTTTGGCGCACTTCTGGTTCCCGGCCCATTTTGTATAATGAGACACCGTTCTTAAAGTACAGGTCATAATAGGCTGTATGGAACTTCGGTGTATTCTTTTTCATCATGTCATTCCAGACGCTGCCTTCTTCGAGAAAGGAATGCTGATTTACTTTTCTTTCAAATTCTATCTTCCCATGCGTGATAAATTGCTGCTGCGCCTGCGATGTTGCAGAAGATACCAGAAGTAAGAGAATATATATTAGCGATCTTGTTTGCATATAATAAGTTTATTAATTACCAACCCATGGGTTTACCATTCTTGTTGAAATTCCAGATCAGCGAAAGCATAAAGTACCGGCGGAAGGTATCATAAGTACGTTCGTTGATAAAGTTACTGTTGATACTCCGGTTAAAACCAATATTCTGGTCCAGGATATCAAAAGCGGCAAACCGTATACGGCCCGCATCATTTTTCAGGATCTTTCTTTCCAGGCGGGCATTCAGTTTTACCACGTTGTTGTTCTTGTCAAAATCATCAGTCTTCTGGCGGATGTTCACACTCACATCACTGCCTATTTCCAGTTTCCAGGGTAAGAACACCGTCAGGTCGGCTTCATATTCCTGTGTCCAGTATTTCGTAACAACATCTTTCCGTAGAGATGATTTGGACTCATTGAACCTCAATTCTGGACGAAGGCTGAACTGGTATTTCTTTTCCTTTTGTTTCCATACGTTGACGCCAAAGCCGACACTGTAGTTGTTGTTTGTGTTCTCCAGTCCATCAATGAAATTGATATTACGGCTCTTATTAAAGTTGATGCTTGGACCTACCTGGGCGTCTATCAATTTCACCTTCTTGTTGTAGTCAAGCCAGCCACTCATATTATAATTGCCATTCACATTCACAGGCTGCGTAATACGCGTGCCATTCTTGATCGAGGTCATAGAGCTGAAATCATTCTGAACCGTAGAAAAGCTCATACTAGCATAAACGCCACTTTCAGATAATATCTTGAAATTGTTGTACGAGATATTGAACCGCTGCCGGAATGCCTGATTCAGGTCAGGGTTACCAAGCTTGATATTCGACTGGTCGCTGTTATCCGCCACCGGTTGGATCTGGTCAATCGAAGGAGCCTGTGTACTACCATTGTAATTGAAGCGAAGGCTGCCATTCGAGCCAAGTGTCCAGGTTATATTGGCCGAAGGGAAGAAGTTGGTGAAGCTGTATTTTACCTGTTTATCAGATTTCAGGTCTTTACGCGTGAAATCGGCACGGGAAACATTGGCCCCAAAGCCAAAGGAGATGCGCTTGGGCTTGGCATAGCGATAGTTGATTCCCGCAGCATTGTTGAATACATTGAAAGCATAATCATTGCTCAATGAATCCACAATGTCCTCATATTTGGGACTGCCCGGATCCATTTTCTCCAAAGCCGTTCTGCGCGACTGGCGGTGGTTATTGCTCATGCTGTAATTAAACTCCAGCAGCGCCCTTTTGGAAAGCGGTTCCGTATAAGACACCTTTCCATTTACAAGAGAGGTGATATTGTCGTTGATCTTTTTCTGGTCAACCAACTTATGCGTACTTGCCCCATTGCTGTCGAAATATTCATTATCAGCATACAGGAAACCTTGCGATTCGTTCTCTTTATAATCCTGGTTGAAATTAACCGAGATCGTTCTTCCCTGTTTCCTGAATTTCTTACGGTAGAGGAGGGTAGAGTTGAAGGCTTTATTCTCACCAATAGAACTCGTACGTTGGTCGATCTTACGCACAGGATTGCCATTTTCATCCAGCCAGTCCGTCTTCGTTATATTGTAACTATTGGATTTGCCCGTAGAACCACCTGCAGTGATCTTAAGAGAAGAGGAAGAATCTATCTGTACCTCATACATCCCATCTACCCGGTGCCTTTCCTTACTGCTGTAGGTATTGCCAAATTCGTTGACATAATACAGTGTATCCGGAAGGATATACTTGCTGGTGTTGATGCCGGATGCTTCCGTATTTAATTTATTGTATTTGTAATTGCCATTCAGGTGCAGTCTGTCCCCATTCCATTTATTGGAGTAATGGATACCGGCGCTCCATCCTTTAGGAAAGCCTTCACCCCAATAGGAGCCGCCGTCAAAATCATCACCGCCGCCGCCCATGGTGATGTACATGCCGCCATCATCACTCATGCCCATATCCACACCGCCACCCACGCCACCATAGTTCATGCTTTCCCGCCAGTCGAGGCCCGTTTTACCGGTAGTGGACATAATACCAAATGCAGAGAACTTTCTTTTGGCTTTAAAGGCATTCAGCATGCCGCTGTTGTTCCAGTATTTATCACCGTTGCTGCCCAGCTCCAGTTTGCCGAAATAGCCTTTCTTCTTATCCTCTTTTAATTTCAGGTCAATTGTTTTCACTTTTTGACCGTCATCTACACCCGTAAACGTGGCCTGGTCACTCTTTTTATCAAATACCTGCACCTTGTCTACCGCATCAGACAACAGTCCACGGGTGGCAATGGTAGGGTCATCACTAAAAAATTCTTCCCCATCCACCAATACCTTTTGTACCGCTTCGCCCTGTGCGGTGATCTTTCCGTTCCTGTCTACCTGAATACCGGGTAGTTTTTTCAACAGGTCTTCCACCGAAGAGCCCGCCTTCATATAAAAGCTGTCTGCTTTGTATTCGGTTGTATCCCCTTTGATCCGGATAGCACCCAGCTTATGCGATACGACTACTTCCTGCAGCAACTGGGATTTCAGGATCATGGCTATATTCCCCAGGTTTACAGGCGAAGCATCCTTCACTTCAACCTCATCCATGTAATCTGCATAAGCCGGGTGGGTCACCATCAAAACAAATTTGCCTGGCACAAAACGCGACAGGGTGAACTGACCGGATTTATCCGTTCGTCCGAATGTCACCAGTACGGAGTCTGATTTTCTAAGTAAGGCTACTACACTATTGGTAAGATTTTTCTTTTCGCTGGTGTCAATTACTGTACCTTTAAGAGTAGCTTGTTGTGCAAATAAGGAGGAAGCTGATACAAGCAGTATCAGGAGAATCAACGTTAGTTTTTGCATCGGTTCTTTGCTGGGTTAATAATGATTTGGCTAAGTTTTTCTGATCAGTGTTATTAAAATATTATCTCTATACGCTGAACCTTTGTAAAACTATATGCAGGAGCACCTGAGTCAAATCAAAATCTGCAAGCCCGGATCATACATCTGCAAACAGGCGAAGCTCATGAACAAAAGACGTAAGTCAGAATCCGATGGTTTGGAAATTCATCAAAAATATTCACGATCTTCCGGTATCTGGTTGGGCCTTTAATTACAGTTCGCAAAAATCCGGATTATCGTTCTTATTTTAAATGCTTTAAAACCGTTTTAACAGTTTTCATTGATCACCGGTCAAACGCATGGTTCAACGGACATAGTATGATGCAACTCGTTAAATAATCCATAAATAAGATCTAAAAAAATATAAGCGTGGCACAAGAGAAGAAGTATGAGGACATCCATTTTGTAGACAGTACCCGTCCCGTATGGAATTATTCACTGTTTTCAGAAGAAGATGTAACTAATTTTCAACACGGTACCCATTACCGGTTATACGAGCTGTTTGGTTCACGTGAAATCACCGTACTTGATAAAAGAGGGTATTATTTTGCCGTCTGGGCGCCCAATGCTACCTGGGTTTCCGTTACCGGTAATTTCAATGACTGGAATACCCAATCACATCCACTCTATGTACGGCTTGATAATTCTGGTATCTGGGAAGGCTTCATCCCCTGGATGCCGAAGGGAGAAATATATAAATACCATATTCATGGTTTCCGGGGCCGTAAAATGGATAAAGGCGATCCCTATGCCAATTTCTGGGAACGTCGCCCCGATACTGCTTCTATCACCTGGAACCTGGACTATCAATGGAACGACAAATCGTGGATGGGAGAACGTGCTGCGCACAACAGCACCAAAGCCCCCTGGAGTGTATACGAAGTGCACCTGGCTTCCTGGATGCGCCCCGATCCCAATGATGAAGAGCGCTACAATACCTATGAGTTCTTCAGCGACCGGCTTGTAAAATATGTAAAAGAGATGGCTTTTACACATGTGGAACTCATGCCGGTCACCGAACACCCCTTCGATGGCAGCTGGGGTTACCAGGGTACAGGTTTTTTTGCACCCTCCTCACGCTACGGTGATCCGCAGGGCTTCATGGCCCTGGTCGACGCCTTTCACAAAGCCGGCATTGGCGTAATCATGGACTGGGTGCCTTCCCATTTTCCTTACGACGCACATGGCCTCTTCATGTTCGACGGTACCCATACCTACGAATATGCCGACATGCGCAAAGGCTTTCATCCCGATTGGAACTCCTATATCTTTAACTATAAGAGGGGAGAGGTAAAATCCTTCCTCATCAGCAGCGCCCGCTTCTGGCTCGATAAATTCCATATCGACGGTATGCGGGTAGATGCCGTGAGCTCCATGCTCAAACTCAATTATTCCCGCGAAGAAGGGGAGTGGGAACCCAATGAGTTTGGAGGCGACGGCAACCTGGAAGCCATCGCATTTATCAAAGACCTCAACGAGACCATTTACCGCGATTTTCCCGATGTACAAACCATCGCCGAAGAAGCCACCGACTGGCCAGGCATTTCAAGACCTACCTTTTCGGGTGGTCTGGGTTTTGGAATGAAATGGATGATGGGCTGGATGCACGATACCCTTGATTATTTTAAACTCGATCCCATAGAGCGGCCCTATCATCAGAATAAGTTTACGTTTAGCATGATGTATTATTATGATGAGAACTTCATGCTGCCACTCAGCCACGATGAAGTGGTGCACGGCAAAAGTCCTATGTTGTACAAAATGCCGGGCGATGACTGGCAGAAGTTTGCCAACCTGCGCGCCCTCTACGGATATATGTTTACCCACCCAGGCGGTAAACTCCTCTTCATGGGCAATGAATTTGGTTCCACTTCCGAATGGAATTATAAAACCGAACTTCCCTGGGGCCTTTTGCAATACGAAAGCCACAGCGGACTAAAAGATTGTGTGCGCGACCTCAACCTGTTGCTGCGCAACGAGCCTGCATTATATGAGAACCAGTTTAATACGGCAGGTTTTGAGTGGGGTGACCTCTCGCACCGCCCGGAATGTGTGATCGTTTACCGCCGCAAAGGGAAAGATCCTGCCAATGACCTGCTGGTGATCCTCAACCTCACCCCCGTGGTGCGCCGCGACTGGAAGGTCTATGCCGGGGGAAAACCCGCCTGGAAAGAGGTCTTCAACAGCGACAGGAAGGAGTATGGGGGCACAGGCGACGTGTACAATCCGGAAATTTTAACAGCACTTGTGGATAAAAAGGAAAACCGCTACGAAATAAATATACATTTGCCGCCGTTGGGGATAGTTGTACTTAAATAGGCTTTGATTACCTTATAATCCTTTTTTCTATGCGAAAGTACCCATTCGTATGGCTTTTGTTATGTACCACTGTGTCTATTAGTAGCATGGCGCAAAATGCTGACAGTGCCGCCTTTTACAATCAAAAAGGCCTGGCCGAAGAACAGGCCCGTCGTTACCGCGAGGCAGAAAAACTCTTTTCCAAATCAGATCAGTTTGCTCCCGATAATACTGCCAACCTCATCAGTTGGGCCAATGTACTTGTGGCCCAAAATCGCTACATGGAGGCGCGCGAGAAGTTCCTGAAGGCAGAGGCCAAAGACCCCAATAATCCCGTGGTCATTGAAAACCTGGCTTCCTTGTCCGTCAATACGCGCAAATGGGCCGATGCCATAAAGTATGCCCAGAAAATGCAGCAGATGAAGATCGGCAGCAAATCACTCAACTTTTTCATCGCTAAAAGCTATTATGAATTGGACAACTTTGGCGAGGCCCTCAAATATTGTGAAAAGGCCTACCGCGATGATTCTACCAAGGCCGAGGTACCTTACATTGCTGGACGTTGTTTTGTGGAAATGAGTAACTATAAAAGGGCGGAAGGCTGCTACCAGCAGGCCATTGCCCGCGATTCCAGCAACGCCAACTGGATGTTTGAGGCCGGCATGGTGGCCTATTCCATACCCGACGACAAAAAAGCCGTTTATTGGTTTGAACTGGCTGGCGCCAAAGGTTATAAGCGTACCGATGTGTACCTCGAAAACCTGGCCAATGCCTACCTCAACCTGAAGCAATATGATAAAGGCCTCCCCCTGCTGAAAGCTGTGTTGGAGCACCGGCCTCAGGACGGCGAGCTCATCTACAATGTAGGAGATGCCTATTACCGCAGTGGTAAGTACCAGGATGCCATCGATACCTGGGATCAGCTATTGGTCATCGACAAAAAGAATTCCAACGCACTCTATATGATCGGACTGGCTTACCAGAAAAATGGCGACAAGCAAAAGGGAGAACAACTCTGTAACCAGGCCATTGCGATGGACCCTTCCCTGAAGGATTTACGCCAGGAAAAAAAGATGCCGGGAGGGATGTAATCTCTATCGAAATAACTTAAATTGTAAGGAATGCCGGAACAGGGCATTCCTTCTTTATGTGTACAATGCACACCTTTATATTTCCTCCCTCTTTGGTCCTTTAGGACCCCTATTGATGCCTCCCAAAATCACCCTTATCGGGACCTTATCGAGACCTTATCGGGACCTTATCGGGACTTTGTCGAGACCCTTCTCCACCCATCAGCCGTGTACCAGCCGTGTCAGACCCTACCCAGACTCTACCCAGAGCCGCCTACTATTTATCCACCGGGTAGTCCCAAAAGAACCCAAAACCACAAACCCGTAACCGGAAACCCGCTGTGAGCCTTTCTTTTCCAATCGATTAACCGTTGAAATCTAAATTTCCCTTCTGTATAAAAATTCCCCGACAACCCCTTATCTTTGCCCCCGCCTTTTCCTTCCGGCAGAACCCGGGGTGAGGAAATGATTTTTAGGCAGATAACCTCAAATCAAGCATAGTGGCCGCAACCAAATTCAGTAAAGAGACTTATTTGTACTGGTATGAACTGATGGTGTTAATTCGTCAGTTTGAGCTCATGGCAGAAGAAAAGTATAAAATGGATGGTAAGATCCGCGGCTTTTTCCACGCCTACATTGGGCAGGAAGCCATTGCCGCCGGTTGTATGACCGCTACCCGCCTGGAAGATCCTTATGTAACCGCTTATCGCGACCACGGCCTGGCCTTGGCAAAAGGTGTTTCCCCCAATGCATGTATGGCCGAATTGTACGGTAAAGCTACCGGCGCAGCCAAGGGTAAAGGTGGATCCATGCACTTCTTTGGTAAAGACGTTTATTTCTTTGGTGGTCACGGCATTGTAGGTGCTCAAATTGGCACCGGTGCAGGACTTGCCTTTGCTGAAAAATACAAGGGTACCGACAACGTAGCCCTCACTTTCTTTGGTGATGGTGCTGCCCGCCAAGGTATGTTGCATGAAACATTCAACATGGCCATGACCTGGAAACTGCCTGTTGTATTCATTTGTGAGAACAACAACTACGCAATGGGTACTTCTGTAGAACGTACCAGCAACGTAGTGGATATTTATAAACTGGCTGATGCCTACGAAATGCCGGGCGATACTGTCGACGGTATGAGTGCAGAAGCTGTTCATGAAGCTATTTCCCGCGCGGTGAAAAGAGCACGTGAAGGAGATGGACCAACCCTGTTGGAGATCAAAACCTACAGGTATAAAGGCCACTCCATTTCTGATCCCCAGAAATACCGTACCAAGGAAGAAGTGGAAGAATACAAACAGCGCGATCCTATTCAGCTGGTATTGGCCACTATCCTGAAGAACAAATATGCTACCAAGGACGAAATAGCAGCTATCGATAAAAGGGTAAATGATACGGTGGTGGCTTCTGTGAAGTTCGCTGAAGAATCTCCCTGGCCTTCTGATGATGAAGTGCTCAAGGATGTCGCAATGGATGAGAACTATCCATTCATTGTAGACTAAGAATAACCCAAACAAACCAACATTAAAACAAACGTACAACATGGCTACTGTGAATCAGCCAACCGGGCAAGCTCCTGTAGAAAAGACTTCTGAAGACAGAGTAGTGGCGGGCGCCCAGGATTTTTGGAGTAAGAATAGCAAGTTTATACTCATCGCCGTAGCAGTTATTTTGCTGCTGGTAGGTGGTGGTTACGCTTACAATAACTTCTACAAAGCTCCCCAGGAACTGAAAGCTGCCGAAGCTATCTTTAAAGCGGAAGAATATTTCAGGGCCGACTCAGTGAAGCTGGCTTTGAATGGCGATGGTATCAACCAGGGATTCCTGAAAGTGATCTCTAAATATGGTGGAACCAAAACCGGCAACCGCGCTAAGTTCTATGCCGGTGCATGCTATCTCCAATTGGGCGACTTCAACAATGCCGTTAAATACCTGAAGGATTTCTCTTCCAATGAAGTGGTAGCCAATATGCGCGCCAATGGTTTGTTGGGTGATGCTTATTCTGAGCTGGGTAAAAAAGAAGAAGCAATCTCTTATTATAAGAAGGCTGGAGCTGCCATGCCTGAAGATGAGATCAACTCACCTGAATACCTTTTCCGCGCAGCATTGTTGTTGCAGGATGCTGGTAAAACACAGGATGCAATCGCACTGTTGAGCGACATCAAGAACAAATATCCCCGCAGTGTGATGCCACAGGCTCAGGGCGGACAGGATATCGACAAATACCTGGGCAAGCTGGGTGATACGAAGTAAGTAGAACTTTCATTGAATTATGGCTGAAGTAAGCAATAGTAAATTATTACAAATGAATGCAGGCATCCTCACGAAGGATGCCTGCATCGTTATTGTGCGTACCGAATGGAATGCAGACATCATTGATGAACTGGAAAAAGGCTGCGCGCGCATCTTGCAGGAGCACCAGGTAAAGCATATCCATATTGTGAATGTGCCCGGCGCTTTTGAGATCCCCTTTGGTATCAAAGCCTACTGGGATGCCAGCAAATACAAAGACGACCGTCCCGACGCCTTCATAGCCCTGGGCTGTGTATTGCGTGGCGATACCCCCCATTTTGAATACGTATGCCAGGGCGTTACCCAGGGCGTATTGCAACTCAACCTCACCCTCCCCGTACCTACCATCTTTGGGGTACTTACCGTAGATAACCAACAACAGGCTGATGAGCGCATCGGCGGCAAACATGGCCATAAAGGCGAAGAAGCCGCTATTACCGCCATCAAGATGATCGCATTAGGTAATTCGTTTAAAAAATAAGCCTCTTTCTTTCTTCCCCATGAAGGGAATAGGAAGTGAGGCAGGGGATAGGGAGCATGAACGTACAACTTTTTATACCTTGTTTTATTGATCAGCTTTACCCGCAAACAGCCTTCAATATGGTGAAAGTGCTGGAGAAAGCGGGCTGCACCGTATCGTACAATGCAGAGCAAACCTGCTGCGGCCAGCCGGCATTCAATGCAGGGTTTCAGCGGGAAGCAAAAGAAGTATGCACCAAATTTCTGCACGATTTCAGTGGGTCGGAATATGTTGTAGCACCCAGCGCTTCCTGCGTTGGATTTGTTCGCAATTACTATCCAAAACTGTTTGATAATTCTTCCCACCACAACGAAGTAAAGGAACTGCAGAAGCGAACCTTTGAATTTGCCGACTTCCTCGTGAACGTACTGAAGGTAGAAGATCTGGGCGCCACCCTGCATACAAAAGCCACTTACCATGATTCCTGCGCTGCCTTGCGCGAATGCAAAATAAAGGCAGAACCAAGGGCCTTGCTGGCACAAGTAAAAGGACTGGAGCTTACTGAGATGAATGATGTAGAAACCTGTTGTGGCTTTGGCGGCACCTTTGCCGTTAAGTTTGAACCGATTTCCATGGGCATGGCCGATCAAAAAGTTACCAATGCCCGGCAAACCGGTGCAGAATGCATCATTTCTACCGATCATTCCTGCCTTATGCACCTCGATGGCTACATACGCCACAAAGGCCTGCCCATACAAACGATGCACATTGCCGATGTACTTGCCAGTGGATGGTAAATGAATAACGAGGTGACACCTTTTGTTCACGTTGCAAAAGAAAGGTGTCACCTCTGGTTGAATACCTCTGATTGAATAAAGACATACACTTATCATATGCGCGACCTGAAATGGAAAACCCTCAAATCGGAATACTTATTTAAAGACCTTTGGTTCACCGTACGGCAGGATACCTGCGAACGTCCCGATGGAAAGATCGTCACCCCTTATTATGTATATGAATTTCCTAACTGGGTTACAGCCCTCGCATTAACCGAAGATGGTAAAGTGATCCTCGAAAGGCAATTCCGACAGGGATTGGGTGAAACGCACCTCGAAATACCCGGAGGCTGTGTGGATGATACCGATGCCAATTTTGAAGAGGCCATTGCGCGCGAACTGCTCGAAGAAACCGGCTACACTTTCACAAAGTATGAGTACCTCGGCAAAACAAGCGCCAACCCATCTACCAACAACAACATCATGCACATGTTCCTGGCTACCGGTGGTAAACTGGTAAAGGAACAATCCCTGGATGACAACGAAGACATAGAGATCGTGCTCTGTACAATTGATGAGTTGAAGCAGCTCCTCGACAATAACGAGATCATCCAGAGCATGCACGTGACAGCCCTCTATTATGGGCTGAAGAAACTGGGAGCATTATAAGATCACTTCTCCTACGATAAACACACTGCCACATACCACAATCAGGTCATTCTTATGTGCATTGTGCAATGCTGCCTTTAGCGCCGTATTCACATCTGCATAAGCATGACCCTGCAGGTCAAGTGCAGCTGCCTGGGCGGCCAGCTGATCTTCAGGCAAGGCCCTGGGTATCGGTGCTTTGGTAAAATAATAAGTAGCTTCTTTGGGCAATTGCTGCAATACCTTTTCTACTTCTTTATCTTTCACCATGCCAATCACCAAATGGAGGTTTTGATGATCAGTTAGTTCAATTTGTGAAATGATCTGCCGCATGCCGTCTTCATTGTGGCCCACATCCAGCACTACAGCGGGGTTGCGGTGAATGAGTTCCCACCGTCCATGTAAACCCGTCAGCGATTTTACCTGGTGCAGCGCTGCCTGAACAGTTTCCAATGGCAGCTGCCATCCCTGTTGCTGAAGCTGGTGAACTGCTTCCAATACCGTCACCAGGTTTTTGGTCTGATAATGCCCCGGCAGGTCAAGCCGGTAGGGGATGCGTTCATCATGTCCGTTGCGCGTTACCTGCACCTGCAGTTCATGGTGCTCATATTTCCAATCAGCAACATACCGCAGCTGATCGGCAAAGTATAAGGGTGATTGTCTTTCGGTTGCCACCTCTTCAAACACTTTCCGGCTGGGAACCGCTGTTTCTCCTACAATAACCGGCACCCCTGGTTTGATGATACCCGCTTTCTCAAAAGCGATCTCCTCCAGCGTATTGCCCAGCAGGTTCATGTGGTCCCATCCAATATTGGTGATGATCGACAACTCAGGTGTAATGATATTGGTACTGTCCAGCCTTCCGCCAAGACCCGTTTCTATCACTGCAATATCCACCTGGTGTTGGGCAAAGTAGTCAAATGCCATGGCTACCGTGATCTCAAAAAAAGAAGGTTCTATCTGGTCAATAGCCGGTTGGATACGGCGTGTAAAGTCAATAATGAATGCTTCCTCGATCATGGCGCCATCCATACGAAAGCGCTCCCTGAAATCACGCAGGTGAGGGGAGGTGTACAGCCCTGTTTTGTAACCGGCTGTTTGCAGGATGGCCGCCAGCATATGACTGGTAGATCCCTTCCCATTCGTGCCTGCAATATGTATGGTCTTAAACCGGTGTTGTGGATTGCCTATAAAGTCACAAAGCTGCACCGTATTGGTCAGGTCCTTTTTATAGGCGGCTGCACCAATGCGGCTAAACATAGGTAGGCGGGTAAACAGGTAATGAAGCGTTTCTTCGTAATTCATGGTGCGTATTGGGGCAACAAAGCTATAAAAGCAACGCCACGGTTCCAAAACCGTGGCGCTGCATATATCGAAGGATTAGTAAACGACGTGTTTAGTTCCTTAGTTTAAAGTTGAATTGGATCGTTCCGGCCGACTCATCACCTCCGGCGCTGAACTTAACCTGGAAGGCTTTTCTTTTCGCGATCTCGATCAGGCCGGCATCGGAAGTAGTGGAGCCTCGTGGCTGGTAGATGGCAGAAGTTACTTTGCCTGTCTCATCTACTTTAATATCTATGGATACCTTGGCGTTCTCATTAAACTCGTCTGTGAAGGAAGGTGTGCCCGTGATACGGCGTCCTTGCAACCCTCTTGAAATGCTTACGCCGCCACTTCCTTTTCCACCGCCTGTATAATTATCTGAATTGGGATTGCCGCCTGGTCTTCCCTGGTCACCTTGTCCGCCGGCCACACCCTGGTTGCCACCTTTCTTATAAGTATCTGCTTCATTACCGCCCGTACCCGTTCCGTTCACACCTTTAAACACCGCTTTGGGTCTCACCACCACAGGAGCCGGAGGCGTTTCAACAGGTTTCTTTACCGGTTTGCTTTTCACTACATCCTTTTCAGGTGTCTTGGTGGCTTCCGGTTTTGTAATGGTAGGCTTCTTGATCACCGGAGCATCCGGTTCATTGTCTTCCGCTATCTCTTTGGCTGGTTCTTCATGAACAGGCGTAGGGGCAGGAGGAGTATAGGCTTGTTGTTCTGCAGGAGCCGGAGGACCCGGTTCAAATGGCTGATCCGTTCCCATGCCCATATCACTGCTGCCGAGGTTTACTTCCAGACCTTCCTCTACAGGAGGCTCAGGTAATGGAGGCAAAGACCAGCGCACAAAAAAGAAGATCACCAGCAGCAGGCCAACTACCAGGGCGGTATAACCACCTGCCTTCATGTTCTTCTTTGATTCAAAATTGTCTTCCATATACAAGGGATTCGATTACACGAATTTACCAATGTTTGGCCTAAAACGTTACAAAGAATATGCTAATTGCCTGCATAACTGTATGCAAACTGTTAAAATGAAGGCCATTCCTGCTGCTATACCTTGTATCCGGTTGTTTCATTAGGTCGTTGCCTCGGTGCCTTGTTGCCTCGTTGCCTTCATAATCTCATTCCTGAACAACCTCACCGACATCACATAGTTGAGGATCACAATACAGCCGCCAACCGAAATAAAACTGATCGCCTTCGCTGTATAACTGGTGATCTTCACCAGGTCCGACAAGTAAGCCAAGGTGAAGTAGAGCGCGATCGCGAAAGTGATGATGCCGAGGATCAGGTCTACATGCTTAAAGGAGAAGATCAATTGCAGGATAAAAGGAACAGCCGGGATCAACAACAGCAGTGTGCTGATAGTTGCCCGATCTCCCAGATCGGAAATAAATGAACTTACCGGCAACAAACTAAAATACAAATAGGGTAAAAAGGGAACCAGGTGGGATAAGTGAAAAGGACTCTTTTTCATGATGACTGATTGTAAAGTCAAAATACTAAAAAAGACCCACATTTTCCAAGCCGTTTCTGCCGCCTGTACCTTGTATCCTTTAGCTGCAATCCATCACCGGCTCATCCGTTCCTTATAGTCGCCAGCCTTCCCGCTGTATGGCGGGATGACGCTTATTTGCTCGCCTCCGGCGAGCGCGAAAAACTTACTTCAAAAAGATATCATAAGCAAAGCGCAGAATAGTACCGCATACCACTACCAGAAACAGGATGCGGATAAAAGCATTCCCCTTTAGAATGGCCAGCCGGGCCCCACAGAAGCCGCCCAGCGCATTGCAAACAGCCATGGGTAAAGCAATAGCATAGATGATCTTGCCACTGATAGCGAAAAAGATGATCGACCCAAGGTTGGTAGACAGGTTTACAAATTTGGCGTGGGCACTGGCTTTCAGGAAATCAAATCCCAGCAGCGTTACAAAAGCGAGTATGAGAAAGCTCCCGGCACCGGGACCAATAAAGCCATCATAAAAACCGATCACCAGGCTGATGCCCGCGGCATACCACCATTGCTGACTATCACTATGCCCCTTTTCCGTATGTACGCCAAAGTTCTTTTTGGAATAAGTATAAATAGCTACCGCCACCAGGATCACCAGCAACAGTGGTTTCATAAAGCTACTGCTCACCAGCGTCAGTAATTTGGAACCCGTAAAAGCTGCACAGAAGGCAATCGCTGTCATGGCGCCCAGGCGCTTATAATCCAATTTCACCGTACGGGCATATTGAACCGCCGCAAAGCTCGTTCCGCAGAAAGCGGGTATCTTCAGCGTACCCAATACCGTCGCTACAGGAAATTGTGGCAACAGGATCAGGCCTACCGGGGTTTGGATCAATCCGCCGCCACCAACAATGGCGTCGATAAAACCGGCTAGAAAAGCAGCAATACAAAGAAGAATCAATTCAGTCGTCATTATCTCATTATCGTTTCAAATTAGCAATTACTACCCCCACAATCACCAGGGCGCCACTCAGCACATGCACCGCAGTGATCTTTTCATCCAGGATCAATACCGCTTCCAGGATACTGAACACAGGTATCAGGTTGCCGAACAAAGCGGTGCGCGCAGCGCCCAGCCGGGCAATGGCCATATTCCAACACAGGAAGGCCAGCACCGAAGCGCCGGCACCCAGATAAAGAATGATCAGTACCAGGTTGGTACTCCAGTCAACTGGGTTTGCATAGGATAATTCAATCAGGTAGAAAGGCAAGATTATCAATGTGCCTATGGTGAATACCGTAAATAAAAAATTAAGTGGATGGATGCCTCCGGGCTTACGGCGAACAAGGATATTGTAAATGGCAAAAGACAATGCTCCCAGCAAGATCCAGCCATCTCCCGCAGAGAAATGAAAGGCTTTTAGCCGCTCCCAGCTACCTTGAGAAAGCAGCCAAACGATGCCGCCCAGGCAGAGCAGCAAGCCTAGCACCCGCAATGGCCTGATCTTCTCTTTTAGAAAAATAGCTGCCAGTATGATGGCAAAAACAGGGGAGGTGGTAGTGCCGATGAGGGCAAGGTTAATAGCGGGCGAATGATGGCCGGCTATGTACACGAAGGTATTGAAGAGCGATACCCCCGTGAGCGCTGTCCAGAAGAAGTAGCTTTTGTGCTGCAGTATGACCGCCTTTTCTTCCCGGAAACGGTTCCAGGCCAGCGGCAGCATGATGAGCGAGGCGGTAGCCCAGCGGTAAAAAGCCAGACCCACCGGCGGGATCTGTTTGATGACCCCTCTTGCCACGATGAAATTGCCCGACCAGATGATGGTAGCCAAAATTGCCAGTCCGATCCCTATATACAGTTCCTTTTTGGAAATAGTCATGGTTAACGTTGCGCAAAAGTAGTCCTTTCCCTTTAACCTTGTCGCTTATTGGCCAGCCGGCGGAATGCCAGTACGCCCAACAAGGGGCCGGGAGCCAGGGCCAGAAAAACAGCGGCATGCGGAAAGCGGTTAAAAAGATAACTCACTACCTGGATGCTGATAATTGAAATGATAAAACCCATACATATAACAGCCGTTACTGCTGTTCCTTTATAAGCCGGAGGGGCTGTCAATGCTGTTAAGGTGGAGAACTGAGGCGAGTCGGCTGTTACAGTAATACCCCAAAGGAGGAGGAAGGGCAGGAACACTGCCGGCGGCAGGTTAATAAAAAGGAAGGAGGTGGCTGCGCAGATGCCGGAGCCCAGCAGCGCATAAAAAGCTACCCGGGCACTGCCTATTTTTTGAGAAAGATAGCCGCCCACCATGCAGCTGATGCCGCCGGCACCGATCACATAGAATGACCACAAAGGAATATTAAGAGTTACCCCATTCCGGGCGGCATTCATGGCCAGCATCACTGGTACAAAAGCCCAAAGCGTATACAACTCCCACATATGTCCAAAATATCCATAAGCCGCTGCCTTGAATTCCTTTGAGCGGAAGGCCTGTCCGATCAGGGCCGGACGAAAACCATTTGCCTGCTTTTTGAAAGGGCCATCAGGTATGAAGGCAATAACCAGCATGCCGCCCGTAAAAGCAAAGATGGAAGTAAAGAGGATGACCTGCTGCCAGGTAAAATGCCAGGCGAACCCCTTTAGCAAGTGCGGGAAGCCCGTGCCCAAAACCAGTGCGCCCACCAGCCAGCCCAATGCTTTTCCCAGGCCCGCATCAAACCAGTCTGCCGCTATTTTCATCCCTACCGGGTAAATGCCGGCCAGCAGGAATCCAATGATAAAGCGAAATAGCAACATGGTTCCGTAATTATCTGAAATCCAGATTGTACACAGATTGATTGCTGCGCCTAAAAAGGAGCAAAGTAAGAACACTTTGGAAGGGGAAAACCGATCGGTGATGGAAAGCAGGGCAAATACCAGCGTACCAATAATGAAGCCGATCTGTACAGCTGAGGTCATTTGGCCAATGGCCTCCGGGCGACTGGCCAGGGCCGGGATATCGGCCAGGATCGCATTACCGGCAAACCAGAGAGAGGTGCCGGCAAACTGGGCAATGACGATCAATGGCAATACATAAACAGGCCGTTGGCCTGTTAAAGCTAACGTTGGTTGCATCGGTTCTATTTGTAAACTGCAATGCGGGCCGAAAGCCCGCATTACTTAAAACTCGTATCTAAACCTATTATCGATTTACCGTTTCACATTCCAATCACCCTGGCGCAAGTATGCAGGGCAGGCCGCGTGCGGAAGCGTACTTGTGCCTGCGAAGCAAACGCCTCAAAGCAAAGGACTGCCGATTGCCGACTGCCGATTCACGATTCCCCCTCAATGCGCAAAATCCATCTCAAAATCTCCCTTGATCCTTTCCATGGGAGGGTTGAAATAACCATACTTTACCTTCGGAAATTCTTCTTTTATTAACTCTTGCAATTGTTTGATACCCAGCAAATCACCTGCTTCGTATAGATTGATCTTTCCCAGGTACCAGTCGGGGTCGATATTGAAATTCCGCCACTGGATCATCGTCAGGTCCGTATCCCGGATCAGCTTGCGCAGCGCTTCGTATTCAGCCTCACTATCCGTCACCCCGGGGAACACAAAGTAGTTGATGCTGGCCCAGCCACCATGACTGCGCATCACTTTCAGGCTTTCCACGATGTCCTCAAACTGGTAATTATTGGGCCGGTAATAGGCCTCATAAATATACTTCTGGGCCGAATTCGTACTTACCCGGATGGAGTTCAGTCCGGCTTTGCAGAGCGCATCTACAGCGGCCGGCTTGGAGCCATTGGTGTTGATATTGATGCTTCCCTTGGAAGTGTGCTTGCGCATTTCAATAATCGACTGCCTGATCGTTTCCCACATCAGCAGCGGTTCGCCCTCGCATCCCTGCCCAAAGCTCACAATGGGGAAAGGGGCAGTTTCCAGGTGCGGCACCGTAAATTCCACGATCTCTTCGGCCGTGGGCTTAAAGGTCAGGCGGTCTTGTGTAGAGACGATCTCCTCGTCGGCCGGCTGGAAGGAAATGCAGCCAATACAGTTGGCATTACAGGCCGGGGAGCTTGGTATCGGGCATTCCCAGCGGCCCATAAAGTAATTGCGGGCGGCCGGGCAATGATAAGTAAGTGCGCAATTATTGGCCAGGTGCTTCACCAGCCTGTTGTGCGGATAAGCTTCCAGGAAATGTTCCACCCCATGCTTCACCACTTTATCGTCAAAACCAGCGCATTCCTGCCGGATATCCTGTTCTATACGTACTGCCGGCACATACAGCTGGTTATCGAACCAGCCCGTGGCCGTATAGCAAAACAAGGGCAGCGTGGGTGCATCGTGCCCGGTTTCATAAGCGGCAATGTAAAGCCCGGTATGGGCTGGCGGAATAAAGGCGGCTACAGCCCATCCTTTCTCACAAAGGCGCATTTCGCCCGTGGCCACATCGATCCCAATGCCCCGGCGGCCGGGCAGCTCATACATCGACCCGCCATCGGGTAGCAGTATCCAGTCTTCCACAGGTACCTCAAAGGCATCCCAGCCCGCACGTCCCGCAGCATACAGCGAGGTATCTTCAAAAATGTTCCCTTTTCCGTCGGAGTACAGTAAATACGGAGATTGTTTTAATACAGACATATTACAGTTTTCATCCAGATGGGCCGCAAAAGCTACATGCTAATGGCCTTCACCCAGGTAATGCCTGCAAAATTCGTGAATTTGATCGAGTTCTTCGAATGCAAGATTTTTACGGAGGTCAAACTCGTAAGATTTGTTAAAAGAGGTGTTGATGGTGATACAGTCGTACCGGGCGTCCACCCCGTTAATATGCGACCAAAGGAAGAATTTACTCTCCGGCAGCGAAGGTACGCTGATACCCGTATGGTGGATGGCCACATACTCTTCCGAGTTGAGTTTTTTCTCACAGTAAAACAGGTAGCTATACACCACACTCAGCACCAGGTGCAGGATGCCCATGCCCCATTTGGATTCCACCATCAGGGTGATGCCAATGCCCAGGAAGAACAGGATCTCCGCAAGGCGGAAAAACAGGTTCACCTTCGGCATATCGATCAGGATATTTTTCCCGGCCAATACCAGGATAAAAATATCCAGCGCCATCAACAACAGGCATCCAAGGTATACCGGGCTGCTCTGGGGTTGGTTGAAATGGGAGATGGCATGCACGAGGATAAGTCCTCCGGCGGTTAAGTGCAGGAGACGGCCGGCATGTTTTAATTTCTGAAACGAGGGGTGTACAACGGGTAATGATAGGGAGTTCATACCGCAGTAGTTTTATTAGGAGATGCAGGGTCATGATAATTCCATAACCACTCTTGTAAAATCTTTCTTTGGAAAATGCATTAGAAGATATTGCTATTTGTGCCTTGCGTCAGGCAAACAGGGAAGGGTTGGCGGCACGTACTTTGTCAATCGTATATTGCCGGGAGTTGTGCAGCGCATTGTCCAAAAGCGCCTGGTAAGCACCTGGCTCATTGATCAAAGTTCCCAACAGCTCAACAATATCCGAAATACTATGATAGGTACGGATGCTGCTGGCCAGCGTAGCCGGCAAAGCGAGCCCCACTGGTGCAACCAGGGGTTTAGCGTGTTTGATGACATCGCCAATATTGCCCGAGCAAATGCTTTTGCCATAGGTTTCCGCGATATCGTCTACCAACACCGTATCAATAACCGAGGGCAGGAATACCAGGTGCGCTTCTTTCATGATCCGGTCAAATGCCGGCTGGTCTACCACGGCAGTATCGTAAAATGAAAGGTTGTTGTGGAGGGCAGCATAGTGAATGCATCGCTCCTTTATTTCCTGGCTGAAGCCTGGTGCAAAACCGCCCAATAGCACTACTGAAACCGGAAGATGCTGGCTTTTCTCAAGCAGCTCAAATACCTGGTCATAGTTCCTTCTGCGGTGATCTACCGAGCCCGGAACCACTACCACCAGGTGGTTGTTGAATGCCATGGCCGGGTAGGAGGGCTGTCCCTCTTCAAACACTGCGCCGGGTACCTGGTGTACCTGCTTATGAGCGGGTAACTTACCCTTCAGGTAGTTCACCATCGTATCGGATATCACATTAAACTCTCCCGTTACCTTTATTAAAGCACGCTTGCCGAAATGACGTACCCACCTGCGCAGGCTCAAAGTTGGCTTAAACCGGAAGAAAGTATTAATGGCGTGTAAGGTTACAATGACCCTTGTATTTTTCAACATTCGGATCTGGCCGGCATGTACAATAAAGTTGTCGTTGATGGTATTGAGGTACAAGGTGTCCAGGTTGCGCTGCTTCACTGTTCGGTACATGCGGAGCAGGAAACGGTATTTCGATTCCTGCTCTTCCTGAAGTATCCATTCGTACCGGTCAGCATCATTCCCCAAAAGATACCGGAGTTGACGGTAGGTTGGCTGGTTGGTAAACAGGATAATCGAATTGGCGCCATTGTCACACAACCTGATCATGGTATAGGTTACCTCAAAATGTTCTGTTTCATATATGCCTGTCCTCATGAAGGGGTGCTTTCTTTTATGCCAATCATGTTATACCCAAAAAGGTCGGCGGTAGTGGTAGTGACAGATGAATACATACGCTTATAGAACCAGGTGGCCGCTACCGGCGGCTCAAACTGGTGACGGAATTCCGGCGTAAACCAGTCGAGGATATCCACCATCATTTCCCGGATATTCTGTTTATTGCCTTTTATCCGCTTGATGATAAAGCTCACCGGCAGCAGCGTAACGGCATACAGGTAATATTGCAGGCGAAGCGGAAGCCTGGAGGTGAAGCGACGGATCAGGTTGAATAAATTATGTATAAAGTCTTTTCTGGGATGGTACAGCCATACACTTAATTTGCCCCCGGGTTTTACATGAGGGTCGAGGCAGGAGAAGGAGAGTTCCGGGTTGTGCGTATGGATCAACACCCCACTGCAATGCACAATATCGAATTGCTCAAATGCTACCGGGGGAAACTGTACATCACCTTGTATAAATAAGGCCGTGGGCTCCTGGTTGCGGTGATAAGCTTCTTCAATACAGAGGCTGAAGTCCATACCCAGAATGGTAGCTCCGCTTGCCGCAATGTATTGGTTGAGCAAACCATTGCCACATCCGGCATCGAAAATAAGGTTGTTGGGCAGCGTATCGCGGGTTTCGCCTGTTTCAGTCAAAAATCGTTGGAACATGCCTGCGCTGTCTGCATGCCAGGTCTTATCCTTGTCGTAATTAAAGAGACTCCATTCCTGTTCAAAGCTTTTTTTGGTACGGCTGTTCTTTTTGATCACATACTTCAACAAGCCATGGTATTTACTGGTAAGGTGTTTTTTGCGTTCCTCAAAGTCAGGCATATGCTGCCGCAGAAAAGGTTCATAGTCGATACAGGCCTCTACAATTAAACGGGGAATCCCTTTGATAACAGGATAAAACCAATCTTCGCCGGCATACAGAATGCCTTCTTCAATAACTTCCTGTTGCAGGTGGTGGTATTGCTTGAATGAGCTGGAAATGACCTGTAGCCGCAGGGGAGTTTTGGATACAGGACAACGTAACAGCATCATTAAAGACTCTTGCATAAAATTCTTGGATGAAATGGCTTTCAGCAAAAATAAGGATTTCGCGAAAGAACCCTGTTTTTGCTATACGACCAATGCCTGGCCGGGCATAGGAGGTATTCAATTAAATATGCTTATGTTTATGGCTTAAATCTGATTTTTTGCCGAGCCTTAAAAGAAACCTGGTCTATAACTATATATTGTCTGCCAGCCAGGTTTTATTACCCTTCCTGTCCATTCCCTACCTGTCCAGGATATTAACGCCCGATGGCATTGGCCGGGTTAGCTTTATGGATTCCTTTACCTATTATTTTATAACCTTCGCTGAGTTTGGAATAATGGTATATGGTATGCGGGCCATTGCCCGGCATAGAGACGATAAGGAGGCCCGCGGTAAACTCGTATCCGAACTGATGGCCCTGCATGCCATTTCTTCGGGCCTGGCATTGATCCTGTATGGCATCGTTGTCTTTATTGCCTGGAAGAACATCCAGGACATCCGCTTATTATTGTTTTCCCTGTCGTACCTGTTGGTCAACTTTTTTGCCTGCGAATGGTACTTTCTGGGGATGGAGCAGTTCAGGTACATTACCCTGCGGTCCCTCTTTTCCCGCTTGCTGGGACTTGTCTCCATTTTTATACTCATCAATGAGCCCCGCGACTATTATATATATTATGGCATTATCACCACCACTGCCATTATTAATAGCTTATGGAATAACTATTACCTGCTAAAAGCGGTGCGCATCAGCTTTAAGAACATAAATTGGAGAAAGCATATAGCCGTTGCAAAACTTACCTGGTTCCTCAGTCTTACCTATGGTATTACCTTAATGCTCGACAATGTATTTCTCAGGTTCATGAGCACCGCTGCTGCCGTAGGTTTTTATGCTTTTTCCATGAAGATTGTCCGGGCCTCTACCGCTTTACTCACCGATCCCCTCCTTGTTTTCTTTCCAAGGATCGTAGCCCTGATCAGGGAGGGCAACAAAGCACAGTTACAGGCAATCATCCTGCGCAATATCCAGCTGATGATCTTTTTTTGCGTACCCCTGAGCCTGGGCATATTCCTGCTGGCAGAAGAATTTATAACTGTATTCCTTGGGAAACAGTTTTTGCCTGCCGTAACCGATGTCAGGATATTAACCCTGTTTCCCTTTTTAAGGACCTTTAATCTTTTCCTTAGCAAGCAGGTGCTGATCTCCTACGATAAAGAAAAACTATACCTCCGTGCCCTGATCACCGGCAGCTTATCCTTTGTGGCCCTGTCTTTATCCTTGTCGTATTTTTTTGCTGATATTGGCGCCTGTTGCGCCATTGTCATGGCAGAAGCTGTAACACTGATCATGAGTTATTACTACGCCAGGAAAGTAGCTCCCGACCTGCCATTATTTGACCTTCGGGGTTTTCTGCAAGCCTGTGGCAGCTCCCTCATCTTTATTCCAATAATATTGGGCATAAGCCAGGTATGGAGCGCTCCGCTTGTAATACTGTTATTGTCGGTATCATTGTGCATTATTTTCTATGTGTTGATCCAATTGCTGGTGATGCGCAATAGCTTTGCCATTGTTGTGTGGGAGGCAGTAAAACGTAAGAGCCTGGAGGCAATATATAATTAATAATAAGTTTTCTAAACCTATGGCGGGGGATAAGCGATGTTATTTTTTACAGGAGCATACAGCCGAGGGCATCTTCCATGGCAGCATCGGCAATGCAGATATTGAGCGGATTTTGCTCCAACACGACTTCGCACCTATCCGCTTTCCTTTTCATGAAAGTTTCTCCCTCAGGGCCAAAATAGCAAGGACAGCCTTTCTCATCAAGCTGTTTTTAACTTTACCCCGTGGCGCTATGGTGCTTTTTCAGCATCCGGTGTATGCCGGCATGAATAAGCTGTTGTTGAAACTATTGCGGTATAGAAAAAGCATCACCGTTGTTTGTTTTATTACCGATATCAGCGGGTTGAAGTTTGGCAATGAGGCATTACTCAAATCAGAGATCAGACAATTTCAGCATTACCGCTATTTTATCATTCACAACCAGGCCATGCAGGCCTGGTTAACAACATGGGTACCCGATCACCGCGCTGTGGAGATCCGCTTTTTTGATTTCCTGACAAAGCCTGGCACACAGGAAAGGACCAACAGCAGGTCCATTGCTTTTGCAGGCAACCTGGCGAAAAGCGGTTTCCTGGAAAAAATGGATGCCGTAGGCCGTCATTGTCCATCACTCACCTTTAATGTATATGGACCCAATATTACCCCCGCCATGCAGGCTTGTCCGAATGTAAACTACAAAGGTGTGGTAGAACCTTACGCCCTGCCGCAGGTGCTGGAAGGCGCTTTTGGATTAATATGGGATGGGGAAGGAGTGGAGCAGCCCGAAGGAAGTATGGGGCATTATATGCAGTACATCACCCATCACAAAACATCCCTGTATATCATGAGCCATATGCCCATTATTGTCTATGAAAAGGCGGGCGCTGCAGCACTGGTAGCACAATACAATATTGGGATCACTATAGGTAGCCTGTTAGAAATAGAAGAGAAGCTACAGGCATTGTCAGATGCCGCTTACCGGCAAATGTGCATTAATACGCGCGACCTGGCCAGGCAAATTGCAAAAGGAGACTGCCTCAGCCAGGCATTGAAGGAATTAAAGTTGGTCATGCAGCGCGATCAAAGTAGGGAAACTGTTTAGTTCTTCAGCTTTCCGATCAGGTCTACATAATCCTGCATAGCAGCATCCTGTGTTTTACCTTTCAGTCCTGCCCATGCTTCAAACTTGGCTTTGGAAACAAAATCAAAGGGATTTGCCGGTGGATCTACATTTACATCACCTTCTGTAGCTTGTTTGTACAGGGAGTACAATTGTAGCAGGGTATCATTGCTCGGCCGGTCAGATAGGTTTTTGCTTTCTTCAACAGCTTGCGTAAAAAGGGTTTTCAGGTCCATATTCACATTAAGTTTATCGCGAATGTAAGGAAAAGTCTGTAGTCTCCGTACAGAAGTTCTATAATAGTATTTCCCTAAGAAAAATGAGGGCAGTAAAAAAATATGTCCCGTAGAAACGGGACATCTGTTGGATCGTACTAAATATAATTATTTTTTGAAAAGCATCTCCGTAAATTGTTCCTTTCCGTTGGATACCACCAGCAGGTAAGTACCTGTTGGAAGCTGCTGCATGTTAAAGGAACTCTGTACACTGCCCGCTGCCGGTTTCTGCTGCAACATCATCAAACCATGCATATTGCGGATCGTGTATTGCTCCTGACCGGTAGCAGGTTCATGTTTCACCGTGAGCCTGCTGCTAACCGGGTTGGGGTAAGCTTGTACCGGAGTATATTTTTCATTTACACTATTCAAGGTAATGATGGCGCTGTATTCATAGTTGCCATTTATATCGGTCTGTTTTAACCGGTACCACAACCTGCCATTGGCCGGGTTGCGCTGAGTATAGGAGTAATTCTTAGCGGTATTGCTGAAGCCCGTGGCTTTTACACTGTCCACTATAAAGAACTGTTGTCCGTCATAACTGCTTTCGATCACAAACCTGTCCAGCTGTTGCTCCGATACGGTTTGCCAGGTCAGGTTTACCTGTTGTGCAGCCGCTTTACCTTTGAACCAGGAAAGTTTTGCAGGCAGGGCAGAAGCTACACTGAATGTTTTGTTGTTGTAGGCTACAAAAGCAACATCACTGCTACCGCTCAGGCGTATCCTGAAATAGGCTATTTGCCCTACGTTGGAGACGTTGATGCCAAAGGCGCTGAAATCGGCAGCCCATAAGCGAAGGGGCCTGTCGGTTTGTGTAAAACCGCTGGCAAGGGTCATCGGTGTGGAATTCACATCATAAAAGTCGGCGGTCCAGTTGCCCAGTGCCGGCAGACTACTCAAATTGATGTTTACAGTATTGCCTACCCGGTTGCCATTTACATCAGCAAATTCATAGCGGTCTTGTGTGCCGGAAGGGTCGGCCGTTTGAGTGATCAGCAGATCAGGAATGCCATCACCTATTAAGGGTGCCTGCAGGCCCGTTATTGCAAACGTAATATCGCCTGCAGGCAGGTTGGCAACACAGGTGCCCAGGTCCAGCCCATTTACCCCATCTGTAAGGTATTTGTTCATGCTGTTTACCGGACGTGGTGTACCTGGACCATTGTGTACGCCGTCATACCTGGCGCCCAAACCGATCTTGGTATCAGTTGAAGAGGCGCCGCTGATCTGGTACACCGGTAAGGCTTTGTAATCTCCTGCCACAAAATGATCACCTTTGGTGGTGAGCAGGGCATCATTTACACCAGTAGAGTAGCGGGTGCCATTGAATGTAAAGCCCAGCATATTGTGGCTGTTATCGGGCTTTACCGTATTGATAGCCGATTGGCCGCTTTTCCAGTAACCACTATAGTCAGTGATCACTTCTGTAACAGTTTGTCCGCTTACACTAATATATAGAGCAATTAAAAGAAGCAAGGTGATGAGTACACGTCTTCTCAGGAATTCGTCCGGGAAGGCAATGCTGATGACAGATACGTTTCTTTGATTTCGGGTGGGTACATTGGGATTCATAAGTTCGTCGTGTTAATCCTGGCATAGGGTTTTCAAACGGTATACCCGTTTTATACGGGTTGATTACAAGCAGGTTATACACAATGCGCCGATGCTATGTTTCCCAAAGCAGCGCCTCATTTCCCTGGCTGGGATAAAATTGGAGTAGAAATGGTCAATATGGAAAGCTCTTCCTTCCGCATATATCAATGAAAATTATATACAGATGGCATATAGGATAAATTCTTATCTTCCTTTTCTTTTAACACACTCAAAACCAGCGTTTATGAAAAGCAGATTAGCAGCCATTGTATTGGCAGGTATTGCCATCCTGGGTACTGCAGCAACCATTATTGTCAATGCAGACTTTAAAGGAGAATGGACTTTCAACGAGAAGAAAAGCACCCTCAGTGAAGGACGTTTCAGGATGAATGCACAAAAGATCAAGGTATCTGCCGATGGCGATGCTATTGTAATAGAGCGTACTTCCAATACCCCCAATGGTGAAGCAAGAACCAGTTCAGAGAAGATTACTACTGATGGCAAGCCTTCAGAAAGCACCGTGTTTGGCAACAACAAGAAAGTATCTACTGCAGCATGGAGCGCCAGTGGCGAAGAGCTCACCATCAAATCCACTACCAACTTTGAAAGGGATGGCAATACCATTGAAATTAAGAGCGTAGAGATCTGGAAATTACTGGAAGGTGGAAAAGCCCTCTCCATTGATGCTACTTCTACTTCACCCCGCGGCGAAACCAAGAACACATTTGTATACGACAAGAACTAAGCGATCGCCCACGCAAGATATCAACAGTCCCCGCCTCCTGCGGGGATTTTTTGTTACTTTCTTTCCAATCCACCGATAATTGATATTATATAAATACATAATTTAGTGCCCCGTATCAAAACATCCTAGGCTCATAAGGTTAGTAGCAACTAATGATTAACTGTACTTATGGGCGATCGCAAACAAGAAGATAAGATTAAATTTCTAACAGAGACTTTTAAAGGGTTAATTACCGTATTTCTTGCCCTTACCGGCGGGCTGGCTTTTTTTAAACAGGGTAACTTATTCAGACAATAATTCCTCTCAAAAAGCCTTTGACAATGCCATGCTTGTGATGGGATCGGTTTTTGATGTATTTCTTTTAATTGTTATATTTGTGGTGTGGTTTGAGATAAATAAACAAATTCAAAAGCTATAAAATATGGATAGCCGGATAATATGGACCATAGTAGTTGGTGGAGTTTTAGGGCTCGGCTTTCTTGGCCTTATATTTAAAATAGTGTATGATCTAAGATCTATGCGCCTGGCGGATGAAGAGGCCAAAGAAGAAGCTAAAGTGAAGACTGCACAAAATAAAAAGAAAAAAAGACTTACAATTGTTACCAGGTCCTCTGGGAAGACTGCATTTGAATAAGTTACATCACTAATAGGATATCCCCACCTGGGGAATCAAAAGAAAGCTCCCAAAGCTTAAAGTCACCCAAAATCAACTACTTTTGCACCTCCTAAACAGAGGAAGCACGTACATGAAGAATATCCGCAATTTTTGTATTATCGCCCATATTGACCACGGAAAGAGTACCCTGGCAGACAGACTGTTACAAACTACCAACACGATCAGTGAGCGTGAAATGATGGACCAGGTACTGGATGACATGGACCTGGAGCGTGAGAAAGGAATTACCATCAAGAGTCACGCGATCCAGATCAATTACAACCATACAGACGGTCAGGAGTACATCCTGAACCTGATCGATACCCCCGGCCACGTAGACTTCAGCTATGAGGTGAGCCGGGCCCTGGCAGCCTGCGAAGGCGCCCTGCTGCTGGTAGATGCTACCCAGGGCATCCAGGCGCAAACCATCAGCAATCTTTACCTCGCTATAGAAAATGACCTGGAGATCATACCCGTTATCAACAAAATTGATATGGACGGCGCCATGATCGAAGAGGTACAGGACCAGATCATTGAACTGATAGGTTGCAAGGCGGAGGATATCCTCCTGGCCAGCGGCCGTACCGGTATCGGGGTGGATGGCATTTTGAAGGCCATCGTAGACCGTATCCCTGCCCCCAAAGGCAAGCCCGACGATCCCCTGCAAGCCCTGATCTTCGACAGTGTATTCAATAGTTTCCGGGGTATTATCGTATACTACCGTATTGTAAATGGCTCTATCAAGAAAGGCGATAAGGTAAAATTCGTGTCCACCGGGCAGGAGTATGAGGCCGATGAAGTAGGTATCCTGAAGCTGAAGATGACGGAGAAAAAGGAAGTGCTTTGCGGCGATGTAGGATACATCATTACCGGCATCAAGAATGCCAAAGAAGTAAAAGTAGGGGATACCATTACCCTGAGTGCCAATCCTACCAAAGAGATCATAAAGGGTTTCCAGGAAGTGAAGCCGATGGTATTTGCAGGTATCTTCCCGGTTAATACCGATGAGTTTGAGGAATTGCGTGACTGTATGGATAAGCTGCAGCTGAATGATGCCTCCCTCATCTATGAACTGGAAACTTCCCAGGCCCTCGGCTTTGGTTTCCGTTGCGGATTCCTCGGAATGCTCCACATGGAGATCATCCAGGAGCGCCTGGAAAGAGAGTTTGATCAAACTGTTATTACCACCGTTCCCAACGTTAGTTTCATAGCGTATACCACCAAAGGAGAAAAAATAATTGTCAATAACCCTACTGAGTTTCCCGATCCGGTGAAGACCGACAGGATTGAAGAACCTTTCATCAAAGCCCAGATCATTACCAAGCCCGATTATATTGGTAATATCATGACGCTTTGCCTGGGCAAACGGGGTATCCTGCTCAACCAGAGCTACCTCACCACTACAAGGGTTGAATTGCAGTTCGAAATGCCGCTCACGGAGATCGTATTTGATTTCTATGATAAGTTGAAAAGCCAGACCCGTGGTTATGCTTCTTTCGACTATTCTCCCATCGGTTACCGGGAAAGCGATATTGTAAAGATGGATATCCTGCTCAACAATGATAAAGTGGATGCCCTCAGCGCCCTTATCCACCGTGGCCGCTCACAGGATTTTGGCCGCAGGCTTTGTGAAAAGCTGAAAGAACTGGTACCGCGTCAGCAATTCCAGATCGCTATACAGGCAGCTGTAGGCGCTAAGGTATTGGCAAGGGAAACCATCTCTGCAATGCGTAAGGATGTTACTGCCAAATGTTATGGTGGTGATATCAGCCGTAAACGCAAATTGTTGGAAAAACAGAAAGAAGGTAAGAAGCGTATGCGCCAGATCGGAAACGTAGAAGTACCCCAGGAAGCATTCCTGGCCGTACTGAAGCTGGATGAGTAAGAAAACATTCACCATCGACAACTAAGTGCACCAACAGGTGCCGAAGAATACAAAACGGGCATATAATGAAAATTATATGCCCGTTTCCTTTTTGCCCCATCTTTCCTATATTGCTGTTGTATGCACAGAAAGCTGTTTCTTCTGGTGATGGTATTGTCATCACTAATCCCCTTATTGCAAGCCCAGGATACCCGGTTTATTCACTTCCGGGATGAGAATCCCGGTAAGCAATTGCTGCATTACCGGATTGTTACCATCAAGGATGACAGGTCGGACACCAGCACCATAGGAATGCTGAAGACAGGCTTGTTTGGGAAAAAGAACGTGGCGGTGAATTTTGAAGGGGGCGCGGCGGCTGCCCTTGGCGGTTTCATTCACAAAAACTATCGCCAGCAGGATACAACAGCCACTCCCATGGAATTGCACATCACCGACCTCAGCATAAAAGAGCTGCCGGGCGGCATCCGTACCAAGGTAGAATCCCTGGTCACGCTGACCTTCTATATCAATGGCACCAGGCTTACCGATTATAAAGGACGGGGTGAGGTGCAGACAATGGGCGACCTGTTCAAAAATGTGGAAGACCTGATCAGGGATAATATCAATAATAGCCTGAATGAATTTGACAGCTGGTGGGGCAAAAACAAACGTCTCCATGCACCCGATGCCCCGGTGACGCTTTCCGTAGAAATGGTACAGACATCCAAAGATTCCAGCCTCATTGCCTATACACCCGGCCGGCTCCTGGTCATTAATGATTTTATTGCCAAACCTGATGAGCTTAGCCTGGCTGCTGCACAAACTGCCAGCGCTATCAATGTAAAATATACTTCCAATGTCGACAATGGACAGATCACTGTACAAGTGTTAGTAATACCTTATTTCGATAAAACGCGATCCTGGTTTGCTGATAAATACCGTAAGAATGAGAAGATACTAGCTCATGAACAAAGACATTTCGACATCAGTGCTTTAATGGCCTGTCAACTGGTGGATACTTTAAGACAACAGAAGCTCACTAAAGAAAATTACCTGGAAAAGCTGGAACAGATCCATGCCCAGAAGCAACGCGAACTAAGTAGTATGCAGGTTAGGTATGATGAGGAGACCCGCCATGGCACCCTTATTGCCGCACAGGAAAAGTGGAATAAGCTGCTGAAGGAGTTGATGGCTGCACAATCCTGTTACAAATAGAAAGGCATAAAGGCATTGAGGCAACCAGGCAACGAGGTGAGCGGAAAGACATGATTAATGAGAGGTGAAACATGAAACGTATGTTGGAGTCTGGGCATAGAAACAGACTGCCAGACTTGACAGGAAATTATTACATTTATTATCTAAACAATCCTCATGCGCACACCGCTTCAGAAAGAAGAACAAATATTACTGATCACCCACCGCAGCTGGTTGCAGATGGCGGTACCGGCCTTGCTGGTGGTGGTAGGTTTGGTAGCCTCTTACTTTATTGGCTTTATTCAATACTGGGGGTGGATAGCAGCCGTGGCAGGTATTGTTTATTTCCTGTTTGCTTATTGGAACTGGAAAGTTGATATCTGGGTTGTAACCAATTACCGGGTGATCGATGAAACAGGACTGATCAACCACTACGCCAAGGAGAGCCCGCTGGATAAGATCAACAATGTGTCTTACGATCAAAATATTTGGGGACGTATCTTTAACTATGGCCATGTAGAGATACAAACGGCCGCAGAAATAGGCGCCACCGACTACTTCAATGTACATCATCCCAAACGACTGAAAGATACCATTACACTGGCTCAGTCCGAATACAAGAACCTCCAGCTGTCCAGCCAGGCCAAACAAATGGCCGCGGCGATGGGATGGCAATCCAACGCCACCGCAGCCACGGCATCCTCCGGACAGGCTTCCGGCCACAACATTGCTTCCGAACTGGAAAAGCTGTTCCAGCTCAAACAGCAGGGAGTACTATCAGAAGAGGAGTACAACAAGGCCAAGAGCAAACTACTGGGGTAATAATACAGAATTTAGAATACACAAGCCTGAAGCTAGCATTCAGCAGGCTGGTATTATAAGTTGTTGAAAATCAACAATGGTTGATAGTCAACTCATATGGGTATTGCAGTATTTCCTCTCTTGCTGTAGCTGTATTGTAGGCTGGTAGGGCATTTCAGGCCTGAACAGTGCCTACGAATTGCACTGGGACTGCCTAAAAAGTGCACTGGCCAGAGAGAGCCAGTGCAATTCGTAAAGGGGGCCAGTGCAATTACAATAGGGTATTACCCCAATAAAAGACCAACCCGGATACAATCCGGGTTGGGGAAGCGGTTCAGTAAAATATGTTGGTAAAGGCGCTAGTTGTCCTTCTTTTTAGGCGGTACAGGCTTCTTTTTGGCCTTTTCCATATTGCGTTTGGAAGCTTCTTCCAGCTGCCTTTCGTTGACATTGCCGGCATCGTCCATCATGAGGGCTTCTTTGGGGAAGTCGCCATCTCTTAATCGCTGGTTGAACTGTTTATCGATATGCACCCATTGGCCATTCAGCCATTTGAAGGCTTCGTAATCACCATCGGGAATATAGGTCCATTTCTTTTCCGGTTCCTCACTTTCGGAGATCAGGTGATCCACCAATATGACATCCATTTCGGGATCGTAATTGAGGAAGGTCTTCGCCTCTTTTTTGTATTCAATGCTAAACCTGTTTTGCACCGCTCTTTTGATGGAATCATTCTTATAGGAAAAGAACGGTCCCCCAAATACGGGTTCCCCTCTATCATTGAAGGACAATACTTCCATCCATTTTTTATTGCTGTTCACACTGTAATCATCAAAGCCCAACAAGGTATAGTACTTCTTCCCATTGTATTCTTTCATGATGATGCGGTAATAGATAGCACCAATCCAGTTGCGAGGCGAGCGGGCAGAATCCATGGGATTCTTCGTATACATAGAAGCATCAAACAGAGGAAATAACTTCAGGGAGCCATCCTTGGTTTGCATTTGTATGGCGCCTTTCTGCATATACACATATTCGTCCTTCTTCATTTGCCAGGTAAAAATGCGGAAGCTGCTGTCAGGTGCATACAGCCTGGATATATTCAACGAATCAAAAGGGTAATAAAAAGAGTTCTTCGTAAGCAGGGCGCGTACAAAAGTGCGCACAAACAAGCTGTCACTCCGAAACCTGTTGGCCGCAATGGAATCGAATACCATGCGGGCTGAAAAAGCTTTTAAGGAGTCTTCTTTCTTCTTCAGGATAGCCTTGTCTGCCGTGCTAACCTGAGCCTGTAAAACAGGCGGGCTCAGGAGGACCACCAGCAACAAGCAACCAGCGGAAAGATATTTTATAATCCGATTATTCATAATAATAGTACAATCAACGTAATAGGATGGACAGGCAAAGGTATCACCGTATCCTTCAAGGAACGCAAAAGCTACGCTTAAATTTTATGCCAATTGCAAAGCTTTTGCAAATTCAGGTAAATCCATGACGGCCAGATCGATCAAAGGGTTGGGTAATGGCTGTTGCGGGCTCGTGGTTTTAACAAATACGGTATACATGCCGGCATTGCGGCCAAATTCCATATCACTGATATTGTTGCCTACGATCAATGACTTGTGGAGGTCAATAGCGGGGATATCTTTTGCCGCTTCCAGGGCCATGCCGGGATGGGGTTTGCGGTTGGGATGGTTGTTGTCGAGGGCGGTACAGTAGTATATTTTGTCGATACGCCCGCCGGCAGCTGTTATATCCTGCAGCATGCGGGCATGTATGTCCTGCAGGTCTGCTTCTGTCATCAGTTCTTTACCAACGCCCTTTTGATTGGTGACGATGATAATACGGTCAAACCGGCCGGCCAGGAGCTTCAGGGCTTCCAGAACACCCTCATAAAACCTGAACTCATTGTAATTGTATACATAGTCCTGGTATTTTTCGTGGTTGATCACTCCATCCCGGTCGAGAAACAATGTCCAGCTACTGTCGATCTTTGAAAGGTCAAGCATAATGAATGGTCAATACTATGATCCGAAATACTGTTCTTCTACAAGTTCACACACGATATGTCCCAGCATGATATGACTTTCCTGGATACGGGGTGTATTTTTGGAAGGCACATTGATGAGGTAATCACTCAGCTCCTTCATTTTTCCCCCGGTGTCGCCTGTAAAGCCCACGGTTACAATTCCTTTGGCACGGGCTACTTCGAATGCTTTCGTGATATTAATGGAATTGCCGGAAGTAGAAAGTCCCACCAGGAAATCGCCTTTTTTGCCAATACCCTGGATGAGGCGGGCATAGATCACATCATAGCTGTAATCATTGGCTACTGCCGTTAAATAGGAGGTATTACAATGCAGGGCCTCTGCGGGCAATGCTTCGCGGTCCTTGTAAAAGCGGCCTGAGAATTCGGCTGCCAGGTGCTGTGCATCGGCTGCACTGCCCCCATTGCCACAGAAATAAATATGGTTGCCCTTCTTCAGTGCTGCTACCATCGCCGCTGCCACATCCTCCGTTCTTTTGAGCAGGGCTTCATCCTGCAATACACTGGTCTTTACAGCTATGGATTCACTGACGATCCTTTTTATTTTGTCTTGCATAATGTAATGAATAAGATGTTATTGAATAAGGTAATGGTTGTATGGATGATTGTTAAATAGTGCCTGGAGCAGCCAGTTCAAAGATCGTTTCCACCAGGTGATGCCAGGAGTACTTTTCTTTCTCCTGCCGGAGCTGCGGTATGAAATACTGCTCGCCCAGCTCAAAATAGCGTTCTATGGCATCGGCCAGTGCCAAAGGTGTTGGCTCACAAACCAGCCCTACCTGTTCATGTGGCACCAGTGCGGCCAGGCCTCCTACATTGGTAACGATCATCGGCTTTTCGAAATGATAGGCCAGGGGGGTAACTCCGCTTTGCGTAGCATTGCGATAAGGTTGGATCACACAATCAGCTGCGCACATATAGTATTTCACTTCGCTATCGGGAATGAAATCAGTACGCAGGATGAGCATGTCGGCTATGCCCAGTTGTTTGATCTGATCTTCGTAACCCTGCTTGTCTTCATAAAACTCACCGGCCACAAGTAGTTTAAGTCTGGAGTCTTGGGTCTGTAGTTGTGAGCCCTTAGTTGTGAGCCGGTCTTTTACGATCTTCAGGGCATCGAGCAGCAGATCGAGCCCTTTGTATTTGCGTATAAAGCCAAAGAAAAGCAGGATCTTATCTTCCTGTTGGATACCCAGGTGCTGCCTGGCAGTTGCTTTGGGCACGGCATCGCCAAAACTGTCGTACAGGGGATGGCTGACCAGCCGGGCCGGTTTGGTGGGCTCAAACTGGCGCAGGTCCTGCATTACATTTTCGCTCATGGTAATGAAAGCATCGCAGGCTTTCAGGAAATACCGGGTGAACGGCGTATCACCAGGCCTTTTTTCATGGGGTATAACGTTGTCGGTAAGGGCAATGATGCGGGTATACTTATTCTTTTTTATGCGGCGTAGAATAGTGCCCAGTGCTGGTCCCATGAAGGGCAGCCAGTAACGTACCAGTACGATATCGGGTTTTACCTTACTGATGGTATTGCCCACTTGTATCCAGTTGAGCGGATGCACGGAATTGATGACGGAATATATTTCCATATCCTTTGGCGCGGGCTCCGACGAATATTGGGTAGTGCCCGGGAAAAGGAAGGAGGGGTATTGCAGGGAAAAGGAATAGATGGAACAGGTATGACCTTCATCAGTGAACTGCTTGCACAATCGTTGGTTGAAGGTGGCAATTCCTCCCCGTAAAGGGTGACCAGGACCAATGATAACGATCTTTTTGTGTGCCATGAAGAAGGTCAACGTTTATTCAATACCAATTTTTTGCTCGATCAGGTAGGCGTTCCTGCCTGGTGCATTCCTGGCTATAAGCTCTCCTATAAAACCTGCCATAAACAACTGGGTGCCGATCACCATGGCTGTTAAAGATATATAGAAAGGGGGGCGGTTGGTAAGCCCTTTATTGGGATCAGCTATTTTGCCGATGATCAATACCAGGATCATGAGTAACCCGATCAGGAAGCTAATGCTGCCAATCAACCCAAAGAAGTGCATGGGGCGTTTGCCGTATTTGCTCACAAACATGATGGAAGCGAGGTCGAGGAAACCATTGACAAAACGTTCCCAACCAAACTTGGTAGTACCGTATTTACGTTTGCGGTGCTCTACCACTTTTTCACCGATCTTCCGGAAACCGGCCCATTTGGCCAGTACAGGAATATACCGGTGCATCTCGCCATATACTTCGATGCTCTTAACTACTTTGCGCTTGTATGATTTGAGTCCGCAATTAAAATCGTGTAAAGGAATTTTGGATATGCGGCGGGTGCTCCAGTTAAAAAAGCGGGAAGGAATATTCTTGGTAAGGGTATTGTCGTACCGTTTCTTTTTCCATCCACTGATCATATCATAGCCATCTACTGCGATCAGGCGATATAGTTCTGGTATTTCATCCGGACTATCCTGCATGTCGGCATCCATGGTGATGACCACATTGCCCAGGGAAGCTTTAAAGCCTTCATTGAGGGCGGCAGATTTGCCATAGTTGCGCTGGAAGCGGATACCTTTAATATTGGGATTGGTAAGGCTCAGGGAGGTGATCACATCCCAGGAGCTATCTGTACTGCCATCGTCAATCAATATGATCTCATAGGAATAGTGTTGTTCATTCACTACCCGTTCGATCCAGGCGCAAAGCTCGGGAAGTGATTCTTCTTCGTTTAATAATGGTACGACGATGGAAACGTCCATATTATGATTTAAAGGAATTATCAAATGGCGATTGGGGGATCTTTTTGGTAACTGCAGCGCCTATTAATGACGAGATCACCCCAAGAACGAGGTACCAAAAGAGAATGATCATGATGATGAACATGGTATAGTTCTTTGCAAACATTTGCAAACCTTGTTCTACATCGGCTTCCGATACATTGGGCTGCTTCAGTGCTTCTACCCGGCTGTTTTCTATGATGGCTTCTTTTACATCGGGAAAGAGATAGCCCGAAAGCCATGTATAAATGACCATGATACAGATCACTACGGCTACTGTCTTAAAGCCAAAGCCAAACAGCCCGCCAAAACCTGTTGTATAATTGGTTTCTTTGCCATGATTGATCACCGCCCATATGATGGCAGCCATGAAGATGCCAAGGCCGAGGTATTGTCCCCACTTTTCAAGGTATAGTTTTGTAAAATATACAACCAGGGCCAGTACGATCAATACCAGTCCTGTGAGAAAGCCAACAGTGATAGCAGAAGTGGTCTTCTTTTCCATACAACTTGTTTTATTGGGTTAAATATACGCTTGAACCATTAACAATACCCTTTACGGCGCCGGTGAGTGTTTTGCCAATAAAGGCTGAATTCTTTGATTTGGACCGGAAGCGTTTTTCGTCGATGGTAACTGAGGCAGCAGGTTCATACAGGGTGATGGAGGCGATGGCGCCTTTCTGTATGGAAGCGCTTTCAAGCCCGAAGATGTTCCGGGCATTGGTGCTCAGCAGTTCTACCCATTTGCTTTCGGATACATCGGGCATGGCGGTTCTTAGTACTGCATAAGTAGTTTCCAGGCCCGTCATTCCATTCTTGGCGTACTCAAACTCCAGCACTTTGCTGTCGTATTCATGGGGCATGTGGTGAGAAGCAATACAGTCGATGGTGCCATCCAGTACGGCTTTCTTCAGTGCACTTACCTCCTGGGCTGTGCGCAAGGGAGGATACACTTTCAGGTTGGTATCGTATTGCTGCAGGTCGTTATCGGTAAAGAAGAGGTGGTAAGGCGTCACGGAACAGGTAACTGCCAGTCCGGCTTCTTTGGCTCTTCTGATGTATTCCAGGGAGCGGGGAGAAGTAACACCGGTAATATGAAGCTTCGATTCGGTGTAGCGCGCCAGCTTAATGTCCCTTGCTACCAGCAACTCTTCTGCCATCATGGGTTTACCGGGTAGTCCCAACTGGGTGGAAACAATGCCTTCGTGCATGAGCCCATTGGAGCCTACACTTTTATCGTCTGGTATCTGGATGATAACTCCGTCGAATGCTTTTACATACTGGAGGGCTTTCATCATCAACCCGGCGCTTTGGATAGGGTGGAGGCCATCACTGAAAGCGATGGCGCCGCTGGCACGCATATCGTACATTTCGGCCAGGTCCTTGCCTTCGGCGCCTTTAGACACCGCACCAATGGGATACACGTTGACGGGTAAGCCCTTTGATCGCTGCCTGACGTATTCCGTCTGCGATTTATTGTCTATGACGGGTTTGGTATTCGGGATAACGAACACATCTGTATAGCCACCTGCTGCTGCGGCGGCTGCTCCAGTCTCCAACGTTTCTTTGTATTCGTAACCAGGATCGGCAAATTGGGCAAATATATCTACCCAGCCCGGCGATGCGTTCAATCCCTGCCCGGCAATTACCTGATCGGCTTTTGCCTCGATACGGGGTTGAATGTCTTTAATAACGCCTGACTCAATAAGTATATCCTGCCTGGTTTCATGAAAAGGAGAGGATGGATCGGTAATGTAAGCCTGTTGAATAAGCAACACCATTGTTCAAAAAATTGAGCGAAGTTAAGGTATTCACCGGGAATTGGTTGAATGGTTGAAAAAATGTTGATTATCAACGTGTGCAGAAAGCCAAAAAGGGTGGATTCCTTCAAGAGGAACCCACCCTTACTGGTATTGATAAGTTATTAAAAAGCTGCCTTATGTGTTTTCTCACTGAATACAGTGAGGAAGATGATCTTGATGTCGAGCAAGGGCGTCCAGTTTTCCACATACCAGAGGTCATGGGCTGTACGGTTATTGCGTTGTTCTTCTGTATCTGTGGGGCCTCTCCAGCCATTCACCTGTGCCCAACCGGTAATGCCAGGCTTGAGATAATGACGGATCATGTAGTTATCTACTTCACGTTGCATCATTTCATTGAGGAAGATACGGTGGGGGCGGGGGCCAACCACGCTCATATCGCCCAGCAATACATTGATGAATTGAGGCAACTCGTCGAGGCTGTATTTGCGTATGAAACGGCCGATACGCGTTACACGTGGATCGTCTTTGGTGGTAGATGCCTTGCCGGCTATGGCGGCATCATTCTGGTACATGCTCCTGAACTTATACAATTTGAATTGGCGGCCGCCTTGTCCCAAACGAATGGGGCAGTAAAATACGGGGCCGGCCGATTCCCATTTGATCAGGATGGCCAATACCAGGAATAAAGGCGCCAGCATCAGCAGTGCTGTTACTGAAAAAGCAACATCACAAATACGCTTCAGGGAAGCAAACCGAAACCTGTCGAGTGATATTTCCCTGATGTTGATGATGGGCATGTCGCCAAAACTGGTAGTCTTATAATTTCTGCCTAACAGGCGAAAATAGTCGGGCACCAGTCTAACACGAACGCCATGGTAATCGGCTTTATCTACAACGAGCTGGATCTTTTCATCGAGGTGCGTGGGTAATGCGATGATCACTTCATCTACTTTTCTTTCTTTAAGCACCTTGTCCATATCCGTAATACGACCGATGATCTGGTATTGCAATTCTGAATCTTCCGGATTGTCATCCAGGAATCCAATGATGCGGTATCCAAAATCGGGGTTTTGGTGGAAATAGGTTTCAATGTGCATACCCACTCGTCCTGCGCCTACTACCAATGCTTTGCGCACGTTGCGGCCACTAAGGCGCAGGCGTCTTACGATAATAGTAAACAACAGGTAGTTGGTGATCATATTGATGACGGGATACCCCAGCAGGAAAAGCATGAACTGCGATTTGGTATAATTAGCAGGTATGCCCAGCAGGAGGTATAGCAGTGATAAGACTGCAATCAATTCAAAATGTGTCTTCAGATGATTTCTAAGCCTGTACCTAAGTCCATTGTGTAAATGCAGTAAATAAACTTTGTTTTTGGAAGTAAGAAGGATCCAGGCGAAGACCAGGGTTACCATATACAGGTAATCCTGATTGCTCAGACTATGGTCTTTGTGGAAGAGGACTACACCCGCAAAGGAGGCTATCAGCGTGACAAAGTCACCGATGCCATACAACAGGGTTAGTCGACGATCTGAACGGATCATAATTAAGGATATGGGTTAAGTTTTCAATAGAATAAAAAGGATCACGTTGCCATAGGGATTCATTCTATGGCGCGACATTAGAACGTAAAACTATTAGTTATATGTCGCATGTTATAGCATTAGCACATAATTTTATTCTGCATATATATTAGCTATACCATATTATATATATCACAAAGCCTGCTGCTGATCGCTAAATAAGGAGACCTTCTTTATTAACGCAAATCTTTCGTTTCTATGGTGTAAGCGGTGGTAGAATTAATATACACATTCATCCATTCCAGATATGGGAAAATGAACGTCAACGCAACAGTTAAACTACAAATTATAAAATAAGGTGTGTTTTATTGCGTTTACTAAAGGAGCGTATTATCTTGAGCGAGCATTTAGATAACCCATAATTCATCCCTAATTCGTATCTTATTATGAAACCAATTTCCAAAGCCCGCTACATGGGGGTTGTACTGTTTCTGCTATCGGCCAACTTCGGCTATTCCCAATGGAGTGATGGTCCCTTTTTGAGTATTGGCGGACAAGTAGGAATTCCTTTCGTTAAGAAGTATAATACTTATTCCTGGGCTGGAGGTGGGGTTGGAAAACTTTCCATTCCGCTTGGTACCAAGGACTATTTTACTGTTTCGATCAATGCCTTAAGCATGAATGGCAAGAGCAAAGTGAGTGGTGAAAAGATGAAAGAACACGATATACTGTCAGGATTTGCAGGTTACCGTTATGATTTTCGTAAGGAAGATTCTTATAATTACTTTTTTGTGGAGCCGCAGATAGGATGGACATTTTCGGGAACTGATTATAACACAATGTCTGTAATGCCAATGGTGGGATATTCCCTGAATGCAAAAATTGATTTTGCAGTTTGGTATCACAGCTCTACCACTGCTCAGAGCTGGCCCAAGATTGGCGTGGCAGGCGTGATGATTGCCTATAATTTCCACTTTGCCAGAAGAGCTGATGATTAACGATTGATATGCTTTATTGTAAGCATGTTTAAAGCAATAACTAACAGGAAAGTTCCGTTAAATCCAGGTCGTATTTTTCGACCTTGAATATTAAAGGGACTATACATGCAAAGGAAGATTCAGGCAGACTTATATCGTTATGGTGGTTTAACTGGAATGAAAGGCTTCTTAAAAGGGCTTAGAATTCCAGGTTTTTGGTATATGTATTTGTTCCGGAAGGCTACCGGATATAAAAAATACTCTCCCGGATGGTTTTTTTACTCTTTTCTATTAAGAAGATACGGGTATAAATATGGCTTTCAGATACCTGCTTTTACTGAGATAGGAGAAGGTTTTTACATAGGCCATTACGGCGCTGTAGTTATAAATGGTAAAGCCAGGATTGGCAATAATTGTACGATTGGTCCTGGTATAACTATAGGGCAGGCTAACAGGGGAAAGTTGAAAGGCTATCCTATCATTGGGGATAATGTATGGATAGGAACAAATGCAGTTATCGTTGGAAATGTTACTATCGGATCTAATGTGTTGATTGCTCCTAATGCATTTGTGAATGTTGATATTCCCGGAGGTTCTATGGTAATAGGAAATCCTTGTCAAATCATAGCCAAAGAAAACCCTTGCGAAGATTATATTAATTTTGTTTTGGCGTAGGGGGATATAAGCAAGCGTTACTAAAATAATCTACTGAATTTTATATAACTAAAAGAGGGTGTCTCATAAGTAATATGAGACACCCTCTTTTGTATTTGATATGATAGTATGTTGAACGATAAAATGCTACTTTGAAAATGACCTAACCCTGATCATGGAAGACATTAGGTCGAGCGGACGCTACATAAATAAGCAGGGGGGGAGATTGTTTTGGAGGGTAAAGACTTTCGGAGTTCCCGGAAGGCAAAGCGGCCCTGGCTTCCCTACCACCGTATTTGGCCTTTCTGTTGTAGACGGTGGATTCGCTAACACCATGTTCCCGCGCCAGGTCCTTGATGGCCCTGCCGGCTTCCTGCTGTTTTAAAATGGAGATAATCTGTGTTTCTGTGAAGCTGACTTTTTTATAATTGCCCCATTTGAGGAAGAGAATCTTCTCTAACCCCAACCGGTCGAATTGCGGGGGAGTTCCCGGCAGTAAAAAGGGCATTTATTTTTGCCCTAACATATCTATTGTATACATATATTATGGGCACTATGACTATTATACAAATAATTGAAATTATCAGACTGTAATACAAATTTGTTCTAACATCATCTACGCTTAAATGAAGCACGCGCCTAAAAACTTCTATAAGGAGTCTGTAGATTGGTTCCTGAAAGCCAAGTATTATTAATGAATTAGTTCCCATGTACTCCAATATCCTATTCTTATTTATCTGGATGGCCAATATATACCAGAAAAGAATACCGCAGATTGCCACAGGAAAATAATAAACAGTGGTTGTCTCAATAGTACCATGAAATCCGTCTACCAGAGCTAAAACCTGAACTATCGTACATCCGACCCAAAAAATAACCTTATTGGGAAAAGACAGCTTCAAGAAGTCACCTTCAAGCCCTTTAGATAAAAATCCTATTCCGAAAAAAACGATTGCAAACAATGCAGTATGTATACCGAAAGGCAAAACACTTAAATCATACTGCTTAATGAATGTACCCAAACAAAATGACAATATCAGGAAGGCAAATATTCCAACTTTGTTTTTGATCCTGGAAATATAAAAAAACAACAATTCTACTGAAAACAGGCAAGGTAAAAACCACAAGGCACCATTGAAGTACATATGATTCCCTTCATAAGTACCATAAAATAAACCTATCAATTGATGAAATACACTGTACCCCCCACCTCTGAAATTCTTTTCTATTACTACCCAGTATAAAAATGTTGCCAGGAAAAATAATACATACGGAATGTATATTGATTTTATTTTTGAAATAACAAAATTTTTATAGTCTGGGTATTTATCAGAATTATTCAGAAAGCCTGATATTACAAAAAATAAAGGCATGTGGAAGTTCCAGACGAAGGTATGTAAATCAGTCAAACGTGTAACGTGCCCAAAGACCACGAAAAAAATGCCTATTCCTTTCAAAACATCGATATAATTCTTTCTCATATCTCGCTATGTAATAATGTTATTATTAATGTCTGGTTTATACAAATGGTGGGTCATTTGAGAAACGTGAGATCATTAAAAACATTGTGTAAGTGAGTAGTAACTATACTAGCCTGGTAGTTCACCGGAGGGATACAATGCTACCGTGTTTTTATTTTGAATAGCAACCTGAAGAAAAACGGGCTGTTTTGTATCATGAACTTGAAGGTAGCATAGTACTTGGGCCATAAACGTTTGGGCTCTTTTGCCAGCCTGTATGCCCACCTGAGTCCAATCTTTTTGACCCACTCGGGGCTTTTTAAAGATTCATCAGCCAGGTAGAGAAAAACGCCTCCAACGCCCAGCATTAAGGATTTGTCCAGCCGCTGGTGATGGTAATGCATTAAGTAATCCTGTTTTGGGCTACTGATGCCAATCCATACAAGATCTGGTTTCAGTGCATTTATTTCGGCCATGTCTGCAACCATTTGTGTGCTGCCTGGGATATCGGACAATCCGATAAAGGGCGGGGCTTTAAAGCCAAGTACCCTGGCCCTGGGAAATTGCTGCTGCAGGTTCTTTTGGAGGTCTGTGAGCAGGGCATCGGTGCCGCCATAAAAATAGTGGGTTAGCTCTGTCTGCAATAATGCTTTGCACAGATGAAATCCTGAAACGGTACTCACTGATCTGTTTCCACGCAGCCTGCCTACTACCTGTGAAGGTTTGCCATCTGGCATAGTAAGGAAAGCACTATTCAGGATGTTTGTCAACAATGGATCTGCACTGGCTTCTTTAACCACCGAAGCGTCCGGGAAGCAGATATAAGCGGGGGCCGTAAACGGATAATTGCTGATCTTTTTGATCGCATCAGCAGGATTGATTACTGAAATACGGACACCTAAAAAGTCAAACTGGCTATTGCTCATCCTGTTTAAGTTTTTTGATAAAGCGGGCAGGATTGCCTCCCCATATTTCATTGGGGGGGATATTACCCGATACTACACTGCCTGCCCCAATTACTGAATTTTCTCCAATGGTCACTCCCTTCAAAATGATGGAGGCGCCGCCGATGAATACATTGTTGCCAATATGAATAGGGGCTGTTTTATAATTTTCGTTTGGCGTGGCCAGGCGGGTATCCGGATCAATAGGGTGGAAGTCGGAATCCCATATTTTGCAGCTACCTCCAATCATCACATTGTTGCCCATGGTAATGGTGTTCGCGCAATAAATGGCCGAATTGCTCATGCGCAGATTACTGCCAATGCTTAGTGAAGCGCCGGGCTTCACCACCACAGAGCTCCTGGTATCGCCTCCAATGGGGTTCTTATACTTGCCGGAATTGATCCTTGCATGGTCTCCTATGACCATTTTGCCCCGGTTGATGATGAGCAAGGGCCCGAAAATGGTGATCTTTCCATGCTTTACCCCGAATAGCCAGAGCTTAAGCAGGTTGACGGGTAAAAAGAGGAGTTGGTATATTTTCTTTAAAAATCCCATATCTATCTAACTGCATTCCCTAGCAGACTATTGTATACTGTGTCAAGTGAATTAATATAATAATCAGATGAATATTCCTTTTCAATGGTAGCCCTGGCATTCCTTCCTACTTCTGCCTGTTTGGCCGGGTTGGAGAGTACGGCAGCTAAGGAACGGGCAAGGTCTTCAGAGGATCTCTGTTGTGCAAGAAAGCCATTCTCATTATGAACCACCACTTTTTTGAATGCCTCCACATCAGAAACGACTACCGATTTTCCCAGTGCCATGGCTTCCAGCAGGGCCATTGGCATACCTTCTCCGTGGGAGGGGAGCAGGAAGATGTCTGAATTGTTGAGGGAATGCCATTTCTGCGCTCCCCAAACCACCCCTTTGTATTCATAAGAATTACCCAGGTTATCAGCTAAGGCGTTCAGGAACCATTTTTCGTCGGGTCCCGAACCGTACACTTCCAGTTTAAAAGGTAGTTGCTGCTCCTTTATAGCTTTCAATGCTTCTACAATTTCCTTCAGGCCCTTAGGCAAATGGAGGCGACCGAAATAAATGATCCTGTTATAAGTGGGATGGTTGTCGGGGAAGGAGGGGATTTCATGTAAATCAATGCAGTTGCGCAGTATTATTATTCTATCGGGTGATACGTTGTACAATTCCTGGATAGATTCCTTTTCAGCTTCGTTGAGGACAATGAGCAGGCTGGCATTTGCAACTATCCATTTTACCATAAAAGAATCACTTTTTTGGTAGGCCAGTACACCGCCGTGCAGGTGGACTATAAAAGGGATCTTTTTTCTTTTAGCGAGGTACAGGTAAATGAATTCCCTGGTCACGGACTTCTTATCAAAAGCGAAATGAAAATGAATCAGATCAAAATGGTCGTTTTTCAGGGTTTGCCTGAACTTTTTTACCTTCTGTAAATAAGTGACGGCTTTATTCTTAGTTCCAAGGTCCCGGTCAAAAAAAACTGTTTTGTGCGGCACATTATTCAGGATCATATTTATCACCGTAACAATACCTCCCAGTGATTGGGCGGGATCATTATTGGGGCCGGTCATCAGGATTTTCATTTTGCTATTGTTGTTTAACGGCGTTTTCAGATAGGGTAGTGGTGGCCAGGTTACTAAAGTCGGTTATCACCTTTCCATACAAGCTTGTTTCGTGCTTGATCAATTCTTCTTTTGTACCCCTGTAACGGATATGTTTTGCCGGTACGCCTCCTGCAATAGAATAAGGCATAATATCTTTATTTACTACGGCTCCGGCGGCTACAATGGCCCCGCGGCCGATGGTAACACCCTTCAGCAGGGTAGCGCCGGCGCCTATCCACACATCGGCTTCAATTTTGACGGGCATATCTTCCCAGGGCTGTTTTTCACGGATATCTGCAATGTAGCGGCCTCTGAGGTCTACGGGATGTTCTCCTGTAATGATGGTAACATTAGGACCCATGATGACCTTGTCGGCTATTTCAATATTTGCCACGCCACAGATAAAACAAGCAAAAGGACCTATATAAACGTCATTTCCTACTATGATATTCCAATAGTGGATATCTGAGTTGAAAGGGAAAAAACGTACATTTTTACCTGCACGGGAAAACAGGCGTATATAGAACTTGCGGCCGGCATAATTAACCGCCTTTTTCAGGTATTGTACGATTTTGAATAATGCTCTTATCATAAATGATGTTTATGCAGCGCCTGCACCCTGCCTGTTGTAATTGCTGAAAAAATCATTGATCCTTTTTTCCAAAACTTCCCAGGAAAAGTTATTTACGAGGAACTCATAATTTGCTTTACCCATGGCTTTCCTTTTATCCGGGGCTGCCATCAGCCCGGTGAGTTCCTTTGTTAATTGTTCTATGATCTTATCTTCTGATTGAATATTTATTTTAATGGCTCCATCATCGGGGCACATATATTTGGGGCCGCCGTTATTTATGGTAAGGATGGGAAGGGAGTACAGCATGGCTTCGAGCAACACGTTGCCGCTTGCTTCTGTTAAGGAAGGAAAGCAGAAAATGTCGGCCTGCCTGTAATGCTCAAATACATCAATCCTGTTCATATTGCCATGGAAGATGACCATTTCACCCAGTCCATGTTGTGCTACTATATTTTTGAGGTTGTCCCTTTCGCCGCCATCACCAATGAGGTGCAGTACAAGATTGGCTTTGCCCTTTAAAGGAATGAGGGATTTGATCAGTAATTCGGCTCCTTTATACCTTACCAGCTTTCCCACATACAGCAGGTTAATGGTGTCGGATCTTTTAGGAGCTGCGGCAATGTCGCGGTCTGCGATATTGATGCCGGTATCCAATATGGTAGTCATTTTGTGCTCATATTGGGGGGGTAATACTTCGCGCAGGTAATCGAGTGTGATGAGCAGTTTGGCGCTGTTCTTCAGTTGCCGGCTGAAAGGCGGTATGCGCAGCAGCCAGCGGTCAAGTACCCTGAGCTTGTTGAGCTTTGGTTCTTTTTTGAAATAAGATTGCAGTTCTTTGGGTATCTGCAGTCCGCCGCCGATAGGGCCTACCACTAAAGGTTTGCCTAGTTTATGCAGGGAAGTAAAATACCTGAAGCTGGAGGGTGTTTTCTTTAGTATGACATCGGTCCAGTCGAGGATGGCCTGGTTTTTCCGAACGTATTTATAACTTTTGCTGTTGAAACTGAAATATCCGGGGTAGAGCTGCATCTTTCTCTTTTTCTCCAGCCAGTAGGGGATATCAAAGCCAATAATTTCAAGGTTATGTGGCAATGGGTTGAAATACTTATGCAGGGCATCAGCGCAACTGCGGTTGGTGAGCAGTTTTACATTATGGGATCTTAATAATATCTCCAACCATTTAACAGCGGTATACGATTCGGAACTTTCGGTGGGGTTACAGAAATAAGCTGAGTATAAAATATTGGCCATGGGTAATATGATTATAATTGATTAAGGAAGTCATTGGTCAACTGTCCGTAGGTAGCATAATTGAAGGTCAGTTCTCCTAATTTCCTTCCTGCTCTGCCTACAGTGCTGGCCAGTTGTTTATCATTGGCCGCCAGGCTCATCAGGTTGGCATAGGCCTCCTCTGTATAATCTGCCGCAATGAATGCGTTTTTTTTATGTTCAAAATAGTGTTCTATTTCCCCGATATTACCGGTTATGATGGGCCTTCCGCTGGAAAGGTATTCTCCGATCTTATGAGAGAACCGCGCTTTATCCTGGTTATCCGGACGTAAGGGGATGAGCAAGGCAAGTGCGTATTGATATCCTTCCATGAGCTTCTCAAATGGAAGTTTTTGTTCAATGATCACATTGGCCTGGAGCCCCTCACGGGTAACGAGGTTTTCTACCTCTTTGATCAAATGCGCCGGGCCACTTAGTACCAGCCTCAGTTTTTGACGATGCCCCCTGCTTACAAAAATGGAATAGCTCTTAACGATGAATTGTATTACAGAGAAATATCCTGCGGTTCCGCAATACATAAAATATTCTGCGCTTTCTTCTTTAATATCATAATTCACTGGCTTGAGGGATTCGAAGTCGGCCAGGATGGGGACCTTGAGCATTGGCTTTTTGAAACGAGATACTTTTTGCTCAATAAGTCTGCTGATGGGGAAAATTCCCTTCACGAAATAGCCAAAGGAGTAATCGAATACAAAAAAGTCAAACCGCTTTAGCGGGGTTATTTCCGGAAAATAAAGATGCCATTCTGTTATTGTTACAACCGTTTTATAGTTTAATCTTTTGGCAAAGAGCACATACAGGAGGAAGAACGGGAAGTAATTGTGCTCCATGATGAGCACATTGGGAGAGGTATTGCTCCGTTTTTCTTTGAGCAACCGGTAAATAGACCGGATGTTCTTCAGCAATGAAAGTTTCCCGTTCTTAGGGAAAATATGGTACTCAATTCCATGCCGCACACCTGTTTGCCCGGAAGCGGGGAGTCCGGACAGGCCAAATGGGGAATTGATAATGGACACTTTATCAGTATGGTTCAGCAAACCTCTTGCGATCAATTCATTTTTTGAATTGGTTGCAGTAAATTTTGCCGGATAATTATCTGTTGCCCCTAAAAAGATTACGTTTTGGCTCATTGTTAAAATCTTTTTTACTGTTGCCTTATAATTGTCTGATCACTTTACACGGATTTCCTGCTGCAATAACATTGGCCGGGATGCTTTTTGTTACCACACTGTTGGCCCCTATAACGGTATTGGCGCCAATAGTTACTCCTTTTAAAACAACGCTATTAACTCCCAGCCATACATTGTCTTCGATCACTACATCGCTGGGTGTACCACTCCTGGGGTCATCCAGGTGCCAGTCTGAATCGGTAATGAGTGTATTGGCGCCACAGCGCACATTGTTGCCCAGGGTAATGCTTTTAAAAGCGCCGATGACTGTTCCGCTAAAACCGCAATCGTTGCCAATCCTGATGGTTGCTTTGTAATCCGAACCCAGCGTGGAGATCATGCAGGGGCGGTTGATGCCAATCAGGTTGGAGGTAGGGGTGGAGAAAAAAGTACAATTGTTGGCTATTGAAATAGTGGTTCCCGGGTAGCGTTTGAAATGGCACTTACCCAGAAAGACGGCATTCTTTCCCAACTGTACGCCCCACCATTGTGCCGATAGGAGGTTTCTTTTGCCTGCAAGCCTGGCGAGCTTGCTGCAGAAGACATTGGCTGTATGGGACAAACTTCTAAACTTCATACTGCGGTTCTGTTATTTGATTGGCTGGTGAAATAGATGTTTCTGGTACTTTAAATTGTTCATAGTACTTGTTATAGTCCAGGCATAAAAGCAGCACCGGGATATTGAGGTTGAGGTGAACCAGTGTAAGGTTGGCAACAACCAATCCCATCATGCCCCAGTAAGGGCCCCAGTAATCGAGTTTCCTGGCTGTATTGCGCAATTTTTTCATGAGGCAATACAGGAAAAAAAGGAAGGGTAGTGTACCCAACATGCCATACCAATAGAATAGTGACAGGTAGCCTACGTGTATTTGTGAAGAGCGGCCTTTTAATAGGGTGGCCAGTTCCTTATCGCCGGTTGCTCCTTCGCCCCAGCTAAGGTTGCCCTTGCCTACTACGGGATTGTCGGGATATACTTTGCCAAATATCTCGAAGGCCAGTAAGCGGGTGGAGGCGGCTCCTTCTTTTAATCCACCACGGTTGGTTTCCAATAACCTTTCTGCTACCAGTTCATCGATGTTAAAACCAAAGTACCCCAATACCCAGGATGTTGCAATGCTGACAACGACGATCATCAGGGCGAGTTTGAATACCTGTACAATGCTGGTTTTTCTAAGGTTGAATTTGGTAAATAGTGTAATGAACAGGTTGATCAGGATCCAGCGGGATTTGTTGATCAGTGAAAAAATGGCGCCTGCCACGTAGTATATCATGGCAGGTTTATTTCTTTTTAGGTTTTCTGCTATTATGATGCTGAGAATGGGGATTACGGTAAGGCCTGCATAAATGGTGCCGCCGAGGTAGGAGTAGATAGAGCTGAACCTGCGCTCCATTTCTTCTGCGGCTTCTACGGTTTCGAGGGAGTGGGGATTGAGCAGGAAGTTATAATCAACGGTTTGTTGTATTAAGATGACGACTACGGAGATCCAGAAAAGTACTTTGAGGAAGCCGGTAAGTTTTTTTATATAGGTTTTAGTAAACCAGGTATTCTCAATGACCAGGGCGGCGAGGAAACCAAATAAAACCTGGTTCTTGAAAAGGTAGGTGAAGGTGAAGCTTTTTCCGGCAAAGTAGACGTCGGAGAAAATGGTGTATACGGTGAACAAGGCCAGGTAACGGAGGTAATAAGGAAACCTGATGCCTCCGCTTTTATAGGATTCAAGCACAAGGATGGTTGCGGTGGCAGCTATCAGTGCATTAAATACATAGGTGCCGCTTTTCACGGAGGTGAAAGTTACAATGAAGTAACTTATGGCCGGTGACAGCGCTATTGTGATGAGCAACAGGAGAAAGATTCTATTTGCCGGTGTGTTTCTCAAGGCACATGAATAGTTTTAAGCATTGGTTATTGTTATTGACCGGTAGATATTTACCAGGTCGTTGGTTATTGTTTCCGGATTGTGCCGCTGCAGGGATGTTTTTCTTGCATTCTCACCATATTGTTTTGCCTGGCTGAACGCTTTGGATAGTTCGGTAATAGCTCCTGCCAGTGAATAGGGGTCACCATCCTGCACAAGGAGGCCTTCTTTCCCGTTTTCGAGCAGGGAAGCTGTACCACCTGAATAGCTGGCAACAACGGGCATGCCCATCATTAGTGCCTCACAGAGGCTATTGGGACTATTCTCAATATGGCTTACCTGGCAATAGATGTCGGCTTCTGTCAGCAGCTGCACAATCTCTTTTTCGCCTTTAGGGCCCAGGAGTTTTATGTGCAGCTTATTGTAATCGGCCTTTAGCCATTTGCCGGAAGTCTTCACGATCAGGTTTTGCCCATTCAGACCTACTACCAGCCATTCGAAAGAGAGTGTACCGGCATTGGCAAGCACCCTGGCGGTTTTGATAATGGTTTCAAAGCCCTTGTACAGCACATCGCTGGAAATGGTAATGATCCTGAGGGTTTGGGAGAAACTGGTTTTGGTCCAGGTGTTCTTATAAAAAGGTTCTCTTAATATTTCATTGTTCTTGTAGTAGGTGCTTTGCGGCGCCAGTACGCTTGTAACGCGCTTATCCCAATCGGTGCGACCAATTATATGTTTGGCATGGGTAAGGATCTTTTGCTCCCTGGCTACCCATTTCTGAAGGTCGAGGTATTGCCAGAAAGCGGTGTTGAGCTTTATTTTTTCGATGAGGCCTTCATGTCTTTGGGCAGTGCGGGCAGGAACGCCGGCAAAGAATTTTTCGCTGTAAGGCTGTATGGCCCCCTGAATAGATATTACAACAGGAACCTGGGTATGGTACTGGATCAAACCGAAGTTGTTCTCTGTTCCATGTACATGTATGAGATCGGGTTTCACTTCTTCCACTACTTTCAGCATCTGGGCCAGGTCATGCTGATCATTATAGGTTTTGTTGAATAATTTATTGAAGTACCTGGTGGTTTTTGACCCGATACTTTTTCTGTATAAAGGATAGAATGCTGTGTTGTTGTGTGTAAAAGGCGCTATCTGTTTTCCGGTGTAAAATGCGATGCTTAACTGCACTTCGCCCTTGATGTGCAGCGCTTTTTCCAGGGAGGTAAGCCATCCACCCCGGTGGCTATCCTGCCCCAACTTCTCTGCCGCTGAACAAGGCGTATTTGTAAACCAAAGTATTTTCATGATGCCACAAATTGAAACTTCACTTTTTGTATATAATTATTTTATTTCCTGCTTTATGCGACCAGCTATCACCTTAGAAAAATACTTTGCCCCTTCATCGTTGAGATGGGCACGATCGGCAAACCAATTTCTGTGCTGCTGAAAAGAAGTATCGCGGCTATAATCGAACCACTCCACCTGCTGGCGCTGGCAAATTTCCCGGGCGAGCTCAATCGTTTGGGAATTTTTGTATTGATAATAAACAGGGGATACCACCACCACTACTTTGCTGCCTGCAGCTTTGGCTGAGGTAATAAAGTTGCTAAAGCTTTGCACCAGCTGGCTATCACATTTCTCGCGTATATTGTATTCTTTGATCTCTTTGGTGTGTACGGTTTTTAAAGGGACATAGCCGTTCAGGTCGAGCTTTCTTTCTTTATTCATTTCTGTATTGCCGACGGCAATTTTGAATACCAATGAATTGAACGGATAAACAGCTGACTGTAGTTTTAGCTTCTCAAAGGGGCTTCTCAGTTCAACAATGTCACGGATCTCTTCATGGGTTTTATAATAGGGCAGGAGTGCAGATAGCCGGTCATAATTTTCCGGGGTTTCGTTGAATGTATAGATATCCAGGTCGAGTACAATGACCTTGGGTGTATACCTCTTTAAGATGCTTTTAAGTACTGCGGTATTGTAGAGAATAAAGTTGCCGTCCCTGCCAGTATTATAAGTGCTCATGCCAAGTTCTGCTGCTATTACGGTGGGGTGGTAATGGTGATTAGCCCTGGATGAACCAAAGATGAGCGCTTCGCTGTTGGTAACTTCCATGGCATAGGTGGTGCGGTAAAGGAGGCCGGACTGTTGTTTGAAATACCAATATCGCAGGGTATTGCCCAGGAGGATATCTCCACCAACGATGATGATGATCAAAACAGCCAGTTTATATAAGAGGCGACCTTTGTTATTGTTCAGCGCTTGCATACTCATTAGAATTGGAAATAGATAAATTGGCCACCATCAAATACCCCGATGAGGAGTATGAGTAATATAATAGTGGCATAGGTTACATTTCTTATTACAACATTCTTATTGTTGATCAGTATATTTTTGTTGACAAAGAACTCGTTCTGCCAGTCATAGAGGAAGAGTATTGCTATTCCGGTGAGGGAGAACAGGAGTTGAGAGGGGTCAGACAAATAAGGTTTACCACTGGTGGTGAAGATCTTTTGTACAATTAATAGGGCATCATGCATGCTGTTGGCCCTGAAGAAGATCCAGGCAAAGCTGATAAGCAGGAAGGTGATGAGGGAAGCTGCCAGCCGCGGCAGTTTGATGCGGCTGATGAAACCACCTTTTTTGCGTGCTTCATTGATCAGGCGTTCCGTCACCATGTACAATCCGTTCAAAGCACCCCAAATAATAAAAGTCCAGCTGGCTCCGTGCCACAGGCCGCTCACCATAAAAGTGAGAAACAGGTTGAAGCAATTTCTGGGAATGGAAACCCTGCTGCCTCCCAGGGGAATATAGAGGTAATCCTGGAACCAGGTTGATAGGGATATATGCCATCTTTTCCAGAAAGCTGCCGGAGACGTAGCGAGGTAAGGGCGCCTGAAATTTTGCATCAGATCGAAGCCCATTACTTTGGCGCACCCCAGGGCAATGGTGGAGTAACCTGCAAAATCACAATAGATCTGGATGGCAAAAAAGAAAGTAGCCATCAGGAGGCTACTGCCATTGTGGTCGGCCGGGTTGTTGTAAACAGCATCTACGTAGATGGAAAGCCGGTCGGCCACTACCACCTTCATAAAAAATCCCCACAGCAAGAGTTTACAGCCTTCTATGAACTTTGTATAGTCGAACTTATGGTATTCATGAAACTGGTGGAGTACATTTTGAGGTCTTTCTATTGGCCCGGCTACCAGCTGGGGATAGAACATTACATACAATGAATAGATGCCAAAATGCTTTTCAGCTTTCTGGTTGCCCCGGTACACTTCGATGGTGTAGCTCATGGCCTGAAAAGTATGGAAGGATAAGCCAATAGGAAGCAGGATAGAGAGGTAGGGGATATTGTTCACAACACCCAAAGACTGGCAAAGTATTGAGATGTTCTCATTGATAAAGTTGTAATATTTGAATACAGCCAGTACGCCGATATTGGCTACCAGGCTACAAATAAGGAATAGCTTTCTTCGCTTGCCGCTTGCCTTTTCGATCAGGATACCCGCATAATAGTCAACTACAATTGTAAAGCCCAGGATCAGTATATAGATTGGCACAAATGCCATATAGAAATAGCAGCTGCTTGCCAGGAGCCATAACCACCTGAACCGATGCGGCAGCAGGAAGTACAGCAGGGTGACAAGGGGGAAAAAGATAAGGAATTCAAAGGAATTGAATAGCATAGTTAATTGGTTAAGGGGTATAGTGGTTAGCAATTCTTACTAACCAGTTCATTTGAGCTACTCGTTTATTTTAATTGTTAACAAATTGAGATCGTTTACTTGTTCCATATGCCTGTTGCTTTTTCATCAATGATCTTATTTACCTGGATATATTGTAAAACAAATGTGAACGATTTGGTGATGATGGAAGCTACAATAACACCATAAACCCCCATTACATATTTACTGAGCAAATAGGCCAGTAATATATAAGCTGCTATTTCAAAAATGGTAAAGTACATGGCCAGTTTTATTTTGCCTGACCCATTAATGAACATGTTGTAAACGGATATAAATACAATCTGTATAAAATACAGGGCCATGGTAAAAGTGATCGCCAGCGGGATTTGAACGGCTTCGCCCACCCAGATGTTGAAAACCCAGGGTGAAATGATGGCCATCAGCAAAATGCCAATGCTCAATAACAGGGATATTTTATTGATCTTTTTAATGGTTGTTTTGATCCAGGCGTGATCTTTCTTCACCAACATTTCTGTGAAGCCGGACCACAATGGTGTTACGATAATGGCATTCAGGATCAGGATAACCTGAAAATACTTAAATACGATATTGTAGATGGTTACCTGGTCGGGGCCAAATAACTTAATGAGGATGACACTGGCGCTTGAATTGAGGATGATGGAAGCTATCTGGATGAACAGGAATTTGAATCCGAGGGAGGTAATATTTTTTGCATGTTTAAAATTGACGTGCTTAATGCCTGGTTTGATGTGTTTGAGCCAGGTATTAAATAGTATAACGGACCCTACGGTAAAGGTGAATAAGGGTACGATGCTTAATACGATGCCGGCTGTTAATAAGGGAGGTAGGGTGGTCCGGGATAAGAAAAATATGGTAATAAATCCGATCAGGTTTGATATGGTTGGGAAAGCAACACTGAGGGCGGATTTCTGAATAGCAAATAAGATGGGCTGTATTAGCTGGGCCACAAATGTGAGGCAGAGGCTGCTAAATACAATGAGTGTTAATACCTGCAATTCGTGATTGCTGATCAGTTTGACGTTTAAAAAGCCTGCCCAGTTAATGTAAAATCCAATAAAATAATATACCAGGGCTATAAAGCTGAAAATGAGGAATACCAATATATAGGAAGTGCTGATAAGGCTTTTGGCCATGCCATAATCTTCTTTCACCAGGGCCTGGGTCAATTTGTTTCTCAGGCCATTGCCAATGCCAATGTCGAAGAACTGGAACCAGGATAAAAATGAGGTCAGGGCAATCCAGACGCCATATCGTTCGCTGTCGAGATAATGGATCAACAGGGGAACATACAACAGGTTAATAATTATGCTAAGACCTTTTACCAGCAGGCTGCCAAATATGTTCTTTTTAATGTTTTCAGATAGTGAATGGGTACTACTATCTCCTGATAGTGTTTTTTTATAAAGCTTTATGGGTGATAGAAGTGTTCTCATCTTAAAGCTCCTTTTTTTACTTTTTTAGCTGGTTTAGTCTGTTCGCTTGCATAGGCGCCGTACCCATATCCATAACTATATCCGTAGCCATATCCTTGCTTTTTGATCAGGACATCATTAACGATGATGTTTATTTTGGGCATCACCTTTTTGCGGTTGAACTTTTCTATCAGGGTGATCTGCTGTTTAAAAGTAAAGCGGTGGCGTACTACGTACAGGGTAGCATCGGAATGACTTGCCATGATCTCGGCATCGGTTACCAGGCCTACCGGCGGACTATCGATGAGGATGTAATCGTAATGATTCTTTAAATCCCTGAAAAGCTGCTGGGTTTTGGGAAGCATCAACAATTCTGTAGGGTTGGGTGGGAGGGGGCCTGATGGGAAAACAGAGAAGTTATCATCTACTCCGGAAGGCTGTATCCATTGCTGCCAGTTATCGTCATTGGATATAATATAGTTGGAGAAACCCACCTTGCGCAGGTTGAGGTTGTCGGAAATTTTAGGTTTCCGAAGGTCAAGTTCCAACAAGATCACTTTTTTGCCAGCCAGGGCCAGGGCTGCGCAGAGATTGATGGACAGAAAGGATTTACCTTCTCCGCTCATACTGGATGTTACCAATATTGTTTTTTCATGTTCACCCGGCAGCAGGTACTGCAGGTTGGTGCGTAGTGACCGCAATTGTTCGGCAATCAGCTGCCGTGATTTTAGGGAGATGGTCACAATATCTTTTTCATTATTGTGGCCTATTTCTGCCAAGACCGGTACTGATGTGAGTGCGTTGATATCTTCTATGGAATTTACGCGGTTGTTAAAATAGTCTTTCCCAAAGCTGATCACCAGGGGAAGCAGGAGCCCTGCCAGGAAGGCTGTCATCATCATCATGCTCTTTTTAGGCTTAAAGGGCGATGATTCTGCTTTAGCCTGATCAATGATCCTTGCATTGGCCAGTGTGGAAGATTTTGAAATGGCGGTTTCCTCTTGTTTCTTCAGCAGGAAGAGGTACAGTTCCTGCTTAATGGCCTGCTGCCTTGAATAGTCGAGGAATATGCGTTCTCTTGAAGGCACTTTGCTGATCATGCCTTCTACTCCGGTATTCCGTTTTTGTAATTCGGAAATGCTTACATGGTATCCCTGTTTTACGGAGTTTATGCTACTCAATAATTCACCTTTCAGGTTGATCAACTGTCCATCCAAGCTTAAAACAGAGGGGTGCTGGGGGGTATGGCTCAACAGCATCTTGTCTCTTTCCAATTGCATTTCATTGTAGCGTTGCACCAATGCCACGAAATTGGGGTCCTGCATAGCAAGGGAAGAGGGAACTATTCTTGCATTGTTTTGGTTGTTTTTCAGGAATTGCTCGAGGGCTTCAATTACTGATAGTTGCACTTCCTGATTGGTTTGCTGCTTGGAGAATTCGCTGGTATTATCAAGCAGTATGCGTGATTGTTCGGATAGATCGGTTAATTTATTTTTGGTTTTAAATCCTTCAATGTCTTTTTCAATGCCCGATAGCTCATGTGTGACCAGGGACAATCTTTCATCAATAAACCGCATGGTGCTGTCTGCGATCCTGTTTTTGTCGTTTACGTTTGCCTGCAGGTAGGTATTGATCAAAGCGTTGAGGATCTTTTGTCCTTTTTCGGTAAGGGTTTCTGTGAGGGTAAGGTAAATAACGCTCACCTCGTCGTTGGGGATCTCGACGGTGAGGGAAGCCATATAAAATTGTGTGGTGCCATCGAGTGACCCGATCGCTATGTCCAAAGTTTGATCTATGGGCCACCTGGCGAGGCCTTTTGAGGGGGTAATTACTGCAGTGCCTTCTTTTAAGAGCAAGGTATCGCCAAAATGCCCTTTAATATGGGTGACTTCATTGGATAAAGTGAAGTTGGTAATGTTTGCTTTATCGAACTCAAGTTTGTAGGGCAGGGAATTGCCCGAAAATGAATCAGATGCATTCAGAATGGTAAGTGTGACGGGGCTTTCGGAATATATTTCGGTGTCTTTTAATTTGCCCGGGATGAAATAATGGATATTGAGTTGCATGTTCTTGACCACCTGTTCCATCAGGGTGCGGCTTTTGAAGATCTCCGCTTCATTGTCCACATTGCTCTTGCCGCCCAGCAATCCAAAATCCTGTAATATGCTGGCGCCTCCCAGTTCTGCGCTCTTTTTATCGTCCTGCACCAGTACGGAAGCGCGTATTTTGTATTGGCGTGAAGAGGTAGTAAAGTAAAAGAAGGCGATCCCCAGGCTTATGGAAATGGATACGATCAGCCAGGGCCATAAAGACAATAATTTAGAAATGATCTTCTGAAATGAGATCATATCCTGCGATGCATCTGTATCGTCGAACGGGGTTATATCTGCCGGAGTTTTTCTTTGCATGGATTTACTATAGTCTTGAGAAAATCACGATTAATAAGGAAATACCGGTTGCAATGAGACTTATGTTTCTTGTCTTTACGGCATCTGTAGAAGCTATTTTGGATTTGCCTGGTTCTACATAGATCATATCTCCCTGTTTCAAATAGAAATAGGGAGAGCTGAACATGTCGGCGGAATTCAGGTTGAATCTTACATATTGTTTGATGCCGAGAGAATCACGTATTAATAAGATATTTTCTCTTTTGCCATAAATGGTAAGGTCGCCGGCCATTCCAATGGCATCGAGGATGCTCACTTTTTCATTGGGTACTACGTAGGATGCCGGGCGGGCTACTTCACCAATAATAGTAATGCTGAAATTGGCAAAGCGGACATTGACGACGGGGCTATTGTAATAGAGGGCCACCCTGTTGCGGATAGAGTCTCTCGCAATGGCTGTGGTGAGACCGGATACTTTGATCTTACCTACGACAGGTAATTCTATGGAGCCCTGGTTATCGACCAGTAAGCCTGATATGGGGGTGGGGGCTACGGGTGAGTTGGAAGAACCGGGTTGTACGGAGAAGGCGGTGGTATTGCCTGTTGCCAAAACGGTATTGACCTGTGGATCGAGTGTGAGAATGGAAACCTGCAGAATATCGTTGGGCTGGATGAGGGGATCTACAAAAGCAAGGCTGGGGATATTCCTGGCAGACTTGTAAATAGTATCCGGGATATTTTTAAAATAAACGATCTTTTTATCTGTACCACATGAACAGGCAAAGAGGATTGCGCATAGCAACAAGGGCACTACAGAATAGGATGGACTGAACCGAGTCATTGGTTTCTCCGATATTAGATTTTGACTAAATGGTTTATTCAACAAATCCTGGTGGCGCAAGGTGCCTGAACAGGTGGCAAACGATACAAAAAGCAATGGCAAGCAACCGAGGTGTTTTCCCAATATTGGATTACAAATCTCTAAACGGGACAAATTGGTGTTTATTATACCGTACCTATTTAATTTTTAATTATTTAAGACAAGTCGCGGTCATATAGTGAATGGGCTGTATGTGATAAGGAAGAATTAATACTGTGGGAGTTGGGTATACTAAAAAAAATACATCCCGCCCCGCCAGAGACGGGATGGGATGTATTATGAGGAACATGGATGTGTTAGTGTACGGAGTGGTTGCTATCGGATCTAATGGTTGGGTCTTATCACTTAGTTGACTCTTGTGACATCTGTAAATTTGAGTTCAATGATATAAGTGCCTTCCATTTTCAGGGTGAAGGCAAACCTTGGGTTTACAGAATACAGTCCTGGTGTAAAGCCGTCTACGGTGGCAAACTGGCTGGGTATGCGGTAGTAGATCAGGTGTCCCCAATCGGTGGTAGGCGTTACATATTTGGCCAGTGGGAAGGGTGCTACCTCAAAATCGCAAATCATGGCAGTATCGGTAAACTTTACCGGGGTAAACTTTGCATAGTTCTCAAAAGTGGGGCGGTCACCACGGCGGATGATCTCACCACTCTTTGGATTGAAGGGGACACCATTCTTATCGGTCAGTTTCAGGATGATCCTGGCGCCGTCGTTGGATACTTTGGTGAACGTGAGTTTAGGATTTTTATGCGGTGTGGCTGCTCCGGTCACATTGTGAAAGGCGTTGGACACATTGTCTTCCTGTGCAAAGATGTCGTCTGCTACAGGGTCTACGATGTTGATCGTAGCGAATGCAGGAAATGTCTTGGTGCCGTTTTTGTTGGTGGCCTGGAGGTCAAATGTATATTTACCCAGGGGGATGTTAACGGAGCCGCGGTTGAAGCTGATCTGGCCGCTCACGGGATTGAAATCCATCGGAGGAACGGTCTTTTTTTCCCTTTTTTTATCCAATTCGGCTACGGTGGTATCTGTCTTGATATCGAAGGTCATACCTGGCTTGAACATGATCACTTCATATTTCTCAAAGAACTCCTTGGGAGCAGGTTTGCCGGCCTCGTCGCGGAGGTTGAGCATTTCAAAATGGACTATGGGGGTAGACCCATCAATATCTATTGGTTTTGTTTGAACCAGCGGCAGTCCACGCAGACAATAGACATTCTTGTCAATATAACGCATGGTATCGCTGAGGAAACCTTCCTGGATCTTTTTACAGCTGACTGCAACTGTAACAATGATCAGTAGTAAGATGGTTATTTTTCTCATTTTATCGGTGCTTAAGTGTAGAGAATAAAGTTTTTACTCCTGTTGACTATTATGGCAATGGTTCGGTGTTAAAGAACAACCGATGATAATTGCTCAATACATGAATGGTACCTGTCGTTGTAATTATACCAGTGGTTTGACAATCATAGCCCATGTCCCTTAGGTTGGCGGGTATAGTGGAGGGGTCAAGCACGGTTTCATCACGGGTGCCAATTACTTTGGTAAAATTGATATAATCTACATGGTCGATATATTCACCATAATCCTGGGTCCTTCTGAGTCTGATGTAAAAAGACACATTGGGAATAACGCCGAGCAGGTTTTGGTAATATTTGCCTTCGGTAGTTAGTTTATCGCGTCCCAGGTCGCCGGTATACATGTACATTTTCAGGGAATCCTGAATTTCCTTCAGCGGCAGACTGTCGAGGGTGTAAGGAATATTTTCATCATTCAGTTCTATGGCCCTTCGGTTGTAGCGGGCTTTAACGAATTCATCCACGCTGTAATTGGTGGTGGCGAAGAAGGTGATATTGCCATTAATGGTCTCCTTCAGGCCCGCCCTGTCTATCAGGCGTATGAGGGAAGAGAACTGGGGTTTGGATTTGAGGTAGTCGTAAGTGGTCATATCGACCTTGGCATTGTGTGCGCCTCCATCCACCTTGTAGCTATCCTTGTTGCAGGATACCAGGCTGGCAGCTATCAAGAGAACAAATATGCTTGGAATTATATGTTTCATAATAAAATTAATTAATTGAGTTAAACACCTGCTGGTTAGATCTTGCCCAGCCAATAGGTGGTTTGTACCAGGAACCTGTTCTCCTTAAATAATAAGGGGCTTACAGGCCAGAAAAAGCCACCGCGCGCAAAGCGAGCTTCAGAAAGCCAGTCCACAAAATTGGGGTACTGCCTTGTACGGAGGAGGTCATAAAAAATATGGCCTTCTACATACAATTCTTTTCCTCTCTCGGTAATATATTCATACATCAGATCGTCGCGGGTATAACTATTGTCCACTCTGTTGTCGGGATGGGCGCCATTCCTGGTCCGGCTATCATTAATAACCTGTATGGCGGTATTGAGGTCGTTTTTATAGAGGGCTATTTCAGCCTGCAGGAGTTTCATGTCTGAATACCTGAAGATGATCATGTCATTGCTGAGATAGGGGTCTCTGCTTTGGCCAGGACTACGGTATATCACATTGCTGTACTTGCGGCACATGGGCTCGGATGAACTCACATAGTCGAAGTTCTTGCGGTACCGGATGTCCATGGTATCGATTGGTCTTTCCCAATCAGATCCATTCCAAAACCAGAACTGGTAGTTGTTGTTAAAATAGGCAGTTGGAACCCAGAAGCGGGCGGAATTGCCAGAATGTGCTACATATTCTTCGCCGTGGAGGAATTCCATTCCGATATGACTGGCTGAACCTTCCTGAGTCCTGTCGTCCATGTACAATTGGAAAATGCCTTCGGGTGAAGTGGTGGTATTATTACGGCCAATAAAGGTCATGTAATAATTGGCTGTATCTGTGTATGCATAGCCTCCGAGGGTAAGCAATTTGGAAACGGTGGTATCCGCGTTGTTTACATCAGCCGCGATAGGCGTATTGGAGTTGATATTGGTCATGGTAGCACGCCAGAGGTAGAGGTGGGCCAGCAGGGCATATACTGAGCCGCGATTGGCGGTTACTGCTCTTTCTGATTTATCAATATAGCCCCAATCCAATAAACTGGCTGCTTCCTTACAATCTTTTTCAATTTGCTTTTGCACATCGGCTGCAGCTGTACGGCCAAGTTGGGGTGCTTTGAGGGGGTCGGGATAGGATTCCGTTACCAACGGTACATCACCCCAAACCCGGGTCATCATGAAATAGGTAAGTGCACGGATAAAAAGCGCCTGCCCTTTCATTTTGTTTTTAAAGGTTGGGACATCACCCACCACATCACTAAAATCAGCTTCCGCGGATTTATTGATCTTGTCGATGATCAGGTTGCTCATGGTGATGGTCTTATAATAAAGCCTCCAGTCACCCAGGGATGTCAAATTGTATTTGAAGGTAAAATCACCATTCTGGATGCCTTCCAGTCCGTCGCCAGTGTATTTCATCGTGAAATAATTCTTGGCGATGGCATCACCATACATATAGTAGCGGTTGTTTTTATCGGTGAGGGCGCTTCTCAGCAGGGAATAGTTACCTGCCATGGCGGATTGGTAATCGCGGCCAGTTTTCCAGAACACTTCATCGTAGGTCGCGTTCTTAGGTGTTTGTTCCAATATTTTTTTACAGGCACTGCCAGCCAGCACATACACCAGCAATATGGCGAGGGTATATATTGATAAATTGCGTTTCATACTTTTCCTTTTTATGCGTTTACATTAGAATTGAACTTCCAGGCCAATGGTAAATTTCTTTGGAATAGGATAACCATTGCCACCGTACGATCCATAGGGAGTAACCTGTTCTGCATCGGGCAGGTCTTTGGATCGCTGGAACATGGCCACATTATCAATGGTGCCGAATACCTTGAAACGATCGATCTTCAATTTGTTTAGGATAGTACGGGGAAGTTCGTAACCCAGAATTATGCTCTTGATCCTGAAATAATCGCCTTTTTCCAGGAAGAAGGTTTGGGCTGATGTATAATAATACCTGTAAGTACCGAGGTCATATTTGGCATATTCTGCCTGATCGCCTGGTTCCCGCCAGATATTGATCTTATTGAGATCGGGAGTAGAATACCTTACAAAGTTGTAATAAGGATCTCCATCCTGAGAATTGGCGAAACGGTCGGATTTAAACAAGTTCAATACATCTCTATCGAATGTGAAGGTGCAGAAGATACCTAAGCTGAAGTTCTTCCAGCTGAAGTTGTTGGTAAATCCACCAGTTATCTTGGGGTTGGGGTCGCCACTGGGTGTTTTATCGGGGTTGATGCCATCATTAAAAATATCGATCAGGTAATCGCCATCCAGATCTGCAAATTGGAAATCGCCTGCGCGGTATTCTCCATTGGGGTTTCTGAAGGGTGTACCAGTATAGGGATTAATAGGCACGTCTTTATCAGTGGCATAAACACCCAGTGTTTTATACAGGTAGAATGCGTTGATAGGGCTGCCTACTGAAAGTATGTGTGATTTGTCGAATCTATCGCCTTGCATAACGAGGTCGCGGCCACCATTAGGAAGGTTCATGATGGTGTTCTTGTTGTAGGCGATGTTGAGTCGGGAAAACCATTTTAATTCGCTCTTGCTGGGAAGGAGGTTGGCAGCGAGCGTTAACTCCACGCCTGCATTCCTTACACCTGTAGCGTTGGTAAGGGCTGAATCGTAACCGGAGGTTACAGGAAGTACCAGCTTGTATAGGCCAAAGGTATTTTCTTTATTATAGAAATCGAGTGAAGCGGAATATTTTCCATTCATGATCTCGATATCAGCACCGATATTCCATTGTTTGGATTTTTCCCAGCTGAGGTCTTTTTGTGCTGCACCATCATAGAAGTTGGGTGTAATGGCTGTGATCGCATTGTAGGAACTTGCGCTGTTGTTGCCGTTGAAGGCGCCAGCATTCACATTGTACCGGTTGTATTGGAGGTAGTTGTCGTTGGGAAGGGCGCCTGCAGTACCGAGGCTGGCGCGCACCTTGATCATGGAGAAGGTGTTGGCCACTCTTTTCATCCAGGGTTCTTCGGTGAGTATCCAGGCTGCTGATGCGGAGGGGAAGAAACCCCATTTATTGTTTTCACCAAAGCGGGAAGATCCGTCTCTGCGAACGCTACCTGAAACGAGGTATTTACCATCATAATCATAAGCCATCCGGGCATAGTAGGATAACAATCCATAGGCCTGGTAATCAGAATAGGCGCTGATCTTTGTTTGCTGGAAGCCTTGTACCACCTGGATCTGGTCGGCTGCACCGCCATATCCTGCAGCGACGGTACGCTGGTACTGATCATAGGTAAATTCCTGGCCTGCGATAACACTGAGGTTATGTTTGCCAAATTCATTGACATAACTCAGGTAATTGGACGACATCACGTTGATACCATTATCTGAAAAAGCGGATGCTGCGTTACCGTTGCCGTTCATCAATTCATTGGTACGGGTATAATCGCGGCGGGAGTTTTTGTAGATATAAGACGTTAATGAAGTTAGTCTTAAATGTTTATCAATGGAGTAGGACAGGTTGAGTGTAAAGTTGAGCTGATTGGCGACGTTTTTGTCCAGGTTATCCTCATACTGTCCCAACAGGAACGCTTTTTTATTGGGATCGAGGTTAAAAAGGGAAGAAGGCATATTGCCGGCGCCAAGGCTGATGGGGCTATTACCATTGCCATTACCACGTGCTTTATCTGTACGGGCATAGCTGATAATGGGGTTGATCTCCAGTTTACCGCCTAGTGTACGTGCGCCGAGGTTGAGGCGCATGGTATATCTTTTGAAGCCGGTGGCTTTGATGGTACCTTTTTCGTCGTAATAGTTGGTGCTGAAGCGATAATTGGTACCGCCTTCGCTGGCGCCGCTTAAGCTGAGGTCGACGCTTTTGACATTGCCGGGCTGATAAAACATATCCTGCCAATCGGTGTTGCCGTTAAAGGCAGGGTTGAGGCTATCGGTAAGCAGGGCGGGCAAACCTCTTTGTTGTGTATAGTCCAGTTGTGCCTGAAGAATGGCAAGTTTGGCCCTTCTTTCTTCGGTGCCGAGGGTTACATCGCGGAGTTTAGGGCGCTGTGTAATACCTGCGTAGCCGGATACGATCACTTTGGGTGGTCCGTTCCTGCCTTTTTTGGTAGTGATGAGGATAACACCGTAAGCTGCACGGGAGCCGTAGATGGCGGCTGCAGAAGCGTCTTTTAACACGTCGATGGATTCAATATCGTTGGGGTTGATGCCTCCGAGGTAATTCATACCGGTGCCATTGGGGCCTTCAAAACTTTCATTGGGCTGGGGCACTCCATCTACCACATATAATGGTGTATTGAGGATACTGTATTCATCGTAAGAGGAATTGATCTGGGAGTTTCCACGTACACTTACTGTGGGTGTAGCGCCTGGAGCACCGCTGAAATTCTGCACGTTTACACCGGAAAGCCTTCCCTGCAACAGCTGGTCAAAGCTCGAAGCGGGCAAATAGGCCAATTCCTTACCTGAAATACTCGAAACTGCCGCAGTATTTTTCTTACGGGTCACTTTCTGGTACCCGATGACGACGGTTTCAGTTAGGTTACTGTTTGACTCGGCTAACTTGATGGAGAGTGGTTTTTCATTGCTCACCTTGATGGTTTGAGCGGCATATCCTACATAGGAAATTTCCAGGACATCATTGAGCCTGGTGGGAATGGAGAAGAATCCTTTTTCATTGGTGGTGACACCTCTGTCGGTGCCTTTAATCTTAATACTTACACCAGGCAGGGGGGTGTTTTTGGCATCAGAAATGACACCTGTGATCATTACTTCCTGTCCTTGCATGCAAAGGAACAGGCACAGTAACACACATGATAAAAAGAGCTTTTTCATCATCGCAGTTTATTTGGTTTGGGCCTAAAGATAGCGGTATTCACATGATAAACTTACTCGGAACTTAACTTTTCTTTAACCAATTTTACCTTGACTAAAACAATTTAGCAAGGGATGTTGAAGCGCAACCGTTTGCACAGGGAATCATGATAATTTGAAAGGTTGACAGGGATGATGAAAGCGGGGGGAGAGCAAATACTCAACCGCACACAGCCAACGCTGGCTATGCCAGGATGAAGAAAAACAAAGGTGTGTGGGTATTATGGAATTGATAGGTCCGTGCATTCATCGGTAAAAGGCTTGCTCTTCTTTTTAAAGCCGCAGACGAATGTCTGGTTCAGGGATCCGTTGGATGAATACACGGAATGAATGACTGGAGCAGTGTTTATAAAAAAGCCACTACAGGGCATGGCGCCTTGTGGTGGCTTTTTAGTATGGGTGTATTGAGATGGTTTTATCTCATGGCGGATGGTATGGAACGGGGGTAGCAGGGCCCCGGTGCCAGGGAGCATGTATTTATGTGAATATGGGGATGGGTAGGGCAGTTTCCCCGGAAGTAATTGCACTGGAATAGCCTACGACTTGCACTGAGCCAGCCTTGGCAGTGCAAGTCGTACTATTTACGGGGTGGCTGCTGCCCCTGTATAAGGGGCAGAATACCAGTAGGGTTAGCGCGTATTGGGCCAAAGTTGTCCAAAAAGCCAGTGCGCTTTTTTCCTTTTT
>CBIHOV010000014.1:0-179257 GCA_966211765.1 uncultured Paraflavitalea sp.
TGCCCCCTTTTCAGAGAGCGTTCAGGCAATGTGTAGGCCTTGTGCAGGCCATGGTTGCATTACCCGGCGGCCTGATGGCCTGCTTAGTGCCTACGGATTGCCTACGCTCCTTAGAGAACTGGCCCCCTTTTCATAGAGCGGTCAGGCAATACGTAGGCAATCCGGAGGCAATCGGCAATCTTCACGACAACGTAAGGCAGCAACCGGATGGTAACTGTACCGATTTTCTCCGTTGGACCAGCCAATCTTTTTTATCACAATTAAAACAATTCGAAATGGCAACATCAAAAGGAGTATGCTCCGACAAGGTCATGAACCATCCGGCCTATGAACGTACTCGGGGAGGGCCGTGAGGGGTTTGCCAGGTTTTGCAGGACCGTGTAGCTAAGCTAAACCTGCCAGGTCTCTAAGGTTCGACAAGCGTGAATAACTTGATTCAACGACATTAAGAGAGGTTGATCCGAGGACCATCAGGCTTCCTTGTGGGAGTAACCAAAAGCTATATAGTTATTGTGGATGGTGACAGCTCTCCCTGAAGGATATAACCGCATACTTTCATGCCGGCCTTTAGGAGGGTGGATTTAGAGTTGATGTTTTTGATATTGCAGCGGGCAGCAGGAACCCTGCCCATGAGGTAGGCTTCTTTTTTCAGTTCCTGCACCATGAAACTGGCTATTCCCTGCCGGCGGTATTTTTCATTTACCTCATAGTAGATATCGGCAAATGGCATGTTATAATTCAGCATCAGCCCCCCGGAGGCTACTTCCTCGTTTTGCAGGGTGATAATGTAAGCCCGGTCATTATCATTGGCATTGTCATTGTTTTCCGGCGGCTTCTTTTGAAAGATAAAGTCACCCTGGGGCAAATTGGTCTCAAAATGATCTTCAAAGAGGATCGCTTCTGCGTAGATATTTCTGGCATGTTCAAACACCTGGCTTGCCAGGAGGGGATGATTGGTTTGGCATTCAATATACGGCGTACCTGCCACCTGGTAAAAGCGGGCAAAAGCCGCATGGGTCAGCTTCCGGTAGGGCTTCAATAGATAAAATTCGAATATAGCATCCCTGTCCTCCCGTTTGTTCCTACCCCACACAGCACCATATCCAATAGTCTGATCGTCCAGGGTAAATCGCCAGGTATCAGCCCAGCCGTACAGGTGGCATTTATTGTGTACGAACTGCACGAGGTATTCCTGCAGGAATAAAGCACGCAGGCCGGCGATCTCAGATAATTCAGTTTTAACGACTTGTATGTCCATTACTGTGCGAAGATACCTTCTTTCTATCGGGAATTTATTATTATGCTTCTAACTAATCATCGTGTATCAAAGGTTTGTAAGGCCATCCAGAAAAAAGGCCCTGCAACGCCATTATCACTGGTTGCAGGACCCTGTTTATTGCCTTTTTTGAAGATATCGAAGCATCCCATACAGCAATCCTACTCCGCCCAACTCATGGTATAGTTTGGATTTTCAATGGCCAACGCTTCTACCGTCAGTTGCAACGGGTGAAAGGTATCGACCATTACGGCCAGTTCTTTGGTTTCCTTAGCGCCGATGCTTTTCTCCACGGCACCGGGATGAGGGCCGTGGGGAATACCGCTGGGGTGCAGGGTGATCATACCCCTTGTTACATGCTTGCGGCTCATAAAATCGCCATCCACATAGTACAACAGTTCATCACTGTCGATATTGCTATGATTATAAGGAGCGGGAACAGCCTGGGGATGATAATCATACAAACGGGGACAGAAAGAGCACACCACATAATTATTGCCCTCGAAAGTCTGGTGTACGGGCGGCGGCTGGTGCACCCGGCCGGTGATCGGCTCAAAATCATGGATACTGAAAGCAAAGGGATAACAGCAGCCATCCCAACCCACCACGTCAAAAGGATGGTGACCGTAATGGATACCGTACAACATGCCTTTCTTTTTGGTCTTGATCAGGAAATCGCCTTTCTCATCAAAGGTGGGCAGGTTTTGCGGGGCACGGATATCACGCTCACAATAGGGAGCATGTTCAAGCAGTTGCCCGTACTTGCTCAGGTATTTTTTGGGAAAGCGGATGGGACTGAAGGATTCCACGATGAACAGACGGTTATGGCTATCCTTGAAATGGATCTGGTAAATGGTTCCCCGTGGGATCACCAGGTAATCGCCGTAGCCAAAAGGCAGTTCTCCATACATGGTGCGTAAAACGCCGCTTCCTTCGTGCACGAAGATCATTTCATCTGCATCGGCATTTTTATAATAATAAGCGTCCATACTGCCCGTTGGTGCTGCCAGCACCACATGACAGTCGTTGTTGACCAATACCGGTTTGCGGCTTTGCAGGTAATCTTTTTCCGGCTTAATGTTGAATCCCTCAAAGCTGCGGTGTTTCAGCATTTTCTCTTCTGCAATAACGGGCGCCACCTGCACGGGTTCATCGGTATGGATGATCTGTGTGGGCGGGTGGATATGGTAGAGCAGGGAGTAGTCGTTGGAAAAACCTTCTGTAGAAAACAACTGTTCTGAATACAGTCCGCCATCGGGTTTGCGGAACTGGGTATGACGTTTATGAGGGATCTGCCCAAGTTTATGATAGGAAGCCATGGCAATTGGAAGATTTGATATCCCGCGAGGCGGAATAAGTGATGAAAATAGAATACATCAAGAATATGCAGTAAGCTTTAAGCTACTGAAACCTGCCTTCGGGAAAGGCTGTCTTCCAGCGCCACCATCAGGAAATAGTATTTCCAGCGGCGTTTATCAATCCAATAGGTGAAATTGCGGTGAAAAGGCATATTTTCAATCGTTACTATAAAGATAGGCAATACTATTTTATCATGACTTCTTCCTATTACACTACCGATCTGCCCATTTCCTATTTATGATAATTGGTCTCAAGGCCGAGGCGTTTGCGCGTTTCCATAGTAAACTTGAATTGTACTTCTGCAGGAGCCTGATCTCTGGTTACCTTATTAATGTCTTTCCAGTCTTTGGACCAAAGAAAGGGGAAAAACATAAATACTTTGTCGCCGGATAAACCGGCCACGTCCTTTTGCCAATCTTTCCACCTGAAACCTTCATAAAATTTGTCGAGGTTGGCATTAAAGCAAAAGTGTAAAAAGCCGGCATAAGTCATATTGAGGTCTTCCCATTCCAGGTTGTCCGGGGCCAGGTAATATACCGTGCCTATCTTCTCTGTGCTGAATGTGCCAGTATTAACAGCAAAAAAACCACCCAGCACATCATCGGCGATCAACCAATAACCCGGCGCTTCTCCATAAGTGATCAAAGATTTGCCCTTGTTCCATTCGGGCAGGGAGCGGTTGAGCCGGGTATTGCCTGAACCCAATATCCTTATCCAGCCGTGATCTATCAAAATACCACCGGTCATATAAACTACGGTGCCCATGGGCGATTGGGTGGAGACCTGTGCTTTGAACAAAGCATCGCTGGCTTTGGCTGTATCAACAGGCAGTATTTCTACTTTGTTTTTAGCAGTGTCGATCCATGATTTGATCAAGGGCCAGCCCGGATCATCTTTATTGATCAGGGCATCCACGGTGCGCATTTTATTTTGGGCTACATTGGTGAATGTTGCGGCTAACAAGCATATAAAAAGAAAGCAACTTCGCATACCGATCATTAATTAGAGAAGACATTGTTGCGGAACGATACAATATTAGACCTAAAATAACCAATACTTCCCTTGCTCCCAATAAAGCTTTGTTATTGTATTTAGAATATCGTGCATGCCCTTTTTGACTGCCTGCTTCTTATTCTTTTTCTTTGTATCGCAATCAGCAGTGAAGAGCCCAAACGCAGGAGCCAGCCGACTTACTGAGACTTACTATATTTGCTGTTACATTTCATTCCTGCATGACACGTATTGGACTTATTTCGGATACACATAGCTACCTCGACCCGGCGGTATTTAAGCATTTTGAGCCTTGTGATGAGATATGGCATGCGGGCGATTTTGGCACACTTACTCTGGCCAACCAGCTCAGGGATTTCAAACCACTGAAAGGGGTGTACGGTAATATCGACGGGAATGAGATCAGTAGTGTGTACCCGGAAAACCTACGCTGGACGTGTGAAGAAGTAGAAGTGTACATGACGCATATCGGTGGCTACCCTCCCCGGTACAATCCCACAGTAAAAAAAGAGCTTACTGCCCGCCCACCGCAACTATTCATCGCCGGCCATTCACATATTCTTAAAGTGATATACGACGACAAACTGAACTGTCTGCACATGAATCCCGGCGCTGCCGGCAGGGAAGGCTGGCACAAAATACGCACCCTGATCACTTTCGTAATAGAGGGGAAAAATATGAAGGACTGTAATGTGATCGAATTGGGAAAAAGGTAAGGGCGCCTGGCGGCTCCTTAGCTCTAAACACAAGAAAACTTTATTGCTGGCAGGCCAACCTTCTCTTTAAAAAGTCGTATATTAAAGGTAGAAGAGACACACAAGGATTTCACCCACCAAATCTATAGTCATTGCTGCCATCCATTGTACATACCAATGGAAACTGTTGCATGAGAAAAAGCTGTCTTGTCTTTTTCTTCCTTGTGGCATTTTTTAACGCCCGTGCAGACCACATTACCGGCGGAGAAACCTACTATACACTCATCAGTTCTGCCAACGGCCAATACCGCTATCACGTTACCGTCAAGCTCTTTATGGATTGTTTCAGCAACCGGCAGTTCAGCAATCCCGGCATTATTGGCATTTTCAACAAGGCCACCGGCGTACGTTTCCAGGATGTGTCGGTGCCACTGGCCAACCAGGAAACCCTCAACCTGACGGATGCGGGCCCCTGCATCACCAACCCGCCGGCAGTTTGCTACCGCGTAGGCTATTATGAATTTGATGTGACCTTACCTGCAACTGCCGATGGATACATACTGTCGACCCAGGTGAATTACCGGGTCAACGGCATCAGTAACCTGGTAAGTGGTTACAGCAATGTGGGTGCTACCTACAGCGGGGAAATTCCCGGTACAGGCGCTCATACCGATGGGCCCAAAAACAGCAGCGCCCGTTTTACCGGCAGTGATATGGTGGTGGTTTGCGCCAACAATTCCTTTTCTTACAGCTTTGCTGCGGCGGATGGTGACGGAGACGAGTTATTCTATTCATTTTGCGAGGCTTATGTTGGGGGATCGATCGGCGGCGGCGGAAATGCCACCCCACCCAATCCCCCGCCCTATTATTCAGTTCCCTATGGCAATGGCTATAATGGCGGCTCTCCACTGGGCAATAAAGTAAAGATCAATTCCACTACAGGCATGATCACCGGCATTGCTCCGCCGGAAGGCACCTATGTAGTAACAGTTTGTGTACAGGAAATACGTGACCACAAAGTGATAGCCACACAGCGCAAAGACCTGCAAATAAAGATCACTTCGTGTAATGTAGCGGCGGCTTCCCTCCCGCCAGCCTATATGTTGTGCGATAATTCGCAGACAATTAACCTCGTTAATTTCTCCAGCAGCCCGCTGATCAATACCTATAACTGGGAGATTGCCACAGCCGGCGGTACTACCATCTATACTTCAGTAGCGCCAACCTCCTCCTTTACCTTTGCCGACACAGGCATCTACCAGGTGAAACTGGTGATCAACCGGAATGGTCAATGCGCCGACTCCTCCACAGCGCTGGCCAGGGTATACCCGGGATTTAAACCTGCTTTTACCTTCACGGGCATCTGTGTCAATAAACCCACTAAGTTCAATGATGCCACAACAACCGTATATGGACTGGTTGATCAATGGCAATGGGATTTTGGGCAACCCGGTGATCCTACGGGCAGCTCTTCTGATCAGCACCCTACTTATACGTACGCTTCGCTGGGGATCAAGAATGTGCAACTGATCGTTACCAATACGAAAGGATGTATCGATACGCTTGCTAAACAGGTACAGATCGTAGACAAACCACCCATCAGCCTGGCCTTCCGTGATACGCTGATCTGTATTCCCGATGCCGTACAATTAAAGGCTTCGGGGAGTGGCTCTTTTAGCTGGACCCCTGGTGTCAACATCATCAATGCCAATACGGCTACGCCTACGGTATCGCCCACGTCCACGACGCATTACTATGTAAACCTTGATGACAATGGTTGTCTCAACCGCGATTCCGTACAGGTACGTGTAGTAGACCATGTAACGCTGCAGGTAATGGACGATACCACCATTTGCCAGGGCGATGCCATCCTGTTGCACCTGGCATCTGATGGCCTGCGTTATGAATGGACGCCTGCACAACAGATGCCCAACCCTTATATCGCTTCTCCCGTTGCTACCACAACATTTAATACACTGTACAAGGTCACAGCTTATATTGGCAGTTGCTCAACATTGGGTGATGTACAGGTAACTACTGTTCCCTATCCCTTTGCAAATGCCGGCCCCAATGTGATGATCTGCCATGATGCAGCTGTTCAGCTGAATGGTAGCACCGACGGCAAAACAGTACAGTGGATGCCCGCAGCCAACCTGAACAATGCCACCATCTTAAACCCATTGGCCAAACCTCCCGTTACCACCAATTACATCCTGGCTGCCTATGATAACAGGGGTTGCCCCAAGGCTGGTTTAGATTCCGTTCTGGTGACTGTATTACCCGATATTCTGGCTTATGCGGGCAGGGATACGGCGGCGGTAATAGGACAACCGCTTCAACTAAAAGCCAGTGGTGGTGTACGATACAACTGGATCCCCGGCGAAGGTTTATCAGCTACCAATATTCCCGATCCTGTTGTCACCCATTTTACTCCTTCCAACGGCTTCAACTATAAAGTGATGGTCTATAATGAGGCCGACTGCGTAGACTCTGCATTCATACAGGTAAAGGTCTTTAAAACACGTCCTTCTATATTTGTGCCCTCCGCTTTCTCTCCCAACGGAGACCGGAACAATGATGTGTTCCGGTTTGTAGCAGCAGGTATGCAAAACGTGGAATTTTTCAATGTATACAACCGATGGGGGCAAATGGTATACAGCACCACCTCCGGAGCCAAAGGCTGGGATGGAACGCTCGGAGGCAAAGCCCAGTCGGCCGGCATTTATGTCTGGTCTGTAAGAGCTATCGATTATACCGGCACAGTTTACTCGCAAAAAGGAACCGTCACCCTGGTCAGGTAAAGAATACAGCTTCGAGCTGTGAGCCACGAGCTGCGAGCCTTTTGCTTCGATGTATTAGCTCGAAACTCGCAGCTCGCTGCTCGTAGCTTGCCTCCTGTAAACTGATGGACTTACACTATACTTCTTTCTATAAGCCGTTGCAAAATGCTCCAGGTTATTAAAACCGCAGGCGAAAGCGATATCACTAATGGGTTGTTGGGTATCGCCCAACAATCGTTTTGCCTGGTGCAGGCGAATACCCAGCAGGTATTGGTGGGGCGATACGCCCAGCACGGCTTTGAAGATCCGGCTGAAATGGAATGGGCTGGTATGGCAATGTTGCGCCAGCTGCTGCAAGGAGATATCCTCCCGGAAATGCTGCAGCAGGAATTCCTGCGCCCGCTCAATGGTAGGCAGGTGATATAATTTCAGCGCATCAGGCAATGGTGCTACAGTAGTTACATTGCCTAATCTGCCCATCACAGCATCCAACAAGTGCAATACCAATTCATCCACGTACAATTTGGCAGGCGTGGCATGACTGATGGGTTGGCTGGCTTTCCCTATGGGCTGTACCAGCTGTAAAAAGATATGGTGCAGGTGGTCCAACGCTGCATTGCTGTTGATCACGATGGAATGCACATCGGGATTTTGCAGAAACCATCCTGCTTCCCGTGTGTAGTTGGCAGCGATCTGTTGAAAGAATGCAGGATTAAATCTAAAAGTAGTCGTTGTATCGGGTTGGTCATCTACATGACGAATGGTATACGGAAAGCTGGGTTTCGTAATCAATATCCGCCCGGTATGTACTTCCTCCTGCTTCCTGAAACTGCGGTATTCAAAAAATCCGGTCTGCATAAAGTCGATGCAAAAATAGTCGTTGTATTCGGGCTGACTAATGGAACAGGTATTGCAATAGCATTGGTAACGTACTGCATGGTATACATCAGAAGAAAACAATATGCGAATATCAGCGAGCATGTGCTTAAAGTTACCAAACATATGCCAGGTTTACCAATGAGAGGTGACAGCTTTCCCTTGCGATGCGTACGAAAGGTGTCACCTCTCCTATTCGACGCAAACGAAAGGTGTCACCTCCCTAAAATTAGCAAGATTCCAAAGGTCGAATGACGGCATAACCCCGACCTTGTAACAGATTGAAAAAAGTAAACCATGAAACGTACTCAATGGACTGTATTACTGGCATTTGCAGCAATCTACATCATATGGGGCTCTACCTACCTGGCCATCCAGGTGGCTATCAAGGATATACCACCTTTCTTAATGTCGGCGCTGCGCTTCCTGGCAGCCGGCATGCTGTTAATGGGATGGTGCGTGTGGAAAAAGCAACCCATGCCTGACCGAAAGGTGATCGGAAAAAATACTGTCTGCGGCATCCTGATGTTGTTTGGTGGTACGGTATCGGTGACCTGGGCTGAACAATATTTGCCCAGCAGCCTGGCAGCAATCATTGTTGCTTCACTTCCCTTCTGGTTTATTTTGCTGGATACAAAACAATGGGCTTATTACTTCTCCAATAAAATGATCATTGCGGGGATGCTGATTGGTTTCGCAGGTGTAAGCTTATTGGTTGGATTTGGATCACGCTCCCAAACCAGCGACGGGACTGGCAATTACCTGGCCAGTATCCTGGTTATAATTACAGGCGGTATCGGCTGGACCATTGGTTCACTCTATTCCAAATACCGGCCGGCCAGCAGCAGCTTATTGATGAACGCTTGTATCCAGCTATTGGCTGCGGGCATATTCACCGGCATGACAAGTCTGATTGCCGGAGAGCATCGTACTATCCTTTGGACAAAGGTGTCTGTCAACTCCTGGCTGGCATTGTTGTACCTCATAACGATGGGCTCCATTGTAGCCTATCAATCTTACCTTTATCTATTGAAAATAAGACCAGCGGCCCAGGTAAGCACCTATGAGTATGTGAACCCTGTAGTGGCCATATTGCTGGGCGCCCTCATCGCCAACGAATCGGTCACTTATGTACAAGTGATAGCGCTGATAGTTATTCTGAGCGGCGTATTGCTGGTGAATATGCCGAAGAAGGCGCAGGCAGGGAGTAAAAAATAAAACAACATAAATCTAACCTGATATGATCACCCGCATTTGGCATGGCCGCACACAAACAGCACATGCGGCTGTTTACCGGCAATATGTAATTGACACCGGCATACCGCATTACCTGGCCACACCGGGCAACCTGGGCGCACAGATCTGGCAACGCACAGAAGGAGATATCACGCATATCTGGACAGTATCCTGGTGGGACAGTTACGACCATATCAAGGCCTTTGCGGGCGATGATATTGAAAAAGCAAGGTATTATGAGGAGGATAAGAAATACCTGCTGGAATTTGAACCACAGGTAATGCATTGCGATACGTATGGTTTTGTGCCTGGTGTACCGGCAACCTAGTATCTCCCTTTAGAAATGCAGCTGTGCTGATAAGCGCCTCTGCAGCGTTTACCCCTTCCTTACAGGAGCCCTTTGTTAATACGTGAGAGGAAGACTTCGCGGTACTTTTCACTCACGGGGATGCGCTCCGTACCAATGTGCACATGGTTGTCTTCAATGCGCCGTATATGATCACGATTAACAATATAGGATAAGTGCACCCGGGAGAAATTGGCAGGCAAAGTTTCTTCCAGGTCTTTCATGCGCTTGTAGACTACATGTTTCCCTTCTTTGGTGTGAAATACCACATAGTCTTTAAGTCCTTCTACCAGCAACACATCATCGTATTCCAACTGAACTATGGCTTTGCCCGTTTTGAGAAACAGTTTTTGTGCTCCCGGTGTGGCAATGGTTTGCCCCGCAGGTGTTGTGCTCAGCTTAGCTACCTTGTTCACAGCCATGAGAAAACGCTCGAAGGTGATGGGCTTGAGCAGGTAGTCGATCGCATTCTTTTCATAGCTGTCTACGGCAAATTCAGAATAGGCGGTGGTGAAAATAAAAGGCTGGTCAGTGGGCAACAGGGTGGCCAGCTGCATACCCGACAGGTGTGGCATATTGATATCGAGGAAAATAAGGTCCGGACGTGCCTCCTTCAGGTAGTTCAGTGCTTCCAGTGCATTGTAACATTTGTGCAGCAGGTGCAGGTAAGGAACCTGACTGATGTATTCTTCCAGCAGGTTCACCGCATAGGGCTCATCATCTATGACCAGGCAGTTTATCGTCATGCTACAGGAAATTTGAGGGTGGCTGTAAAGCAATGATCGGTCTTTTCCGTAGTCAAAGTAAAATCATTTCCGTATAATAATGTTAACCGCTTACGGAGATTGGTGAGCCCCAGCCCTCCTTTCCCATTGTTTTCGTGGATATAATGACTATTCCTCGTAATAAAATACAGGTAACCATCCTGTTGTTCCAATGTGATCACCACATCATTTTGCGCCACTGATTTATCGACCCCATGTTTGAAGATGTTCTCTACGAGTGGAATCATTAGCATGGGAGGAATAAGAAGGGCATCATTAATGGCATTCCTGTCAAATACAATGGCAGCCTGGTGTAGCATCCGTATCTGTTCGAGCTCCATATAGTTTTCCAGAAAATCTAATTCGGTAAGCAAGGGTACTCTTTCCTTGGGCGCCTCGTCTACAAAATAGCGCATGATGTCGGAGAGGCGGGCAACCACTTCTGCCGTGCGCTCATTTTTGGTATAGGCCAGGTAGTAGATATTATTGAGGGTATTGAAGAGGAAATGCGGCTGCACCTGTGCTTTTAACAGGTTCAGTTCAGAAGCCAGTTGCTGGTTGCGCATTTCCTCCTGCTTGCGCAAAAGATGGATATAATCAATAGTGATGCGCAGCAGGGCGCCAAACATAAAGGCCAGCAGATTGGTAATGAACACAAAGGAAAAATGTGGCAACCCCATATTATAAAAAGTGGAATGCATGGGCAACAGCACCTGCTGCTCTGCATACATCCGGAGGATCACCAGGATGCCCAGGAAAAGGGTGGCATAGAGAAAGTATTGGGTTTTCCGGTTGGCCTGGTAAAACCGGGGTATCAGCCACGAAGCATTGCCATATACAGCGACCAGATAGGTAATAACAGCCACCGTCACAGATAGGAAACCGTAGACAGGTTTCTCCCATTTCTGTATGGAATAGAGTATGAGGAAGATATAAAACAATACCCACACGGCCGCCTGAATGCGCAGCATCTTCTTACGTAACATGGTATCTACTGTTGGCACGGTCATGGACGTCAAAATACGCAAATTGGCGCAAACAAACTTAGCCCCTCCCGCCCCTTCGACAGTAACCCTTTTATTTTCGACGCTTAGCCAGGTACCCAAAAGGTCGAAAAAAGCATGGCGGCCAGCGAAGTGTTTTTTTGCCAGCTGGATGGGGAATTAATATTGTAGACCAAAACTGAAATATTTCACCACTTAATACCAACCACCATGAAATGTTTATTCACCACGCTGTTGTTGATATCAGCTTTCCTATTCACGCAGCCCATTCCCATGCTGGCACAAACAAGTACTGAAGAAACTGCTGTAAGATCCTGTCTCGAAAACTATATGAGCGGAGATGGCAACCGCCTGGAAAAGGCCTTCCATCCATCGGCTACCATGAAGTACATAGATTTTCAGAGCGGGGAGTTTAAAGATGTACCCATTGCAGAATTTATAGCCCGGGTAAAAAGCAATACTACCAAAACCGATAGGAAAATAGAGATCATAAGTTTGAATATAGAAGGCAATGCCGCACAGGCCAAGATCAGGATCGAAACTGCCCAGGTGATCATGAACGATTATATGAACCTGTTAAAGGTAAACGGGGAATGGAAGATCGTTAGTAAGATCTTCTCCCGGCAGAACAAGTAAGCCATGAAAGTGCGTTAGCTTTTGGGTATTAGCTGTTGGCCTTTATCGATTGGGTTTGTGCTAATGGCTAATACCTGACTGCTAACCGGTGCCCGTCAGGGAGCACAAAGCCCAGCGATCTTATCGGTGAGTTCCTTATCCCAGATATTGACAGCCAATATTTTCCCTGCACTATCCACCAGTAAATTTTGTGGGATATAATCCAGGCGAAAAACTTTGCTACAATTATTGGGATCTGTTGCATGCTCAACGAGGTTGCCCCAGGGCAATTGGTGTTTATCCAGGGCTTTTATCCAATCCGCTTTTTGTTTGTCGATAGAGATACTCACTATACCCAAACCATGGGCCTGGTATTTGGCGTACAGCTCCTTTAAATGAGGGACGGTTTCTATACAAGGCCTACACCAGGAAGCCCAAAAATCAATCAAGGTCACCTTGTGTCCGGAAAAGGCGGGTAGGTACCTGTCGCCGGCGGTATCATAAGCTATAATAGCAGGAATAATGGCGCCGGGCGTAAGCTTGCTGCGGTCGGCAATATAAGCACGCAACTCTTTGCCTGTAGGATATTGGTCAATGTCGAGATCAAGTAAGGGTATCAATTCTTTGACCTCCTCTAAACTAAGCCGGGACCTGGCCTGATTAACTGCATATAGCATATAAAAAGAAGAGGAGTGCTTTTTCATTATCCGCTTTACCATTTGAAAATGCGCCTGCCGGGCCTGTTCTTCGGCCGCTTTCAACTCAGGACTAATGGCGCCCCCGTGGTTGGCCTTGTACCCCTCGATCTGCTTGAATAACTGCCGCGTTTTATTATTGTGCACCCAGAAGTGCCCGTATTTATGGCCAAGTTCCTCCACCTGCGCGTTCGTAAGGGTCACTTTAGCCGGCTTCGAACTGTCTACATTCAGACTGATCTCTCCATTTTCAACCCAGAAGCTACCATGTAACCATCTTTTACTGCCATCGGCATTAACGATCTCCAATAACCCAATAGCTGGCTCCTCCAGTTTTCCTGTAAGTACAAATTCTTCGCCTTCCATCGTAACGCTGTCTATTGCTTTGTACAAAACAGGAGGAGGGTGCAAAAGGGAAAGAACAATTTTCTTATTGGCAACTCCGGCCACCTTTCCATGGATGGAATATCCCGTAATTTGTTTTGATGCCGGAAACTTTACGAACAAGGCTATGCATACAACGGCAATAACTACCGTACTGCCAACTACAACCATTTTTGCAACGGACATATATACTGGTTTAGATCATTTCCTGATAACCGGGTAGCTTATACTTCCGGGCTTAATTTACAATAACCGTTTATTCACCAGTTGCAAAAATGATTCACGGTAAGAGGCGCTTACGGGCAATTTCATCTTACCGATGACAACCTGATTATCGGCAATATGTTGTATATGATCTATATTAACAATATAGGAATTGTGAATCCGGATGAAATTTACAGGCAATGTCTCTTCAAGCTCTTTCATGCGCTTATAGATCATCATCTTATTATCCGCTGTTACAATACTCACGTATTCTTTTAGCGCTTCGAGGTACAGCACCTTGTCGTACTCCACTTTTATTAGCTGCTTACCCGATTTCACAAAGATATATTCCGGCGTAGCAGGCACCTCCCTGATGGCCGTTTCCTGCCGGGGCTGGGCAAACAGGGACTGGGCCTTGGTAACGGCTTGCATAAAGCGTTTAAAAGTAACCGGTTTTAGCAGGTAGTCCACGGCATTGTATTCATATCCCTCCAGGGCATAATTGGCATAAGCTGTACTAAAAATAATATGCTGGTCTTTGGGCAGGAGGGCCGCCAGGTCCATGCCGGAAAGCTGGGGCATATTGATATCCATAAAGATCAGTTGCACCTTATCCGATTTGAGGAATTCCAATACTTCAAAAGCATCGTAACACTTTGCTTTCAATTGTAAAAAAGGCACTTTGCGGATATGATCTTCCAACAGTTGCACCGCATTGGGCTCGTCATCCACTATCAGGCAGGTAATGGTACTCACAAGGGAATATTTAGGTATGCCAAAAAGAAACCGTCCTTCTTTTCCGTTTGCAGCCGGTACTGTTGTCCATACAACAATTCCAGCCTCGACCGCAGGTTGGCCAGGCCATTGCCACCATTCTGCACGGGCTCCAGTTCCTCAAATATCCTGTTGCGCACTTCCATTTCGAGATGGGTGGCGTGGATCGTTAATTTCAATACCAGCAGGTTTTCTTCGCTTCGCTTGTTAATGCCATGCTTAAACACATTCTCCACCAAAGGTATCAATAACATGGGAGGAATGCTTACACCGGCAGGTTCTCCACTGATATCAAAGTCGATCTGCATGGGATGGCGCATGCGCATCTTCTCCAGGTGAATATAATCGCGGATAAAATCTATTTCCCTGGTGAGCAGTATTTTTTCCTTGGGTCCTTCATCCACAAAATAACGCATGATATTGGACAACCGCTCCAGCAGTCCGGCTGTGGTGGGCGACTCGCGCTGGGCCACAAAATAGATATTGTTCAGGGTATTGAACAGAAAATGGGGCTGTACCTGTGCTTTTAGCAAATTGAGCTCGGCTTCCGCTGTACGCCGTTGTAATTGTGCCTGTTGCTTGCGCATGGTAAAATAATCAAAGGCCAACCGCAATGGCAGGCTGAAGAGGAAAACCAGTATATTCAGGAAGAAGACGACCATGTAAATCCTCATGGGAACACCCTCCTTTTTGCCGGCAGGCATAGCTTCTTTTGCAAAGAGAACGCGTTTTAACAATACTTCAGCCTGTACCAGCGACCAGGTGACCAGGGCCAGCAACAAAAACACCAGCAACACATACAGCCACTTTTTCTTCTTCCTGTAAAAAGCAGGCACCAACCACAAAGCATTGACATAAATTATAGTTCCATAGAAAAAAGTATTACAGATGGCATAGGTAGCTCCTTCGGCTACCGACTGGCCTTCATGGAAGAAAAGCAGGAACATGAGCAGGGTAATGAAGGTCCAGGCAACCAATTGGCCATGCACGATGGAAAATCCCCGTTTGAATAATTTCATACAGCTCAAATTTAACGGGTCTGAGCGTTTCTACCCGGCTACTTTCAATCAATGACCCCTTTTCTTCAATGCATGCAGTCGTTTAATCAATGCCAACAGGCATTGAAAATAAAGGCCTTACAGTTGAATGCGTTTGTTGGCTTGTTGGCTACAGTTCATTTTTGTATCCTAAAATAACCATTATGGACAGGATTATCTTATTAGTTGCGATTTTACTTACTACCCATATTGCCCGGTGTCAAACGGTGTTCAAAGCGGGAGATCCGTCTATCCGCTATGAGCTGATCAAGCCGGCCGTGACCTTATACAAGATCGTCACCACCGATTCAGCCGGCAAGGTATTGAGTGAATTTACCTGTCGCCATACAGTATCTGTAAACAGCGCCAAAGGCTGGGTAATACTCACACAGCAGTACCAATTACCGGATGGCCGTGCCTTACTGGACTCTACCATTGCCCAAATCAGTTCCCTGGCGCCTGTACGTATGCGCATGGTAACTACCCCGCACTTTATGAATATGAACCTCGATTTTCGTCCCGGTGAAGTACATGCTATAGCAGATAAAGGTGGTAAAAAGACCGACACCTTGCACAAAATGGAAGCCGGTTATTTTGACTCCAACCTGCTGGATTATGTATTTGGATTACTGCCCTATAAGAAGGGTTTCAGGGTGACCCTGAATGCTTACACTTTTGAACGGAATGGAATGGACCCCTGGCAGGTGGAATATGTGGGAGAGGACATCATAAATACCACAGGAGACAAGCTAGCCTATTGTTATGTTGTAAAGACTGGTAATGGCAATTTATCGCCGGATGCCATGACCTGGATAGAAAGATCAACCGGCCAGGTGATCAAACGTGTAATACCCATGGGTAAGATGTATTATGTGATCACAAAAGTATAGCCATGAGAGAGCTGTTAGCTTTTAGCAGATAGCTATTAGCAGTAAAAAAAATAGCCATTAGGTTTATCAGTAGCTATCCAGCTAACCGCTAAAACCTAATGGCTAACAGCTTTTTTACTTATGCGTGCATGCCAGGGAACCATGGTCTTGCCACTGCTTCGCGGAAAGGCCAGGGCACAGAAGCCAGAATGATAATGAGGGCCAGTAAAAAGAACCAGAATGCTTTTTTATGCGCCGTATAATCAACAGCTCTTTTTACTTTACCACGGCCAATGGTGATCAGCACTATAGCGATCAGCATACCGGTAATATGCTCCACCGCCCAAAAACGCATCGCGCTATTCTTCATCACTTCCCCAAAACCTGCCAGGCGGATGAAGTTGAATCCAAAATCACCGATAGCCCATTGAACCAATCCAAGTACTAAGGTAATATGTGCAGCAATCATCAGGAACAGGTCTACCTTCTTGTCGCCGGCATTCACCGGTGTCTTTTTATTCATGCCGGCCAGGTGACGGAACAATGCCACCAGCAATAAAATAAGGATTACCCAGCGAAGAAGATTGTGCAGATGAAGGAGACCTGTATACATATTTGAAGATTTGAGGTGTAGAATTTCAAAGCCGGGCCAAAGCTACAACCCAAAACTGAATTCCAACTCTCCTACTCCACCCAATCGGCTAAAAATATATTGGTATCACGGGTACCGCCATTGTTGCGGTTGCTGCAGAAAACAAACTTCTTACCGTTGGGGCTGAACATGGGAAAAGCGTCGAACCCTTTATCACGGCTAATTTTGTGCAGGTTGGCACCATCTTCATTGATGGTATACAGATTGAAGGGAAATCCCCTTTTGTATTCATGGTTAGACGCAAAGATGATGCGTTTGCTATCGGGCATAAATGCCGGGGCCCAGTTGGCCTGTCCGTAGGCAGTCACCTGGTGGGCATTGCTGCCATCGGCATTGGCTACCCAAACTTCCATATTGGTGGGAGCCACCAGGTTTTCGGCCAGCAGACCCTTGTATTCCTTAATCGCCTCATCGGTGGCAGGTCGGGAAGCTCGCCAGATGATCTTCTTGCCATCGGGGCTAAACCAGGCGCCACCGTCATATCCCAGGGTATTGGTGATGCGCTTTTCCTTACCGCTCTTCAGGTCCATGATGTAAAGGTCTATATCGCCATCCTTCACGCTGGTATAGATCATCTTGGCGCCATCCGGGGAAAGGGTGGCTTCGGCATCATAACCATCGGATTTGGTAAGCTGTTTCACTATTTTCCCATCCAGATCGGCCATGAAAATATCGAAGCTGGCATAGAGGGGCCAGATGTACTTGTTGCCATATTTGGAGCGATCCGGCACAGGGGGGCAATCAGGACTACCCAGGTGGGTAGAAGCATAAATAATATGCTTGCCATTTTTTGTGAAAAAACCACAGGTTGTGCGTCCTTTACCTGTGCTGACCAGTTTGTATTCAAATTTTTCCCCATTGGCAGGAACTTTGCCAATAAACATCTGGTCACAGGCAAGTCCTTCTTTGGCATTGGTACGCTGAAATATGAGGTATTTGCCATCGAAGCTGAAATAGGCTTCGGCATTATCGCCGCCAAAAGTTAGTTGCTGAATATTCTTAAAATGTGTTTCTTCGGGGTACTGCAAGGTATCGCCGGCAGAAATAGCCACACCAGGCAAAGGTGCATGAGGCTTAAAAGCAGTGATGGCCACCAAAACCAGGATACCTGTCAGTAAAAAGGAAAGGAGTTGTTTCATTGTATTCATTTTTTAATCAAGCCTGCCATAGCAGCGGGTGCAAAGGTATTTTGGAGACAGCCCTCATTTGTCAGAATATTGTCATAAGGGACATCCCCAAAATCGGTTAGTTTTGTCATATGATACAGAGATGGAAAACCATTGGATATTGTTTGCTGGGCCTGCTGATAGCAGGTTGTAAGCAAGACAATACAGATAAGATCGGTCAGTTATTGTCCAAACCACCTTACGGAGGATTGACAGACAGCATCAAAGCAGCCCCCCAAAATGCCGAACTGTACCTGGCCAGGGGCACACGCCTGTCTCAAAACAACCTGCATGAGCTGGCCACCGCAGATTATGAGAAAGCCTGGCAACTGGCGCCGGCCGAAGGTACAGCGCTGCAATACATTTCCAACCTCATGCTGGTTGATCAGCCCGGAACGGCGGTTAGCCTGTTAAAACAGTGTATTGAAAAGTATCCGGACAATACAAGTTTCCGTCGCCGCCTGAGTGAGGTATATGCCCAGGCAGGCGCCAGCGAAGAAGCGCTGGACCAATACAACCAATTGCTGGCCAAAGATTCCCTGGATTTTGAGACCTGGTACGAGAAAGGAAACCTGCTGGTTCAATTGCAGGACACTGCAGCAGCTTTGCAGGCATTGGAACGTTCCTACACCTTACAACCTATTAATTATACCGGACTTTCATTGGCCAACCTTTACGCCGCCACTAAGAATCCCAAAACATTAGCGCTTTGTGATGCCCTGATAGCCCGTGATACCACGTTTATCAATGAAGCCACCTTCCTGAAAGGAGTTTATTATTCTGACACCAAACAATATGCTGCGGCCCTGGAGCAGTTTGAGGATTGCATCAAACGCAACTGGAAGTTTACAGATGCTTATATCGAAAAGGGTATCGTGCTGTTTGATCAGCAGCTATATGATAAGGCCATGGAAACATTTAAGATGGCGGCTACGGTCTCCAACACCAGCGCCGATGCCTATTACTGGATGGCCCGTTGCTACGAAGCCAAGCACCAAAATGACCAGGCCTTGCAAAATTACCAGCGGGCGCTTTCCCTGGATAAAGAACTGAAGGAAGCCCGTGATGCGATCAAAAGATTGAAGGGTTGATAAGCTATCAACTTTTTGTGATCGATTAACCTGTCCACTTATTAACTTGTCAACTTTACTACATGCCCATAGTAGCGCCTTCTTTATTAGCGGCTAATTTTCTGAAATTACAGGAAGAATGTACCATGCTGAATGAAAGTGAGGCCGAATGGTTTCACCTGGATGTAATGGACGGTGTTTTTGTTCCCAATATTAGTTACGGGTTGCCGGTAATAGAGCAGATCCGCACCACCACCAAAAAGATCTGCGATGTGCACCTGATGATCGTACAACCGGAACGATATGCAGAAGCATTTAAGAAAGCCGGCGCAGATATTCTTACTGTACATATAGAAGCCTGTACGCACCTGCACCGCAACATACAGCAGATCAAATCCCTGGGTATGCAGGCAGGCGTATCCCTCAATCCCCATACTCCGGTTGACAGTATTAAAGATATCCTGGACGATGTAGATGTGGTATTGCTCATGAGTGTGAACCCGGGGTTTGGCGGCCAATCCTTTATCCTTCATACCTTACAAAAGATCAAGGAACTTCGCCGTATGATCGATGCACGGGCGCTGAATACCAAAATTGAAATTGATGGAGGCATCACCCTCGAAAATGCAGCCAGCATAGTACAAGCCGGCGCTGATGTGTTGGTAGCAGGCAGCACGGTCTTCAAATCAAAAGATCCCAAAGCCACTATCCATCAGCTTAAACACATCGGTTGATATTGGATTAGTTTCTATCGGTGGGCCGGGTTGAATAAAGCAAGACCGGCAATACGACCAATACCCCCAACAAGGAAAACAAAAGCCCCCCAATAGTTCCTATCCCTAATGCAAACCAGAATACCTCTTCCTGGCCTTCCAATAAAAACGGCACAAATCCACAACAAGTGGCCAGGGTAGTAAGCAAAATGGTGCGCGATCTATTGATCACCGCTTTCATGAGCAACCGATTGGATAGCCGCAATGGCTTACCTTTTCGCAGGTTATTAAAATCATTGACAATAAAAATCGAGGCGTTCGCCACCAGTCCTCCCAACATCACAAATGCGGCATACCCACCCTGGTCAAAGAAGAACCCGCCAGCTGAAAAAGCTATAAATAACCCAATAAAGGAAATGGGGATCGTGCAGATAATCGCCAAAGGCTGCTTCAGGCTTTCAAACAATATGCTGCCAATTACAAAGATGGCCAATAAGAGTAGCCCGATCAGCAGGTACTTTCTACGGGCTCCCGCTTGTTCATCTACCCACTTTTGCTTCTCTGCGCTGTATCCAACCGGCATTTGTTGCTTCATTTCATCCAGCACACGTTTTAAATATTGACTGCCAAAATCCAGGGAACCCTGGTATTCAAAACCGACCACCCGTACATATTGCCTGTCTTCTTTCCTGATGCTTGCCGCCGTATTCACATAGTCCAGTTGTCCCAGTTGACCTACCCTGTAAACTTTGCCGCTATCGAATTGCAAATTGTTGTATTTCAAATCATGGATTGAATAATCAGCTGCGCCTTCTTCTTTTAAATAAACGGGATAATAACGGTTGTCCAACGCTATAGTGGTAAATGCACCACCAGGTTCGGTTAGGTAACTGAGCTTGTTTACTATATCAAACTGGTTGGTACCCTGTAACGCCAGTTGAACAGGGTCAAGTGACAAGATATATTGCTGAACCGGCTTTTCGCCATATTGCAGTTGATCGTTCCTGTTTACCCGTTGAATACGGGGATGCTGCAGCAATTTCTTTTCCAATAAGTCTACCTGTTTATCAAGCATCTCGTAATTGTACCCCTTCATGATTACCTTAAAATGAGGAATATCCGCTGCCCCTGCATTAGAAAAGCCGTTGCCCACACCATAAATATTCCAATCAACACCTCCCCAATCCAATGACCGCGCGATAAGCTTTGATTTTAGCTTGAATGGCAATCCACCTTGTTCATATTCCTCCTTAAAAGTGATCTCAATACTTCCATATTGCCCATTAGACACATTCACTACAAACTTATCAATGCCGGGTACAGTTTGTAAATACTTCTCCAATTCGCCAATAATGTAATTCATTTGCTGTGGTGTATTACCATAAGGAAGTTCGGCCAAAACGAACAACTTTGTCCTTCCGGGATCACGGTACCCACTTTTCTCATATACATTATTTACAAAGGAATACAACGAGCCGCCCAACCATTTATTAATGCGTGGCTTTATCTCTTCCCGGTAGTGCTGGTTACCTGCAACTGAATTATAGCATCGGTTATACCAACGATCTCCTTCCCATTCATCGGGCAACATAAAAACAGGCAACCCAAAGCAAAGCACCACCACCAGAAGAAAAGTTTTCCGGTAAGTAGCCAGGCCACACACGATCTTTTGATAAGTAGCAAATACCAGCTGCGTGCGCCTCATGAACTTTATGCGGGAACGCTTCTTAATTCCACGCGCCGTTCCGAGGTAAAAATGTATGGCAGGTGTAAACCAAAGTGCAGTAATTACAGACGACAACAGGGATAATATGATAATGATAGAAAAGTCGATCAGGTTGGCTTTTTCTTCTTCAGGCAGTAAAACCACCAGCCCCAGCGCTGCGATAGTAGTAAGCGTTGCACCCAATATGGGTAATAATATCTTCCGGTTCGAATACCTGCTGTAATGATCAACCATTACAATACAATTGTCCAACATGATACCAAAGGAAATTGCAAGGCCTGCAATCGTATACAAATGGATCCTGACACTAAATAGCCAGGCAGCCAGAATGGTGAGGCAGGCACTTGCTATTAAGCCTGACAATAGAGTGCCAACATAACGCCAGTTTCGATATGCCAGGAAAATGAATAAGACCAGGATAAAAATAGAAATGAGTGCCCGCTTCCAGGTCTTTGCGATCTCTTTCTCCAGGAAAACCGTACTATCGTACTCCAGTTTGATGGAAATATCTTTGTGCAATCCTGATTGCACCTTCTCAATGATAGCTTTAGCCTGTTCGCTCACCAATATATTATTCTCTCCTTCCCTGGCATACAAACTCAGGTTGATTGAATTGTGGCCGTTGATCCGGAAATATTGGTGTATTTCTTCCTCTTCCATGTATACACGGGCAATATCCCGCAGATAAACCGGCGGTTTATTTTTACGCGTTAATTGAATTTGGCCAATATCTTCCAATGACAGCCCGGCACCCGTTATGTTTAGCTGGTATTGTTTCCCTCCCACCCCCGATACATCGGGCGAATAATAAGGAGAAAGGCGTGCAACCACCTGCTGCATAATAGCAGCAGGATCAATGCCCCAGCTATTACATTTGTTCTTATCAAACCGTATGGTGACCTGCAGGCCTTCCGCTCCCGACAAGTGCATTTCGCTGATGGTACTTATCCCCGCAAATGATTTATGCAACACTTCTTCTACCTCCTGCCTGATATGAAAAGGCTGGTAGGGGGCATTAATGGAATAGATCAGCAAGGGTGATTTTCCGGCCGACCGGTTGTTCCCATTAACAATGACCGGATAAGAGGCAAGAGAAGGCAATGCAGGATAAACCTGCCGCAGGATAGCAGCCAGCTCAAACTGTTTGTAGTCCATATCAACCGATTCCTTAAACTGCAACTCCACATAACCGGTATTATATCCCGAAAAGGATACAATATGCTCAAGGTCACTCATTTGCGAACAGGCCCCTTCTATAACGGAAGTTACCTGTTGTTCCATTACCCCGGGGTTACTGCCAGGCACCGAGTACATGACCGTAATAAGGGCAGGTTGCTTATGCGGTAGCAGCTCTACGCTTAACCGGGGAATGGTCAGGAGACCAATCAATGACAAAGCAATAAATAGCAGCATTATTCGAAAAGGGCTCCTCACTGTTAGCTGCACAAGTAATGGTTTATGTTTTTAGTGGCAGAAATAGTAGTCGACTTTGTCAAAAAAATTATTGGTCAGCAACGATGACATGATAAATTCATTAAATTACTTTCCTATTTACTCATTCAACCTTATCACCCGCATGGCAACGCAAATTATATCCCGTTTAAAACGGCTTGACGCCCTCATTGCTGCCAAAAGAACCGGAACGCCCAAACAATTAGCCGAAAAATTAGGTCTTTCCGAGCGCACGGTTCGCAATTACATCACCACCCTGAAGGAGCTTGGAGCACCTATTCATTACGACAGAAAACGACAAAGTTACTGTTATATAGAAGATGGCCGGTTTAGGTTTACTTTTGAAACACTCCAGCACAAATTACCTATGCTGGCATAATCTTCAGCGGCATCCATCAGCACTCACGCTCACCATTATAATTACCCGTAAAGTAATTATACAAAATGATATATGTTATATATCTCTGAAATAAATTCCCGGCAAATTAGTTACCGGGAATCATTTTAGTTTTGGGTTCACATATCCCTATAAGCGCTTATAGGGAGTACAATCCCAATTTCATCAACTTAAAATGCAAACAATGATCAAGAAACATTTGAAATTTGCAGTATTGCCTGTTCTGGCAATGATGGCCTTTGTAACCTTCAGCTCATTCGAGGAAGTAACCACAGAACCACCAGCTACAAAATACGCCTGTATCGTGAGCTCCACTGCGGCCAATAACACAGGCAAATGCAGGGCTTTGTCCAGTGGCAATGGAGATATGTGCTTCACTTCGGGAACTGGTACTGCCTGCTCAAGCACCGGCACCGTTACTCCGCCGCCCCCACCTCCAGTACTGCCATAAGCGATTGACAAATATCAATCCGGTATTTCATACCTTTTTATCAAGCACATGAAATACCTATATTAAAACAAATAAGGACAATGGTAGTATATACAACAACTAACTTGTCCTTGTTTGTTTTAAACTGCTCTCACACATAAGACCACTCATGTAAGCCTGGTCACAAAAATACCCACTCACCACAGTGAATACACGAGAAGTAATTATATATAACAGTATAAGTACTATATCACCGAAAAAAGTTCCCGGCAAATCAGTTACCGGGAATCATTCTAGTTTTGGATGCGCATTTCCTATAAGCGCTTATGGGGAGTGCAAACCCAATTCATCAACTTAAAATGCAAACAATGATTAAGAAACATTTGAAATTTGCAGTATTGTCTGCCATGACAATGATGGCTTTTGTGGGCTTTAGCTCATTCCAGGATGAAGCAGTAGATGTTATAGGCGATGGTGGTGGATATACCTGCACCGTAAGCTCAGATGCGAAGAAAAACACTGGCTTTTGCAGGGCATTGTCCAGCGGCAATGGAGATATGTGCTTCACTTACGGAAGTGGAACAGCCTGCTCTTCCTAATAAATTCAGTCGAAGCTTAACCCATTGACAAATGTCAATCCGGCATTTCAGTAGCCTGCCTACAGGCAAATTGAAATGCCTGTATAAAACAAATAAGGGCAAAGACAGTGTACAACAACTAATTTGTCCTTGTTTGTTTTAAGCTCCTTATTGCTTTTCTACGTATTGCCCAGGTCCACATTGGCTATCATATCTAAACCCTTGCAGTAAGATGTTTAAATATTTCACGGCAGTCTGCGCCTTATACAGTATCTCGCTAATTTTTTCTTGTTGTCAAAGCGCCGATCCCCTTACCGCTTATTATGAATTAAAGAATGCAAAGGACTATGAAGAAAAATACTCTCTTCAGTCTTCCGGTTCTTCCAACTTTTACCTCGACAAAGAATCTGCCTTTATCAATAACTCTGTCAGCTATTTCGATATCAGCGACAGCCAATCCTGTTATTCCTTTCTTAACGCTATCAACAACAGCATTTCTATCTTCGACTTTACCTCAAAAAAGGAAATAAAGAAGATCATGCTGCAACGGGAAGGCCCCGATGGTGTAGGCAAGCTGGAATTTCCATCGGCACATCTGATCGTTAATTTAGACAGCATTTATGTCTACAACATTATGGAAGGTAGATTGTACCTGGTAGATCAACAGGGTAAGGTTAAAAACAGGATCATGCTCATTGATTATGTACACGATAAATACAACGGTTGCCCCGAACCTTCTACCGGATCACCCATGGTTAAGATCAATAATGATATTTACTTTCCCTGCAACCTCAACGCTTATCAAAAATCATATGCAGGCTATCATTCCGTTTTAAAGTTAAATCTCCTCACCAACGAGATCAGCTATCTATTCAAATTGCCATCAGTATATGACAAAGCTTTTTGGGGAGAGTCTTTCAAATACGTTGTTTCCTTTTGCTACAACTCCGATGAAAACAAGCTGTTGTTGAACTATCCGGTTGACCCTTACCTATATACCGGTTCTACCAATGGTGAGATCCAAGAAAAAACCTTTGTAGGATCAAAATACTTTGAAGGTATCCCCCCCATGAGCCAGGATGTTCAATACGGCGTTAAAAAAGATCCCAACGTAAAGGATATCAGGCAAAGGGAATACAGTTTAAGTACGCCTGATTACAACAGGATCATATACGATAAATTCCGGAAGATGTATTACCGCATTGCCTATCTCCGGCCAACTGTGATGGAAGTTCGAAAAAACAATACCGTACCCAGCTTGTCAGTAGTGATCCTTGACAACAAGTTATCCAAAACGGGAGAACTATTCCTCGATAGTAAACTGTACGATCCTTCCATGATCTTCGTTTCCAGGCAGGGTTTGAATTTTGCCAGGAAAGACCTGTACAAACTACATGAAGACTCTCTGCAATTTGAATCATTTAACCTGGTAAAAAAATGAAAACACTCCTATACAGTTGTTTGGCATTCCTTCTGTTCCTGACAGGCTGCGCTGCGAAAAGCAAGTACGAAACCTATCAATCAAGGTTAATGGAGCTGGGTGGCAACAAGCTGGCCAACAACTATTCAGCTGTTGTGTTGATACCCCAGGAAGGATGTGGAGGCTGCATCAGTAATGCTACCCAATTCATTACCGAACATATTGATTCCCTTAACCGGGTAGCCATCATTTTTACAGGCGTAAGAGATAAAAAATTATTGAAATTAAGAATAGACAGCAGGTTCTTCACCCGGGACAATGTTTATTTTGATGACAACAACTTATTCATGCACCTCGATGTTGCCTCCACCTACCCCCAGCTTTTACACATCAAGGATGGACAGGTAGCACTTGTGGAAACTTTCTCGCCCGACAAAAAGTTCGTGGCGATCGGTAAGGCAGCTGTCAACTGAACCCTTTTATTACCATGAGCAACTATTTCCTAATCGCCAGGAAAGGCGGCCTGCTGATCCTTTCTTACCTGCTTTGCGTGGGATGTGGCTCAACAAGCGCGCCTGATGAAAAGGTGAACCTGCAACTGCAACCTGAGCCAGCTTCTACGGTTTCTACCGGTAATTCGGAGTTAAAAACTTTTGAGTACCTCATCTCCTCCAATGGAAAAATAAGATCACAATTCGAACACCAGTTCATCAGCGAAGCAGAGGGGCGAATAAAAGCTTGCTATGCCGCCACGGGTAAAAAAGTAACTGCCGGAGAAACCCTTCTGCAGTTTGAAACAGCACCCATTCAGTTCAGGCTGCAGAAAGCCATCCTGGCCCAGTACAACACGCTTAAAGAATACGAAAGCCAGCTGCTGGGATATGAGCAACTGCTAAAAGATAAAAATCAGGAACAGGCGTCTGCCATACAGAAAAAATTAAAGATCAGTACAGGCCTGGCAGGGGCCGAACACGAAATAGAAGAGGCCAACTATGAGTTAGAAAATGCTACGATCAAGGCGCCGGTCGGCGGCATACTAGCCAATGTAAAAGTGCAACAACACCAATACGTAACACCCGGCCACGAATTATTCCTGCTCTATGATCCCAGGCACTTGCTGCTGGAACTGAAGATACTGGAATCAGATGCCTGGCTACTTAAACCAGGTCATACGGCCCTCGTGTCATCCATAGCCAATCCTGCAAAACAATACCCGGCAGCCATTGAGGCCATTAACCCCTATGTGGACGAAAATGGCATGGTAAGCATAACCCTGAAGATCAATAATGCCATGAATGTAGCGGCCTTGGCGCCTTCACTTTTCCCAGGCATGAATTGTATTGCACTCATCAGGATACCAACCAAAAAATCGGTAGTAGTGCCCAGGGAAGCGATCGTTATGAGAAGCGGTAAGGCGGTGGTATTTACCCTGGAAAATGGAAAGGCCATCTGGAATTATGTAACCACGGGCAGGGATAACGGGAAAGAAATGGAGGTCATAACCGGCCTGGGGCCCGGAAAAAAAGTGATCACCAGCAATAACCTACAATTATCACATGAAGCCCCTGTGAGCGAGAGATCATCCCCCACACCCAAATAAAGTAAGTACCCATCATTTCCTCAGAGAAGCGCAGACACCATGGTTAAATATCTTATTCGAAGGCCCATTGCGGTCTTAATGTCCTTTCTCGTTTTGCTGACAGCCGGCATCCTGGTTGCCGGGAAAGTTCCTGTATCCTTATTGCCCAATATTGATGTGCCGCAAATTGTGATCCGTGTCAACTACCCCAATACATCAGCCCTGCTCCTGGAACAAAACGTAGTGCGTCCCCTACGTGAGGGGCTGGTGAATATGGACAAACTTAAAAATATTGAATCCCAATCGGCCAACCACACGGCCTTAATACACCTCAACTTTGAGTATGATGCAAAGATGAACCTGGTATTTGTGAACGTCAACGAAAAGCTGGACCAGCTCATGGCTGCCCTGCCCCGCGATATGCCGCGCCCACAGGTAATGCGCGTCAATACTTCCGACATCCCTATAGTTCGCATCCAGGTGTTGCCTAAAGAAAATACCAGTTATACAGAGGTATCCTCCCTGGTGCAGAAGACCTTAAAAAAAAGATTAGAACAACTGGAAGGTGTATCCCTGGTAGACATCAATGGAATGCAACAGGGTATTATAGCCATCATTCCGGATAAGGACGCCCTCGAAGCATTGGGGCTTACAGAGCGGGAGATCATTCAGACTATCCAACTCACCAATCATAACCTGGGCAGCTTAAGCATCAAGGATGGTCAATACCGCTACCAGGTTAAGTTGGTTAACCTGCCCGAAAATGAAGCAGCCATTTCAAGGCTACCCATCACCTTAAAAGATGGCACTTCCATTCCTATGAATCGCATAGCCAAAGTAGTACAGGAACCCGAAGCACAAACGGGCTACCATTTGTTTAATGGCAAGGAAGGGCTGGTGCTAACAGTTCAGAAAAGGCCGGGAAGCCGCATGAATGAACTGGTTCCCGAAATTGAGCGACTTGTAACTCAGTTCAGGTCAGATTATAAGCAGGTTGAATTTGCCATAACGCAGGACCAGACTTTCCTGCTGGATGCCGGGATCGATAACCTGAAACAAGATCTTTTATATGGTGGCCTGTTAACCATTCTCTTATTATTCCTGTTCCTTGGTAATATAGCCTCTCCCCTGCTGATGAGCATTAGTATTCCCCTTTCCTTGCTCATCACCTTCCTGTTCTTTTATCTGTTCAATATTTCATTCAACATTATCTCTCTGTCGGGTCTTGCCCTGGGCATTGGCATGCTGATAGACAACTCCATAGTAGTAATAGACAATATAACCCGTAAACGGCAGGGAGGGCTGAACATGGACGAAAGCAGTATACAGGGCACCAATGAAGTCATTGCTCCTGTTATCAGCCAGGTACTTACCACGGTTGCCGTATATGCCCCACTCGTATTACTGAGCGGCATTGCCGGCGCCCTGGTGCTTGACCAGGGTATTGGTCTTACGATCTCATTGGCTGTGTCCTTACTGGTGGCATTTATTTTATCGCCTTTATTGTATAAGATGTTCCTACGAACCGATCCCGGGAAACTCAAAAAGGACACCCGTGTATACATATGGGTGGCCCAGGGATACTACCGCATGATCCATCATATCCTGAAACATAAATTAGTATACTTTCTGCTTACCGTCATGATCATGCCGGTGGGCATCTGGCTGGCCAGCCAGATGCCCGTTACAGCTTTACCCGCATTGGAAAAGAAGGAAAGCCTGCTACGCATAGACTGGAATGATGCCATTGACGCCGGCGAAAACTTAAACCGGGTGAAATTATTGCAAACTGTTATTCAGCCGGGCTGCCTGGTTTCAGAAGCGGAGATAGGACTTAAACAATTCCTATTACAACAAGACAATACTTCCCCACAAAAAGCAGAGGTTTATTTTAGCTGTCAGGGTGAACAATTAAAACAGGAAACGGATAGCCTGGCGCGTACCTGGATCCAACAAAACTATCCGCAGGCCATTGTACAGATCAATGACGCGCCCAATGCTTTTACTCAACTATTCCAGTCTCCCATGCCTTATCTGGAGGCCCGTTTCAAACAGGCCAATCAAAACAGCCAGGCAGATCCTTTTGCAAATGTCCCGGAAATGCTACAGGAAATTACGCCAGCCAATTATTCGCTGGGAAGTGGCTTCATTGATGAACCAAGTGTAGCGATCTCGCTCGACTTTAATAAGATGGCCATCTACGGTGTTGACAAAACAGTCATTGAAGATGTTTTAAAACAGCAATTTGGCACTTATGCCATTTCGGAGATCAAGCAACTGGGTGAAACAAAAACCGTACGCCTGAAAAGCAATCGTACAACTTTGGATGCCAGGCTTTCCGCCACTGTTACCGGCCAACATGGAACAAGCTACCCCCTTCGTTTCTTTCTCTCGTACAACAATGACCGGCAGCAAAAATTTATTACTGCAGATAAATCCGGCGAATACAAGTCCATCTATTACGATGAAACCATCAGCAATATCCCCCAGCTCCAAAGCCAACTTACGAGACTTGCGACAAGTTATGGTTTCAATGTTGAATTTACAGGCCAGTATTTTGAGAACAGGCAACAGCTTAAGCAATTATGGTTCATTTTCCTATTGGTGTTACTCTTACTTTATTTTATCCTCGCCATCCAGTATGAAGACCTTCTGCAGCCCCTGGTGGTTATGCTGACCATTCCTTTGGGCATAACGGGGGGCATGTTGTTGTTATGGCTTACCGGGGGCACCCTGAATGTAATGGCTTCTATCGGTTTTATAGTGGTACTCGGGTTAATTGTTGATGATCCTATATTGAAAATAGAGACTTTGAACCGGTTAGAAACAACCTACCGGGAAGCCGGCATGATCCATGACAATAAGCTATTAGAACAAATGATCCATGAAGCTGGAACCATTTGCCTGAAACCCCTTCTGATGGTTTCGTTGACCACCAGCATAGCGCTGGTACCTGTATTATTTGTGGGAGGCATTGGTAATGATCTGCAAAAGCCCATGGCCATTGTGATCATAGGAGGGCTTACGCTTGGAACATTCTTCACCACCTGGTTTATTCCATTGGCTTACTGGTACATGACCAAATGGAGAAACCGCAAAAAATAATATTCCGGCAGTTATGAGAAAATCAATATTAACAGGTGTTATCGCATGCCTTTATCTTTCAGCTTTGCCCCAGGAGCAGGCATCCCAGTCCCTGCATGATCTAATCTTAAAAGCCCAGTCACAATCACCTGTTTTCCGGTTGGCTAATAACCGGCGGGAGATCAGCTATTACCAGTTTCAAACATACAAAAGTGACTTTAGGCCACAGGTATCTTTTTATGGCAATGCCCCCTTATACAATAAGGAGTACTTTGGTGTACGACAGCCCGACGGAACGATCATTTATCAACCTATCAGCCAAACGAATAGCAATCTGGGCATTGGTATCAGCCAGCAGTTGCCTTTTTCCGGTGGTGAAATATCATTGAACAGTGATCTTTCCCGCTTTGACGACCTTAAATCAAAAAACAGGCAATACAGCGGCACTCCTTTCTATATCAGGTTATCCCAACCACTGTTTGCGGTGAATGACCTTAAATGGAAAAGGAAAATTGAGCCCTTAAAGTTTGAAGAGTCGAAAAAAGCATATGTACAGGAATTGGAAGGGATTGCACAACAGGTAGTGAGCCTCTACTTCGATATTTTTGAAGCACAAAGCAATATGCAGATTGCCCTGGGTAATGCACAGATAGCTTCGGAAAACTATGAAATAGAAAAGAAAAGAAGTTTCCTCGGCACCACTACAGAAGACAAAGTGCTGCAACTTGAATTACAAACCCTTCGCAGTAAACAGGATTTTGAGAAGGCCAGTTATGAATACCATATTGCGCAGTTAAACCTTAAAACCTATATTGGCATTAAGGATACCGCCGAACTGAAGCTAACCGAACCGGCCACTACACCCCTGATGGACATTGATCTTACAGCAGCCCTCGAATATGCCAAAACATACCGTCCTGAATTTGTTGAATTTGAAAGGAGAAAGAAAGAAGCGCAACGGGATGTAGCTTTTGCCAAAGCTCAAAAGCAACAGGTGCTCCTGGTAGCGTCTTATGGCCTCAATAATGTAAATGAACGCCTTGGCGGCGTCTATAGTAATCCAAATGATCAACAAAGATTTAGCATTGGCTTTAATATTCCTATTCTTGATTGGGGCAGGCGAAGCGCCAGGTACCATACCGCCAAATCATTGGAAAAATTAACTGAAACAACCAATGAATTTGATGAGATCACCATCTATCAGGAGATTACTACCCTGGTGAGGAATATGGAATTATTAAATTCCAGCATGTCCCTGTCACAAAAAGCCGATGCCGTAGCCAAAAGGCGATACACCATTGCCAATAATCTATACCAAACCGGCAAGCTTTCTCTCACCGATCTTAGTGTAGCCCAATCGGAAAAGGACGATGCGCGACGTGCTTACATTAATGTGTTGAAAACTTACTGGACTTCTTTTTACCTGCTCAGACGCCTTACTATGTATGATTTTGAGCACCAGGTGCCCTTATTCAAAGGAGGGAATTGATTATTGCAAATAGGCAGGGAGGGCGTCGCTTTTTACATTGATGGCCAATATCTTCCCTTCCTTATTGACAAGAATATTAAAAGGAATAAACCCGATATTATAGTATTTCGCCAGCTCATTTTGTGTGCTGCCTTTAAGATCAGAAACCTGTATCCAGGAAAGCTTATCCTGCCTGATCGCTTTTAACCATTCCTTTCTGTTGTCATCGAGCGAAACACTCATGATCTCGAGCTTGCCCGCTTTGTATTTATCATACAACAATGCCAGCTTGGGATGCTCTGCCCGGCAAGGCTTACACCAGCTAGCCCAGAAATCAATTAGAAGATACTCATAGGTCAATTCCCGGCCACTTATCATTTTGCCCAATGTATCCGGCTGCGGAATAAAGGCATAGGGAACTCCTATACCTGTTTTATTAAGCATGGCAAGGCCCATATCCACACCATTCATGCCTGTTTTTGCCCGTTGCTGCTTGCCTAATAATTCAAAGATCCCCAGGGCCTGCTGATAATTTAGTTGGCCAAGCATGGCGGCCTCACTCAAAAAAGAAGATGATAAGTCATGGTCCGGGTATTTTTTTACAAAGTCCCTCATCGCCCGGAAAAGCTGTTGCGCTTTTATCGAGTCGGCACTGGTTGTACCCATTATTTTCTGCCACCCTTTACTGAAAGATCTTTTCAGACTGTCGCTAATAGAGCCTGTTACCTGCACTACCTCCAGCCCGGTAATTGTTGTACCATTTTGTACAGCGGAATACCGCTTCGCAGTTAGCGAGATGGTGCCGGTATCGAGGTAAACCCATCCGATGGCAGTGCCGTTACCTAAATGCAGCATAGCTTCCCGGGGGCCATCAATAAACCCCTTGAACCTAAACCCTCCATTATTGACGACCATACTATCCAATAGCTGGCTGCTATCATTAACCGGATAACTAAGAAATATTTTACCGGTATAATCAGCATCCATCGATCCATGGAGATAAAAATTGGGGCGGGTTTGAGCTCCGGAATGCAGACACACCAACAAATAACCAACTATTAGCAAACACTTCATGCCATTTTCTTTGAGTTCTAAATATAATCAATAAGTGCAGTTCGGCCAAAAGGAGGGCCACTACCTCGACCAGGCAGCAAGTATCCGGTAAGCCACAAGCCCGGGTACGTGTTTTGCAATTCCAAATTGATGGAGTTAAACACAATTATTAAACAATTCCTTAATCACCAAACGATAACAAACTGAATGCATATGTTTTCGTATATTCAATGAATAACTAATATAAACGGCCGTACCGGCAGACCGGTCATCCCGCCTCCGCCTAAGCCGTTTACATGATACCCCTCTCGTCCTGACCGCTTTGCTGTCCCCAACCTAACTACTCTAATATTTTCGGGATATGAAAAAAGTAATGATCATTTTAATGCTCATGGCAGGAAGTTCTATGTTTGCAAATGCTCAGGACACGCTCCTGCAGCGTGTTCCGGTCAATTGGACACTGGAGAATAGCATCGCCTATGCCAGGCAAAACAGTATCACCATCAATACCCAAAAACTAAGCAGCCGTTCTGCCAACGAAGACCTCCTGCAATCCAAAGCGGCCAAACTGCCCAGCCTATCCGGGGCTATGTCTCAATCACTGGTCAACAGTACCAACACCGATCCGGTAGTAGGTGGTTTCCAAACACAGGCCAATTTCAGTAGTAACTATTCCCTCAGTTCGTCCATCGTGCTGTACAATGGCGGATACCTTAAAAATGATATCAAGGCCAAAGAGCTATCATTAAGATCAGCCAACCTGAGCGTAGCGGAAACCGAGAATGATATTACCCTAAGCATAACCCAGGCATTCCTCAACATTTTGCTGGCCAAAGAAAACATTGTATACCTGGAAGAAATACTGACTACCTCCCGGGCACAATTGAAGCAAGGCCAGCAATTGTTCGATGCCGGCAGCATTTCCCGTAAAGACTTTCTGCAATTTGAATCACAGGTAGCTTCCGATGAGTACAACCTGGTCAATGCCAATAATACCTACCGGCAAAATAACCTGGTATTGAAACAATTGCTCCTGTTGCCTACTACCTACGATTTTGCCGTTACCGTTCCCGCTAACCTCAGGGTTGATGCCGAAGCACAGGGTTTGATAGAAACGCAGGAAGTTGCCCGGCAAAAAAGGCCCGAAGTAGAAAACAGTGAAGTATTGGTGCAACTGGCAGAAGCCAACCTGGCCAAAGTGAAAGCAGCCACCCGGCCAACCGTTAGTCTGGGGGCATCGCTGTCTACCGGTTATTCCGATGGTCAGGCAAATCCTTATCTAAAACAGCTGAACACCAATTTTTACCAGTCGCTGGGCATCAACATGACCGTTCCCATTTATAACAAGCGCATCAACAAAACCAATATCGCCAAAAACAATATTCTCATTGAGCAGGCCAGGTTATCCCTGCTGGATACCAAAAACACCTTGAACCAACAGGTAGAGCAGGTATACATCAGCTGGCAAAATGCACTGGCCCAATATACGGCCGCCAATACCCAAATGAAAGCCAGTGAAGAATCCTACAATATCACAAACGAACAATTAAAATATGGTTCCGTGAACCTGGTAGAATTGTTACAACAGAAAAATACTTATGTACAGGCAACACAGGCATACATACAGGCTAAGTACAGCAGCATCCTGTACGGCAAAATATATGATTTCTATGCCGGCGTGCCCATCACATTCTAAATCAATTTGACAAACGGACATAAATAGGATCTACCATGAAAAAATTTAAATGGCTCATCTGGGTGTTGGTACTGGCAGCTGCAGGAGTAGGTATCTGGTACTGGAAATACAGGGAGGAAAAAACCACCATTGTCCTCAATACAGAAAAACCACAATATGGAACGATTGCCAATACCGTAACAGCTACAGGTACTTTGCAGCCGGTAGATACAGTAGCTGTCGGTTCACAGGTATCAGGTACCATCACGAAAGTGTTGGTTGACTTTAACAGTACCGTGAAGAAGGGACAATTGCTGGCCCAGCTGGATAAGGTGCTGCTGCAGGCACAGGTAGATCAGATCAGCGCCAACCTGCAGCAGGCAAAATCGAATTTGGTATACCAGCAGAGCAATTATGAACGGCAGTCGAACCTGTACAAGGTAGGCGCCATTGCCAAGGCGGAACTTGAAACGGCCCTGTACCAATACAATGCAGCAAAAGACAATGTAAACAGTGTGGCTGCCCAGCTGTCTTCCGCTAAGCGAAATCTCTCTTTTACCGATATCCATTCGCCCATCGATGGCACTGTGTTATCGCGCAATGTAAGCGAGGGGCAAACGGTGGCGTCGAGTTTCAATACCCCTACCCTCTTCAGTATTGCCAGGGACCTTACCAATATGCAGGTGCAGGCATCCGTAGATGAAGCCGATATTGGTAATGTAGGAAAAGGGCAGCGTGTTGTTTTTACCGTGGATGCTTTTCCGGAAGACACATTTAGCGGCCGGGTGAAAGAGATCAGGCTTCAACCTTCTACCTCAGCCAATGTGGTATCCTATACTACCCTTATTGATGCCCCCAATTCAGACAAACGTTTAAAGCCGGGTATGACGGCCAGCATCTTCATTTACACCAAAGAGATTGAGCATGCCTTATTGGTATCGGCCAGTGCTTTCAGCTTCGAACCCGATACGCTGCTAAAGAAATTATACCGGATTGAAAGGCATGCAGGTTCTCCGCCTGCCAACAGGGATTCCGGACAACATAAAACCGGCAAGCCAGGCTATGTATGGATAAAGAAAGACAGCGCCCTGATCCTCCACGCTGTACTTACCGGCATGACCAATGAAACACAACGGGAGATCGTGTCCGGCCTCAGCACAGAAGATGAAGTGGTAACGGGGTATGAAAAATTAAAAGGCAAAGCAACGGCTAAGTCTACCAGTCCTTTTATGCCTCAACGTCCGGGCGGCAGAGGTACGGGTGGTGGAGGCGGAACGCGGCAACCACGATAACCCAACTTTATTTAATGAATGCTTATACAGTAATTTATGGCTACAAAGATCCTTGACATAAAAGGCCTGAAACGTGAGTTTAAGATGGGCAGTGAAACAGTGCGTGCTTTAAAAGGGGTGTCCTTTCACATTGAGGCCGGCGAATTTGTTACCATCATGGGCAGCAGCGGATCGGGCAAAACCACCTTATTGAATATTCTAGGTTGCCTCGACAAGCCAACCGACGGAGAATTTCTGCTGGATGATATTAGTATTAGAGATTTATCGCGTAATGAACTGGCCAGGCTCCGCAACCGGAAGATCGGATTTGTGTTTCAATCCTACAACCTCCTGGCACGTACTACTGCCCTGGAGAATGTAGAACTGCCCTTGTTGTACAATAAAGAAATAGGGGCAAAAGAAAGGCATGAGCGGGCGCTTAAATCGCTGGAAGCCGTTAAGCTGGCCGACCGGCTGGATCACCTGCCCAATCAATTGTCAGGCGGCCAGCAACAGCGTGTGGCCATTGCCAGGGCGCTGGTCAATCAACCGGTCATGATACTGGCCGATGAAGCTACCGGCAATCTTGATACCCGCACTTCTTACGAGATCATGTCACTAATGCAGGAGCTGAACCAGCAACAAGGGAAAACCATCGTATTCGTGACCCACGAACCGGATATAGCCGCTTTCAGTACGCGTACCATTACGCTGAAGGACGGGCGGGTAGTGAAGGATGTGGCCAATGAAAATGTACGATCGGCCCAGGAAGCGCTGGCAGCATTACCTACCCAGGATGATTATTAAAAACAATGAGACATGAATGTGATCAACCTTTTTAGAATTGCCTGGCGCGCGCTGCTGCGTAATAAGCTACGCGCATTCCTGACCATGCTGGGTATTATCATTGGCGTTGCATCGGTGATAACGATGGTGGCTATTGGACAGGGGTCCAAACAAAGCATCCGGGACCAGCTATCGACCATGGGGTCTAATATGATCACACTACGCCCCAGCAGCAATACCACCCTGGGAGGTGGCGCCCGGTTGGGCGCTTCTTCCCTGCAAACCTTAACAGTAACAGACGCCAAAGCCATTGAAGCAAGGGCACAATATATCACCAATGTATCACCAGCAGTTAATGCCAGCGGACAAGTGATCAATGCCGCCCTCAACTGGCCCACCAGTATGCAGGGGGTTAGTCCGGGCTACCTGGATATCCGCCAGTGGAAATTAAGAAGCGGCACCAATTTTACAGACGAAGATGTAAAAACCGCCAACAAAGTATGCCTCATAGGACAAACGATCGTCGAGAATATATTTGGCAGTGGAGAAGATCCCATCGGCAAATACATTCGCTTTAAGAAGATACCCTTTAAGGTCATTGGGGTGCTGGAAGAAAAGGGAGAAAACGCTTTTGGCCAGGACCAGGACGATATCATACTGGCCCCTTATACCACCGTACAAAAAAGATTGCTGGCCATTACCTATGTTCAAACCATCTATGCTTCGGCCATGGATGAACAAAGCTCAGCGCTGGCGACAACAGAGATATCAGCTATTTTACGCAAACAGCATAAGTTAAAAAATACTGACCCGGATGATTTTACCGTTCGCACACAGGCCGAACTGATCAGTACGATCAGCTCCACCAGTGAATTGTTAACCGTTTTATTGACCGCCATCGCCGGCATTTCGTTGCTGGTAGGGGGCATTGGCATCATGAATATCATGTATGTATCGGTCACCGAAAGGACCAAAGAGATCGGTCTGCGCATGTCTATTGGTGCACGGGGTATTGATATCCTGCTCCAGTTCCTGGTAGAAGCCATCTTCATCAGCATTACCGGCGGTGTCATTGGCGTAGTGTTGGGCATTGTTGCTGCCAACCTGGTAACCTTGCTGTTTTCCTGGCCTACATTGGTTTCGGAATCTTCCATTGTACTGTCGTTCCTGGTATGCGCCGTTACCGGTGTATTCTTTGGTTATTATCCCGCCCGGAATGCTTCCAGGCTGGATCCCATCGAGGCATTAAGGTATGAATAAAGTAAATGAACTATTTTTTCGGGTGCTGCCGTCACATGCCAAAAAAATATAGCTTTGGCCTGATATGAAAAAACTACGCTCCGCCATCATTGGTTGTGGTAAAATGGCGCATGTACATGCGCAGGCATTGATGAATATCGAGGAAACAGTATTGGTAGCTGCTCAAAGCCGCAGCCTGGAAAAAGCAACCGACTTTGCCACAAAATACCAGGCACAACCTTATACAGATATCGCGGAAATGATCCGGCGGGAGCAAGTAGATATAGTGCTCATTTGTACTCCCCACCCCGCCCACAAGGCCGCTGCTGTAACTGCTTTTGAAAACGGCGCCCATGTATTGGTAGAAAAGCCATTGGCCATCAGCCTGGAAGATTGCGATTTTATGATAGGAGCAGCTGCTGCGGCCGGCAAACAACTGGGCATGATCAGTCAACGAAGGTTTTTTCCTTCCTGTATGCGCATTAAACAAGCCATCAACGATGGCAAGCTGGGAACGCCCATGCTCGGTTTTGTAGTGATGTATGGCTGGCGTGATGAAACCTATTATAAAAGCGATCCCTGGCGCGGTAGCTGGGCCGCAGAGGGAGGCGGTGTACTGGTAAACCAGGCGCCACACCAGCTCGATCTTTTACAATGGTTTATGGGCAGTGAGTTTGAAGAGCTTTACGGCGTTTGGAATAATATTAACCACCCCTATATTGAAGTAGACGATACTGCCCTGGCCATTGTGCGGTTCAAAAATGGCGCCCTGGCCAATATCATGGTCAGCAATGCACAAAAGCCTGGCATCTACGGCAAGGTCCATATTCATGGTTCCAACGGCGCTACAGCCGGCGTACAAACTGATGGGGGGAGCATGTTCCTGCCCGGACGGTCTACCATTACCGAGCCGCCGTTAAATGACTTGTGGACCATCTCCGGCGAAGAAGCCTCCCTGAAGCAATGGCAGGAAGAAGATACCCACCTGTTCAATACAATAAATCCGGTAGAATACTTTATCCGGTTACAACAACGGGATTTTATCCTGTCGGTAATAGAACAGCGCAAGCCATTGGTGAGTGGCCATGATGGAAGAAGAACGGTAGAACTGTTCAATGCCATCTACCGGTCTTCCCAGGAACGACAACCTGTAAAGTGGCCTTTGTAATTTATCGTTTAATGATCTGTTGCACCCGGCTGCTACCAGTGGTTACAAGTTCTACAGTATATATACCAGCAGGCCACCTGGCCATTTCCAACTGAATGGTGCTGTTACTGGTTTCATAAATAGTTTGTAAACAATGCCCGTTCATATTGAACAGCCGCAATTGCACGGGTTGCTTTTTGCGTGTATTTACCTGCACCTGTAAACCAGTACTAACCGGGTTGGGGTACAGCCGATAAGTAATACCAGTTTCCCGCTCTGTAACCCGGGGAGTAGTATTGCCAGGAGGCAGGGACAACAAAATATTGTAGAGCAATACCATACCAATACTGGCATCATCCAGCTGGTCGGTGATCATGCTATTTAAGATCGTCTTCTGCCCGGCATCCAATGCATCGGGTTTCATGGGTGAACCAGCCCCTATATCATACCAGTTTTGAGGGGCCAGGATATTTTGTGTCCACAATGCCGTAGTGGTATTGAATATACCACCTCCATATTCCGGGTAACTGCCCGTCATAGAAGTAGTAGACTGTCCATTGCTGTTGTCTACATAGAAGAAGCGGGTGATATTTGCATTGAAATTATTCTCCTTGCCCGGCGCTCCTACTGTATAGATGCCGAAGGTGCTGCCTACAGCATCGTGGTTATAAAAAGCAATCCCTTTACCATTGGCCCCCGCGGCGCCGTTGAACTGATTGCGGGTAAAACTGGCATTGTTAATGACCTTAGTGATGGCAGATGATTGATTGACCTTGGAATTGACAGTGATCAAACGAAAATCATTGTGCCCACCAGGATCTTTGATAACGGGCGTAAAGATATTGCTGTCAATAAGCACCGTGTTATAATTACAAAGGTTGATATACCAGTTGCTATTGTAGAAAGTATTCCCTTTAATAATGGTGGTCTTATTGATATTACCACTCATAGCACGCAGCAGGGCAAACGCAGGTACGGCAGGCGCCAGGAAATTGAAGTAATTGGAATCCACCAGAATGGTACCCGTACTGGTTCCGGAACTAGACAATTCCACTCCACCTCCATTAAACTCATTATTCCGGATGGTGACATCCCCATTCAAAAAGAACCGCATGATCACGTCGTGGTTACCTGTTTGTATAGTATTCTTCTCTGCCGTTGTGCCGCCCACCAATAAGGCATACGCATTATCGGCATAAACACCTGCCCTGAAAGCAGCATCTCCATACCCATTTTGCGCAAGCGTACTGCCGGAAATGAAGTTGCCGGATACTTTGACATTGCTTAATCCTGACGGAGCAGTGGTATATTTGGATGCACCATAACTAATAGACGGGTTCAGGGAAATAGCATTCCTCCTTGCATACGCAAGTGCCGTAAGGGCCGGCAGGGAAGAGGGAAGTCCGTTCACACTTGCAGTAATAATATTGTTCAGTACCTGTAATCCCGAAGCATCACCCGAGGTATGTATGGCCGAATGGACAATGTTCAACTGAACAATAAAATTGATATTCTTAACTACTACGTTTTGAGCAGTTACTTTGAACAAAGTGGGCAATACGGTACCCGTAGTTGAGTAGTCGCCAATGGTACCGGTATAATTTACGGTAACCTGACTGGCATTCACTCCATCGATGGTAACTGATTTATTGATCACTACCAGTTCATTATAAGTGCCAGCTCCCAATTCTATGGTATTACCAATCGGAGCTACAGCAATACCCTGGGTGATCGTTCGGTAAGGATTCCCAATAGTACCGTTACCAGAAACATCATTGCCGGAAGGCGAAACATATATAGTTTGTGAAAAAGCAGCGAGCTGAAGATTACATAATACAGTTATGATACCGACATAACGGATAATCCACTTTAAGGGTAGAGGTCTTTGCATAGGAACGGATTTGGTGCCGCCGACAAAATAGAAAAAATAACCGGATATTAATAGCCTCTCCGGACATGACCGTTTTTCACTATATGCAAAATACTGACAGCTTACATTTTATGATACATCTGCTCCAATACATTCTCTGTTTCCATCCTCCAGTCAGGCACGCCTTTGGGCCAGGTGAACTCATAGTCAACAATCACCTTGCGTAAAACATCATACCCTTTGCGGGCCTGGTCTTTATCGTAAAAGCAATGCACCCATGAGTCATGAATATCATCCCAATCGGGCATCCCAATCCCCCTCCTGTACCATTCAAAAATGACGGGCAATCCTGCGTAGTTTATTTTATCCTTCTGCCGCAAAATATTATCCCGGTAGAACAACGCATAAAATTGCAGACACTGCCTGGCCCTGACAGCAATGGCGCTGTCATTTTCTGGTTTTACCGGTGGTATGCGCCATTGGTTATTGACCGGATGAAAAGGGTCATTCAACCTGTTTTTATGAATGATCCCATCGGAAGATAAATTGAGGTACAATGATCTGCCCGCCTCATCTGTAGTGATCAACCGAAGGCTGCGTGAATTCAGGTCATTGATAGACCAGTTAGTTTCCTTTTTATCTGCTGCCGTAAGTACGAGGGTCATTTCCTTACCTGCCTGTTTAATGCGCCAGGTGCCGGCAGAGATATCGCCCCGTGGATTGGCCACATAGCTGCTGTCGGTAAAAAGATCCAGGCCGGGCATGATCTGATCGCCGTTCTCATCCCGCATCAGCTCAGCCGAAGTGGCCCCTTCGGTATTCCCCACCTCCCAATGCTGACAAAGGATATCCAGTTCATTCACCCTCTTAATACCTGCCAGTTTGGTGATCCCGGTATCCCCGATCGCCATGGTCTCTTTTACGATATAAGGGGCATTGGCATTGGGTCTGTTGTCTCCACCGGCAGCGGAATCGCCACATCCTGAAGTTACCAGCAGAACGGCTGACAAGCACACAAAGCATTGGTTGAGGAGACGCATAACAGTAAATTCCGGGTTTTAATGCCCATAACGGGCCAGGTTTGACAGCCAAAATAAAATAAATAATGGATTATTCAGTTTTAGAGTGACCACAAATTCAATTAATTTCGACAGCATTAAAATCTGACCGGTTGAGATTTACACCTTTACTACTTTGCTGCTTCCTCGCTTTCCTGTCTTTGACTGCCGTAGCCCAGAAAAAACCGGCTTATGTGACGGGCAAGGTGGTAGATGAGAATGAACAACCGATCTCCCAGGTATCGGTCATGATACTTGGTCGCCGTACGGGCACCTCCACTTCCGATTCAGGTACTTTTCGCCTGCAAGCCCCTGCCGATAAGGCTTTTGCCATTGTATTTTCCTATACAGGTTATAAAACAGAACAACGCAATTTTCTGCTGAATGAGCAGGAAGAAGAACGTATCGTGATCCGCCTGGAAAGGGGCGCCCGACAACTGGATTCTGTGGTGGTAACAGACCAGCGGCAAAGACGCGAAGCGGGGCTCATTGTACTCAATCCTAAAAATGCCATCAATATACCTTCTCCTACCGGTGGTATTGAAAGCCTCATCAAGGTATTCGTGGGTTCTAATAATGAGCTTACTTCCCAATATTCGGTACGAGGGGGAAACTATGACGAGAACCTGATCTATGTAAACGATTTTGAAGTATTCCGCCCCTACCTGGTACGCAGTGGCCAGCAGGAAGGATTGAGCTTTATTAATCCTGAGATGGCAAGGAATGTAAACTTTTACAATGGCGGTTTCCAGGCCCGTTATGGCGATAAGATGTCGTCCGTGCTGGATATCCAATACAAGAAACCAAAGCAGTTTGGAGGTTCGGCTTATGTTGGTTTGTTAGAACAAGGATTACACCTGGAAGGCACCAGCCGCAATAATAAGTTCAGCTTTCTGGTAGGCGTGCGTAACCGCAGCAACCGCAACCTACTGGCCAGCCAGGAAACAAAGGGCAATTATGTACCCTCCTCCGCCGATCTGCAGGCTTTGTTAACTTATCAGATCAATAGCCGCAATTCACTGGAATTGCTGGGCAACCTGTCGCAAACAAAGTTTACCCTGGTACCGGAGTTTAGCCAACTCACCACTTCTGTATTCTCTCCTTTTTTCAGCGCCAATTTAGGACTGGATATTTATTTTGAAGGACGTGAAGAAGACAAGTACCGCACCAGTATGCTGGGCCTTTCCTGGATACAACAGATCCGAAAGAACCTGCGCCTCAAATGGATGGTGAGCCGCTTTGAGAACGATGAACGCGAATCGATCGACATCACAGGCGCTTACTTGTTTGGAGAACGCTCTTTTGATAAAGGCAAGCCCGATTTTGGTCTAATTGTCAACCCGCTGGGGGCAGGCCTTTCCCAAACCTTTGCCCGGAACAAACTGAATATCGGCATCTGGAACTTTTCGCATAAAGGCACCCTCGATAAAGGCAAGCATTATATCCAGTGGGGACAAAGTATAGAGCGGCAAACCATCGATGACAAGCTGCATGAATGGGAATACCAGGATTCAGCAGGCTATAACCTGCCTTACAATCCCGATCGATTTGTACTCAGTAAAGCACTTCAGTCAAAAGCAGCTATTGATATTACCAGGCTTACAGGGTATATCCAGGACAATATCATCTTTAATGATTCCACTGGGTTTACATTACAGGCCGGTGTACGGTATAATTACAATACCCTGAACAAAGAGTTCCTGCTCTCCCCCCGGGCAGGTTTTTCCTGGAAGCCGGCACATTGGAAACGGGATATGATCTTCCGCGGGGCTGCAGGTATCTACAACCAGCCGCCTTTTTACCGTGAATTACGCCGCTATGATGGCACAGTGAACAAAGACCTTAAAGCACAAAAAAGCTGGCAGGTAACGGCTGGCCTGGATTATAATTTCAAATCTGGTGCAAGGCCTTTCCGCTTTACTGCAGAGGCCTATTACAAGCATATGTGGGATGTGGTACCCTATGATGTAGACAATGTACGTCTGCGTTATTTTGGAGAGAACCGGGCGAAGGCCTATGCAGCCGGTCTGGAAATGCGCCTGTTTGGAGAACTGGTAAAGGATGCAGAAAGCTGGATCAGTATAGGGTTTATGCGCACCCGGGAAGACCTGGATAAGGACACCTATTATGATTACAAACTGGATTCGCTCAACACTCCCGTTGACAGTACCCTGAAAGAGGGTGGCTGGCTGCGCCGTCCCAGTGATCGCTTACTCACTTTTGGTATGTTCCTTCAGGATTACCTTTCTACCAATAAGAACTTTAAAGTATACCTCAACTTCCTGTATGGCAGCAACCTGCCTTATAATATTCCCAACAGCATTAAATACCGCAATGCACTGATCATTGAGCCTTATATGCGGATAGATATCGGCTTCAGCGCGCTCTTGCTGGACAGCGAGAAAAGCAATCGCAGAAGCCATAGCCCCTTCCGCAATTTTGAGAATATCTGGGCTACCCTGGAGGTCTTTAACCTGATAGATCGTGATAATACCATCTCCTACCTGTTGATCAAGGATTTTTCCAATGCCACTTTTGCCATGCCCAACCGGCTTACGCCCCGGTTATTGAACCTGAAACTGGTTGCGCGCTTCTAAGAAAGGCACCTGAGGCACCGAGGCAACAAGCCATCGAGTAAAAGGCAGCAGATGCTATGTCGCCAGCCAATAAGCTGTATTCACTCGCTGCCTTTTTGCCTTGATGCCTCGTTGCCTTCCGTCTTATTGTAACCCCAGGGTCTGTTTTATTCCCAAAAGCAAGATTTTAATTCCCGTAATGGGACAAAAGGCGATGCCAGACTTCTTCTAACTCCATGATTTTCAGCTGTTCTCAAAACCGGCACCGGATTGGTATATACCTCAACAAATCCCTTATCAAGTGAAACACAATATCAACACCGGCACAGAAGATCAGAAAGCAGAGCAACAACTGGCCATTCAACGACAATTGAATCGCCTGTTACAGGAAGCGCCGGTGGGTAGTACCCCGAACAATACCCACAACCAAGAAAAAAAGAATATTGTGATTACAAAAGTCCTGGTTCGCCCCAATCCGTTTTTTACGGCCATCACCCTGGATGTTACCAGCGAACAAAGCCGCCACACCATTGTGCGGATGTATGATACAGAAGGGCATATTGTGAAAATGTTCAGCTGGTTCCTGGTAAAGGGTACCAATGTGACCAGCATCAATGAGATCAATTCTCTGACAGAAGGAACTTATCACCTCGACATGATCGATAACGAGGGTAAACTTTTATATAGTACGAACGTGACCAAAGAAAACTTAGCGCATTTGTGATCCCTGCGCCCCCATGAAGAAGGCTGTCCCGGAGTTCGGGATGGCCTTTTTTCGTTTAGCCCTTACCCTGCCGGTATGGATAGTACCCCGGAAACTTCTAATTTTGGGTATGACCAAGTTAAGCGTAAACATTAATAAGTTTGCCACCCTGCGCAACAGTCGTGGCGGTAATAACCCGAATGTAGTACAAGCTGCCATCGCTGCCCAGCGCTTTGGCGCCGATGGAGTGACGATACATCCCCGGCCTGATGAACGGCATATCCGCTACCAGGATGCCCGGGATATCAAGCAGATCATCACCACAGAATTCAATATTGAAGGCAACTGCCGGGAACAAAAATTTATCGACCTGGTACTGGAAGTAAAACCCCACCAGGTAACGCTGGTGCCGGATGCTGAGGGCCAATTGACCTCCGACCACGGTTGGGATACCATTGCCAATGCCCAATACCTGCGCGAAACCATCCAGGTATTCCGTTCGGCCGGCATCAGGGTATCCATTTTTGTAGATCCGGTCATAGAAATGATCAACGGGGCAGCAGAAACCGGTACAGACCGGATTGAGCTCTATACGGAAGGATATGCCCGGGAATACCTCATCAATAAGGAAAAGGCCATAGCGCCTTATAACGCCGCAGCTATCCGGGCCAATGAACTGGGCCTGGGTATCAATGCCGGGCACGATCTGGACCTTCAAAACCTCGCTTATTTTGCCCAACACACACCCGGTCTGCTGGAAGTGTCCATTGGTCATGCTTTGATTGCAGATGCGCTGTACCTGGGCTATGAAAATACGATCCAGCTGTATAAAAGGCAGCTTGCGTAAAAAGCTACGAGCTATGAGCTGCGAGCTTCGAGCCTTTAGAGGCTGAATTGCTCGCTGCTCATAGCTCGCGGCTCGCAGCTTGTATTTCTAATCGTAATGCAGCTTCAGCTCTACCCTTCTGTTTGCAGTGCGGCCTTTGACAGTCTTATTGTCAGCAATAGGCTTTTCCTGGCCATATCCGGCAGAACGTAAGCGATCAGTACTTACTCCTTTCTTATTGAGGTAATCGTATACGGCTTTTGCCCTCTTTTCACTGAGCAGTTGATTGGTTGCAGGCTTGCCTGTATTATCTGTGTGTCCTTCCACATCCAGTTTCAGGTTGGCATCTTCATTCATCAACTTAGCTACCTCGTCCAATGGTTTATTGGATTTGGCCAGCAGTTTGGCGCTTCCCGTTGCAAAGAAGATATTGCGGGCAGCTACATCTATGCGTTTTTTCACTTCCGCAGATACTTCCGGACAGCCATTATTGGCCGCAACACCAGGCAGATCAGGACATTTGTCTTCCTCATCATTCACCCCGTCTTTATCACGGTCGGGAACCGGGCAACCCTGGTAACGGGCCACACCCTTTTCCTTCGGACATTTATCTTCCTCATCATTGATACCGTCGCCATCGGTATCGGGAATGGGGCAGCCCTGGTAACGCTCGATACCTCTTTCATTGGGGCATTTATCATCTTTATCAGGTATACCGTCGCCATCGGTATCGGGACAACCATTGAACTGGACAAGTCCCTTTGCCTGCGGACAGGCATCCAGGCTGTCAATAATGCCATCGCCATCTGAATCCGGTGGCGGAGGTGGCGGCAATGGTGGCGGTGGAATTACCTTGGGTGCAGCCTTTCTTTTACCAATTACACCAGCCAGGCCTATGCTGTAAAAAAAATGATGGCTCACATTATCGGTTACAGCAATACGGTACTGTGAGTTGATCAGCAGGAAAGCTTCATCAAAAAGGTTCACCTGCAAGCCCAGGCCAGCAGGTATAAAAGCACCCCAGTAGCCTTTGTATTTCGAACCTCCTACACCAATTTGAAAATAGGGTGATACCACATATTTATTGCTGAACATTTTACCTCGTATAGAGGCATCCAATTCCATCAAAAGGTTATCCTTACCCGCAGTAGAGCCATCCTTGAAGGGATAATCAAGAATGGAGCCTGATAGGGTACCCGTAAAATCAAAACTGGGAGAAAGACCGTGAATGTAATTGATGGCCAGGCCGGGAGACATTTCCTTGATCTTGCCGAATTGTTTGTTGCGCAATGCGGAACCTAAGGAAGTAGAACGAATAGCCTGAGCCGATCTAAAATCATTAAAGATAAAGTGAACGCCAAATGTAGGATTCTGTATGTAATCATCATCCTGGCAAAAAGCAATCGTGTGCAGAAGTAACAAGGCCAGCACCATGCCTGAGATTTTCTTCATAAACCATGCAGTTTGGTTCGGTAATGAGCAAATGTAGCAGGTACAAATTAAATGTAGAAATTATTTATTATCTTCCGCTTCACTTGTAGTGGAAGGCTTTTGCCTGCCCAGGTATTCCACCTTTACACGTGTTAGCCCTCTCCCGGTATAGCCCAACTTTACTGCTGCAGCACGACTTAAATCAATTAAACGGGGATTTTTAGGATGCATACGGTCCGTTATACGCAGGATCACACTTTTCTTATTGCGGCTATTGGTTACCCTTACCCAGCAGTTGAGCGGATGGGTGTTACTGGCAGCTGTCATGCCCTTCTGGCTAAAGATCTCTCCATTGGCAGTTTTACGCCCTTCAAACTTGTTGTGATAAAAACTGGCTATGCCGTACTGAATTCTGGCCACGTTTCTTTTCCCGGTCAGTACGATACTGTCTTTCTTTTCCTGGGCAACCGCCATGGCGGGTGTACCGGTAAGCAGTAAAGCATACAGAATACGTTTTTTCATAGATATTAGGGATTATTATAGGATCGATTTGTCGGCGAAATACCGCTCCCTCAGCACTTTATCCTCTGCATAGATATCATCATAGATCTTGAGCTTGCCATTCTTTCCCTCGCAGGTAAAGTAGCGGATATAGATAGGCACCCGGTGGAAGCCGGATACGATGTGTTTCTCCTGCCGGGTGATCCAGTTCCTGAGTGTATCCGGATGATATTTGAGCGTATCATCCCGCACCAGGAAGTCGGCCAGCTTCAGGAATTCCTTTACCCGTACGCAACCATGACTTAAAGCCCTGTTACCACGGCTAAACATCCAGCGTACATTGGTATCATGCAGGTATACACTGTATTTATTGGCGAAGTTGAATTTCAATACGCCCAATGAATTATCATCTCCCTGGCGTTGCTTCAGCAGGTAGGGGAAATATTTTTTACTGAGTTTGCTCCAATCGATCGTATAAGGATCAATGATACTGTCATTTTTATCTACCACCATCAGGTTTTCCTTATTGAGGTATTCTACATTCTTCTGGATCTTGGGCAACATTTCCTTAAAGATGATGCTGTAAGGAACGGTCCATTGGGGATAGATAATAAAATTGGATACGTTGGAAGTGAGCAGCGGGGTCCTCGTTTTGGGTTGGCCCACAATGACCCTCGACTCCAACACCATGGTATCCATATTCATGACCTGCATGTAGAAAGAAGGGAGGTTTACCCATATATAGGTAAGGGGCAGGGTATCGGGCAGCATCTTGTAGCGATCAAGGTTGATGGCTACACGCTTGAATTTCTCCCAGTCCGTATTGTTGAGGCTGTTGGCTGTATTTTCATTGATCTTCCCGGTAGGCTTGAGCCCTTTGCCCGTTTGGTAACCCATAATAGCCTGGCGCCAGGCAGCTGTATCGATGGGCTCGGTAGCAGAGGTGAGGACATCTTCCTCAAACAGGCGCCTTTGCAAAGCATTGCGCAATGCTGCGGAATCTTTATTGGGATAATTGATGTAGGTATACCTTCTGAAAGTCTGGATAGAATCCAGGAAGAACTTCAACCCGATCTTCAGTGAATCATACCTGGCGTGCTTAGGTTCCAGGTCATGAAAAGTGCCGGTCACATTGTTGGTATGCCGCATGAGGTGGAAAACCTGGGTATAGAAATCATTATTCAGTGCAGAATCATTCCGTAAAGTGACGCTGTCTTTTTCGAGGTGCCCCAGTTTAAGATGCCGGGCGGTAAGAAAGAATGCGTCTGTCAGCATCAGGTCGGCACGGGACCATAAAGCTGCATCCCTGCGGGCTACTGAATCGTTGGCTATCTTTGAACGGATACCTGCAAGTGCCCGAAAGTGATAATCAGAAGGAAATAAACCGTATTCTTTGGATCGTTCAATAAAAGTATAGAGGGAATCACCCAGGGCCGACCAGCTTTCCTGTGCGCACCACAGGGGTTGGTAGTTTTCTTTTTCATACAGGCCATACACCAGGGAGTCATTGGCCAGCAACACCGTGTCATTGAGCCGCCCCTTATTATCCATGATGAAAGTAAGGGCTTTCTTAAGGTTATCGCTCACCCGTACCTCAAACTTTTCCGGCACTGCTACAATGTCCTTTTCCGGTGGTTTCACAGTTGCCATATTACAGGCCAAGAGGGAGAGTAAGCAGATTGCCATACAACAACCCATCATGCCCGCATACGTACTTTTATTCATTGTTTGACTTAATTGATCAGAGCAAAAGTTTGTATCTTTCAACAGAGATGGATTTAAGCATCAACCAGTTGCAATGATATACAAAATAGCACTTCAGCGTAATATTTTACTATTGTTCACATTAATTTTTTTCCACCGCGGAGGGCTTACTGCACAGGAAACCGCTATAAAACGATACGGTGTGGCAGTTATTGACAACTTACCTGCTTATCACACACAAGTAAAGGCTGATTCATCCAAAAGGATGGTTGAATTGCGGACCCTGCTGCCAGGACTTCGCTACGACCTCCGCTATGCCACTAACAACAACTTCATGCACCGCCGGATGTATACCCCTCCTACCCGTCATACCTTTTTAAGGGTGCCTGCTGCTCAGGCGCTGGCTGCAGTACAACAGGAATTGGGTAGCCAGGGTTATGGATTAAAAATATTTGATGCTTACCGTCCCTATTCCGTAACGGTGAGCTTTTGGGAGTTGGTAAAAGATGAACGCTATGTAGCCAATCCCTCCAAAGGATCGGGCCATAACCGCGGGCTGGCGGTAGACCTCACCATTGTTGATCTAAAAACGGGCCAGGAACTGGATATGGGAACCGGGTTTGACAATTTCACCGATACAGCTCACCAGGGCTTTTCCAGCCTGCCGGAGAGCGTGCTTAAAAACCGGGAACTATTGAAAACCATGATGCAAAAGCACGGTTTTACCCCCCTTGAAACGGAATGGTGGCATTATTATTGGCCCAATGACAAAAATTATGAAGTGTTGGATATTCCTTTTGCCGCCTTGCGAAAACCTGTTAAATAAGGTAGCAGTTGGATGCAGATCTCAGATCACACTTGTTCCACCGCTTGTACCGCTGTTGTATTGATGGGGCCATAAATATGTGGAAACGTATCGGCTATAGAGGGCGACCATTCATAGAGCCAGCGGCTGGTTAACTTATCCGTATCAATCACCAGTTTTACCAGGTTTGTTTTCCCCTTGAAATAACGCTCCAATACACCGGGTATCTGTTCTTCCTGTGAACAGTGAATAAAGCCTTCATCCTTCAAAGAAGCAGCTTCATACTTGCCCGAGCGGGAGGCTGCATCCCATTCGGCCTGCGTGGTGATATGATAAATGGTTGCCATGATACTATATGATTCTTTTGATGTGTTGCTGCAGCATATACAGGTCTGCCATTACAAAGGCAGTCACCGCCTCCAGCACCACCGGCACACGCAACGCAATACACAGATCATGGCGTCCTTTTACGGAAAAGGTTTCCTGCTCATTGGTTTCCCAGTTGAGTGTTACCTGCTCTTTAGGCGTAGAAGAAGTGGGTTTGATAGCGATACGGAATACCAGCTCATTGCTGTTGGTAATGCCTCCTACTACTCCACCGGCGTGGTTGGTACGTGTTTTTCCGGTATTGTCCTCAATGGCATCGTTGTGATCGCTGCCAAACATACGCGCGGCTGCAAAGCCGGTCCCAAATTCAATACCTCTTACTGCGGGGATGGCAAATACAGCATGGCCCAATACAGATTCGACTGAATCAAAAAAAGGCTCTCCCAGGCCAATAGGCAATCCATTTACCCGGCATTCTACAATACCGCCAATGGTATCTTTGGCATCGATGGCTTTTTGCAATCCTTTGTCCAGATCCGCCTCACCACCGATCTCCAGGATAGTGGCTTTTACTTCACTCTGCTGAAGCGCCAATAGTTTTTTGGCGATCACACCGGCCGCTACCAGGCAAACGGTGAGCCTGCCGCTGAAGTGACCGCCTCCCCTGAAATCCTCGAAGCCCCCAAATTTCTGATGGGCTACAAAATCGGCATGACCGGGACGCGGTACAGCTCTTTGCTTCTCATAATCGCCGGAGCGGGTATTCTTGTTGTCGAATAATATCGTGATGGGAGCACCTGTGGTCTTATTGTTGAATACACCTGTTTTAAAGATCGGAATATCATCTTCCTTGCGTGGCGTGGTGCCTTTTTGCATACCACCCTTGCGACGCTCTATATCCGTCATAAAATCGTCTACAGTCAGGGGAAGGCCGGCAGGGCAGCCATCAATATTAACGCCTACACTTTCACCATGTGATTCACCAAAGATGGTAACCCTGAATAATCTGCCAAAACTGTTCATGCCTTAGTTATGTTGAAGTGATTCTGTAATCTGCACTGCTGCACCCAATTGTTCTATATGCTTATAAAAATCCGGGTATGATTTGTTGATTGCCTGCGCCTCTTCAATGGTGGTGGCACCTGTAGCTTTTAACCCTGCTACTGCACAAGCCATAGCAATACGGTGATCGTGGTGAGAATGCGTAGCAGCTCCTGTCACGCCCGTTCCGCCATGAATGATCATCAGGTCATCCTGCAGGTCAATCTGTATGCCCATCTTACCAAACTCCTGCTGTAGCGTCAAAGCACGGTTGCTTTCCTTATGGGTAAGGCGGGAAGCTCCTTCAATAACAGTTTTACCTTCACAATAAGCAGCCAATGCTACCAGTGGAGGAAAGAGGTCGGGGCATTCTGTAGCATTAAAGTGAAAAGCTTTCAATTGGGCAGGCCCTATATCAATTTGCTCCGCCTGTACAGAGAGTTTTGCTTCACAACTCATCAATGCCTGGAGGATCGCTTTATCGGCCTGTGTAGAAAACACATCCAGTCCTTTTACCGTGATATTGCCTGCAATGGCACCAGCTACCAATAAGAAGGCAGCACCGCTCCAGTCACCTTCAACGGTGTAGTTCACAGGCAGGGAGGATGATTGATTCACCACAGCTTCCCCAAAATAGAATTCCTCGTAATTCCTGTTCTCCACATCCCAGCCAAAGTGTTTCATCACCTGGAGGGTAAGGTCGATATAAGGTTTGCTCTTCAGGTCTTTTACCGTGAGGGCTACATCACTGGCGCCGGATGCTGCGTAGGCAAACAACAGACCAGTGAGGAATTGAGAGCTCAATGAACCGTCTACTTCAATCGCAGTAGGCTGTAAAGGCCCTTTTACCTGCAAAGGCAGCTTGCCTTTGTTGGATACGATCTCTACACCCAGTTGCGGTAATACGGTATCAAAGAAATCCATCGGACGGGTAAGCAGGCTGCCTTCGCCGTTGATGGTGATCGTTTTATTGCTGAGGGCTACCAGGGGTGTGAACATCCGGATACCCAATCCACTTTCGCCACAGTTTACTTCACCGGCATCGGGATTCACTCCCTTGCTGGTGATCTTCAATGAGCCATCGGGCAATTGCTCTACATAAGCGCCCAGGCCACGGATAACACCCAGCGCAGCCTTGTCGTCATTGGAATTACCAGGGTTCTTAATGATGGTCACTCCTTTGGTGAGCAATGCCGCAGCACAAGCCCTTTGCATGGAGCTTTTGGAGGTGGGCGCCTGGATGGAACCCTGTATACCAGATGGCTGAATAGTAGCGATCATATCATTTGCTTCATACAGGGAGGTGACAGCGCTTCGAAAAGCTATCACCTGCCTATATATTTAAATTTGTGAAATAATTTTCTCTAACTGTACCATGGGGATGGATTTCACTACCCCTTTACCAATCTTTTCCAGCAACACATAATTCATATCCTTCTTCTCCCGTTTCTTGTCCATCTTCAATATGTCGAATGCTTTCTTCCTGTCGAAATCAGTATGTACAGGCAAGCCATATTGTGCCAATACCCTGATCACCTTTTCACTGTCTTTGAATTTCACCAGCTGCGCAGAGATACTGCAGGCAGCTACCATGCCGATGGAAATGGCTTGTCCGTGCGACAAAGCGTACATGTTCTCAATAGCATGGCCCAGTGTATGGCCAAAGTTCAACAGCCGGCGTTCTCCCTGTTCAAACTCATCCTTTTCAACGACAGTTGATTTGATCACCGCATTGCGGCGTATCAGCTTACCCAGCGCAGTTTTATCTTTCTGGTAATACTTCAGTTTGTTCTTCTCCAGTTCCCTGAACAAAGGAGCATCTTTGATACAGCTGTGTTTGATGATCTCGGCAAAACCATTGACCCATTCCATTTCAGGTAATGACTTCAGGAAACTGTAATCATACAACAGGAAGTCCGGCTGCCGGATCGTTCCTACCAGGTTTTTATACACGCCTACATCAATGCCGTTTTTGCCACCAATGGAAGCATCTACCATTGCTAAAATGGTAGTGGGTACAAAACCCACCTTCAGGCCACGCATGTATACAGAAGCAACATACCCGGTAAGATCGGTGATCACACCGCCGCCAATACCAATCAGCACCGTCTTGCGATCGGCCCCGCGGGCAATGAGTTGTTCTATAACACTATTGGCAGTAGCCTGTACTTTGTGTTGTTCTCCCGGTTTCAGGACAATGGTATGCCAGCCTTTGAATTTTTTGGCCTGTGCACGAAAGATGTTCTCGTCGGTAACCAATACTGTATGTTCCTTATCAATGAGCCTGGTGAGATAAGAGAAATCAGCATCGAAATAATAGTCAACCTTCTTAGCGGTAAACTGATATGTTTTCTTTTGCATTCCTGATCGATCTAAAGTTGGATCTTATCAAATACTTCCAGTTCGCTTTCCAGGGTCTTTGTCTTGTGGTATTCTTCCTGCCTACCTAAGAATTCCTCCACCTGTTTGATGGTGCTGGGATTTACAGACAAAGCGGCATAAGCCTCTTCCCATTGAAATGGATTGGCAACGAGCTTTGTTTCGTTGATCCATTCCGAAGCATCGGTGCGAATGCTTTTCACCACCTGCGAAAGATTTTGCGCCGGGTGCAATTGTATCAGGGTGTGCACGTGATCTTCCACGCCATTCACCGCCAGTACATTGATACCCTTTTCCCCGGCGCGTTTCTGCATATGGGAAAACAAGATGGTACGAATGGGCTTTGTAAGCAAAGGCTCACGGTTTTGCACGCTCCAGATAATATGGACAAACAGATAAACTTTATTCTGGTTATTTATCATGCGTATATATTATTGCTGAGCGACCACCAACAATACCATCCTAAGAATTCATGATCTTATTCTGGTGGTTGATACTTTCCATGTGCACTGCGTCAAAATATTTGGTAATAAATTCTTTGGAGAGGCCCAGTTTGTCGCCTTTCTTAAAGGCCCTGTCCAGGATCTCATTCCAGCGGTTGGTTTGCAGGATCGTGATATCGTTGTTCTTCTTGTATTCACCGATCTTTTCTGCAACCTTCATACGCTGGCCAATGATCTGCATCAGTTCATCATCGAGGTGATTGATCTGCTGACGCAGTTTTTCGAGAGCCATATGAAATTCTTCGGAGCTGCTGTCTTCTTTACGCCATACGATCTCACCCAACATTTCTGACAAGCGCTCCGGTGTTATTTGCTGTTTGGCATCACTCCAGGCATTGTCCGGATCAATATGGCTTTCAATGATCAGACCATCAAAGTCGAGGTCAATGGCTTTCTGCGCTACATCCATCAGGATATCACGACGGCCACAAATATGAGAAGGATCATTGATCATCATCATACCAGGGTTGCGCCTTTTCATTTCAATAGCCAGGTGCCACATGGGGGCATTGCGGTATTCTGTATTGCCGTAAGCGCTGAAGCCACGGTGTATCAATCCAATTTGTTTGATGCCGGCTTTGGCTACCCTTTCCACAGCTCCGATCCACAGTTCCAGGTCGGGATTGATCGGGTTCTTGATCAATACGGGAACATCCACACCGCGCAGCGCATCGGCTACTTCCTGTACGCTGAACGGGTTGACTGTAGTACGGGCGCCGATCCACAATACATCCACATCGAAGTGAAGTGCATCTTCTACCTGCTTGCCGGTCGCTACTTCTATGGTAATGGGTAAGCCGGTAGCTTTTTTCGCCTGTTGCATCCAGGGCAGGCCTTTGGTGCCAATGCCTTCAAAGCTGCCTGGTCTTGTACGGGGTTTCCAGATACCTGCACGCAGGAGGTCTACCTTGCCGGTAGCAGCCAGTCTTTGGGCTGTTTCCATTACCTGCTCTTCTGTTTCCGCACTGCAGGGTCCTGATATGATTAAAGGACGTTTATTCCACTTGCTTTGCACAAGTTCTTTCATGTTCTTGGTGTCGATTGCTTGCATATGTTAAGTTGATATGTTACTTATTTATTTACAGATTGTCCGTTACAGATTGCCGGATCTTACTCCGGCGACAACAGGTTGATAGAAATCGTGCAGTTGACCAACCAGTAACCTGGACCTGCAAACAGTAACTATCGCCTGCTATCAGCATCATTCATCCTGATCCTTCTTCCTTTGTAATTTTTCCCGTCGATGGCCGCTATCATTTGTTTAGCTGCCCTTTTATCGATCTCGATCCAGCTGTTCATTTCCTTCATGTCAATCCTTCCCAGCACTTCTTTGCGCAAATCGCTCATATCAAGGATAAACTGTAAGAAACTCGCTTTGTAAAAACCATCTTTGGTACCCAGGTTCACAAACAGCCGGGCGAAATCTCCGCCGCCATTACCGCCTGCACCTACACCTGCCCCTGCACTTCCAAACTGCCTTCCTCTGGTATCACGGCCTGGCATTCTTTCACGATCACCGCCTCTTCTGTCTACAGTAGCACCGCGCTCAAAACGTTCCCTGCGTTGTTCGTAAATATTCAGGTCTTCCGCATTTTCATAATACTTCAGGAACCTGTCGAACTCCATCGCTGCCACCCGCTTCAGTACTTCTTCCTTGCTCACATCGGCAAACTTTTCTTCCAGCATCGGCACATAGCTTTCATAATCGCCATGGCTGATATCGGCCTGTAACAACTTTTCCATGAAGTGGAAGAACTGTTTGCGGCAAACATCCTTACCACCGGGAATATCCATCTTATGAAAAGGCACCTGTACAATGCCCTGGATATGCTTCATCTTACCCATCTCACGAATGTGGATGATGGACATACATACACCGGTATTACCGGCCCGGCCTGTACGACCGCTTCTATGTGTGTACACTTCCACATCATCGGGCAACTCGTAGTTGATCACGTGCGTGATACCTGCTACGTCGATACCCCTGGCTGCCACATCCGTAGCTATTAAGAGCTGTAAGGTCTTATCCCTGAACTCGCCCATCACTTTATCACGTTGCTGCTGTGTCAGGTCGCCATGCAAAGCATCAATATCATATCCTTCTCTCGTAAGCTTCTCAGCTATGTCCTGCGCGTCGGCCTTGGTACGGGTAAAAATGATGCCATAAATACCCGGGTTAAAATCTATCAACCTTTTCAGTGTCTGGTACCGGTGTTGCGCACTGGTAACATAATACTGGTGGTCAATACTTTTATTGGCCGTATTGGTCTTACCTACCGTGATCTCCATGGGCTCTTTCAGGTACTTCTTGCTGATCCGGCGTATTTCCGGAGGCATGGTAGCACTGAATAACCAGGTGCTTTGACGGTTGGGCGTATTCTGCAGGATGAACTCAATATCATCCTTAAAACCCATGTTCAGCATTTCATCCGCCTCGTCAAGAACTACATATTTAATTTGTTCTAAATTGATCGCTTTGCGCTCAATAAGATCAATTAAACGGCCGGGAGTTGCTACCACAATCTGTACGCCTCTTTTCAGGTCCCGTATCTGCTGACCGATCGATGTACCGCCGTAAACAGCCACTACATGCATACCGGTCTGGAATTTCTTAAAAAGCTCCATTTCACTCACAATCTGGAGACAAAGCTCTCTCGTAGGGCACACGATCAATGCTTGTGGGAACTTTTGTCCCTCATCGATCAGGTGCAACAGGGGCAGGCCAAAGGCCGCTGTTTTCCCGGTACCAGTCTGCGCCAGACCTACCAGGTCCTTGGTTCCACTCAAAAGAACAGGAATAGCCTTTTCCTGTATAGGTGTTGGGTTTTTATAGCCTAATGCGTCGGTAGCCTGTACCAATTTCGCATCCAAACCCAACTCAGCGAAAGTCATCATAACAATTAAAATTTGCGCAAAGGTACTACTATTGCCCGCCTTAGCCTAATCCATTCATTCTGATGCCCCAGTAACGTGTCATAACCATTTTTTATCACCTCTAAATGATTGAATTACTTTATGATCCGTTTTATCTTATTAGCATTTTCTATCAACTCCTGCAGGTACTCATAGTTCTCTTTTTCCAGGCAGGCCTTGAATTTCCTGAGCTGGCTAATATGTTCATTCAGCACATCCAGCACATTTTCACGGTTTTGCATGAAGATGGGCACCCACATTGCAGGATTACTCTTCGCCAACCTTACTGTACTTTCAAAACCGCCACCTGCCAGCTCGAAAATGGTGTTTTCTTCCCTTTCTTTCTCCAAAACGGTATTCGCCAGCGCAAAAGAGGTAATATGTGAAATATGGCTAATATAAGCAGCATGGGTATCATGACTGTCTGCATCCATGTAGATCATGTGCATGCCCAATTCACGGTATACCTGTTCTATCTTTTCTACGGCCACCGGATCGCTTTTCTCTTTTTCACAGATCACACAGGCCCTGCCCACAAAGGCATCCCTTACTGCCGCCTCGGGGCCGCTGTATTCCGTACCCCACATGGGGTGCGTGGCTACAAATTGCCGGCGCATGGGGTGGTCGTTCAGGGATTTGCACAGCACATGTTTAGTGGACCCTGCATCCGCCACGATCTGCTTGTCTGTTACCAGGTCCATTATCTGTTTCATGACCGGGATGGTCACATCCACCGGGATGGCCACATATATCAGATCACTTTGCGGGATAGCTTCTTCCAGTGGCAGGGCCTCATCAATGAGCCCCAGGTCAAGGGCCTTTTGTGCACTGGCGGCAGTGCGGCTTACGCCAATCACTTTTTTGGCCAGTCCTTTTTCTTTCAACGCCAGGCTGAAAGAACCGCTGATCAAACCTACGCCGACGATGGTAACCGTGTTGAACATTTGCTATTTGTCTTTTACCTGTAGAAATAATTCATTTACCCGTTTGATGCTTTCGCTCAGCTTCTCTTCCGGACTGCATAAGCTCACCCGGATATATTGATCACCTGCACTACCAAATATGCCGCCCGGTGTGATGAATACATTGGCATTGTACAATATTTCATCGCTGAGGGCAAAGCCATTTTTGTAGCCTGCAGGGATCTTAGCCCATACAAACATACCGGCCTGACTTTTATCATACACACAGTTCAACAAGTCGAGCAATTCAAATACTTTCTTTCTTCTGGCTGTATATACTGCGTTCACACTATCATACCAGTCCTTTCCCAGTCCCAGGGCTTTGGCAGCAGCCAGTTGCAATGGCAGGAACATGCCACTGTCCATATTGCTTTTAAAGCGCAACACTTCATCGATCCGCTCTTTGGCGCCGCTCAAAGTGCCAATACGCCAGCCTGCCATGTTCTGCGATTTACTTAATGAGTTCAACTCGAGTGCTACCTCTTTGGCGCCTTCTACACTGAGTATACTCATGGGTCTATCATTGAGGATAAAACTGTATGGATTATCATGGCAGATCAAAATATTATGTCTCTTACCAAAAGCCACCAGCTTTTCAAACAAGGCCTTCTCCGGCAATCGCCCGGTAGGCATGTGCGGATAGTTCACCCACATCAATTTATAGCCCAGGGAAGAACCTACTATATTTTCCAGTTGATCAAAATCAGGGTACCAGTTGTTGTCTTCTTTCAGTTCGTAATCCACGCATTCTCCTCCTGCCAGTTTCACTGCACTTCTGTAGGTGGGATAACCGGGATTGGGCACCAGCACTTTATCCCCTTTGTTGAGGTAGGTCATGCAAATGTGCATGATGCCTTCCTTGCTACCGAGTAGGGGCAGTATCTCCGTATCGGGGTTGAGTGTTACACCGTACCATTTGGTATACCAGTCGGCCACGGCTTTGCGTAGTACTGGTGATCCTTTATAGCTTTGATAAGCATGAACATTGGGCTTTGCAGCTTCTTCCTGCAAGGTTTTGATCACCTCCGGGTGTGGTGGCAGATCGGGGCTGCCGATGCCCAGGTTGATGATCTGCTTGCCCTGCTTGTTCAGTTCATCTATCTCCCGTAGTTTTTGTGAGAAATAGTATTCGCCAATGCCGTCTAATCGTTTTGATGTAGCTATGTTCATAAAGCTTATTTGCCGTTTTTATATACGCCGTAGATCTTCAGCTCTGCTGTGATCGGTTTAATCTGTTCAATTACTGTATGGAATTGGGCCAATGCATCAAATTCCATATCTGCATGAAAGCTGTATTCCCAATCGCTACCGGGAATGGGGAAGCTTTGCAGTTTACTGAGGTTGATGCCACCGTCTGCAATTTTCGACAGTACCCTGGCCAGGCTTCCCCGGGAATGGTCTGTATGAAAATTCACGGATGCTTTATTCGCATCAGCTACCGGTTGTGCCACACCTTCGGGCTGTAATACCAGGAACCGTGTATAATTACTTTTCATGGTATGGATATTGGGCGCCAGCACTTCCAGTTCAAAGAGATCTGCCGCCAGCTTACTGGCAATGGCAGCTGTATGCTTGCTTCTGTGCTGGTGCAGGTGTTTGGCGCTAAGCGCTGTATCTTCTGTTTCTACCAACTTCCAATCATATTTATCGAGGAACTCAAGGCATTGCTGGATGGCCATGTGGTGTGAATGCACCTCACGGATATCTTCCAGTTTTACACCGGGGTTGACCAGCAGTTGTTGCTTGATGGGAAGATAGATCTCTCCTATTATGGTAAGGTTACTTTTCTTCAACAGGTTGTAGTTGGGAAGGATGCTGCCCGCTATCGAATTCTCGATGGCCATAACGCCTCCTTCACTCTCTTTTTTATTGGCGGCAATTTTTACCACTTCCCGGAAGGTAGCGCAGGGAATAACTTCTACGGCTGCCCCGAAAAACTGCTGGGCTGCCACCTGGTGAAAACTGCCTTCGTAACCTTGTATCGATACGCGAAGGCCTTTACCTGTCGCCTTGGGAGAAGAACTGCTGTTCAGTGGGTCCAATTGTCGCTGTTGTTCCATCGGTTGTTTTTAAAGCCTACTGTACTGATAGACAGTAGCAGAGGCAAAAAAAATCCCGGCCTTTTGGCCGGGATCCTTATGTTGATTTATTTATTCTATTTTATTGTCAACAAAAGCACTCCCGGCCTACTTGTAAAGTAGAAGAAAAAATAAAAGTAAAAATAACGGTATGCTTTTGCCTTTAACATCGGATCAAAAATAGTTAGTAATCGCGAAAAACAAAATTCTTTTTTTCCGGGCAATTTACGACGCCCAAAACTGCCTTTTCCAATAAAAACCCTCTCCCACTCGCTATTCCAGCCGTTTTTGTATCTCTTCGTCAATCTTTTTAAACAGGTGAAAGGGTCTGTAGGTGCGCCAGTTTTCCAGTTGCATCAGCTCTACATAACGGTTTAGTTTGGCCCTTACAAAATCGTGTTGCGTCTGCTCGGGCATATTCAGGATCACCACCCACCCGTTCTCGTCTGTCACTTCATCAAACCATTCCTGGTAATAATCTTTGTCGCCGCTATGGAAGTTCAGCACATTCTCGCCTATAAAAATGAATTTGGTAATACCCATGCTGAAGAACACATCTGTCACCTCCCGCTTCAGTTCCATAATATCATTCTCAATCGCATCATTCCACTCGCCAATCAACTCGATGATCACATAATGCTCATCATAATCTGCCATCAATACTTTCAGGTACAGGGTACGGGAGCCAAAGTCATCCCACTGGGGATGGATATAATAATTGTAGATAACCTGGGTATAGGTAAACTCCGAATACACCCTCCCAAAAAAGGGAGACCGTTCATCCTGCTCACTGGTATAAATGTGGCGCCAGTTATAAAATGGTTCAATCTCGTGCATGGTACAATTTACATTTTCCGGCAGGCGGTTTCCAAATATTTATGCCGGTTTTCACGATTATTTGGATAAGGCGGGGGTGGTCTATTAAAATTACCGTGGCAAAATTAATATTAGTTGGCCGGAAAAGACAGGCTGCACACTAAAAAGTCCTTACAGGCCACCCTGTAAGGACTTTTCCGGAAATCTATTCGTTCTTATTTTTTGATCATTATTAATCGGCCGCCACCATCAGCTTATCGGCATACACTGTTTTCTTTGCATTGTCCAGCACCTTTACCAGGTACATGCCTTTGGATAGTTTAGCCGGCAGCGTTACTTCTGCTACCTGTCCTTCATACCCAATGCTTACGATCTTCTGTGAAACCGTGCGGCCCGAAAGATCTACCAGTTGTATATTATACCGGCCGGCATCGGTATTGAAGCTTACCCGGAACATATCTTTGGTAACTGGGTTGGGATACAGTGCAATTTTATCATTCCCTACTCTTTCCCTGGCAATAAATGCGGGGATGGTAGTGGTTCTGGCGCTTTCAAAAGCCAGGTTACTATTGGCCAGATCGGAGGCATTGTACACATTGCCGCTATTGGGCAACAGCGTGGCCTTCCAATCCTTCATGTCTACTTCATAATACCCTTCTACCGAGTTGGCGCTGCTTACGATCAGTTTATCATCTGCTACCACGGCTGCCCCATTGGTTGTGAAGCTGGCAGGGATACCATTGATGGTGCTGATAAAAGTGGCCTGGCGGGTATTGATATCCACTTTGAATACATAGCGGCTGGCGCTGATCACGTACAGGTTGCCCAGCGCATCGGCGATCATATCACCACCCCAGCTGGTGGGTTTGGTATGGATGGAGTTACCGCCATTGGCTGGATCATCCTGTAAGGCGCCCAGGTCGGTGATGACGGGTTTGCGGCCTGTGGTAAACTTGATGAGGTGGTTGCCATCATTGCTCAATGCATAACCTTGTCCATCGACTGCTATGGCCATGCGGGTGATGTGATTGGCTTCATCTTTCAGATCGGTAGCTACCCCAAAAGCTTCACCCTCAAAGTAGGCTATTGACGGTGTTTTAGCGTTCAGGTCAATATACTGCAGGCGGTTAATGCCCATGGGTGTAAAATATAAACGGTTGTGACTTTTATCAAAGGCGCAGGCTGCAGAAAAAGTATTAAAAGGAAGCTTGTTTACATCTGCTATATTTCCTGTGGCGTCTTTTATGGCAATTGGTTTGCCCGTTCTTGCCTGGGTAACCGTAAAGTCGGTTTGTTTGTTATCGTAGATCGATTGAACTACCTCACCCGAACTGAGATCGAGCAGCTTCACTTCTGTCCATACAAATGAGCCCTTGGTTGATGCTGTGATAGCATAAGCTTGCCTGGCCGTTTTTTGGGCTGAAGCGAGGGCGATAGTAAATAATGAAATGGTGGTAAGTAAAATTCTGTACTTCATAGACCGGTTTTTAAGTAATGGTTGAATGATGTACAGAAAGATACGAAAATTTCGTAGACAATTCCATGTATTGTTACAGGAGGATGCCCGAATTTATAAAAGGATAACAAAGTAGGGTAAAACTAGTCCAGTGAATCCACGGCTTTCTTTACGCTGCCGTACTGGATCAGCAGGGCTTTCGCCTTATCATAGTCTTTAATGCCTGTTTTTTCCATTACCATCTTGGTACCGCGGTCAACCAGCTTACTGTTGGTGAGCTGCATATTGACCATCTTATTGTCTTCTACGCGGCCGATCTGGATCATCACGGTAGTAGAGATCATATTGAGTACCAGCTTCTGGGCGGTACCGCTTTTCATACGGGTACTGCCGGTCACAAATTCAGGGCCCACTACCACTTCCACCGGAAACTCAGCGGCTTTGGCCAGCGGCGATCCCTGGTTACAGGTAATGCAACCGGTAACGATACCATTTTTACGGGCTTCGTTGAGTGCACCTATAACATAAGGAGTGGTACCACTGGCTGCAATGCCAATCACCACATCGTTTTTAGTAACAGCATGTTGTTGCAGATCAAGCCATCCCTGGTCCCAGCTGTCCTCTGCCTGCTCTACGGGGCGCTGGATCGCTATTTCTCCGCCAGCAATGAGACCAATTACCAGGCCCTGGGGCATACCATAAGTGGGTGGGATCTCTGAAGCATCCAATATACCCAGCCTTCCGCTGGTACCTGCTCCCATGTAGAATAAACGTCCTCCGGCCAGCATTTTATCAGCAATGGCAGCTACCAGTTGCTCGATCTGCGGGATTGCCTTCTCCACTGCCAATGGCACTATCTTATCTTCTTCATTGATATTGATCAGAAGATCATGAATACTCATCTTTTCCAAATGCCTGTAATGACTCGACTGCTCAGTTATTTTGTTGAATGCTGACATGTATGCTTTCTTGCTTTTTTTACTTGGATCGTGTACTACCACACTATTTATCAAGGTGGTATTTTATCAGGCCTTCCATTGGATTTTTCAGGATCTGCCCTAATTCAAACTCATAGGAATGACAGAGATCGGTTACCGCATCGCGGAAGGCCCAGGATACGCCGCCTGTAAAATGGATAGGCAATTTCCAGCTTTCGCCGTATTTGCAAAGGTGGTTAAAGAAAAAGTCATTTAACCCATCCTCTACTATATTCTCAACCATGAAATGCCCACGGTTTTCTGCCAGGAAGAGGGTGAAGGTGGCCAGATAACGATTAGGAAATGGTTTCTTATATATATTTTCCAGTATTTCTACCGCATTTATACCCTTGTATTTAGCCTCAAATTTATAACGAAGTTCTTCATCAAAGGTATTGTACAAATAATATTGCAGCACTTTTTTACCCAGGTAAGCCCCACTGCCTTCATCGCCAAGCACATACCCGAGGCCCGGGCTGTTCTTCACGATCTTTTTTCCATTATAATAGGCAGAATTGCTACCGGTACCCAGGATGCAGGCTATTCCTTTTTCCCGACCGCACAAGGCACGGGCTGCCCCAAACAGGTCGTGCGTAACCATTATTTCTATACCGGGAAATACGTTTGCAATAGCTTTTTTTACCAGTTTGGCATTGGCAGGATTGCTGCACCCGGTACCATAATAATAGACAGCGTCTACAGATGCTTTTTTTAATCCGGGCAACAACTCATTACGGATAATAGCTTCAATCTGTGGAGTATTCAGAAAATATGGACTGATACCCTGTGTGAAAACTGTCTTGCTCTTCTTCCTTGTCTCTGCCAGGCTCCATTCACATTTGGTAGCCCCGCTGTCCGCGATCAAAATGGCCATAGATATATCCGTTTAATCTTTCATACTCAGCAGCAACCATTTAACGAAGGTAAAGCGTGGAATTGAGAATTAATTATGAACTTCGCCCCTAAATTTTAAAATTGAGCGACCCCGCATGAAGTAACCTGTCTGACAGCCTATTCTGCAAAAAAGCAGCAGAAAACCGCATATCTGCCTGTCTTTTAGCAAAAAAGGCACGGGGTTATTACATCCGACCTTCAAAAAATATACTTTCCAGATGAAGAAACTACAGGTATGGCTACCCTTATTATTTGCATTGGTATTGATAGCAGGTATGTGGATCGGCTTCCGGTTACGTGACAATATTCCTTATTCCCGGGGTATTTTTCAAACGGCCAATAAGTCATCTGTGCAAGAAGTGATCGACCTGATCAACCTGCGATATGTAGACAAGGTCAACACGGATACGCTTACAGATGATGCCATACAGGCCATGCTGACCCACCTGGACCCCCACTCTGTTTTCATCCCCGCCCGGTACCTGGATGAGGTTAATGAAGACCTCCAGGGTAATTTTGAGGGTATTGGCGTAGAGTTTTACATCATCCATGATACAGTCAACATTACCAATGTACTGGCAGATGGTCCGAGCGATAAAGCTGGCTTACAGGTAGGCGACCAGTTTCTGCGGGTAGGCGACTCTGCCGTGGCTGGTAATATTGATGCCGATAAGATCAAGAAGCTGTTACGCGGTCCCGGCGGCAGTGCAGTACCGGTAGTGGTACTCAGGAATAAGCAAAAGATCAATACGACCATTATCCGCGGCACCATCCCCCTGTATTCAGTGGACGCCTCTTATATGATTAACGCTACCACCGGCTATATCCACCTCAATAAATTCTCCGGCACTACTTACGAAGAGTTTATGCAGGCCACTGAGAAGCTGCAAAAACTGGGCATGAAGCAGCTCATATTTGATGTACGCGACAATGGCGGCGGCATCCTGGGCGAAGCAGTAGACATTGTGGATGAGTTCCTGAATGATAATAAACTAATCGTATATACCCAGGGCGATAAACAAACCCGGCAGGATTTCCGTTGCAAGCGCCCCGGCCTGCTGGAAGAAGGTAAAGTGGTATTGCTGGTGGATGAAAATTCAGCTTCTGCCAGTGAGGTAGTAGCAGGCGCCCTGCAGGATTGGGACCGGGCTATCATTATTGGACGCCGTACCTTCGGCAAGGGACTGGTGCAGGAACAATACGACCTCACGAATGGCGCTGCTTTGCGCTTAACGGTGGCCCGCTATTATTCCCCCCTGGGCCGCAATATCCAGAAGCCTTATAATAAAGGCAGGGCTGCTTACAATGACGAAGTAGCCGAGCGCTTTCACAATGGCGAAATGATCAAGGGCGATACCAGCAGCAACCACAATGGCCCTTCGTATAAAACACCCAAGGGCAGGATCGTGTACGGCGGCGGCGGTATTACCCCCGATATCTTTATTCCTTTCGACACGACCGGCTTTTCGCGCCCCGTATATGAGTTGTTCAATCAACAAACTTTCAGCCGTTTTATCTATACCTATTATATTCAAAACCGCTCCTATTTCAGCCAGTTCAAGACGCCGGCAGATTTTGCCCAGCGGTTCAACCAGGCTGATGCCGCCTGGAACAGCCTGGTAGACTATGCTGCCAAAGATTCCATCCAGCTGAAAGGGCTTACTGGCCGTGATAAAGAAGAAGTAGAAAAACGTATCAAAACCTGGCTGGCCCGCCAGCGGTGGCGTATGCCCGGCTATTTTGAGGTGAACAATGCAAGTGATACGATGGTAAAGAGAGCGCTGGAGGAGTTGAAGAAGTAGAATACAGAATTTAGAATACAGAATACAGAAGCTTTGTTCGCGGCAACTGTTCTGTATTCTATATACTGATTCCTGTATTTATTCTGTATTCTGTGTCCTGTCTCCTGTATTCTCGTTTCTTATAAAAAAAGCAGGATCACCTTAGGGCGATCCTGCTTTTTTTGTTGATCCTGTGGCTGATACTTGTATGATGCGCTATTTAATCTCTATTGGGTACCGTTCTGTCGTATTGCTCCTGCTTGTCGAGCAGTTCTTTCTTCTCAATTTTATAGGAGGCGATCAATCCTAATCCACCGCCGATGGCTATAAGGGCGAAGTAGATGGCTGGGTTGTCGTTATAATTATTGCCCCATTTGTCGGCACGAAACAGTACATAATCAGCCAGTATATAGGCTACCAGCAATCCTGCACCGGCGCCCACCAGGAGCAATCCCCATTTCAGGTTCATAAATGGAGCGGGGCGCTTCTGATTCAATTTGGGATCCATTCCTTTATCGATCATGGCCATATTTTCCCTGCTGCGCAGGTAGCGAATTCCAAATATCATTAAAAGGAGGGCTAAACTACTGAGTATTAACCAGATAATCGCTAATATACCTTCGTCCATGGCTTAAAGTTTTTATTGTTTTAAAAGTTATTTCTTGTTTGTTACTGTATCAGACTACTGCTTTTGACCCGGGGTTACAGCTTCTTAAGATTTTTTTTTCAGCGCCTGTTACAATAACTAAGACTACCGGTGAAGATTTGAGGTTACAGGGTATTTTGAAAAAATTATCATGTATATATATTACCAGCTGCGAGCTGCAAACCTGTTCTTCGCTGAATTAGCTCGTAGCTCATAGCTCGCAGCTTTTCCTTATTTGTCCTCTCCATATTATACACTACCTACCCCATCTTTTGAAAATTCCTATCTTACAGTGTAACCTGCCGCCGTCACATGTAGTCTTATTACCAGCAATGAATACCGGAACGAATGATAATGAGATCATTAGCAGAGTGCTGCGTGGTGAGCAATCACTGTATGCCGACCTGGTGAAGCGATACCAGAATTTCGTTTTCACCATCACGCTACGATATACCACCAGCCGGGAAGATGCTGAAGAAATAGCCCAGGATGTATTTGTAAAAGCATACCGCAGCCTGGCCGATTTCCGCGGAGATGCCCGCTTCAGTACCTGGCTCTATACCATTGTGACCACCACCTGCATCACTTTTCTGCGCAAAAAGAAACTGGACACGTACTCGCTGGACAATGAAAAGGTATTTGAAACAGTGGAAAGTACCGATTCAGGCTTCAAGGCCAACCAGGTAGAGCAGAAATCCAAAATACAGATGGTCAACAAAGCCATCCGTTTATTAAGTCCTGATGATGCCAAACTGATCAGCCTTTTCTACCAGGGCGAACAAAGCCTGGAAGAAATAGGGCATATCATGGGACTGGAGCCCAATACGGTGAAGGTGCGTTTGCACCGTGCCCGGCATAGGCTGAAGGAGAAAATGGAAACCCATTTTGTACAGGAAGTAAAAGACATTATGAACTGATCTAAAACGAAGTTGTATGAACACGCAATCATCCATAGAAGAGCGTTTGTGGGATTATATCGACGGTCATTCCCTGCCGGAAGAGAAATCTGCCATTGAGCAGCTGATCGACAGCAATATAGAATGGCGGCATAAGTACCACGAATTACTGGAAGTACACCAGCTCATGACCAATAGCCTGGAGCTGGATGAACCTTCCATGCGCTTTACACAGAATGTAATGGAAGATATTGCCAAATATCAGATTGCTCCTGCTACGCAATCCTATATCAATAAGCGCATCGTATGGGGCATTGCCACCTTCTTTATACTTACCATTGTCGGATTCCTGATCTATAGCTTTGGACAGATCAATTGGTCATCCGGTGGCAGCGGCGGCAGTACACTTCCATTCAATCTCGATGCTTCCCGGATCAATAGTATTGACTTCAGTAAAGTCTTTAACAATACCTACACCAATGTATTCCTGATGGTCAATGCAGTACTGGGACTGGTATTGCTGGATATGTACCTCGGTAAAAAGAAAAAACAGTTACAGGAGAAACATTAAAGGATTCCGGATACAGTAGCGGGGATTGCTCCGCGCTTTTGAACTGTACGCTTGCGCTTTGAGCTCACTACTATAATAACACAGATTACAAGCTTTCATATCTTTTATGTAGAAAGGGGTGCATTTCATTGCAAGCATCCCTTTTTACATGGTGATCTTCATATATCACTATGTTCCGGTATGTCCTTCCGATTCTTCGGAAGGACTTTTTGTATAAGAGAACGGAGGTTATCTCTTTATCCTGAGACAACCTCCGTTCGTATTATCTATTTACAGATCAACAAGGGAACGTATAAGCCCCACCCTGATAGTTGGTCCACGTATTGCCACATTGAAAATTGAGGTTCACCGTAAATACACCGGCCGACCCCGATACGGGCACAATAGACACTACCGAGAAGGGAACAGATACTCCACCCACCGTAACTGCCAGTACATAAGCTGTTGTGAGATCACTGACTATTTTAATTTCCACCGTGCCGCCAGAGCAACCGGCACTTAAATAACCGCAATAGTCTATCCAGGCTAATTTTTTCGCCACTTGTTGGGTATTGGCCGATTGAGCTGGTTTTTGGAAAGCAGTAACTACAGTGAATAGGAAAGCAATCAGAATAATCCTGGTTTTCATGATAAAATTTTTAAGATGTTAATGAAAATGATAGGACCGGTCCATGCAAAGACATCATATATGAGTCACTAAAAATAACCATAACAATTATACGATGTTCAATCAGATGCCTTTATCTGTTTACATCAATTCACCAGTATTATACTCATATTCTCACCCATCAGGCATAAACGATAAAAACTATACGCCAAGCATTCAATCGATCAGAGCTGACACCTTTCGCACGTGTCGCGAAGGAAAGGTGTCACCTCTCATTACACCGGATCACTCGTTTTTCATCTTCGCTTCATCTTCGGCTTTTAGTTTTGTTCCTGTAATAGCAATCTTACAAACATCTAAAACAAACATTATGAAAACCAACGTATTAATTGCATCAGCATTGTTATTGTCGGGCGTTACTTTCGCCCAGGATGTCAACACTAAAAATGAAGCCACATCCAAAGTGCAAATAAAGTCAGGCCCGGCCGACAATCAGGCTTCAGCCAGCAACTCAGTTACTTCAACGGTTTCCGCCAGCAGCGCCACCAGTGCTGTAAATAAAGCAGCAACAAAAGCCGACCGTACTAAAAAGGAGGTCCGTGAACAGGTGAATGCTCAAAAAGAAGCGGTAGCCGGTGAAGTAAAAAGCGATGTTCAAATGGCTAAACAGGCAGTACAGGATAACAGCCAGGTTTCGGCACAGGCAGGCGCCACAACCAGCACAAGTGCGACAGTCAACAACGATAAAGTAAGTACCGATGGGACCGTACAGCTACAGGCAACTGTTTCGCCCGCAGCTGCAACAACAGCCAAAAAGGTAAAAAAGACTGGCATGAATACTGCCCATAAAACAGCCACTGGTATCCTTGAAACAGGTAATGCTATTAAGCCAGTTATAAATCCAGTACCCATAAATACCCATCTCCAAAGCACCTTAAAGACCGGCGCAAGGATTGGCATTCAATAACTAAAAGGTCGTAACAGATTTTTGTTTTACTAAAAACAAAAATCTGTTACTTTTATAAATGGCTAAAATAATAATACAACGGTTCATTTTCCTGGTACTGCTTATCATGATTCGCCCCATCATCAGCCAGGGCAATGATGGCAGCGGCAGTGTCAACAGGTTTCGCCATATGTCAGGGATCTATAAGATAAGAATGGTTGCTGATACAATACCTGAAACAAAACCCGACACAAAGAAACCTGAAGAAAATGCACCTGTTACCGTCAAACCGGAAATAATAAAAGAAGTGCCAAGATCCCGCAGACAGGTAAAGCCGATTCCCTTACCGGCTGTTCCCGTTAAGCCTATTAAGATCATAAAGCCGAAAATAATCAAGCGTACGCTCGGGATCATTGGCTAAATAAATTCGCCTACATTATGAAACCAACACTCACCATATTTACCACCTTCTTATGCGCCGCCTGCTTTGCCCAGGCAGATAGTACTACTGCCGTCGTTGCAACGGATACCATCAAAAGCAAGGCGACCCTTACCCTCGGAGCAACTTATGCCAACAATGCCAGTTATTATGGCCAGCGTGCACAGGAAAACATGCCGTATGTGGCAGCCAGCGCCACCTACCGCCTTCGTTCAGGCATCTATTTTTCGGGTATGGCCTATAAATTACTGAATGATTCCGGGTCAGCAGTTTCAGCATCCAGCCTGGGAGCTGGTATATCTTTTAATCTCACTAAAAACCTGTCGGCAGATATCAGCTATAGCCATACCTTCTACCCTTCCCACTCGCCTTTTTTGCAGGCAGCAAACGCCGATAATGCAAGCGCTTCGCTCACTTTAGAGAATTGGTTAAGCACCACAGCCAACGTCGATTATGCTTTTGGCAAAACGCAGGATGTATTTGTTACGCTGGGTACCGGTAAATTCATTAACCTGGGCAGCCTGTTCAGTCCTAAAGATTTTGTTTCCCTTACACCTGCTGTTGATGTAGTGGGTGGTACACAGCATTTCTATGAGACCTATGTTGCAGAAAAGAAATTAAGAGACAGTTTGCTGGGTATTCTCCTGCCACCGGTATTGGGTGGTTCAGGTTCCGGTAGTTCAGAGACCACTAGCACCACGTCTACCAGTTTTGACCTGCTGTCTTACAACCTAAGATTGCCGCTTGCTTACAACAGGGCGCATTACCTGTTGGAGGTTGCTTATCAGCTGTCTGTATTGGGTAAACAATCAGAAGCGGGATCAGGAAAAACAAATTCATTTTTCACCCTCAGTTTTTATTACCAGTTTTAAGATATGAAGATCCTGATTGTTGAAGATGAAAGATCCCTGGCACTCGAAATGGAGGCATTTCTCCTCAAAGCATGCTATATATGCGATCTGGCATTTACGGCAAAACAGGGCCAGCAGTTGATGGAGGAGAATCAGTATGACTTTATTCTACTAGACCTTGGACTTCCTGATAAAGACGGCCTGCACGTACTCCAGGATGCCAAGAAAAACTGCCCTTCCGCCTCGTACATTATATTAACCGCCCGTGGCGATCTGGAAGACAGGATAAAGGGACTTGACCTGGGTGCAGATGACTACCTGCCCAAGCCTTTTTCATTGCTTGAACTGCAATCCCGCATGCAGGCCATCACCCGCAGGAAGTCCGGATTCAAAGATTCATTGGTATCGCTGGGCGATTTTAGTGTTGACCTCAGTAAGCGTGCTATCCTTTTTGACAATCATGAAATAGAGGTTTCGCGCAAGGAGTTTGACCTGCTCAGCTATATGCTGCTCCATAAAAACAGGCCGCTTACCAGGTCGCAATTAAGCGAACACATATGGGGTAATTTTTCTGATGATGATTATGACTCCAACTTTATAGATGTTCATATTAAAAATATCCGGAAAAAACTGTCCGCCTATGCACCTGTGGAATGGTTGCAGACCATCCGCGGCATTGGCTATAAAATAAAAATCTGAGCTTGAAACTGTTTACCAAACTAACGCTTTTTATCACGCTCTCCAAGCTGGCCATCGTAGTACTCTTTGTGCTGCTGCTACCTTTGCTGGTAAACAATGTCGCCTCTGAATACACCAATTACTATTTGCGTGAACAAAAGAAAAAAGTACTGAAAGCCATCCATGGAAACGGTATTGATTATTATTTACAGGGAGAAGGAAGTTATGGCAGCTATACCATGCTGAAGGAAGAATATATTTCACTGGAACCTGATACTACAGGAACATTGCATGACACCATAGAAACTTCCCAACGCCTGGTGGAAGCAGATACTTTAACGTACAGAATATTGAGGCATGCGTTTGCTTACGATAAAAAAAACTATATACTGGAAGTAGGTAAGACCACCGCTACCATCAGCCAGTATAACCGTCCCCTTCAGCGGGTGGCCTTATATGTATTGATTGCGCTGATCCTACTCACGATACTGGTAGACCTTCTTTATACCCGTTTGGTACTTCGGCCACTCGGTATTATTATCCGCACCAGGCTTGTCAACAGGCGATTTCCCTTTAAAGAACATCTACCTCCCATTAAAACGACTACGGCTGATTTTAAATACCTGGACAACGCACTCCTTGAGTTAATGGGAAAGATAACGGAGGCATTCGACAAGGAACGTGAATTTACCTCCAATGCTTCTCACGAATTGATGACGCCCATCAGCATCCTTCAAAATAAGATCGAGAACCTCATGGTAGACAGTGATATGGATGAGGAGTTGCAGCAAAAGATCATGGGGCTGATGAAAACATTGAACAGGTTAAAAAAGATCGTTCATTCCCTGCTGCTTATTTCCAGGATCGAAAACGACCAGTTCGCCCGGACCGATAAGATCAATATAAAGACAATACTGGAAGAAGTGATGGAAGACCTGGGGCATCGCGCAGAAGTGAGGGGCCTGCAGTTTAAAATGGATCTTCCTCCTGGTATTATTGTTCCCCAAATGAACCACGATCTTATTTTCCAGTTATTTTATAACCTCATCAACAATGCCATAAGGTACAATAAAGAGGGGGGAGCTATCACCATTACCGCCCGGCAAACTGCGGGAGCGTCCTGGACAGTACATATTAAAGATACTGGCGTAGGCATACCGCCGGAAGAACTGGGTACTATCTTCAATCGCTTCAAAAAATCCAACCGGTCAGAAGGGGAAGGTTATGGACTGGGGCTTTCTATTGTCAGGAGCATTGCACAATACCACAACATCCATATTGACGTGAGCTCAGAGGCCGGGAAAGGAACCGTATTCAGCGTTGTTTTTCCGTGATGGGGCCTGCAGGCATTATCTATGAGAAGAGGTGACACCTTTCGCCCGCATTGCAAGGGAAAGGTGTCGCCTCTCTTTTAATCGTTAAACTTCTTCTTCAGCTCCATCAGCTTTGCCTGGAAAGGATTCAGCGGTTCCTGCTTTTTAGGTTGCTGAGGCTTATTACCACCGGAAGGCTTATTGGCTCCACCACCTTGTTGCGGACGCTGCTTGTTGTCGCCGCCGCCGGCCCTGCTCTGGTCCTTCATGGTCAGTGCAATCCGTTTCCTGTTCACATCCACTTCAGTAATGGTAACCGTTACTTTCTGGTTCAGTTTCACCACCTGATTGGGGTCCGATACAAAGGTGTTGCTGAGTTGGGAAATATGCACCAGTCCATCCTGCTTTACGCCGATATCTACAAACACACCAAAGTTGGTGATATTGGTCACGATACCCGGCACGGTCATACCCTGCTTCACATCCGCAATGGATTTGATGGTTTCATCAAAGCGGAATTCTTCAATGGGCGCCCGTGGGTCACGACCCGGCTTTTCCAATTCCTTCAGGATATCTGTAATGGTGAACTCACCAATGGTCTCGCTGATGTATTGCTTTTTATTGATCTTCTTGCGCAGTTCAGCTTGTTTGATCAGGTCTTCCAGGGAAGCCTGCAGGTCTTTGGCCATCTGTTCCACCACGAAATAGCTTTCGGGGTGCACGGAAGAATTGTCCAATGGATTGGCAGCACCGGAAATACGCAAAAAGCCCGCACACTGCTCAAAGGTTTTGGGTCCCATCATGGGCACTTTCTTCAATTCATCGCGGCTTTTGAAAGCACCGTTCTTCAGGCGGTACTCTACAATGTTTTTAGCCAGTGTATTGTTGAGACCAGACACATACAGCAACAGGTGTTTGGAAGCGGTATTCACATCAACGCCCACATAGTTCACGGCGCTTTCCACTACCCTGTCGAGGGCATCCTTCAATTTGGTTTGGTTTACATCGTGCTGGTACTGGCCCACCCCAATGGATTTGGGATCGATCTTTACCAGTTCGCTCAACGGATCGAGCAGGCGGCGGCCAATGCTTACTGCGCCACGCACGGTTACATCCTGGTCGGGGAATTCTTCCCGCGCCACTTCTGAAGCTGAATAAATGGAAGCACCGCTTTCATTGACCTGGAATACACTCACCGGTTTACCAAAATCAATGCCTCTTACCAGTTGCTCCGTTTCGCGGCCGGCGGTACCATTACCAACACCGATCGCTTCGATATCGTATTTGTCTACCAGGAATTTAATTTCCGCTTCGCTCTTTGACCATTCGTTTTGTGGGGGATGGGGGTAAATAACACCATGGTATACCATATTGCCCTGTGCATCCAGGCACACTGTTTTACAACCGGTGCGGAAGCCCGGATCGAGCGCCATTACTTTTTTAGAACCTAATGGTGAAGCCAGTAATAACTGGCGAAGGTTTTCGGTAAATACATGAATAGCTTCTTCATCTGCTTTGTTCTTGCTTACCAGGCGGAACTCATTTTCTATGGATGATTTCAGCAGGCGCTCAAAACTATCTTCAATGGCTTTCTTTACTTCTGTGCTGTTGGGATTGGATGCTTTGATGAAGATCCTTTCCAGTTCATCTACTGCTTCCTGCTTGTCGATATTGATATCCATTACCAGGTAGCCTTCTTTTTCACCCCGGCGGATGGCCAGTATGCGGTGAGAAGGGCTTTGTGATAATGGCTCATTGAATTCAAAGTAATCGCGGTATTTCTGGGCTTCTTCCTCATCCTTTTTGCTGGTAAGTACTTTGGAAGAGAAGGAGGCTGTTTCGGTAAACAACTGGCGCACTTTATTTCTGGCCTGCTCATGTTCCGATACCCATTCAGCAATAATATCCCTTGCGCCCTGCAAAGCTTCTTTGGTATCTTTTACCTGCTCGTTGATGAATTTGCCGGCTTCGGCAGTGGGATCTTCCGCACCTTGTTCAAACAAGGTTTTGGCCAGTGGCTCCAGTCCCTTTTCAATGGCCTGGGTAGCTTTTGTTTTGCGCTTGGGTTTATAAGGGAGGTAAAGATCTTCCAACACCGTGGCATCATAACAATCTTCAATGCGTTGTTTCAATTCCGGTGTCAGTTTGCCCAATCCTTCAATGGTCTTGATCACAGTTTCTTTGCGCTTTTCCAGCTCACTGAAATAAGCGATCTGCTCCACCACGTTTCCGATAGCTACCTCATCCATATTATTGGTAGCTTCCTTGCGGTAACGCGCCATAAAGGGAATGGTAGCGCCTTCGGCCTGCAGGTCGTGAACGCTGGTCACCTGTTTCAGGGTAAGGCTTAATTTTTCTGCAATCTTTTGTGTGTACTTTAATTCCATGGTCTGATACTTTAATAGTTCGGAGTTGAGAGTCTGGAGTTCTGAGCCCTGGGCCTGGAGTTTTGAGTCTGGAGTTCCGGAATTCCCTACTTCTTTCTCCCGACTCTAAACTATCGACTCCCGACTGATTTCAGGGGAGCAAATGTAAGTGAAGGAATGAAAGAAAAAACTTTGTTTTATCAACAGTAACAACTGTTCTCAATATGTATTTAATACCTATATAGCCAATGCGTCGTACAGTATCCTGTTTACATCATCGGGGTTCGACATTACCATCAGATGCCTCGCTTTTGGAATAATATGGGTAGGCTTTGTATACCGGGCAGGCAATACTTCATCGCTCTTGCCATGGATGTGCAATATCTGTTGCGGCATTTCTTCGTTCTTCCAGGTCAGGATGGCTTCCATAGACCATCTGATAAAAGCAGGATCGCTGCTGCGGATGATCTCCCAGATCAGCTTTTTATCTTCCGATTTTTCGTTGGCGATGTATCTTTTTAATCGGGCAGCGTTTTTTACCAAACCAATGGGCACAAATTTATGGAGCCGCAATGCGGCGGCTACCCTGAAATAACCCGGCAATTGGGTAGACAAAGGAATACTGGAAATCAGGATGGTTTTGACAGGGGGAAAACGCTTGGCAATTTCAGTGACCAGCATACCACCAAATGATAAGCCGATCAGCACAAATGGCTCGTTGGTATCGATCCTTTCGGCCAAACGTATAGCGTAGCCAGCCAATGATTCTTGTTTTTGGGGAGTAATCCAGGTAAGGTATACAATTTCATATCCTTCGGGTAAACGGACGTATTTGAATACCCGCTCATCGGCCGCCATTCCACTGATAAAGTATGCTTTCAATCGATAAAAAATTATACCTGCTAAGGTACAATTAGTGACACAAAAGCGGGAGATAAAGGTAGCTTCCTGGGGTTCGGGATGACAGTTTATTCACAATGAAAAGCCAATTCTAGCTCTGTAAAACCGTTTTATCTACATTCATTCTCCATTCATCCTCCATTGATCCTCCATTATATAATGGAAGATCAATGGAAAATCAATGGATTTTTATTGTATATACAATATATTATAAATATATTCAAAAGGAACTCAATGCGCTTGAATTAAGGAAAACGTCAGGTTAAGTCCCACTCCTGTCATTTGGCGGGACGGGAAAACCATCTTTAGGGTCAGGTTGTTTTTCCACTGGAAACCCTTCGACAGGCAGGATGACAGCTTACAGCGCCCGATTGCTTACCTTTGGCAGGAACAAAAACTGGTTATGGATATCAAGAACAACATATTGGAAACGATTGGTAATACGCCTTTGATAAAGCTCAATAAGATCACGAAGGATATTCCCGGCACCATACTGGCCAAAGTGGATTATTTCAATCCCGGCAACTCGATCAAGGACCGTATGGCGCTGAAAATGGTCGAAGTGGCAGAAAAAGAGGGAAAACTGAAACCCGGCAGCACGATCATTGAATGCACCAGCGGTAATACGGGCATGGGCCTGGCCCTGGCGGCCTGTGTAAAAGGCTACAAGTGTATTTTTACTACTACGGATAAGCAGTCGAAGGAAAAAATGGACATCCTGAAGGCGGTGGGCGCGGAAGTGATCGTGTGCCCTACGAATGTGGAGCCCGATGATCCCCGCTCCTATTATTCCGTTGCCCGCAGGCTGGCCAAAGAAATACCCAACTCTTTCCTTTGCAACCAATATGATAACCTGGCCAACAGGCTGGCGCATTATGAAACGACAGGCCCCGAACTGTGGGAACAAACAGATGGAAAGATCACGCACCTGGTATGTACGGCAGGCACCGGTGGTACGGTGACGGGTACCGCTATGTACCTGAAAGAAAAGAACCCCAACATACAGATATGGGCCATTGACGTATATGGCTCCCTGCTCACCAAATTTTTCCGTACGGGTGAAATAGATATGAAGGAAGTGCATCCCTATGTATCGGAAGGCTTCGGGGAAGATTTCGTGCCGGAGAATTATGATATGAGTGTGATCGATCACTTTGAACAGGTAACAGATAAAGATGGCGCCGTGATGGCCAGGCGCATCGCCAAAGAAGAAGGCTTGTTTTGTGGTTATAGCGCCGGCAGCTGTCTGCAGGGCCTGCTGCAATTGAAAGACCGCCTGAAAGCCGATGATGTGGTAGTGGCCATCTTCCATGATCATGGCAGCCGTTATGTGGGCAAGATCTACAACGACCAGTGGATGATGGAAAGAGGTTTCCTGGATGTAAAAACATTTAAAGACATTGTGAATGGCAGACCGGCCAAACAAAAGCTGGTGACCATTGAACCCAAACATACGGTGGCTGATGCAGTAGAGCTGATGCGCAAACATGATATCGAGCACATACCGGTGGTCAATGGCAATGGATTGATAGGCGCGATCAGTGAAAGCGGCCTCTTCCAGAAAGTATTCTCCAATCCCGATATTAAAAATGCCTCTGTAGAAAGTGTGATGGAACCTGCTTTCCCGTTGGTAGAGTTCAATACGCCCATTGAAAAGCTACGCACGCTGATCAATAAAGACAATGGAGCGGTACTCAGCAAAGATGAAGCCGGTAACCTGCACATTGTAACCAAGTACGATGTAATACAGGCACTGGGCAATTAAATAATTGGTCTTTTATAAAATGGCCAGGCAATGTAGATTGCCTGGCCATTTTATTGCTGTTGGTGGATAACCTACGCCTATCTCACTGCATCACTTCCTCCATTCGCTGTTCATCATTTCGTCCTCATTATATCCGGTATTCAAATAGCTCAAAAGGCATTTGAGTACATCCAGGGTTTAATTATCCCGCTGCGCCTTTATCTTCGACTACTACACCCTTCCTGATCCTCCTTGCTGTTGCAGGCAAGGAGTTCCCATCAATCAATCTTTATAGCCCATTCAATATGAAAAGCATCTTTTTATTCTTCCTGTTGTGTTACACGATCTCTCTGCATGCCCAGCCTGTTATCACCTGGAGCAAATTTTATGGTAATAATGCCGGCGGGGCCGGCGGCAATAGCATTGTGAGCACGCCGGATGGCGGCTACCTGGCTATCGGAACGGCGTTGGACGATGGAGGGGATGTGACCGGTTACCATGGAGGGTCTGCTGATGTGTGGCTGGTAAAAACGAATGCACTGGGTACCATACAATGGCAAAAATGCCTGGGTGGCAGTAATGGCGATTTTACTTCGGGCCGCGGCAGTGGAGGCGGCGGTCTGCTGGCCACTGCAGATGGCGGGTATATTACGGCACTCTGTTCCAACTCTACTGATGGTGATGTATCTAACAACAAAGGAGGCATGGATGCGTGGGTAGTAAAACTCAGTGCCACCGGTTCCATTCAATGGGAAAGATCATTTGGCGGTGATAACGATGAACTCGACTATAAAATAAAGCAAACGCCAGATGGCGGTTACCTGCTGGCAGGTTCTACGAGATCCAATAATACGGGCGATGTATCGGGTGCGCACGGCAGGATGGATGTATGGGTGGCAAAACTCAACAATGCCGGCACGCTGCTGTGGCAACGATGCCTGGGCAGTAGTGGTGATGATCTGCCGGGCAATTTCGTGGTTACGCCCGATGGGGGATGTGTATTGGCCCTGGCCACCAACGGCAATGATGGTGATGTGAGCGGCAATCACAATCCCGGCAGGTATGATTACTGGATCGTAAAACTGGACAATACAGGGGCTATCGGCTGGCAGAAATGCCTGGGCGGAACGGATGACGATATGGCTCAAACGATTACGGTTACCCCCGGAGGATATGCCATTGCCGGAGACGCTTACTCAATAGATGGAGATGTAGTAAACCCCAACAATGGGCTATCAGACTGCTGGGTAGTACAGATCAATACTACGGGCACCATTCAATGGGAACGTTGTATCGGCGGAGCGCTGCGGGATATGTCTTTCAGCCTGGAGCGTACGACAGATGGAGGGTTGCTGGTGGGTAATACGGTGGAAACGATCGGCATTGACTATGGCGATATAACAGATACCTATGGAGAGTTGGATGCCTGGTTGGTAAAACTAAGCAGCAGTGGTACTTTACTTTGGCAGAAATGCCTGGGTGGCAGTGTGAATGATTGGTTATTCGACGCGATAGCTTTGCCGAATGGCAATTATATGGTGTTGGGACAATCTACCTCGCAGGATGGTAATGCAGCAGGCAACCCCTGGACCAATTCTTTGTCGCTCATGCATCTCCACACGAGCTCGACATTGCCGGTAGATTTCCGGGACTTTACAGGGCGCAAAGCTGGAACGGATGTATTGCTGACCTGGCAGGTGGCCGATATAGATGAGGGCGGAACATTTACCATAGAAAGAAGCTCAGATGGCGTTCATTTTATGCCTGTGGCCACACAATTACAAACCCATGAAATGCGGTACCAGTATAAGGATGGGGCTGCTTTATCGCAATCTCCTTTTCTTTACTACCGGATCATGGCACAGGATGTGAACGATCATAAAACCTACACACAGATCATTCGTATTGGCAGCGCCGCCAACCATAGCGACCTTCAACTGATGGGTAATCCGGTCCATGATCAATTGGTGCTGCGCTATTACAGCACCAATGCCGAACAACTGGTATTGACCATACTGGACCAGCAGGGCAGGGAATTACAGACAGGCACTACTCCTGTGTACAGCGGAACCAATATCATCAAGCAGCCATTGGGTAAGCTGCCGGCCGGGGTCTATCTGGTGCGCGTTCAAAGGGCAGGCCATCCTGCCACTACCTCACAGACCATACGGTTCCTGAAACGGTAACAGGCACAAAAAAGAGGCTGACTATTGCTAGTCAGCCTCCAGGGGGAAAATCTTTTAATCAGAGACAAAGCGTTCAAGACCTTTTATAGCCTTTACCATGAATGTTCAGATTAAGAGAGGGACCGGTGTTTAGGGGGTTAAAAAGGGTTCCTCACATAAACTGATACAAAGATGGAGCAGGAAAGGTAACGGTGTAACTTTATTCGATCAATACGTTCATATGCCCGTTCAATGGAGTTAAAAGTCAGATTAAATTATTTTAATATAGCAGTTGATATGTGGATAACGCGTAACTTTCCTCTTCCACTTTTGATGGCGATCAACGAAAAGGCCCATTTACCAGGGCAACCACGTAGTATTCCCATATACACTACGTTATCCTACTAGGTACACCCTGACATACTTACGATTTTTGCAGTAAATACCGAATTTTTTAAATCGAGAGTTTCTGCTCTTGTTAACATTTCATTGTGGATATATCTTTGTTATCGAAGTTGATTGATAGCTTATCAATCATTCCAATATCCAGGAGAAAAACCAGTTACACATCCAATATCCAGGAAAATCCTAAAATCCAGTATCAATCAACTTCTTTTTTTCTTTTAAATCCAAATGTCCAAAGTCCAATGTCCAAATGAAATGTCCGAGTCCAAAACGATTGCACAGTCCTTGCCTCTGAGAAACCAATGTCCAAAGTCCTAAGTCCAAGTCAAACCGTCCAAGTCCAACGTCCGAAAAAAACCGATTTTGATCGTATCCTTTAAAAAACCGTCCAGTAAGATCCAACGTCCGAACAAAAACCAATTGAGTTCCAATTCCTGTGTGTTAAGAACCGCCTGCAATCCAATACCCTCCTGCTAGATGATCCTTATTCTATTTAGCAGGAGGCAGCAGCGGTCTCCTTTCCAACAACACCAGCACTACGGAACCATTTCCAGGGCCACTTCTTCGCAGCCCGCATCACAGATCCATTTTTTTTGCTTATCGATTGCAACACCGGGTTATTCCAGGTTATGCCAGCTTATTCTGCATCCAAACTTTCAACGGGGTTGGCTATGGCCGCATTGACGGCCTGAAAACTAACTGTTGTTATGGTGATAAGGATCATGGAGAGGCCAGTCAGCAGGAATATATCCATACCCAGAGGGATGTGTAAAGCAAAACCGGCTAACCAATTGTGCATGATCCACCAGGAAAGTGGCATAGCAATGCAAAGGGCTATTCCTACTGCCCGCAGGAACTCTTTCGACAACATCAGCACCACCTGGCTTACGGTAGCGCCCAGTACTTTGCGAATGCCTATTTCCTTGCGTTTCTTTTCGGCCGTGAAAGAAGCCAGCCCAAACAATCCCAGGCAGGAAATCAATACGGCCAATCCTGCAAAGTATTTGGAAAGGGCGGCTACCCGCTTTTCGGCATTGTATTGTGCCTGGTAATCTTCATCCAGGAATTTGTAATCAAACGGGAAACCGGGATTATAAGCAGTATAGAATGCTTTTAGTTTGTCAATGGCGCCTTTTTCGGCAGCCGGATCTATTTTCACCATCACGGTATTGTTCATAAAATCCAGCTTGAAGAATAGCGGTTTTACGGCTTCATGCAGGGATTGGAAATGAAAGTTCTTCGCTACACCGATGATCTGGCGGTCTACGCCATCAAAGCGGAGGGTTTTGCCTATGGGGTCTTTAATGCCCATTGCCGCTATCGCCGCCTCATTGAAGATAATCTTTGCGGTATCCATGCCATATGCCGGCGAGAATGAGCGTCCCTCCTTCATTTCAATTCCCAGGGTTTCTATCATGCCATAGTTGACCATGAAGGGCCTGAACAGGGTGACCTGGTCTACCCCATCTTTTTGCCAACGGTTGCCTCCGGTAGGGCCTCCCAGCACATTACCCACCATGCTGGAGGCATTGATCACACCGGGAATTTCTTTTACGGCTGCAAGAAACGCAGGCATAGCGCCCGGCACCTTGCCCTCCACATCAAAATAAATCACCTGCTCTTTATCATAGCCTGTTTTATGGGATTGAATAAAGGCTATTTGCCGGTATACTACCAACACGGCCACTATAAACACTATTGATAAAGTGAATTGGAAGATCACCAAACCTTTACGCGCCCACTGGGCGCCTGTGAGGTTATTGAGCTTTCCTTTCAATACAGCCACGGGTTTAAAACCGGAGAGATAAAAGGCGGGATAAGCACCTGCCAGGCATCCGGTGACCAATACTATGCCCAGGAGGGTTATTACCAATCTTGTATCTATTACGATGGAAAGTTGCTTGCCAGTAATTTGATTGAAGGCTGGCAGCAGGGAAATGACCAGCAGCAGGGCCAGCAACATGGCCACGAAAACCAATAGCAGGGATTCGGCCAGGTATTGTATGATGAGGGTGTGGCGGCCTGCGCCAATGGTTTTGCGGATGCCCATCTCTTTCATTCTGCCGGCTGCTTTGGCAGTAGACAGGTTCATGAAATTGATACAGGCTATTACGAGTATAAAGATGGCAATAATGGAAAACAACCTCACATAGCTAATGCGGCCACCGGTTTGAACACCATTCTCATAATTGCCATAGAGGTAATTATCTCCATAAGGTTTCAAAAACATCTTACGTGGGTTGCCATTGCTGTGGGATTTCATGAAAGCGCTGAGCTTTTCGTTGAATTTCTCCACGGATATGCCTTCTTTTAATACGAGGTAAGTATGAAATGGTCCGCCACTGCTCAAATTATCGTTCATGTTCATGATCGATTTAAACGTATCGAAGGGCAATACAAAGTCAAACTGCAGGGAGGAGTTGGCTGGTGTGCCTTTAAAAACACCGGTTACCATGCTGGTGCGCCGGGTTTGGTCCAATTGCCAGTATACTGCTTTCCCGATGATGCCTTCTGTGCTGTGGAACAAGCGCATGGCCAGCTTTTCGGATAGTACAATGCCATTTTTATCATTCAAAGCAGTCTGTTTGTCGCCGCTGATCAGGGGATAAGTAAATACCTGGAAATAATCTTTCCCGGCAAACAGGCCGGCGCCGTGAATATTGTCGGTGCCGGTAGTAAGGGGTACGCGGGGGAACCAAAACGGCGGAGTGGTAGTGGTAGCCTGCTTTACTTCGGGCATGCTGGCAGCCAGGAATTTATCGAGGAGGGGTGCGGTTTCGGCCGAAGTGTTGATGGCGCCATTATTGGTGCGGTGTTCCATGACCTGGAAAAGCTGTTGGTCATTTTCATGAAACCTGTCTACACTCCTTTCATCCTGTACCCAAAGCCAGATGAGGACGGTAGCAGCCAGTCCGGTTGATAAGCCTACTAAATTGAGGAGGGTAAATTGACGGTTCTTAAGAAGGTGGCGCCAGGCAACAGTCAGGTAGTTTTTAAACATGTACAGGATTTATTCAGGCAGTGAGATGCGGAGCAATTTGTTTTCCATATAAGCAGGAGCGATATTTTAAAATGGGTTGGTTAGCTTTGGGGGAAACCTGGATTATAGCATACAGGATACAGAATTAAGAAACCAGCACCATGCCTACATTTACCGATCAATTAAACAGGAGCATCAGTGTGCCCGATACACCCAGGCGGATCGTTTCGTTGGTGCCTTCGCAAACTGAACTGTTGGCAGCACTGGGCCTGGATGATGCGGTGGTGGGCATTACGAAGTTCTGTGTACATCCCGAAACCTGGTTTCGCAGCAAGACAAGAATAGGCGGAACCAAGCAAGTACATATCGACCGGGTACATGCGCTGCAGCCCGACCTTATTATTGCCAACAAAGAAGAAAATGTAAAGGAGCAGGTGGAAGAACTGGCCGGGCATTATCCGGTGTGGGTGAGTGATGTCAATAACCTGGATGATGCGCTGGCCATGATACGGGCCATTGGAGCCATCACAGCTACCAATGCCCAGGCGGCCTCGATTGCTCAAGCCATTGAAGCTGACTTCTCGCAACTGGCGGGTCTGGCGCCTGGCCTTCGCACAGCCTACCTCATCTGGAAAGATCCCTACATGACGGTGGGTCATGATACTTTCATCCATCACCTGCTGGGACGTTGCGGATTGCAGAATGTATTTGGACACCAAACAAGGTATCCCGCCATTACGATCGAAGCGTTGCAGGCTGCCGGGTGCCAGCTGCTGTTGCTTTCCTCGGAGCCTTATCCTTTTAAGCAACAACATATTGATGAATTGCAAGGCTATTTACCCCATACGCGCATTGTGCTGGTGGATGGCGAAATGTTTAGCTGGTATGGCAGCAGACTGTTGGAAGCGCCTGCCTATTTCAATAAGTTGTTCAGCAGGCTTCATTCGCTGTAGATTATGTATTTTACACCGGGTACGACGGTCAATTTTATTCAATCACTAATGCTGATCTATCATTGATACCTGATTTCACTCCGGAAGAAAACAACAAACCTTCGCGCAAGAAGCCGATGTTTCCTGTGCACCAGGGCCTGCGGAATTACCTGAAAGTGCATGGCCGTGAGGTGAAACTGCCGGTATCTTATAATGACCTGCTGCATATTACTTACTCTATTCCGCTGAAAGACAAGAACGGGAAGGACACGCTGTGGGAGAAGGCGGTATATGATATGCGTGACTGGGAATATATCCGCTCAGGATTGGTGAAGATGTATGCCTTTTTGAAGACAGAGGGTGATCTAACTTTTACGGCGCACCTGGATGTGGCCAGGATCGACTATTGCAGTTTTGGTAATTCACATCCATTTCGCATCCGCATCATCAATAAGTTCAACGACAACTACGATCACTTTTATGTTAAGATAGCCGATGCTTCGCGTATTTACGGATTGGAACTGGAGCACCTGCTCTCCCCCAACCGCATCACCTACCTTACGCACAACAATACGCTGGTGGAAGAACATATACCCGGCATTCCCGGTGACCTGTTTATTCAAACGCACCTCAACAATCAGACGACCAATAAGATCAGGTTGGCCAAGGAGTTTGTGAAGTTTAATGAACGTTGTTTTGTGCGGTTGCTGGGGGATATGCGTTCGTATAATTTTGTGGTGGACATTACACCTGATATTGAGGATTACCAATACCGTATCCGCGCCATTGATTTCGACCAGCAATCTTATGAAGGCAGGAAAAACCTGTACCTGCCGCAGTTCTTTAAGGAAAATGTGGAACTGGTATCCTTGTGTAGCAAGTACCTCAATAAGGAGTCGATCGATCAATACCAGGCAGAGGAAAGGACGATGATGGCTTTCCGCGTGGCTTCTACCCGCTTTCGCCTGATGGAGTTGCTCAACATCATGGCGCGGGATAAGATATCCACGCCTGAAAAGCTGCAGCAGCTAAGATCGGAGCTGGGTCTTTACTTTCACAACCCGGCCTTTAACAAATGCACTTCCATGGGACAGCTGGTAAAGCGCCAGTTGAAACAAACCCTGCAGAAGAACCTGGCACTTATTCAGAAGAACCTGGGGAAGTTTGAGGATTAGAAGTAGCCGGGGCTGCCTTAATGGGATTCAAATGGATTGCCACTCATATACCCAAACTTTGGGTTTCCAGTTCTTCTATTGATTTTGAATGAATGGGTTGTCTGTCATAGGTTCATATTGTCATGGCTGTTCATATTTCCTTCTCGAAACATACGCTGTTTTCAATTCCGATATATTGGCCGTAGTTGGGAATGATCCCGTATCCATTCTTTTTGTACAGCTCAATGGCTTCGGGTTGCCTTTTTCCGGTTTCCAGTACGCAGGTTTTGTAGGACAGTTCATGGGCCCATTTCTCTAATTCAGCCAACACTATGGAGGCAATCCCTTTTCCCCTGCTTTCGGGCAAGGTGTACATCCGTTTCACTTCCATAGCGCTGGGGCTGAATTCTTTTATGGCTCCACATCCCACAGGTCTATCATTTTCATAAGCCACCACCACGTGCCTGATCTTGTCGATCTTGTTGAATTGGCCATAAAATGAATGATCAGTTCCGTCCCTTTCCGCCAGATCAGCGTCGAGGAATCTTACCAGTTCCACAAAGTGTTGGTTTTCGGAGTCAGTTCTTATTGTATTGATCATGGTATTATTATTAATGATGAGTTGTAAAAGTTATCCTACAAAACTTAGAACATAATCTCCTTCAGCAGCCGCCTGCGCATATATATCTTTCAGCATTGCCAACTCGTGTATGAGGAGCCCCGGGTTGAAGCCATGCTGCTCAAAAGGTTTTGTGTTCCACACTTCCGGATAAATACCGTTCTCATTCAATTCATTGGCATCATATAGTGCTGTGATCGAGTCGGCATTGATGGTGGCAAGCAAGGCAGCGATTGCGGCTACGGTGGTGGGGTTGCTGTAATGAATAGGGGCATCATCTTCTCCGATACGTTCGACAGGATAAAAGATCTGGTCCACTAATTCAACCGTTGCCGCATCCCGTCCTTTTGACAAGATGAAGCGAAAGCCTTCATGGGTTTGTTGAAAAGATGCGTTCCATTTGTTGATGGCTTTCAGGTTTGCATACGCAGGATCAGCAACGAACCCGGGAAATTCGTTCTTACCAATTCGATAGAGGGTTGCAGTTTGGCTCATAATAAAGCAGGCTTTATAGCTTTAGAAGGATTTATTAGAATTTGATCTTAAGGCCCAGTTCCTTTTTGATGGTGAGCAAGGCCTCTGCATTTCCTTTTGCGTCGTCCACAGGGTGATGGGTATGGCTTGTTTTACGCAGGTGCTTGAAGTTTTTGAAGGTGTCTTTTACCACACCCTTGTACAGGCTACCCAGGTTCTGCGAACTAAACCCAAAAGGATTGCCCCCGGTAAAGTGGTGAAAATACCAGCAGATAAACATCCAGTCGAACCCATTGTTGTCGCTGATGAATACGGGTCTGTCTGCCACTATTTCTTTGAGCCAGGCCGCAAAGTTTTCCATTACTGTTTTTGGGTCGTCAAATGCAAGTGTCTCTTCGCGGTTGAAGCCTGAAACGGCGAGGGCTTCGGGGATAAACTTTTCTGAGATGGGCCTGAGCTGACCATAAAAGGTTTTGGTCAACCCCTCCTCTACCACTACTGCTCCAAAGCAGATCATGGAGTAGTCGCCCGGAATGGGACCATCACTTTCAATATCGACCATTATGTAGGCCATTGATGCGTTCGTTTTGTATGTTCTGTGAAATTGTTATTGGTTATTGAGGATAAGGACAGGTAACCTCCAGCCGGTTGTTATCGGGGTCAAGCGTTTCAAATTCATAATAACCATCGCCTGTTTTGCGGGGGCCGCTCAATATCCGGAAACCATCTTCCTGTAATTGCTTTGCTTTCGCTTCTACTTCCTGGATGGTATCTACACCAAAAGCGAGGTGAATGATGCCTTTGTATTGGGCTTTTATGATATCATTTTGATTGTCGGGAATATTGGGCATAGACATGATCTCGAGGCGGGCGCCCGATTGAAAGCTAAGGAAGTAACTGTGAAATTGCTTTTTCTCATTGGTGTACTTCTCATTGGGAACAGCGCCAAAATATTTCATATAATAGGCTTTCAGGTGCTCCAGTTGATCGGTCCAAATGGCCACATGTTCTAATGTCATAGTATTCGGTTTGAAAATTCTCTGTAAAGCTACTGATTGTTGAATTCCAGATCGACCAATACCAGGCAAAATAAAGGAAAATGATGACTTTCGGTATGGCCTCTATTCTCATTCAGAAGAACCTGGGGAAGTTGGAGGATTAGTAGAATAAGTCTTACTTAATATAATTGGGAGATTCGCATTCCTGCCAATACTGTACTATAATTTTTATAGTATATTTTAATTTCTCGAAGGAAACCGGCTTGACAAAAAAACCCTGGACCGATTTGGAATATGCATCAACTACATGCTTTTGCTCAGCGGTTGTTGTAAAAAATAAATAAGGAATACATTTTACCCGCAAATCCTCATTGGTATGAATCTTTTCTCTTAGTTCTATGCCATTCAGCTTAGGCATATTAATATCAGAAAGAATAATAAAGGGCTCAAGCTCCGTTGTGGTCAGGTATGTAAGTGCCGCTTCGCCCTCTCCAAAATAAATGACCTCATTTTGAAAATTAAGCTCCCCAAAAATTTCACTTAATATTTGCTGGTCATCAGCATCGTCTTCTATTACTATTATTGGCCCGGTTTTATTCATTCTTGCTTGTTGCCTCAAAGGCGGTTTATACTAAATATAAGCATTTAGTTTAAAGTTGCGGCTTTATTGGGATTAATTCAGTCGGACCAAGCGCAGCCAAAGTATACGGGAGCTTATTCATATTTGTTGCCGCCCAGGTATTGGTCAAAATCAATGGAAAGGTTGAGGGCAGCCATGCGTTTAAATGCCTCTCTGCTAATATGTGGTCCACCAATCAAACCGTTGCCGTTGTGATAGGTTACTTGCACCTGAATATAGCCGGAAGCTTTGTCTGCAAGTACTCTTACCCCATCCTCATCCTGCTCTAATATTCCAAGCAGCTTTTTCAGTTTGTCTTCCCACTCATCGGGTTCCGGATCTAATTCAAAATGAATAGCGCTGAAATTATAAGCTGATCTACCATGCTTCTTCAGGTCGCCTTTGTTCCAACCGCTGGTAGGTTTTAGCGTAGTCAGCGCTGCCAATTGCTCGTAACTCAATGTTTCGGAGGTAGCTCTACAATAGACTGAATAATACGACTCCGTTTCAACCCATTTAACAACAATGTGCGGTTGGGTATCGAGATAAACCGCCAGGTAAAACCGCTCCCCTTTCACAGCGAAATAGACGATCACAGTACCATCTCCCTTCTCCTGATCTACCCGCAGCACTTTGGGCAGGCCCTCCTCGTATTCCACCTCGTGGATCTTCAAGAATTGTTCGGTAACACCGAAACTTTTGGTTTCGAGCTCTTCAATTGCTTTTTGAATATATGGGTTGTCTGTCATGGTAATTTTTGTGCCGGAAGTATTTTCTTATTGCCACAAGGACTTTAACTGGGCTTTGGCGTTCTTATGTCCCTTATTCATGGCTTTTTCGAAGTAATACTTTGCCCAGCGTTTAGATAAGCCGACTCCTTCACCGTATTTATAGCAGAGACCCAGGTTATACAGTGCCTTGTTATCGTTTTTTGCTGCAGCCTTTTTATACCAATAAACCGCCATTGTATCGTTTTCTTTTACGCCATTACCATAAAAATAACAATACCCTAAATCCCTTTGCGCTTCTGTGTCGCCTTGTGTGGCAGCCAAAGTGTACCAATGGACAGCCTTTTTGTGGTCCTGCTTTACAAGTTCTCCTTTACTATAAAAAAAGCCAATATTATATTGGCTTTCCATATGTCCCTGCATAGCGGCTTTGAGATACCGATTGTAAGCTTCCTTAATATTCTTCTTCGCTCCTAAGCCATTGTCGTAACAAGTACCAAGATAGAATTGGGCTCTTTTGTGTCCGGCTTCTGCTGCCGAATGCCACAATGAAAAGATATTCTTCCAGTTCTTATTTTTTGACTTCGAAACAAAAGCAAGATTGTACGCTAAAAGAAAGCGCTTTCGTTGTTCTGTTTTGCTAATCAGAGTTCCCATTAATTGAGCGTTCATTAGAGTTTTATCTTAAGACCGAGTTCTTTTTTGATAGTGAGTAAAGCCTCTGCATTTCCTTTTGCGTCATCTACAGGATGATGGGTATGTGTTGTTTTGCGCAGGTGCTTGAAGTTCTTGAAGGTGTCTTTCACAATACCCTTATAGAGGCTACCCAGGTTGTAGGAACTGTGGCCAAAAGGATTGGACCCGGTAAAATGATGGAAATACCAGCAGATAAACATCCAGTCGAAGCCATTGTTGTCGCTGATGAATACGGGCCTGTCTTTCACTACTTCTTTGAGCCAGGCCGCAAAGTTTTCCATTACTGTTTTGGGGTCTTCAAATGCAAGTGTTTGTTCGCGGGTGAATCCTGAAACAGCGAGGGCTTCGGGGATAAATTTTTCAGAGATGGGCTTTAGCTGACCATAAAAGGTTTTGGTCAACCCCTCCTCTACTATTACTGCCCCGAAGCAGATCATGGAGTAGTCGCCGGGAATGGGGCCATCACTTTCGATATCGACCATTATGTAGGCCATACTGTTATTTTATTTTTTGAGCTAAAGTTAAAATGAGTATCACTTAAGTACATTGCATTACATATCCACTGATCTTTGATTTATCACACCAAAAAACATAGCAAAGCCCACCGCTCCCAAACATCAATTCACCTTTCTCCACATCCGGTAATTCGGAATCCAACTGTAATAAAAAATCCATTTTAGCCTTGCAAACTGGGCAGGTCAACACTTCCGGGTTTTGTATCCAGGTAGGCTCACCACCCAGCCTGTGTAAGTTTTCCCGGCCGTTGGCACCAGCCCAGTCCTGCCATTGCCACCTTTCAGGTGTTGCTACCAGGAAAACCTGTGTTTGCGCTATGGGAAGGTCTTCAAATATCTCCATATCATCATCTTCCCTTGTTTTAATCTTTAAGGGATTGCCATTGGCATCGTGTTGGTAAAACATCGGTCCGCACACATTCATTTCTCTCACATGGACACCCAACACCAGTCTGTTTAACCTGGTTATGTTTAGCCCCTGGGGAATAGGATCAAGGGTAATGATGTGAAATAAAGGATTCTGATCTTCCTCCTGCATTATACCGCCGAACGCAAACGGAACACCTCCTACGGGCAGATACCAGGTGGGGTGTTGTTTTGCAAACAGGGGCTTGTTTTCAAGGATATAGGCAGGTTCAAATACGAAGTGTCTCAGCTCATTGGGACAATATGATACGATGGTATTGGCCTGTTTTGTATAACCACAACGTTCTGCATATGCCTGGATATAATTATCCCCTTCGCCGGCAAACAGCTTTTGTCCAGTCGCATAGTCCAATACAAACCGGATGATCTCTTCATTTCTTGTTTCCAGCAGACACCTGCATAGTTTTTGCTTGTCTTCCAGCTTGGTTGCCGCATCGACCAGTTTGTCTTTAAAATAGGTGATTGCCTCTCCTTTAAGGCCCCTCCAGGGATATTCAGCATAGTAGGCGCTTTCGTTGGGCTTAAGGTCGAAGATCAGTGGCAGGTAATCATGCAACAAATCAGGAAACTGCAGGCTTGTGGATTCAATAACAGCTTCTGCATTTTCATTCTTCTTCTGCTGCAAAATTTCCAAAGCCTTTTGTATGAGCATCCTGCATTGATCTTTTTCTATATAATGCAATGCGTCATTGAATAAGGTGGAATTCTTTTTAAACGTTTGCATGTAAAGTTTCAGGAAAGCAAACAACTCTCCGGGATTCTCCCTGAGTTCAAACAGGCGTTCATAAGGTCTGACTGTTTCCCAGCCTTTGGCTTTGAAATCAACGATCAATTCTTTTACTCTGTCAGACATATCAGTTAAGTATTTATATTGAATATAGTTATCGGGTTTTGGCCAGGGGATAAATCTCCAACACCGTTTGCCCGATGGTGGCACCATAATGGAATGGGGAATTACCGTGCTTATGGTAGTCAAACACAAGCCCTAACAAGGAGTAAAACGAGGCCAGTCTTTCCGGATCGCTTGTGCGGATGACGATGAGTTTTAATTCCATATTGGTAATCATTTTGACTTGCTTCTGTATAAGCGCTTCTAATTATTATCCATCAACAGCAACCGCCACTTGCGGGCTATTACCTGGTCGAGGATAAAAAGGAAATTGTCTTTATCGGGCTGCAACCGGGTGTCGGCAAAAGCAGTATCCGACTTGATACAATCCCTGATCAATTGCACCTTGTCGACTGTGAATTCATTGTAGGTCTCTTCTCCAAAGACCTTTTTGATGTTCTCATCAAAATATGCCGATTCCATCACGATATGTTTTTCAAAAGCATCACATTTAACCCTGAGCAAATTGAAAAAAGTAACATTGAATTGCAGGTCGCCCAACTGGACCTGGGGCCAATTGGCTTTGAATGCATCCGGCAGGCATTTGTAAAAGAAAAGGTAATTCAGGCTTTCCGGAAAGTATTCTTCGTTGCGCTGGATAATCGTTTCCTGCAATACCTGCATGGCCAACAGCTTATCAAAAGAAGCAGGCGGACTGATATGGCGGGTAAAACGGTCATCTCCCCGTTTGAAGTTGGTATCGATGCGGAGCAATTGCTTAAAGGCGGTTTGAAGTCTGCCATTCTCAAAACTCATGCCGCGATAAAAAACGAAAAAGGAATCCACGCGCTCTTTATCGAATACGAGGAAACCAAACTTGTCCTCATTGCCCGGGTAATAGGTGGCGCTCATGTGGTCGACATAGTTGGTATGGTTTCCACAGCCAGCTATAACGATACTGTAAATTAATAAGAATTGTCGTACGGTCATGTTTAGGGTTATACCTGCTGAAATTATTATTTCTCACGCATATTTGCAAACCCTTTCTATAACAGCCCCCTCTACCTATCCTAAAAAGGTGAATTGGCAGGTAGAGGGCGGGACGGGGCAGGCAGCTTATTTACAGCTCGCTGGCAGTTTTGGGGGTGGGGAACAATATCATACTGTGTTTAATGGTAATAGCATCCTGCAGATTAGCCATCAGGGTTTCATCAATTTTAGAAGTTACCAGCTTCATTTTTTCATTGTACTCTTGTTCATCTTTGTAAAAAGTAATGGCCACGAGTAAATTCTTATCCTGGAATACGGGCAGTTGCGGAAAATCATTGGGGATCTCTTCGCTAATCCATAAAGTATAAGCATCGATGTCGCAGCGTTTGACTATTGGAAGATAGTTTTTCGCAAATAAGGTGAGCAGCTGCTGCAGTTTACTATTGGCAATATAAAAATCAACAACGGCTATGCGCTGATGAGGTTGAAGTAAGGCGCTGCTGATACTGGCAACAGGCACTAATGAATCCTGCTGCCAGACAAGGGGCCTGAGTAAATGCACATTGTCATTATTGGCGATCATCGCATTGGCCATGTTGCGGTGCTGCTTCCAGTAAGCGCCATAATAGAATGCCGGCAGAAAAGTGCCGCGGGTGCTCATGTTTTCAAATCCTCTTATCCAACAAAAATTATGGTCACTGCCTTTCACGCTGTATTGTGCCAGCGGATATCCGTTCAATACTTTCTGGGACTCGATAAAATGGCTTTCAAAATAATCGATGAAAGCATCCCGTTTTCCTTCCTTCAGCAAATAGTTTCTCAATTCGATCACGCCAATATTTTCTGCAGCCGGATGCTGATCCGGCACAACGGGGGTGTTTATATCCATATAGAAGTTATTTGAAACAATGAACGGGTGGTACAAACAAGTGATCAACAGGCAGGCGCTCTTTATCAAGGAATAAGTTTTGGTCATGGCTGTATAATTTTCTTACACCAAAATAAGGGTATCGCTAACTTTACAACAAGTAGGCACCAACTGGTATACTACTTACCAACAGGTTACTATTGTTGACAATCAGCGGCATAAAACTTATTCTTTATGAAAAAAAATTCTATCCGTACGGCTTACTGTCCTGTTGACTATGCTTTTCAGCGGATAGGCGGGAAATACAAAGGCAGGATCCTGTGGTATTTGAAAGATGGTGTATTGCGCTACGGAGAGCTTAGAAAGGCAGTAGAAGGTATTTCACCCAAAATGCTTTCACAGGCTTTAAGAGAACTGGAAGAAGATGAGTTGATCACGCGTAAAGAATATCCTGAAGTGCCGCCCAGGGTGGAATATGCTTTAACAAAAACCGGGGCCGCTTTAATTCCTTCAATAGACCAGCTACGGATATGGGCGCAAGCGCAAATGAGTCCGGCCAGGCTCTGATTATACGGATCGGGCACTACGTCCCGCTGTTTCCTGCATTTATCGGCTGCCTTACTGTCCAGATTGGCTGTAAAGGCCATTTCTCAGGCTGAAAACTTAATCCAACCGGCTTTTCTTCGCCAACCCACTATTTCTTATCTTCGCCACGCATTTAAGAAAATGACGGTGTTCTTAAAGAAATCGTAACAATCGCAACTACTTATTAATCAAATAAAAGAAAAAACAGCAAAATCATGAAGAAATATAAAGCCGGTGTGCTTTTTGGCGAAGAATTGGAAGCCCTTTATAAAGATGCCAAAGAGAACCAGTTTGCGCTGCCCGCAGTGAACACGATTGGTACGAATACGATCAATGCAGTACTGGAAACAGCGGCGAAGGTAAACTCCCCCGTTATTATCCAGTTTTCCAATGGCGGCGCGCAGTTCATCGCCGGTAAAGGTATGCCCAACGATCAATTGCAAGGCAATATTTCCGGTGGTATTTCCGGCGCGCTGCATATCCATAATGTAGCTAAATATTACGGTGTACCTGTAGTGTTGCATACTGACCATGCCTCCAAAAAATGGTTGCCCTGGATCAGTGGACTGATCGATGCCGGCGAACAATACTTCAAGGAAAAAGGCCAGCCGCTTTTCAGCTCGCATATGCTTGATCTGAGTGAAGAGCCGATCGAAGAAAACATCCATACTTCAGTAGAATTTTTCAAACGCATGCAGCCCCTGGGCATGGCCATCGAGATCGAACTGGGTGTGACGGGTGGTGAAGAAGATGGCGTTGACAACAGCGGTGTTGAAAATGACAAGCTTTATACGCAGCCAGAACACGTAAGCTATGCTTATACGGAACTGAGCAAAGTGGGCCGCCTGTTTAGCGTGGCTGCCGCTTTTGGTAACGTACATGGTGTATACAGCCCCGGCAACGTAGAACTGCGTCCGGAGATACTCAAGAACAGCCAGGACTTTATTGAAAAGACGCTGAAAACTGGCCCCAAGCCAGTGTATTTCGTATTTCATGGCGGCAGCGGCTCACCGCAACACCAGATCCGGGAAGCGATCAGCTATGGCGCTATCAAAATGAATATTGATACGGACCTGCAATGGGCTTTCTGGGAAGGTGTACTGGGCTTCTACAAAAAGAATGAAGCTTATTTGCAAGGTCAATTGGGTAATCCGGAAGGAAAAGACAAACCCAATAAGAAACACTACGATCCCCGTGTATGGCTGCGCAAAGGAGAGGAAACTTTCATCAAGCGCCTGGAAGTAGCTTTTGAAGACCTGAACTGTATTAATAGGAACGCGTAAGGCGGCGGCAATCGGCAGTCGGCAATCGGCAGTGCGTTTGCTTCGATGGGCCGGGCTTCGACAGGCTCCTTTCGATCGCTACTACGTGGAGGGTTGCCCCTACAGGGCAAATGGATCTGATGAAATTCATTTCTACAAAGCTGTAGCCCCTACAGGGCGTGAATACCCTTCGACAGGTTGGCAGCCGGTAAATTGACACAGATTTATAAAACATTCATTGATCGATGGCTAAGGTTTGAAGCCCGTCAACAGAATGGCGACATAGTTTAAAAGTCTCCCGCTTTGCGGGAGACTTTCTTGTTTTTTGTATACCCGGCAAGGGCAGCACAACCATTGGCCTGGTTGTACAGCAGCGGGCATCCGGCTATCTTTGAGGCACCGCATTAAACCAATCGATTATGCCATCAAAGAAAATTACGGACCTGCTGGGCGATAAAGCCGCTTATTTATTAGACCATCAATGTAAGACGATTGACAAATCAACGATCTCGCTCCCCTCTCCTGACCATGTGGAGAAAAGCTGGATCCATAGCAACCGCAGCAACCCGGTGTTGCGCAGTATCCAAACCTTACTGGGCCATGGCCGCCTGGCCAATACGGGCTATTGCAGCATCTTCCCGGTAGATCAGGGCATTGAACACAGTGCAGGATCGGCTTTTGCACCCAACCCTATTTATTTCGACCCGGAGAATATTGTAAAGCTGGCCATTGAAGGAGGTTGCAATGCAGTAGCTTCTACCTATGGTGTACTGGGCATCATGAGCCGTAAATATGCGCACCGCATTCCATTTGTGGTAAAGATCAACCACAATGAATTCCTGAGCCTGCCCAATCGCTATGACCAAACGATGTTTGGTACGGTGAAAAGCGCCTGGAATATGGGAGCGGTAGCGGTTGGTGCCACGATTTACTGGGGCTCGGCGGAAAGCGCCCGCCAGTTGAAAGAAGTAGCAGAAGCTTTTGAACTGGCGCATGAACTGGGCATGGCCACGATCCTTTGGTGCTATACGCGCAATAACGGCTTTAAGGTAGATGGGGTGGATTATCATACTTCGGCGGACCTTACGGGCCAGGCCAATCACCTGGGGGTGACCTTACAAGCTGATATCATCAAACAAAAGCTACCTACTAATAACGGCGGTTACCTGGCTACCAAACATGGCAAGACCTCTCCGCTGGTGTATGAAAAACTGACGACGGATCACCCGATTGATCTTTGTCGCTACCAGGTGTTGAACTGTTATAGTGGCCGCGTGGGCCTGATCAACAGTGGGGGTGAAAGCAAGGGCGCCAGCGACCTGCTGGACTCTGTATATACAGCCGTGATCAATAAACGGGCCGGTGGTATGGGATTGATATTGGGACGCAAAGCCTTCCAGCGGCCTTTCAACGAAGGGGTCGACTTGTTGAATGCCACGCAGGATGTGTACCTGGATAAAGATATAACGGTGGCTTAGATGGGGCATTTTTTGTATTTTTCCAATCTATGACCCGCTTTCAATCGCTTAGCCGTTCGCAACAATTGTCGCTTTTGCTGTATGCCCTGGTAGCGCTGGTGCTATGGGGCTTTGTGTGGGCGCATGCGTTTGGTATGGACATGACGCATGATGAAGCCTACTCTTACCGGCTGGTAAAAACGAATTACTTTATTGCCATGTTTGGGACCGCCAATACGCATTGGCTGAATACGATCTTTATGGAAGTATTCAATAACCTGTTTGGTGATGGGCCGGGATGGTTGCGGCTTCATTCGGTGCTGGCTTTTCCTTTTTTTGCCTGGGCGCTGTACAGGCTGGGTAATCTTATAAAAATAAGGGCTGCGGCTATTGTGTTTTGGGCCCTGGTATTGTTTAACCCTTTTGTGCTGGATTTCTTTTCGCTGGCGCGTGGTTATGGGCTGGCTATGACCTTCCAGGCCTGGAGTCTTTATTATTTTGTAAAAGCGGCGCAGTCGCCAACATTCAATTACCGTGGCTGGCTGATGGTGTGGCTCATGAACGCACTGGCCATTGGCGCCAATCTCTCTTATTTCTATTCGGTGATCGGGATGGCGGGTTTTCTTGCCAGTATGCTCCTGACGAAAATCCTGTCGCGCCAGGCGGTGGGCAAACCATTAACGAGGATATTCCTGCTGTATGTTTTACTGCTGCTGGGTGCTGTGGCGGATCTGCTGTTCATTAAATACTACGGTAAAGACCTGGACTTTGGCGGTAATGCGGACCTGATCGGCTCGCTGATGGGCTCCATGTGGCGAGGCAGCCTTTACAACGGCCCTTATGGCCAACTATTACCGGTGCTCCAGTATGCTTCTTTTTACCTGCTCCTGCTCATCATCGGCTGGTATGTATGGTCATTGATCCGCACTAAAAAAATAAGTACGGGGCTGCTCCTGTCTATTCCGCTGATCAGCATCCTGGTATTGAATATTGTATTTCATGCGATCTTTCAAACTCCGTACCTGTATAGCCGCACTGCGCTGCAATGGTATGTACCGGGCCTCTTGCTCATTTGTTTTGCAGCTGGCGAGGGGCTACCCGCCATTAAAAGTCTCCGGCTTGCCGGTATGGGATTGGCTGTGGTGATACTGGCACTGGCGATGACTCATTTTTATTACAGGGCCGATAAGCGTGTATGCTTTGAGTGGCAACAGCAGATCGGCAGCAAGCAAGCTATTTACGATCTGTATGCACAACAACCCCGGCATCCTTTTGTGGGTTTTGCCACGGGTGGGGTGTATAAGAATTATTATATCCTGCTCAGTGATCAATTTAAGCCTTTTCCGGAGGATCTGCCCGATCCAATCCCGGATAGCGCTGCTCCGGCACTCCGGGCGGCGCTACAGAAAAGTGATTACCTCCTTACGGATTACGCGGTGACGCTGCAATGCCTGCAACAATTGGGCTTGAAGTATGAAGTATTGAAAACCTACCCGCCGGGTGATAATAAATTAATCAGGATCTATCATTGAGGTAAAAGCTACTACCCGCTTATTTGTTCTTTCCTTTGCCCTTTCCATTGCCTTTTCCATTCCCATTACCCTTTTTATCACCCTTGTCTTTATTGCTATTTCCGGGGTGACCTTTTACTACGTAATATTTTGGATCGCGGCTGTCGCGTATGATCACTTGTTTCCCATGTGCGCCTTTGTATTTGGCGTATTTCACTTTGTGATCAGTAAAGTGAACATAGGGTCGTGGTTCATTGATCACCACTTTATAGCCCGTATACAAATCGTAGGTACGGTACCGCGCTGGCAGGCTGGAGGCAAATATCCAATTACCTCCACTCAAATAAACAAATTGCCTGCGGGGCACATAATAATAAGCTTCTACATCGGGCAGGTAATAGTATTCCACCTCATCGTATCCTACAGGTCCCCAGAGTGGCTGGGTTCCGATATTGATATTGACTTTCACCTGGGCAGTCGCCTGCCGGCCGGCTAATAACAGCCCGGTCATTAGCAAAAATGCTGACAATAAACGTTTCATATGCAAAGTGTTTTCATGTTTCTGATTTACCTTATTCAAATGGTGTGCCCTATTATAGAAATGATCGTCAATACGTTGATAGTGTATAAATTAAGTTTACAGAACATTTGACCTGGCATCGGACATGCCGACCTTGGTACACATAAAAAAAGCCCTGATCGCTCAGGGCCTGTTATCAATGCTTAATTAGTCTCAATCTCTGTCGTGTCCGCGGCCTCTGCCATGTCCACGTCCGTGCCCGTGTTTGCGATCATGGCCACGATCACGGTAGTCCCTGTCGCGGTAGTCGCGGTCATGATCATACCGGGGCCGGTAGTTATCGCGGATGCAATCCTGGCGGCCGCGCCAATTCCTGTACCTTGAATACCTGTCGCGGTGAGCATAAAAATGGTCATAGGGCCTGGGTTCGTTGATCACTACTTTGTAGCCTCCGTAGAGGTCGTACCCCCGGTATCTTCCGGGCAGGCTGGCAGCAAAAACCCAGCGGCCGGCATCGAGGTAAATGAACTGTTGACGGGGTATGTAATAATAAGCTTCCACATCGGGGAGGTAATAATAGTCGGCCCGGTCGTACCCTACGGGACCCCATTGTGGTTGTGTTCCTATATTCACACTTACGCTTACCTGTGCGTTGGCCTGGGTCGTAGCGAGGGAGCAAGCTGTTGCCAGTAATAATACTAGACCTATTCGTTTCATAATCTTTTGATTTGGTTCTGTACTTATTATTCCAAATCATATGCCCTTTTGTATTGATAATTTGTTAATACTGAAACGTTAACATAGTAAAATCATAAAAAAAGCCGGCAATTAAACTTGCCGGCTTTTGTGTAGTCGTCCCCGCATACGGGGATTAGAAGATGGTGCTGAGGCTCGCCGAAGGGCATCGACGAACTCCCTAGATCAGGGTGAGCCGCCCTTAAAGGGCGACCCACCCTGAGGCGGAACTCAGACCGATTTTAATAGATGTAATTCAGGGCAGTGATATCACTGCTGATGAATGGACGGTTTACGCCATTGCCGATACAGGCCAGCATCCAGGAACCGGATACGGCATTGGTGGTGGGTGTACCGGGAATGTGGATGGCGCCAACGCCTGCCTGGCCTTCGTTGACGGCACTTCCGCCGCAGCTGTAAGCGCGATTGGCATAATCAGTGTGGCGGAAACCAATGCAATGGCCTACTTCATGGGCAATGATGGAAGTAACGGTATTGATGTTCCAGGTGTCGAGGTAACTCCTGTTGACCAATACGGAACTATAGGGATTGCCGCTGGAAGTGGGGAAACCGGCAGATGCCAGGTAACCTGCTCCGGATGGAGCGGGATTGATGACTATGTTGCCACCGGAGGTAACCCTTGAGAAGGTGATGCGCAAACCCTGGTTGTTGTACCGGGTAATGGCTGCATCGGTAGCTGTGATGTACCGGGCTGGCAAAGAGGAGTTAACACGGATGGTAATGTTGCGTGGCAAACCGGTTACCGTATTGGTGGTACGGTACTGCTCTTCATCACCTACGCGGATCAACTTGCGGTCGGGAGTCTGACGCAGGTCGTCTTCGGTAATAACGATATCTCCTTCCACCAGGTATCCTTCGGGGTGCCTGGACACGTTTTTGGTACCAAAACCCAGTTCATAGATCTTGTCCAATACTTGTTGGGAGATCTCCTCTTGTTGTGCGGGAACTTCTTCCTTAGCATCTTTCTTACAGGAAAAAAATACGAGTGTGAGCAGGGCAAATAAGGCTGCCACTTTTAGAAGACTTCTCATGTGCTTTTGCTTTTTTGGTTAACAAAAAATAGAATGACAGTATGCAGAGAAACTACACACAATGTTGGGGGAGAGTTGCTACCAAAAAATCAGGAACGTTAGGGGAAAGAATAGGAAACCAGCTATACTTGTAAGTTAGTACGAAAAAGAAGAGGTTAAACTAATATTATAACAACTTAGTTGCAGATGTCGGAATTCCGAAATAGAATTGAGGAAATTACGAATCATTGTGATGCTGCATTCGGGCAAGGCCTAAGGTATATGGGTATCGCCAATGGTGTACCAGCTATGTTGTGTGCATTGCTATATACTTCTAAATCAAAGGCCCTGACAATTGAATGACAATCATCAGGGCCTTCGTGTGAGCGTATCGTTGACTTAACTCAAAATCCTTTCTTTACGGGCGCTGCGGGCTCAGACTTGTTGCTGTAGTTCTCGGGCATTTGTACGGCATAGAACTGGTTCTTACCATCGAGTATCAATTTGGCTACTTGCTGTACATCCTTCACCGTTAGCTTGTTAATATACTTTTCAGCATTCACGAAACGGTCGGGATTGTCGCCTTTGAACTTAATGTCCATCAAGGCGCCCAGCCAGGTGGCGTTTTCTTTCATCTTCACTTTGTTTTGTTCCAGCCACTGGATCTTGACCTTGTTGAGGTAACTGGTATCGGGGCCTTTGGCAGCGATATCAGCAAACTCTTTTTTGACGGCTTTGAGCAAGGTATCTACTTTCTCAGGACCGCAAGGGAGCTGCAATACAAATGTGTAATTGGTATAGGGGTATTTTTCCAAACCACCGTTGGTACCACCGCCATAAATACCCTGCACTTTTTCGCGCAGTTCTTCGATGATGCGGATGTTCAATACTTCGCTCAGGGCCTGTGCTTTCAGGTCCATTTCTTCGCTGTAAGGCATTTCACCGGAGTAGAAGGCCAGGATGAGGCTTTTCTCTTCCTTGCCCTTGTTGACGGTAAGGGATTGTTTACCGCCAACGGGGCGCACTTTGTTGTCGACCAGGGAGAACTTCTTGCTGGTAGCGGGCAGGCTGGCTACATATTTCTCAATGTATGGGATGATCTCTTCTTCCTTAAAGCTGCCTACAAAGACAAAGTTCATACCGTTTACATCGCCAAAACGCTCTTTGTAGATGTCGAGGGAACGATCGAGGTTGATCTGGTCGAAGAATGCGCTGTTGGGTACGGCTATGGGCGCCAGGGGATTGTTGCCATACATGGTCTTGTACATGGTGTCGATAAATACGGCCTGTGGATTTGCGCTGATGTTGGCAAACTGGGATTTATTGCGCTGTACATAAGAACGGAACAAGGCGGTATCCTTACGGGGGGCGGTGAAATACAGGTAGCTCAGCTGGAACATGGTTTCCAGGTCTTTCACACTGGAAGTGCCCCGCATGCCTTCTGCGATGGCAGAGAAGGTGGGATTGACGGAGGCGGTTTTACCAGCGAGTACCTTGCGGAGATCGGTAGGAGAAAAATCGCCGATGCCCATGGTGCTTACCAACTGGGTAGCATATTCTGCATTGAATTTATCGGCGAGGCCGTAATTGTTCTTACCGCCGGGTCTTGTAGCGCCCATTAAGATCTGGTCGTTCTTGAAATCGGTAGACTTGAGGGTGACGGTAACGCCATTTGAAAGCTTCAGCTCGGTAGTACCCAATAATGCATTCTTTGTTTTGGAAACCACTTTACCGGCTGTGGGCAGTTTGGTCAATAAGGCAGTAGCAACAGCTTTTTCCTCATAAGGTTTGATGTCGGCTTTTTCTTTGGCATCAATGGCTGCCAGGAGGTCTTTGCCTTCGGGCAGTTTGTCACCGGCTTTGGGCTCGGGACCTTGTACATAGACGAAACGGTTCTTGTCGTCTTTGAACTTTTTGGAAACGGCATTTACTTCTTCGAGTGTAATGCCTGGCACGAGGGTCTTTACGTATTCGTATTCCTTGTCGATACCAGGAGTAGGTTCCTGCTGGAGGAAGTGGTTGGCATATTCTTCTACATAATTGTCGGACTCTGTTTTATCCCTGTTGTTCCAGGCGCGTTCGAAATTGGCCTGCATGGACTTTTTAGCGCGCTCCAGCTCAGCAGCGGTAAAACCGTAGCGTTTTACTCTTTCAATCTCTTCCACCAGGGCATTGAGTGCTTTGTTGACATCACCGGTGCCGGCAGCGGCAAAGGCGCCAAAAGCATCATAGCCACGCGCATAAGAGCCAAAGCTTACAGAACCAAAAAGGAATGGCGGATTCTCTTTTTGGGTAAGTTCCTGCAGGCGCTGGTTGGTGAGGGATACAAATATTTGCTTTACGAGGTTATTGCGGTAGCTGCCAATATTGAGAGCAGGGGCTTCTTTAAAAGCCGGGTAATTGATGGATACGGTATAGCTGGTAGCTTCTTTATCGGTAACCACCATGGCATCGGTAGCAGCATAGGGCGGCACTTCAGCATATTCTCTTTTACGGGGAGCAGTGGGATTGGTCATGCCTGCAAAGTGCTTGCGGATCAATTCCTCGGCTTTGGCAGGTTCGATATCTCCTACTACGATGACGGCCATCAGATCGGGACGGTACCATTCTTTGTAAAAGCGGCGGATCACATCGGGTTTGAAATTGCGGATGATGGAGTCTACGCCGATCGGTAAACGTTTGGCATATTTGGAGCCCTCAAACAATTTGGGGTAGATCTTCCTGAACATGCGGTCGTTGGCGCCTTTGCCCATGCGGCTCTCTTCGAGGATGAGGGGCGTCTCGCTCTGGATATCATCGTCGAGGTAGGTAACGTTGTGGGCCCAGTCTTCGAGCACCTGGAAACCTTTCTCGAGGTTACCGGGCTTATCGGTAGGGATGGGCAGGATGTACACAGTTTCATCGAAACTGGTATAGGCATTGAGGTCATTGCCAAAGCCTACGCCGATATCCTGGAGGAAAGAAACGATGTCGTTCTTCTTAAAGTGTGTGGTACCGTTGAAAGCCATGTGCTCGGCCATGTGGGCCAGGCCCTGCTGGTCATCATCTTCGTTGATGGAACCGGCATTCAACACCAGGCGGAGCTCTACTTTCTGTTCGGGTTTCTTGTTTTGGCGAATGTAGAAAGTAAGGCCATTGTCGAGCTTACCAATCTTTACTTTGGGATCAACCGGAATGGCAGCTCCGAGATCGGGGTTGCCCGGTTGGGCAAACAATTGCCCGGTGGTAAATATGGCCACCAGCAGTAGTAGCCATTGTGTGAATGCAGCGAAGGGTTTGTTCATAATCATGTTTGTTTTATCCGTACAAATATATCAGTACAGCATAGCAAAATACATCCTTTTATAAAAATGGGGGAAAAATGAAAAGTTTTACCCATTTACGGGTTGATCTAGGTAATTATAGGGCTGTATATCAAAGCAAACGGGTGAGCCGCCCTTTGGGGGCGACCCACCCGTTTGCTTTATGGTGAGTGCGAGCCGGCAGTCGGCAATCGGCAGTCGGCAGTCGGCAATCTTTTGCTTCGAACTTTTGCTTCGATAACAGATTTCTTACTCTGCTGCGCTTCGTTCGAAATGACAAAGGAGAGAAATCCGAAATGACAAAGAAGGCGAATCGTCAATTACTTCATCACTTCTTCCACTACCTTGCCAGTGGTGCCGCTGGGCATCTGGATGTGCAATAAAGCAGCAATGGTAGGGGCGATATCGCTCATATAGGTTTCGCGGTTGGTGCGGCCGGGTTTGATACCCCAACCGTAAAACAACATGGGGATGTGTGCATCATAGGGATTCCAGATGCCGTGGGTGGTGCCGGTGGGGCCGCCGTCGATCCAGCCTGGCTGGAGCACGATCTGGATATCGCCGCTGCGGCGGGGATACCAGCCGTTGACCATCATCTCGCGTTGTTTGGAAGTGAGGGGCACGTTCATCATATCATCAATGGCAAAGGCCCGGGATATACCTTCCTGTTTGCCCAGGTAATCAACGATCCATTGTTTCACGGCCTTCTTGTCGGCCTTTATGGAATCGAGCAGGTGATGGTTCAGGTGTATCTGGTAGTTATAGGAGCTGGTAACAGCTTTTCCGGTAATACCAAAATTGTCCTGGAGTCCTTTGGTGATACCCTTGCTCCAGCTTTCATCGTCGATGGTACCGCCGGGCAATTTGTTTTCCTTCATAAAACCGGGCACATGAGCCACACCGTGGTCGGCGCTCAGGAATACGAGGTATTCGCCTTTGCCTACTTTCTCATCGAGGAAACGGAAGAGGTTGCCAAAGGTAGTATCGAGGCGGAGGAAGTCATCTTCCTGCTCTATAGAGTTGGGACCAAAAGAATGGCCTATATAGTCGGGTGAAGAAAAACTTACGGCGAGGAAATCGGTGATGTCGTCGGCACCGAGTTGCTCATTGATCACAGCTGCTTTGGCCATGTCGGCTGTCATTGAATTGCCATAGGGTGTGCTGGCGATGGTGCCATAGTTTTTACCAATGAACTTCTTGAGGTCGTAGGGAAAACCTTTCTGGTCAGCACCAAATGATTTGCCTTCATAAGGCTTTTCATCGGCGGTGCTTTGTACATAGGTTTCTTTGGGATACATCAGGTTCCAGTCGAGTGCGTAATATTTATCAACGATCTTCTGTGCGTTGAATTCCTTTACCCACTGGGGCAGGTCGTTCATGTAATAGGTAGAAGTGATCCAGTCGCCGGTTTTGCTGTCGTACCAATAAGCGGCGTTGGCTGAATGGCCAGCCGGAAGTATACCACCACGGTCTTTAATAGCAATACCCACCACCTTGCTTCTGAAATTGGTAGCGAGGCGAAGTTCATCGCAAATGGTAGTGGTGAGCATGTTGCGGGGGCTCATTTCACCATTGGCGCCTGTAGAACCCACTGACTTTACACTTTTATCTTCTGTACAATACACGCTGCGTTGCAGGTCTCTGTCCCACCAGGCGTTGCCGGTGATGCCGTGCACGGCCGGCACGCTGCCGGTATAAATACAGGTGTGACCGCAAGCGGTGATGGTGGGGGTATAAGGGATGAGGGTATTCTCTGCAGTAAAACCCTGTTGGAGAAAACGTTTAAAACCGCCATCGGATTTATAGCGATCATAATAACGATAGAGGTAATCCCAGCGCATCTGGTCGACCACGATACCTACCACGAGTTTGGGGCGGTTGGGTGTGTTTACATCGGTGGTTTTGGCTTTACGTTGGGCAAAAGAGGCAATTGCAAGGGTTAGAAAAAAGGAGATCAGGAGTAATTTGCGCATTACTTACTATTTTCCGGCAAAGATATAGGGCGTTCGATATTGGCGCATTAAAATTTGGTAAACAAAGGATTGCGTTTTTTTGCAAGGGGAAGAAGACAGAATACAGGAGACAGCATACAGCATTTGGAATCTTTCAGGAGTTGGCTTTGGACCTTTGATCAACCTGGAGGTGGCCATTGTTGGGGGAATGGAGGGCTCTCTCGTTGTTGACTTACAGCCTCCCCTTCTGCATTCTGTATTCTAAATTCTGTATTCTCTTTTTTAACATTCTTTCAACTTATTGGCTTAAAAGGTGTGCCCTCCTATCTTTTAGCTATTTTACAAGAACGCTCTATATCAGCCATTACCGCAAAAACGTTATTTTTGCGCCTTCTGATCATGGTAATCTAACCTTTAACAAATCCATAATATGGCAGACATTTTCGAAAGATTGTTGAAAAACTATGGCCCTATCGGCCAGCACCGAGAACGAGCGCATGGCTATTTTGCGTTCCCCAAGCTGGAAGGAGAGATCGGGAGCCGTATGAAATTCCGGGGCAAGGATATGGTGGTGTGGAGCCTGAATAATTATCTGGGACTGGCCAATCACCCTGAAGTACGTAAAGCGGATGCTGATGGCGCTGCTCAGTTTGGTCTGGCGAGCCCGATGGGCGCCCGGATGATGAGTGGCAATACGAATTATCATGAGTTGCTGGAACAACAATTGGCCGAATTTGAAAGTAAAGAAGATGCGATCCTGCTCAATTTTGGATATCAGGGCATGGTGAGCATTATTGATGTACTGTGTGGCCGTCATGATATCATTGTATACGATGCGGAAAGTCATGCCTGCATTATCGACGGCTTGCGGTTGCACCCCGGCCATCGCTATGTATACAAGCACAATGACCTGGAAGATTTTGAGAAGCAATTGCAGCGCGCTACGGCGCTTATAGAAAAGCAAAAAGCGGGTGGTATACTGGTTATTACGGAAGGAGTATTTGGTATGGCGGGCGACCAGGGCAAGGTGAAAGAGATCGTTGAACTGAAAAATAAATATGATTTCCGGTTGCTGCTGGATGATGCGCATGGGTTTGGTACGCTTGGTGAAACGGGCGCCGGCGCTGGTGAAGCACAAGGTGTTCAGGACGGGATCGACCTGTATTTTTCCACTTTTGCGAAATCGATGGCTTCTATCGGCGCTTTTGTAGCCGGTCAAAAATCGATCATCGACTATATCCGTTACAATATCCGCAGTCAGATCTTCGCGAAAAGCTTGCCGATGCCGCTGGTGATCGGTAACCTGAAGCGCCTGGAGCTGCTGCGCACGCGTCCTGAGCTCAAGAACAAGCTCTGGGAGAATGCGTTGAAACTGCAGAAGGGACTGAAGGAAAAGGGCTTTGACATTGGTAAAACGGATTCTGTTGTAACGCCTGTGTATATGAAGGGCGGCGTAGAAGAAGCTACAGCCATGGTGATGGACCTGCGGGAGAACTATGGTATTTTCTGTTCGATCGTGGTATATCCTGTGATCCCCAAGGGGCATATCATTTACAGGCTGATCCCCACTGCTGCTCACAATGATGAGGACATCCAACTGACGTTGACGGCTTTTGACGAAACGAAGAAGAAGCTGGATGCGGGCGCCTACAAAGTGGAAGCCATTCCTGATATGGCTGAAGTTCAATAGATTGACGTATATCAAATTGATGCATATCAAAAAAGGGTGGGTCAGCTTTAAAAAGCGACCCACCCTTTTTCATTTATTAGCTTCCAACGTATTGTTTAGCAAGTTGATCGCCATAATCGGGCGCTTCATCGTTTTTAGGAAAGGGGGGCTGGTATAAGCCCGGGATAATATGTAATTTTCTCCCCAAATAATCGTTTTATCCCTGAAAAGGTGTCCCCGCCTTTTAAACCCCGGCTTTTCATGAGAGCAGTTTTTGCGTTACTGGTATTGTGTTTTCTTTCAGGCAGTTCTGCTTATGCACAAAGAAAACGCCCCACGGATAGTGTGGATGTCACTATACGCCTGTCCAATACTGCCAGGACGCCTGTTACGGATTCAGTGCTGGTTATCTTTGATCGCTATGATCATAGTGGGGCCGGCACGATCAAAAGAATATATTACCCGGTCAATAATGAGATCGTCATTCCCAAAGTGCCTCCTGCCCGTTATTATATAGAAGTATACTGTTTGGGAACCTACCGTGAGAGTTTCAATGAACTCAGTTTCGTTAATAACCGGCGCAACAATGTTTTTACTTACCGCATTAAGAAGAGCAGCACTTACACACCGGGCCTGGCGGTGATACCGGTAGAGCCTATTGATTTCAGCAAGTTGGAAATATTGAAGCATTGAAGAAGCTGCGAGCTATGAGCTGCGCGCTGAATGCACCTTTGCTTCGAGGGCACAAGTACGCCGCCACACATGGCTTACCCTGCATACTTGCGCCAGGCCTTTAACTTTTCTTTAGTACCAGGGTTTGGTTGGAGCAGGTACAAAAAAAGAGTCCTGCATTGCTGCAGGACTGCACTAATCAAATACCATTAACCATTAAACCTTATCCTATGAAAATTCAAATATAAGATGATAGTGGTGAAACAATGGTTGCACAATGAGAATATTTTTTGACTAATTGATTTAGGTCAACACATGAATAAAGGGTTTATCCTCAACGGATACAACATAAACTTTTACCATGGATACGCAAACGTTTGCGAACAGTTGCAGATAGCATAATGCTTGCTAAACCGTTATTCTTATCATGTTTTCAGGCATAGACCAATACTCACCAACTGTTAACCTATTTTAACATTTGCCCTTCCTACCACCCATATTCAATGCACTACCAACTCGATTTAAAGCCTTTCTGGTAATCTTCGAAAGCCATTTTGCGTTCATGGCCATCCCCAAAGTATTTAACGAGCAATTCAAGTTCCGGCGGTGTGAGGTAACCGGGAATTGCCTGGGGTTCGCCATCTACGGGAATGATGACGGTGGTAGGATAGGATAACTGGCCTTTGGTGAGGTAGACTGCAAAATCGTTGGTGCGGTAGTTTTGGTTGAAGGTATAAGTCTTGCCCTTCCAGGTAATGGCACCGCGGGTTTCTGCATCGACTTTGGCTGCATAGAATTTCTCACCCAGGTAGGCGCCTACTTTCTTATTGGCATAGGTTTTCTTGTCCATCACTTTGCACCAGCCGCACCAGTCGGTATACAGGTCAATCAGCACGGGCTTTTTTTGCTTTTGGAGGCTGTCGGACACCTGCTGCAGGGTCATCCACCGGGTTTTGTCATTGGCTTCCAGGGGTCGCTGACCGCAGGAAAAAACAATGATCCAGGCAAACAAAAGAACCGGTTTCAGGGTTTGCATACTTAATTTTGTTTTTTAGGTATCGTGAATCGGCAGTCGGCAATCGGCAGTCGGCAGTCCTTTGCTTCGATCGTAACCTTATTTAAATAGTACATTAAAGTTAACTCAAATCTGATGCATAAAATTGTGCTGGCCATTACGGGGGCAAGCGGCTCTATTTATCCGCAATTGTTGTTGCGCAAACTACTGACGATCTCCTCACAATGGCAGGAGCTGGCGGTGGTGATGACGGAGAATGCCAAGGAGGTATGGGAAACGGAGCTCGGGATGGCGGATTATAAGGATTTTATGGGTCTCGCGGATAAGCAGGGAGGGAAGGGTATTAAGTTTTATTCGACAATGGACTTCCATGCTCCTTTTGCCTCAGGATCGGGCCGGTTCAATACAATGATCATTGCGCCCTGCTCGATGGGTACGCTTGGCCGGATTGCCACGGGGGTTTCTACTGACCTGATCACGCGCGCCGCGGATGTCGTATTGAAAGAGCGCCGGAAACTGATCTGCATGATCCGGGATACGCCTTATAACCTGATACATATCCGCAATATGGAAACGGTGACGCTGGCCGGCGGCATCATCTGCCCTGCCTCTCCTTCCTTTTACAGCCGACCCACTACGATTGAGGAAGTGGCTGCTACGGTGGCAGACCGGGCGCTTGACCTGGCAGGCCTGGATATATCGACGTTCAGGTGGGGAGGGGAATAATAGCTGCGAGCCTCGAGCTACGAGCTGCGAGCCCTGAGGCTTTTGCTTCGCAAGCCAATACCTAAAAGCGGTATCTCTTAAGGAGTTTGCTTCGCCATTTGTAATTGCTAAAGGCTAAAAGCTAACTGCTAAATCCTACCGAAGGTCGACTTCTTCTACGCCGGGGTATTTGCTTTTGTCGAAGACGAACATGGCATCTGTGAGGGCTGCCTTGCCGTTGAGGGAAGTAACGGTATAGGTGATCTTGGTACCGCTCTTGTCCAGTACGCGGGTGCTGGCGATGGTCTTGGCGGTCTTATCGATCAACAGGAATACCTTGTGGAAGGCCTTTGTTTTGTCGACGGGGGTCATTTCAATTTCCACGAGTGTTTTATTGCCTTCCTTCTTTTCTCCATTCAATTTGTAGAGGAAATCCTTATCGTAGAAATTGGTAAACAATTTTTGGGGAGTGATCATGCTGGCAGAACCTTCCAGTTTGGTGATGGTGACCTCATTGGAGGTCTTGTCGAAGGTCCAGACGGTGGCGCCATCGCAGAATATTTCGGCGCCGCCCAGGAGGCTCACCTTGTATTTGGAACCTTTCATGGACACGGTTCCCTTCTTGGTATCCAGCACTTTACCTTTGCTGTCTTCATTTTTCAACACAAAAGCGGCCTGTACGGCTTTGTACGTTTTAAACTTAGCACTTACCTCATCGAGTATCTTTTTGGCGGCCGGATCGCTGCTCACTGGCTTATCGCCTGTTTGAGAAAAACCTACCAATGCTGTCAGTACCGTGCTAAAGAATAAAAGTATTGATTTCATTATGAGTGATTTCTTTTCTTAAAAGCCGCAAAGATATTGGTTAGGCGGCAAAAAGTTAGACGCCGATTATCCCCGATCCGTTTAGTCGTTGGGAATACTTTAACAGAAAACGGGAGAGAATACAGAATTCAGAATACAGAATACAGAAGTTCGGACCTACCAGCCTGGACTGGAGCCAGGGCGGTAGGAAACTTGCTGGTTCGTAGGGACAACTGTCTGGTGCGTGAGGACAGGAACCAGGGCGACACAAACCAGGGCGACAGAGGGCATCACAGCTGGTTCGTGAGGACAGGAACCAGGCGGAGACACGAACCAGGGTGAGGTGGGTTAGCGGGTTAGGTATTAAAATTTGCTAAATGTTGTTCCAGGTCCATTTCGGTCCTGATGAGTACATCGCGGGCTTTGCTACCCTGGCTGGGGCCTACGATACCCGCTGCTTCGAGCTGGTCCATGAGGCGGCCCGCCCGGTTGTAGCCCAGCTTCATGCGCCGCTGGAGCAGGGAGGTAGAGCCGATCTGGCTGGTAACGATCATGCGGGCGGCATCCTCAAAGAGGGCGTCGCGGTCGCCGATGTCAAAATCCTTTTCCAGTTCTTTTTCGTCCACATACTCCGGCAACATGAATGCCTGGGGGTAGCCATTCTGGGCGCCGATGTTGTCGCAGATACTTTCTACTTCGGGGGTATCCACAAAAGCACACTGGAGGCGGGTAAGCTCCCCATTGTAAGAGATGAGCATATCGCCCTTACCAATGAGCTGTTCGGCGCCACCGATATCGAGGATGGTACGGGAGTCGATCTTGGACGATACCTTGAAGGCGATCCGCGCCGGGAAGTTGGCCTTGATGGTACCGGTAATAATGTTGACAGAAGGCCGCTGGGTGGCGATGATGAGGTGAATACCTACGGCACGGGCCAGCTGGGCGAGGCGCGCAATGGGCATTTCCACTTCTTTGCCGGCGGTCATGATGAGGTCGGCAAACTCATCGACTACTAGTACGATGAAGGGCAGGAACTGGTGGCCTTTTTCGGGGTTGAGCCTGCGTTTGACAAACTTCTCATTGTACTCGCGGATATTGCGGGTACCGGCTTCTTTGAGGAGGTCGTACCTGTTGTCCATCTCAATACAGAGGGCATTGAGGGTATGGATCACTTTCTTGGTATCGGTAATGATGGCTTCTTCTTCTCCGGGCAGTTTGGCCAGGAAGTGGTTTTCGATGGTGCGGTAGAGGGTCAACTCTACTTTTTTGGGATCGACGAGTACGAGCTTCAGCTGGGAAGGGTGCTTTTTGTAGAGCAGGGACACCAGGATGGCATTCAAGCCTACTGATTTACCCTGACCGGTAGCACCTGCCATGAGCAAGTGGGGCATGGTGGTGAGGTCGACGATGAAATTCTCGTTGTCGATCTTCTTACCGATGGCCACGGGTAAACTATAATTGTTTTGCTGGAACTTCTCAGAAGACAGGAGGCTTTTCATACTCACCACGGTCTTCTTCACATTGGGCACTTCAATACCAATGGTACCCTTACCGGGTATGGGGGCAATGATCCGGATACCCAGGGCCGCGAGGCTAAGGGCAATATCATCTTCGAGGTTCTTGATCCGGGAGATGCGCACACCGGCTGCCGGTACAATTTCGTACAGGGTGACAGTGGGCCCTACGGTTGCACTGATCTTCTGGATATCGATATCGTAGTTCTTGAGGGTGGTGATGATCTGGTTCTTATTGGTCTCGAGTTCGGCCGCATCCTGGATGATCTTTTCACTACCATGTTGCTCCAGAAGGTCGAGGGAAGGATATTTATAATCCTTCAGGTCGAGGGTAGGCTCGTAAGGGGTGGTGATGATGGGCTTTTTCTCTTCGACGGATTCTTCCAGTTCGGGTTCCAATTCCTCATCGGCAGTGACCGGTTCTTCGGGCATGGATTTGATCTCCAGCTCGAGGGAGGCGGCAGCCTGCTGTGCTTTTTCCTGTTTTTTGTTGAGGGGCGGGGTAGGCACAGGTGGTGGTATCACCACGGGCGGGGTTGGTGTATTGACGGCAAAAGGCGGTTCCTCCTGGTCTTCGGCGCGCTCTACCAATTGCATGTCTTCGAGGAGTTCCTCGTCTATTTCCAGTTTGGGCGCCAGGAGTGGTGAAGGTTGTTCGCCTTTTTTGAGTTTATTGGTCTTTTTGGGTTTGGGTGTACTTTCCTCATCATCCTCATTGACGGGCAATACGGCTTCTTCGAGGGTAGCTGCTTTGCGTGGTATGGTGGGTACTTTGAAGACGGGATTGAAACGCCAGATCACATAGGCCAGGCCACCTACGAGGAGGAGGGCTGCGGTGCCTATTTTACCGATGAGGCTTACGAGCCAGTCGCTGATCATGGTGCCTACTGCCCCACCCCAGGCAAACTGGCTGCTGCCGGAAACAAAGGCACAGGCCACACTGAAGAAGACCACGCCCACGATGAGGTAGCGCACATTGCGCCAAACGGAGAAGATCTTCTTGCCAAAAAGGGCATTGGCTCCCATTACAAAAAAGAGGGTGCAGAAGAGAAAGGAAGCGAGTCCAAACCCATTATAAAAAAACTGATGGGATATGTAGGCGCCGATATTGCCCAGGAGGTTGGTGGTCTTTACACCTGCCGAGGGCATTAATATGGAGGCACCCTTGAATACTTTATCCTGGTCTTCGCGCCAGGTAAATAAGTAAGAGGTGAAGGCGATAAAAAGGAACAGGCTTGCCAGCAATGCAATGGTGCCGGCAATTTTATGGGTACGTTCATCTTTTACCAATTGTTTTACGGTCACCTGCTCTTCCTTCTCAGGTTTCAGTTTGTCAGTATCAGGAGCTTTGCTTTTTCCCGATTTTAAGCGATTGGCCATGGATACAAAGATAAGTAGTTGAACAAAACTGCGCTATAAACAAATAAAAGCGTTGGGATGCCTGTAAATATTGTATTTTAGGAGGTCAAACAACATGAAACTCCGGGAGCACCTACCACTACCATCGGGCAGTCACCTTACCCGCCGCCTTCGCGTGGATGTTGTGCTATTTACCGGATTTTTCCTTTTCCTGCTCCTTTCCTCTTTCAGTAGTTATAGCCAGGCGGATACAAACGCTATTGACGTTGCTAAAATACGTTTTTTCAAATCAGATGTGGCTCACTTCGAGGTAGCTACTCAACCCAGGGGGAAAACGGGGAATGATGGGATTACAGCGCTCGCTTTCAAACCCCTGAGCAAACAGTTGCCGGGCAACTATATGGAAAAGGATATTTTCCAAAAGTTCACGCTGACGAACAGTGGGGATACGACTAAAGCCATATTCTTTTTACCGGGCTTTTATTGCCGGAATATTGAATTGTTCAGCGCCTCAGGCGGCCGGCTTGTGCCGGTAGTGGATACGGTGGTGCGCAGCAAGCGATTCCTCGGTGCGATCAATATCCCGGTATTGCCGCATACGAGCACGGACTATTATTGCCGCTTCAACTTCGTTCGTACTAATGTGAACAATATCATTCCACGGATCATAGAGAAGGACTATTTCCGGCAATGGCGGTCGTCGATCCGGGACCGGGATTACCTGCTGGACATTGTGAGCTATGTGGCCACGGGCATCCTGCTGATGATGATCTTTTATTCTTTGGCGGTGTACCTGCAAAACCACAACAAGGAGTTCATCTTTTATGCCTTGTATACGCTGTGCACGGCCTTCCTGCTGTTCCTCAAATCATTCCTGAATTTAACAGGTTCGGAATTCCATTATTTCTACGAGGAGTACCTGGACTTTATGATGATGACGGCCAGTGTATTTACGTACCTGTTCTTTGTGCGGCAGTTTATCAATACGAAGGAAAACCATCCGGGGCTGGACAGGTTCCTGCGGTGGTCGAAGCTGGTGATGATCGTGTTCAGCGGTGTTTTTACGTACCTGTACTTCTTTACGGATAAATATATTGTGCTCAACACGATGGAGAACCTGGTGATGAAGCTGATCTTCTTTGTGGTGGGCATTACGTTCATTGTATACAGCATCAAGAAAAAAGATACGTTGCTGAACTACCTGGCTTTGGGCAACCTGGCACTGGTAGTGTTCTCGATCATCTCGCTGCTGATCATGCTGTTTAAATGGGGGGTGGCGGATAGTGAGTCGCGCTGGAGCATTTTCAACCGGTCGATCTTTTATTATGAACTGGGGTTGGTGCTGGAGCTGTCGTTCTTCCTGAGCGGGCTTGCCTGGAAAAACCGCCGCGATATCGTAGAGCGGGTAAAAGAGCGGGAAAGGTTGAAGCTGGAAAACGAACGGAAAGAGTTTGAAAAGCAAATGGCGGTAGTGACGGCGATGCAGGGAGAACGCGACCGTATCTCTGCGGACATGCACGATGAACTGGGCTCGGGTGTAACAGCGATCCGCCTGATGAGTGAGATATTGAAAACGAAAATGAAAAGCCAGTCGATCCCGGAACTGGATAAAATATCGAGCAACGCGAATGAGTTGCTGGGCAAAATGAATACGATCATCTGGACGATGAAGAGCTCCAATGATACGGTGGAAAGTTTGATCGCCTATATCCGCGCGCATGCGATCGAATACTTCGACAGCACGCCTATTGATTGTACGGTGCGCCTGCCGGCGGTGATCCCGCAATCGGATATCAGTGGGGAAAAACGCCGGAATATCTTTCTGAGCATCAAGGAAGCGCTGAACAATGCGATGAAACATTCGCAGGCCACTCAATTGCATATTGATATTGTGGCCAAAGAGCACCTGCTGGTGATCCGTATTACGGATAATGGGGTTGGGATCAATACGGAACAGCTTCGCCGATTTGGTAATGGGCTGAGTAATATGCGGCGGCGTATGGAGAATATAGGGGGATCGTTTCACATTGAATGTGAGGGGCAGTGTGTGTTGACGTTTGAGGCGCCGCTTTAAATCGGCAATCGTGAATCGGCAATCGGCAATGCATTTGCTTCGATAGCTAATCTTTCGTTTTTTTTACTTTGAGTACTTTTGTTCTTTTGCCTTGAACTCTTCTGTTCTTTTGCCTTGATGCAAAAGAACCAAAAAATCAAGGCAGGCCCGATCGCTCCGCGCGGCCTGCCGCCCACGCCACCCCAGGTTGGTCTTTGCTTATTTAATACAGGCTTTTATGGTTTGAGATTTCTTGTCTGCCGGTAAGAGAATGGTGTTTGGAATTTCTCCTATGTGGGGTTGGTGATTATTGGTTACTCACTGATTCTTTTTTGCTCGCTGATTATTTATAGTTCACTGATTATTTATAGTTCGCTGATTGTTTATAGTTCGCTGATTGTTTATCGCTCACTGATTACTATTGCTCGCAGATTATTTATTGCTCACTGGTTATTTATTGCTCGCGGACCATTTATTGACCACTGATTGTTTGCTACTCACTTTTTGATGATGGCGACAAACATAGCTATCCAACCAGCAATCAGAAAGAGACCGCCGAAGGGGGTGATGGCGCCGATGCCGCTGAGGCCAACGGTGTTGGTGGCTTTGAGAGCGGTGAGGACGTATAAGGAACCGGAAAATAATACTATTCCAATAATGAAGAGGAAGCCGGCCCAGCGCATCCAATCGCCGGGAAACTTCTCTATGAGGATGGCCACGGCCAGAAGGGCAAATACATGGTAAAACTGGTAACGGACGCCGGTCTCGAATGTACCGATGGTTTCCAGGGGTACGAGTTTTTTGAGGCCATGGGCGCCAAAAGCACCGAGGGCAACGGACAGGGCGCCCAGCAAAGTGGACGTAAGCAAAAATCCTTTATGCATGTAAAACGGTTTGAATAAAATCATTCATGGAAATGGCATCTTCCTTGTCGAGGACAACATCGGCCTGTTCATAATACATCCGGCGCTCATTGAGCTTGCGGATGATGTAGGTGCGCAATTCATCGTCATCAATGTCCTTGATAAGGGGGCGCTTGGCCTTCTCTTTGAGCAGGCGCTGCAGCAGCACATCCACATGGGTATTGAGCCATACGACAATGCCTACTTTTTTCATGTAATCGATGTTGTTGAAAAAGCAGGGGGTGCCACCACCACAGGAGAGGACGAGGGATTCGTGTTGCTCTACGAGGGTTTCGAGGGTTTCCTTTTCTTTCAGGCGGAAATGCTCTTCGCCGAAGGTGGCAAAGATATCGGTGACGGATTGGCCTTCGGCTTTCACCACTTCTTCATCGAGGTCGAAGAAAGGCAATTGGAGCCGGTGGGCCACTTGTTTTCCCCAGTGTGTTTTTCCAGAACCCATGAAACCTATCAGGATAATCCTCATCTGTATTTAATTATCGAAAGAAAATGTATAAAATATTTTGTCGAGGGGCATGGCCGGAAATGCAGGCGGCAATTGCTCCTTATCGATCTGCCTGAAACCATTCTTTTCGTAAAAGCGGTGGGCCGCTTTGAACTGGCTGATGGTACCCAGGAAAATGTCTTTCACTCCTTTTAGCCGGCACCAGGCAAATACTTCCTGCATCAATTGCCAGGCGGCGGCTTTGTCCCTGCCCCGGTAATCGGGATGCACGAACATTTTGCGCAAAGCTACCTGGTTATTGCCAATATCTATGAGGGCGATGGTGCCTACTACTTTATTGGTATCGATGGCGAGCCAGAAGTTGCCATTGCCCTGCTGGTAAAAGTCATGGACGTTGCGCAGGTCGGGCTGGTCTTCGGCAGTAATGGGTACACGGAATTCGCCTGCCTGTATGCCTACGATCAGGTCGATGGTTTCCTGTTGGTATTGTGCATCGTATTCTATGATCTCTAATGCGCTCATTTGATCTTCGTGGTTTGGTTGGCGGCCGGCAGTCGGCAATCGGCAGTCGGCAGTCGGCAGTCGGCAGTCATTTGCTTCGACACTTTGCTTCGAAGCGTCCCGCGGAGCGGGGCAAGTTTTACTTCGACGGCAGATTTCTCACTCCGCTTCGCTGCGTTTGAAATGACAACGAAGGGTAATTACTCTCTATTTAAATGCGTTGAGGCCGGTGACGTCCATTCCTGTGATGAGGAGGTGGATATCGTGGGTGCCTTCGTAGGTGATGACGCTTTCGATGTTCATCATGTGGCGCATGATGGAATATTCGCCGGTAATGCCCATGCCGCCGAGCATTTGCCGGGCTTCGCGGGCAATGTTGGCGGTTATTTCGCAACCATTACGTTTGGCCATGGACACCTGTTGGGGTGTGGCTTTGTGCCCGTTCATCAACACGCCCAGGCGCCAGTTGAGCAATTGTGCTTTGGTGATCTCGGTGATCATCTCGGCCAGTTTTTTCTGTTGGAGCTGGAATCCGCCGATGGGACGGTCGAACTGTACACGCTCGAGTGAATAACGCAGGGCGGTATCGTAGCAATCCATGGCTGCGCCTACAGATCCCCAGGCGATGCCATAACGGGCTTTTGTCAAACAACTTAATGGACCTTTCAGCCCTTTTACGTTCAGTATATTTTCTTTGGGTACAGCTACATTGTCGAAAACCAGTTCGCCGGTGGCGGAAGCGCGGAGGCTCCATTTGCCATGGGTGGTTGGTGTGGAAAATCCTTTCATACCCCGCTCTACAATAACACCGCAGATATCACCTTGTTCATCTTTGGCCCAAACAACGGCCACCTGGGCAAAGGGGGCATTGGAGATCCACATTTTGGCACCGTTGAGGATCACATGATCGCCGGCGTCTTTGATGTTGGTGAGCATGCCGGCAGGATTGGAACCATGGTCGGGCTCGGTGAGGCCAAAACAGCCCAGCCATTCGCCGCTGGCGAGCCTGGGCAGGTATTTATGCCGCTGCTCTTCGCTGCCGTATTCATATATGGGAAACATGACGAGGGAGCCTTGCACGGAGGCAGTGGAACGCACGCCGCTATCGCCTCTTTCGAGTTCCTGCATCATGAGGCCGTAACTAATGTAATCGAGCCCGCCGCCACCGTATTCAACAGGAATGGTAGGGCCAAAACAGCCCAGATCGCCCAATTGCTTTACGATATGTTGCGGAAATTCAGCCTTTTGTGCATAGTCCTCAATAATGGGGGATATTTCCTTTTTGACATAATTGCGGACGGATTCGCGGATCAGCTTTTGCTCTTCGGTGAGCAATTCATCGAGGGCAAAGTAATCGGGGCTAACAAAAAGATCGGTTTTGGCGGCCATAGTAACAGATTGTGTTGCTAAAGTAGGAAAAATAGCTAATAGGTGTTAGCTTTTAGGCCTTAGGTATTAGCCAGTTATGTATATGTTCGGCGTTTTGTGTTGTAGGTTTCGGATTCTTCAGGTGTTGCAGGGTAATCGCCCGCAATTTCCTGCAAAAGCAAGTGAGCGTTGGCGATCGGTCATTGAAAGTAAGATCAAAAGGCGGAGCAACGCAAACGCCAAACCCGACACGCAAAACATCAGATCAGGTAACTTCAATTTTTTTTAGCTGATATGCAACATCCTTTTGATCTCTATGTCTCTTATTATGAACAACAATTAAAACATTCATTTTGGAGCTGACTGCAAACACCATCCGGGATGAATTGGTAGAGCGATGTAAACAGGGTGACAGCCTGAGCTATCAATTGTTATACCAACGATATTCCAAAGCGATGTACAACACGAGTCTTCGGATCGTGAACAATTCGGCAGATGCAGAAGACGTATTACAGGAAGCATTCCTGGACGCCTTCCGATCGTTGAATGATTTTCATTACCGCTCGACATTCGGGGCCTGGTTGAAGAAGATCGTGATCAATAAATCGATCAATACGCTGCGCAAACGACGGGTGTATTTTGTAGAGATCGATGAAGATAGTGATAACGGGGTAATGGCGCTGCCCCAGGAGGACCAGCTGGACGAAGCTGAATTGGAATACCAGGTGGCCAATGTGAAGAAAGCGATACAGCAACTGCCGGATGGCTACCGGGCGGTGATCAGCCTCTACCTGCTGGAGGGTTATGATCATGAAGAAATAGCAGGCATATTGGGTATCACGCACAATACGGTGCGCACACAATATGTAAGAGCGAAACAAAAATTACTGACGATAATAAAACAAGGAGGATTGTCATGAGCAGCCGTTTAGAACAATTTATGCGTGACCACCGTGATGAATTTGATGCAGATGAACCGGCCCCGCAGGTTTGGAAAAAACTGGAAAAGGAATTGGTACCAGCCCCCGAAAAAAAAGGGAAGGTTTTCACGATGACGACTATCGTGCGCTGGAGTGCTGCCGCCGCTATTCTCGTATTGGCCGGACTGGGGGTTTTCCATCTGTTCAACCCGCAACCATCCACCTCAACTAATGGTACGAAGGTAGCTGTGAAAGAAGGCGGCCCGAACCAGGTGCAGGGTGATGATCTGCTGAAGGACATCGACCCTAATTATGCCAAAGAAGTGTACCATTTCACGCAGCTCATCGAACTGAAACAAAATGAGCTGAAGCAAATAGAAAAGGATAATCCAGCCTTATACAAACAGTTCCTGAGTGACATTACGAAACTGGACAGTTCTTACAAGGCTTTGAAGCAGGAACTGCCTTCGAATGCCAACCGGGAACAACTCCTGGAAGCGATGATACAGAATTTACGACTGCAGACGGAATTACTGAATCAACAGCTCCAGATCATTCAACAAATCAAAAAATCTAAATCGGGAAGCGATGAAAATTCAAAAAGCGTATAGTGTAACCTTATTGATCACGGCCCTGGTATTTGGCACAACTGTATTGGCTGCAGGGGATCCGATGGTGGAGAAGAAGAAGACGTACAGCAAATCGTATGCTGTAAGCAACTCGGAGAAGATATCGCTGAGCAATCAGTTTGGCGAGATGAAGATCAGTACCTGGGATAAGGGTGAAGTAAAGGTAGATGTGACGATCACCACGGAAGCCGGTACGGATGAAAGGGCGCAACAACTGCTGGACGTTATTGAGATCCAGGATGGCAAAAGCGGCAGCGGGGTTTATTTCAAAACCAAGATCGGTAACAATAACAACAATAACCGGGGTAAGGGGGAAAAGCAAAGTTTCCATATTGACTATGTGGTGTATGTGCCTGCCTCGGGATTTGTGGATGCCCGAAATGAATTTGGCCCACTGTCGATCGGTGATTTCAAAGGGAAGATCTTCCTGGAAAGTAAATTCGGAAGTCTGACGGCGGGTAACCTTAGTGGTGATGGCAACGTGAATGTAGAGTTTGGAAAAGCCAATGTGGCCGGCATGGATGGTGGCAGTCTCTCTATCAAATTCTCTCGGGGACTGATCAACAATCTCTCGGGTGATGTAAGGGCTAATTTTGAACACAGCAGTGTGAAGCTGGGTGTGGAGAACAACCTTAAAAACATTGATATTAAGAACAGTTTTACTCAACTCTACCTGGACGTGAATACGGGCCTGTCGGCCAGCTTCGATATCAGCACGAGCTTTTGTGAGGTGAAGAACAAGACGAGCTTTGACATCAAGAAAGAAGGGGATGATGATGACCGGCATGGGCCTAAGTTTGACTACCGTTATTCGGGCAAAGCAGGCGGCGGCAGTGCAAGGGTAAGAGTAAAGGCCAGTTTTGGTGATGTAACGATCGGCCATAATCTTTCGTTTGATGTGAATGATGATGATAAGAAGCGGAAGGAGAAGACGAGGAATATCTAGGAAGAGAAGACAGAATACAGAATTCAGAATACAGAATCTTTCTGTGTAACAGGATGATTAAAGGAATGGTCTTTGAGTGGCCAGGAGAAAGCCGGTCACGCGCAGAAAGTAATAGCCAGTAAAACAAATTGCAAGTCTTGCAGTCAGCAGAGTCGAAGACTCTCTACAGGCGGGGTGCCCCGGAAACGGGTGTCGCCCCGTTTTTTATTATTGATTGTTGAATTATTGATTATTAGTTGCTGGTTGTTATCTTATAGATTATTGATTACTGATTTTTGATTATTAGTAGCAGGTTGTCCATTGCTGGTTGCTGGCAATAATTAATAATAAATAATCAGTAATAATCCTTATTTCAGGTAAGTGGCCATCTCCTGCTGGTACTCTTTAGCGACTTCCCCGGCTTTTTCTGCAAAATCTTCTTTATCGGAAGCATAGATGATGGCGCGACTTGCATTGACGAGGATGCCCACGTCTTTGTTCATGGCTTTTTCGGAGATCTCTTTCAAGCTGCCGCCCTGTGCGCCTACGCCGGGCACGAGGTAAAAATGATCGGGGGTGAGTTGGCGGATGTTGGTAAACCAATCGCTTTGGGTGGCGCCTACGACATACATGAGGTTATCGGGTGTACCCCATTGGGCAGCGGTGGTCAATACTTTTTCATAGAGCAATCCATCTCCTGCCTGCTGGAGTTCGAAATCGGCTGCGCCACTGTTGGAAGTGAGGCCGAGAAGGATGGTCCATTTGTCTTTGTATTCGAGGAAGGGCTTGACGCTGTCGGCACCCATGTAGGGGGCTACGGTGATGGCGTCGAAGTTGAGGGTCTCAAAAAAGGCTTTGGCATATTGGGAGGAGGTATTGCCGATATCGCCGCGCTTGGCATCGGCAATGGTGAAGTGGGTGGAAGGAATGTAATCGACTGTTCTTTCCATGGCTTCCCAGCCTACCAATCCGAGGGCTTCATAAAAAGCGGTATTGATCTTATAGCTGACGCAATAATCTTTGGTGGCATCGATGATGCGCTTGTTGAACTCGAATACAGGCTCGGGTGAGGACAGTAAATGCCTGGGTATTTTGGTGATGTCGGTATCGAGGCCTACGCAGAGGTAGGATTTCTTTGTTCTGATCTGGTCTATTAGTTCTTTTCTTGTCATCGATTACTATATTATGAATTGCTTAGGAAGAAGCTGCGAGCTGTGAGCTACGAGCTTCGAGCTTCGAGCTTCGGGCTGCAAGTTAACCTATCAACTGCTTCAAAACATCTGCGAAATGCCAGACCTCTTCGAAGGTATTGTACAAAGGTACGGGGGCGAGGCGAATGACATTGGGTTCGCGCCAATCGACGATGATGCCGGCGGCGGCGAGCTGGTCGAAGATCTGTTTGCCGTTGCGCAACATGAGCATGGATACCTGGCAACCGCGGGCTGTTTCCTCACGCGGGGTGATGAACTCGATGGCGGCGCCGCCGGTGGCTTTTTCGAGGTCTTCCAGGAGGAACCATAACCAGGCATTGAGCTTTTTTCTTTTCTGCTGGAGCTGGTGCCACCCTGCTTCGCTCACAATTTCCAGGGCTGCTTTGTGGGCAGCGTATAATAAGAGGGAAGGTGTGCTGAGTTGCCAGCCTTCTGCGGAAGGGATGGGTTCAAAGCCTTTTTGCATGAGAAAGCGGGTACTCTTTTGGTATCCCCACCAGCCGGCAAAACGATGGATGGCAGGATCCTGGTGGTAACGTTGATGGATGTACACGCCACCGATGGCGCCGGGACCTGAGTTCAAATATTTGTAAGAGCACCAGCAGGCAAAGTCGACATTCCAATGGTGCAATTGCAGGGGCACATTGCCGGCAGCATGGGCGAGGTCGAACCCACACTTTGCACCGGCGGCCTGGGCCGCCTGGGTGATGGCGGCCATATCGAATAACTGGCCTGTATAATAGTTGATGCCGCCCCATAATACCAGGGCCAGCTCTTCTTTGTGTTGTTCTATTGCCTGTAATATATCTTCTGTCCGGATGGTGTGCTCCCCTACTCTTGGTGCTACTTCAATAATCACTTCTTCAGGCTTGAAACCCAGGTGCTGCACATGGGTCTCGAACATGTACTGATCACTGGGAAAGGCTTTGGCTTCGCAGATGATCTTGCGGCGCTTTCCTTCGGGCCGGTAAAAACTTACCATCAGCAAGTGGAGGTTGACGGTGAGCTGGTTCATCACCACTATTTCGTGTGGCAAGGCGCCTATGATGGTAGCGAGTGGAGGGGTGAGGGTATCGTGGTATTGGAGCCAGGGCTGTTCACCCATGAAAAAACCTTCTACGCCGTATTGGGCCCAGCCGTTCAACACTTCCTGCAGGCGGGCCTGTGTACGCCGGGGTTGTAAGCCCAGGGAATTGCCGAGGAAATAGATCTGCTGGTGGCTGTTGTGGGCAGGAATGATGAACTCCTTCCTGAAGGGAGCGAGGGGATCATGCTGATCGAGCTGTTTCGCGTATGTGAGGGTGTTTTCCATTTAGATGGTTCCGGTTTTGCCGCCGTCAACGGGAATGCTTACGCCGTTGACATAGGCGGCTGCGGGTGAAGCCAGGAAACCTGCTACAGCGGCTAGTTCGGCCGCATCGCCAAAGCGTTTCGCGGGAATCTCTTTCAACATCTCTTCTTCAATGACAGCGGGCGCTACATTGCGCTTGGCGGCATTGTTTTGTATGAGGCTATCGAGGCGCTGGGTTTTGGTATAACCGGGCAATATATTGTTGACGGTGATGCCAAAGGAGGCCAGTTCATTGGACATGGTTTTGGCCCAGGAAGCGGTAGCCCCACGAATGGTATTGGAAACACCAAGGTTTTTGTTGGGTATCCTTACGGAAGTAGAGATCACATTGATGATGCGGCCATAAGCGGCCTGCTTCATGCCGGGGATGACGGCTTTGGCCAGTATCTGGTTGCAAATAATATGTTGGTTGAAGGCGGCCAGGAAGGCATCTTCTGCTGCTTCGGTGATGGGACCGGGCGGCGGTCCGCCGGTATTGTTGACCAATATGTGTACGGGCGTGGCTGCTACGATGGCGGTAATGACCTGCCTGACCTGGTCGGGCTGGGCGAAATCGGCCACTTTATAGCTGTGTTGTTGCTGGTGGGGTGTGGGCAAGGTGGCGGTAACGGTCTGCAGTGCTTGCTCGTTGCGCGCGAGCAGGATGCAGGTGGCACCGAGGGCTGCCAATTCCTGTGCGATGGCGAGGCCGATGCCCTGTGTGCTGCCACCAATGACGGCGGTCTTTTGCTGTAATGATATGTTCATGGAGAATCGGTTTGGAAGAGGGCAAAGGTAAAGGGCTTTTTCTGTTCTTTTGGTTTGGAGGCTTTCTGTTCTTTTGCCTTGAGGTTCTTCTGTTCTTTTGCCTTGACGCAAAAGAACCAAAAAGTCAAGTCAGGCCCGATCCCTCCGGGCGGCCTGACTGGCCTGCTCCTCCCCAGGATTTACTTTGCTTACTAAATACAGGCTTTTTATGCTGTGGAATGGATCATTGTTGGTAAGAGGCTGATTTGGGGGATTTCTCCTATGCGGGGACGCTGATTATTTGTTGCTGGCTGATTATTGTTGCTGGCTGATTATTGTTGCTTGCTGAATGTTTGTTGTTCGCTGAATGTTTGTTGTTCAATGATTATTAATTACTCGCTGATTATTTATGCAAGATTTTATGCTGTGAAGTGGAAATGGGTTTCCGCATAGGGGACAGGCTCCGCAGAGCGGGACAAGTTTTGCTTCGACAGCGGATTTCTCACTGCGCTTCGCTTCGTTCGGAATGATAAGGAAGGGAGAAACGAAATGACAAAAAGGGTGAAATGACAACGAGGTCAGGTGTTGGTTAGAATAAGTTGGGGTAATCGGAGATGATGCCGTCGACGCCCATGGTCTTTAGTTTTTCGATGGTGGGTTTGTCGTTGACGGTCCAGGGAAGGACCTTTATTTTCTGCTGGTGGCATTGCTCTACCAGTTCGGGTTTTACCAGGGTATACAGGGGACTGTAAATGGTAGGTGTGAAGCCCAGTAACTTCAAGTGCTCTTCGAGGCCTTTGTTGTCGGCCACGAGGGCCGCGGTTTTGATTGCCGGGTACTTGGTATGCAATATTTGCAGGGTGCGGAAATCAAAGGACTGAATGATGACGCGGTCTGCAATCTGTTTTTGAAGGAGGACGGCCACGAGTTTTTCTACAAATTCTTCGGGGGCGGGATGGTATTGGTTGTCGGTCTTCGGATTGCTCTTGGTTTCTATATTATAGAATATGGGCAGCAACCTTTTCTTTTTGGTATGGGCTTCTGCGTCATCGATCACTTTGCTGAGGAGGGGCTTGGTAGCGGCCAGTTTTTGCTGGTCTTTGAAACCGGGGTTGATGGCCAGGCCTACATCGTAGCGCTGGGTTTCGGCATAGGTCATCTGGTAAATGTTCAGGCTGCGCTCTTCCTGGGCGGTGACGCGGGTGCCGTCGGGCTTTGTGGCGATGGCGGCGCTGAAAAAAGGTTCGTGGGAAAGGATCACCTGGCCATCTTTGGTGATCACGGCATCCATTTCGAGGGTGGTGACGCCGAGGTCGATGGCATGTAACATGGCCGGGATGGTGTTTTCGGGCATCAGGCCACGGCCACCGCGGTGGGCTTCTTTATCGAAAGCAGGCAGATCAATCGCGGAATTGGCGGTATTCAACTCATTGGTCGTTTTGCGGGTGGCGTGACAGCTCACGATGAGGGCTACAATTAAAGCCAGTTCGATAACTTCCTTCGTTCCTTTCATAAATCAAGATTACAGCTTCTGCTTAATGCCTAAGGCCTGGTAGCCTTTAAATAATTGTGATGTTCTTCGCACGCTTCGCCTGCCTTCAACAAGGCATCGGCCTCCTTTCTACTCCTTTGTTGGTGATTGGACGGTAAGGGGTCCTGCCACGGAAACAGGCGCAAAGGTAATCTTTCGTTCTTTTGCCTTGATGCAAAAGAACCAAAAAATCAAGCCAAGCCCGATCGCTCCGCACGGCCTGGCGGGCCGGCCCCTCCCCAGGTGTTGCTTTGATTACTAAATAAAGGCTTTTTATGCATTGCAGTGGATCACTGTTGGTAAGAGGCTGATATTAGGGCTTACTCCTATGCGGGATTGCGGATTATTTAATACTCACTGATTCTTTATAGCTCATTAGACTTAGGCTTTTATGCTGCAAATTTGGAAACGCGGTTGCTTCGATAGCGGATCTCTCACTCCGCTTCGCTGCGTTCGAAATGGCAAAAAGGGAAGGTCGAAATGTCTAAAGGGGATCAGTGATTTTTCTTTTGCTGGCCCGGGGCGTAGGGTTTAGCCGATTTGGAGCTGGTGATCTTTTTAGCCTGACCCGGGGGCAAGGGCTTGGAGGAAGACTTAACGATTACTGTTTTGTGGGTACAGGCAGGAGCTGCAACAAGGCTGATAGCGAGGCCAATGAATAGCAGGGTTTTCATTTTCATATGGGTATTTTAGGATGTTGACTTCAAAATAAGGGCCCGGTCGTGTTGTAGGGACCGGGCCTGGAAACATGATGTAATATAGTATGTTGCGATTGCTTTAGCGCATTTTGGGGCCAGTAAAATACCCAAACACCCAGATCAGGAGGCTGGTCATCCAGGTTTACTCAATGACTTCGACGACTTTGCGGGCGTTGAAGTTGGCATTGCGCATGGCAATGCTGCGGATGGTATTGTCGGCAAATTCTTGGAAAGCCTGTTTGGTGATGGCATCGTCGCCTACCATGGCGGGGATGCCGAGGTCGCCGCCTTCGCGGATGGACTGGACGAGGGGGATTTGTCCCAAAAAGGGAATTTCGTATTCGTCGGCCAGTCTTTTACCCCCTTCCTTGCCGAAGATGTAGTATTTGTTGTTGGGAAGCTCGGCTGGCACAAAGTAGCTCATATTCTCTACGAGACCGATGAGGGGTACTTTGATCTGGGCCTGTCCAAACATGGCGATGGCCTTTTTGGCATCTGCCAGGGCCACATCCTGCGGGGTGGTAACGACCACGACGCCGGTGACGGGGGCTGTTTGGAGGAGGGTGAGGTGGATATCGCCGGTGCCGGGGGGCATGTCAATAAAGAGGTAGTCTAATTCGTCCCAAAAAACGTCGGTCACGAACTGCTTGATGGCACTGCTGGCCATGGGGCCGCGCCAGACGACTGCGTTCTTTTCATCGACGAGGAGGCCAATACTCATGAGCTTGATGCCGTAGCGTTCGAGGGGTACGATCATGCCTTTTTCCTGTCCTTCGACCTGTTTCATCATGGGTCTTTCGCCCCTTACGCCGAACATAATGGGTACGCTGGGACCGTAAATATCGGCATCCATGAGGCCTACACGGGCTCCTTTTTTCGCAAAAGCCAGTGCCAGGTTGGCAGCTACGGTGGATTTGCCTACACCGCCTTTTCCGCTTACCACGGCAATAATGTTGTTGACATTGGGTAGTACGGCGCGTGTGTCTTTGCGGTTGGTGGTGGTATTGGAGGTAAAGTTGACCACCACAGTGGCTTCCTTGTTTAATATTAATTTAATGGCGTTGACACAGGCCATGCGGATCATGTCTTTCATGGGACAGGCGGGTGTGGTGAGCACCACGGTGAAAGAAACATAATTGCCATCGATGACAATATCTTTGACCATATTAAGTGTCACAATGTCCTTTCCAAGATCGGGTTCCTGCACATTACTCAACGCTTCCAAAACTTTGTCGGGGGTCATCATCTAAGTGTTTTGTTAAAATGAAACAGTTTACTGCAAAATTAACCAATAGCGGGCTGATTTTGTTGAAAGTATTTATTCATAGTCTGTATATTTGATTCGCATGAAGAGACATTTACTACTCGCCGTTTTGTTTGCTGTAGCTTTTCCGTTCCTGGCCGATGCCCAATTCGAGAAGCTCAAAGATTCCGTTATTCAATTGTATGGTGTGGTGATGACAGCAGACAGCCTGAAAGCCATTCCTTCTGTGAGTATTACGATCAAAGGGGAGAAACGGGGTACACAGACGAATGAGCAGGGTGTGTTCTCGATCGTGGTACAGAAAGGGGATGTGATCGAATTTACTTCTATTGGTTATAAACCCAAGCTGGCAGAGATACCCAGGGACCTGGAAGGCAATCAATACAGCCTGTTGCAACTGATGGTGACGGATGCGGAGTACCTGCCGGTGACGATCATCAAACCGCGGCCTACGAAGGAGCAGTTTGACCGTGACTTTGTGAATGTGCCGGTGGCGGATGATGACCTGGAAACGGCGCGTAAGAACAATGACGAAAGCAAAAGACGCGTGCTGGCCAAGACATTGCCCCGCGATGGCGGTGAAAACTCGAATATGCTGCTGCAGGGTGGAGCCCGCCGGGCGACTTATTATGGACAGGCGCCTCCGCAGAATATCTTCAATCCTTTTGCGTGGGGAGAATTTATCAAGGCGTGGAAAAGAGGGGATTTTAAGAATAATAAGTAGGGAAGAAGGAATACAGGAGACAGCATACAGAATATAAAATACAGTATTTAGCATACAGAAAAACTGCCGGCAAGTGCCGGCAGTTTTTTTTGGAGAGATTGCTACCTAGGAAGGAAACCTTCGAAGGAAAAAGGATAAGGGACGGATCTGGCTTCATCATTGCGCAGAAACCGTCATGTTCGTAATTTGACCGTTGCTACTAACTTTGAGCCTACCATTACACAATCTTTACAAGTGTGTGCTCTTTATTTTTGTTCGCGTACTTCTCCAAATTGATCGATGTAGAGATCTGAATGATCGCTGATGGGGATGTATTGGGCGGCCTGCTGCAGGTTGATGAGGGTAGTCCGCTCCTGCGGGGGCAATTCACAAAGGCGGTACACCTCTACCCTGCGGATCCTCAGGCCATATACTTTCTCACCCAGGACATTGTAGACGGCCGCTGTTACAGCCTCGCTATATTCATCTGTGACGGGTGTATAGATATCAGCATATACCTGGAGGCAGCATTTGTCTTTATGATCATAGAACTCCGGCGGCTCGAACCAAAGTTCAAAAGGTTCGAAATCGAGGTGATCGAAATCTTCATCGACGAAAAAGTCGATGGGCCGGGGCGGATCGAGGGCCAGGAATCTCCAACCGGGTATAAAAGGCGCAGCAGCTACGAGGCGCTCCACCTTCCGGAATTGACGGGCCCTGCCATAGGTAGTAAACACAAAGACGATCTCTACCTGGCCGTTTGTATTTTCCCAGTATAGTTCGGCATTGATGTGGCGACCATATGCCTGCAGGTGCATGGACATTTCGCGCATGAGGTAGAGGGCCTCTGTTTTTGTGCAAGCAGGCAGGTGATGGTAGGTATCTTTATTTCGCTGGAACCAAAGCCAGAATTGTTTGGGTTTTGAAAATCTCATTGTGTATGCATTTCAAAGGTTAAGTAATGGGATGTGTTATTTCCAGCCCAGTATGGCCACTGTATTTTCGACGAGGAGGCCGGTGTAATTGATAAAGTCCTGTAGTATGAGGGGTTGGTGTTTTTCTTTGCCGTAACGCTTACGCATGCGGCTCATGACCCGCCGTGCATGCCAGGGCTCGGCCCGGAGGATCTTTACAACATCATGGGCGTCTATGACCCTAATGAGGAATTTGTCGTACATGAGGTGTAGCATTGAATTTTGTTAGGATATATTTTTACTTACACGTACAGGCATGTGCTAGTGAACCATGGTGGGTGGCCATGGTGATACACGGGCGTAATCTCTACGTGTGTTGCTGTGGCATGCCAATGCCATCAGCCTGTTCATGCATGGGCCATGAAGCTGTTTGAAACCTTGAGTTTGTGCAATGGTGTGGAGTGTGGACAGAAGGATACGGCCGGGTTTGTGCAATGGTGAATCTGTGTGATGAGTTGCTAACGGTCAAACGAACATGATGATCAAAACTAATATTAGTTTTTGAGATTTCAAAACGGGTGGTCTTTAAAATTTTATTAAAGGGGTGTTAAACCATAAGGCAGAAAGGCATCGAGGCAAGGAGGCATCGAGACGTAGTTCTACTTATTTTGTTTAAGTAATCCAGGCATTGGCTATCGTTAAACAACAGGGTATGTTGGCGGGTACGAGCTGGCCGGTATTGTTTTTTGTATACCACTCAACGCCGATGGCTATGATGTGGAGCCCGCCAGATCTATTGTTTAACGGGATGATGAGTGGCTTAGGCTGTATGGTTATGGGCTTGCAGGGGATGAGTGTTGAACGATGTTTTGTGGTTTCGATTTTGTTTAATTCGAAATCGATGCAAGCATGTAAGGTGAAGATCCTGCCGTGCTCCACTCCTACCGGTGGCTGGATGGCAATTGCCGGTATAAAGGCGGGCAGGTTCAAGATTGCCTGTTGGCCATCCTGGCTGAACAGTAAGGGGGTATGCATTTTTATTGCTTCGTGAAAGGGCATTTCTCTGTTGGCTTCGAAAGCATCCAATACAGACCAATCGGCTTTTGACCAATGGCGATTACCCGGGATGGCTTTGGTATCGGCGGCCAGGGCTTTGTGCACCAGGGGCATGAGGCGCTGGAATATGTTTTTGATGCCGGTGGCTGGTGTGAGTGCATCGGTGATGAGCTTGGCTGCTTGTGCCGTTTGTGCGAGTTGCTTTGCGTGTAATCTTGTTTGTTTGAATGCGGGATCTTGCTTCACCCGCTTTGCGGTGAGTCCTTTTTTCCTTACCTGCCAATATCCGTCTTTGGGTATGAGGATCACTCCGGGAATACAGCGTTTGGTAACCCTTGTCTTTTCTGTTGTTTTCATTGTTGTATTGTTTGTTGTTTATTAAAATTGTACTGAAAGAAACCGGGCACGAGGCCCGGTCCTTTTGTGTTCCAGGTAGATCAACTAGCTGGTTATGGCATATCCACTGCGATGACCTGCAGCGCATTTTGCCCCTTGCTTTGCTCGTACGTTTTACCGTTCACAATCTTCATGAACTCAATGCCCATGACCATGAATATGGGGTGTGGGCTATTGGCCGGGAAAGGGAGGGTTAACGTATTGACAGCTGTTGCGGTATCATCGTAGACCAGGTTGCCTGTATTTTGCCTTGTGGTAAAAACCAGGTCGTCGGCAAAATTGATGGGCGCCACTGCTGCAAAAATGCTGTAGTGGGTGGTACCATCGGGCCCTGCGATGTCTTTTTGTGGGATGTAAGCCGGCAAGGCAATTGCGGCCTGCCCTGACACGCGGTTGAGGCTGATGGTGACGGTTGGCTCAAAGACGCTGCTGAGTGGCGCTTTTTCATTGAACTCAAACAAGTTGAGTGATGAAGCGTCTCCGTTCTCTGCTTTGCGGTAACCGTAATCGCTCACGGTGTCGGTTTGCAAAATGGCTACCATGGCTTTGGTAACGCGGCTGGTAAGGCGTGCATCGGCGGCTTTGGCGATCTCTGTTTTCCAGGCGGAGCGGAACAGTTTGCCTGCCCTGCCTCCTATTCCAAACTCCTGGCCATTGAGGCGTGTGAGCCTGAACTTGGGATCGTTTTTGATGCGCTCTGCACTGATACCTCCTTTTTGCCGGGCCATGAAGCCATCTTCGGAGATATAGAAATTGAGGTCATCGATGGTGCCCTTTAGTTTGACTATGGGACTTGCTTGTTTTGCCATTGTTTTTGTTTTTATAGGTTTCGAATTGAAAGACTGGCCGCTGCCCGCGGTGCAATGGCCATCAACAAGCCTGTGCTGATTGGCAGGGGCGCCAGCTACCCTGCTTCATTTTGCATAAGCTATTCGTTTTAGTGTGGTACGCTTTTTTCATACATTATCTATGGAATATCCATGCTATATCCGTGGACTATCGGTGCTCTATCCTGCCGACATGGCTTTTTATCCCAATTCGCTTTTGCATCACTGCTTTTCTATTCTTCCTTTTATCGTTGCTTCCTGTTTTTCTTTTTCGCTTTCTTTCACAAACATACATGCAATCAAAAGTTGATTCCAAATGTGCCTGTCCGTTATTGGCTGTTTTGTTCGAATTGTTTGAATTGTGCGGACAATTTGGACAATTCGAACAAACCTAGCTTTTCCGGACAGGGTGATTTGGAAATGGGGTATGGGATGGTGTACGTTTGTTGTGACAGGTTAGTCATGACAAACATTTTTACATTTTTCAATACCCATTTATGAAACACAAAACAGAAGAACAAGCAGGGCCTTCACCCCGTGCCATGGAATGCGCGGCTGAATTTGGCCGGAGCGGAAAAGGAACACGGTTGTTACTGACTGCTTTTGGTAGTCTGCTGAAAGTAAGGAAGGAACTGCACCAAGCCAGCCGGTTGAATGCAAGGATGCTGAAAGTACTGCAAAGCGATCCGGTGAACGGACGTGGTGAGCGAATAGTGCCCGCGGGCGATATGACCTTATTGGAGGGATTTGACTTCTATAACAAAAAACCATTGTTGCGGCTATTGATGGCACCCTTTCATGCCTCCATTGATCGGGTGGCCGGTCATTGCACGATCCATGTGCCGGGATTTGATGCGCTGGAAGGGATCAGGTACGATGGCAATTATACGCACCTGGTATTTATTGCTGGTTCGGCGGTGCTGGATTTTGACCGGGAGAATTTTATGCTGGATACGGTACGCACTGAGTGCCTTGACATCCGGCAACCTATTGAAGTAACCTTACAGACATTGATCCCTGCGCGGTGTAAACAGCCTGTTGTGCTGGCGCTGGGGCTTGAATTTTACCAGGTGGTGAATGGGCAGTCGTATATCATGTCGAGGAACGGTCCTTTGTCGCTGCACATTGTACGGACGGATCAGGCAGGGCGAAGACATCTGCAAGCTTCGAGCTTCGACTTATGAGTGGCGGGTGCCCGCCGGAGAGGCAAGCTGTGCGTTGCTAGCCTGCTGGTCTATCTGCAAAACTAATTTTCAGCATCATACTGCTTATAAAATTTTTATTGGGCAGACGGGGCCAATCTGCTCAATGAAACCATGGTGAAGGGTGTTGCAACACGGCGATGATTAGTAGTTTCCTGCGCCACTATTGACTCCCCTTTTATAACAGGATCTTTTGGGGTAATGGGTGAACGCCAGCCACCCTGCCCACACAGGCGCCTGCCTGGAATGCCTGGCAATAGAAGGAAGTAGTTTCGAGCCTTTAGCTGTTGGTTAGTGATCAGCAGTTGGCAAAAGGTGACAGCAGGGGAAACCAATTATTCATTTTAAAAATCCTCTTTATGAGTATACAGGATAGAATGCAATCGCCGACGCCTCCGTTTTTTGCCAAGCTGCGCAATTGGTCGTTCATACTGGCGGCCATCAGTGGCGCCCTACTCACTACCCCGGTAGTACTGCCGGCGATCGTGGTGAAGGTGGCGGGCTATATGGCTGTGGCCGGTGCAGTAGCTGGCTCGGTGAGCCAAGCGGTAACGGAAGGTAAGCAAGAGGGTTAGCAGCACCGTTTTTGATCTGGTTCCTATGAATTACGGATGTAGGATTTAGCATTTAGGTTTTAGGTATTAGCATTGCTACCGCGATTTGTGGTAGCTGCCTACAAGATAAACCCTGCCTTTTTAGGCGGGGTTTTTGTTTGATTTTTTGTATTACTCAATCACCTTTTCAGTCTTTTTTGTCTTTTTCCCTTTCTTGCGTATAGCTGTTAAATTGGTCATTGCATCGGCACTTCCGGCATCGGCTGCTTTTTTATACCAATCTATAGCTAAGAGATCATCCCCAGGCACTCCTTTTCCCTTTTCATACATCCATCCAATGTTGTTCATAGCTGTCTCGTCGCCAATGGCTGCCGCTTTCTGATACCATTCCATCGCTTCCTGGTAATCTATTTCAACCCCATGCCCTCTTTCATACATCCAACCAATATTATTCATTGCCTTGGCATTGCCCATTTTTGCCGCCCGCTGGTACCATTCCATCGCTTTTTGATAATCGATACTGTCCATCTCGCCCTTATCATACATACATCCCACATTGTATATCGCCATATCAAAGCCCCCGTCTGCTGCTTTATTATACCATTCCATCGCTTTAAAGTAATCTACGCTTACTCCCAACCCTTTTTGATATAGCCATCCTATGTTGCTCATAGCACGAACATTGCCATTTTTAGCCGCCTTTTGATACCAGCCCATGGCTTTCTCGTAATCTATCGTTACGCCCTCTCCCTTTTCATACATCCATCCAATGTTGAATATTGCATCAGAAACACCTTTCCCGGCAGCCTTTTGATACCATTTCATCGCTTCCCGGTAATCTATTTTAATGCCTTCTCCCTGCTCATACATCCATCCAATATTATTCAATGCGCCAGCATGGCCATCTTTAGCTGCTCTTCGGTACAATTCCATAGCCTTTTGGTAGTCTGTAGCTACACCTTCTCCGCTTTCATACATCCATGCAAGGTTGAAGACCGCATCGACATTTCCTGCATTCATTGCCTTCTTGTACCAAGTTACGGCTATCAGATCATCTTCTTTTACACCTTCTCCTTTGTCGTACATCCACCCTATGTTACTCATGGCCGAACTACTTCCTGCCCTGGCGGCCTGCTGGTACCATTCCATAGCTTTTGAGTAATCTATACTTATTCCTTCTCCATTTTGATACATCCATCCGATGAAATGCATGGCTTCTGCATGTCCTGCGTTGGCAGCTGTTTTGAATAATCTAAACGCATCTGCATATTTCTTTTTATTATAGGAATCCATTGCTGCATTGAAAATAGAATCAGCAGTTGTAAATGTTGCATCTGTGCAAGATGCTGCCCACAATAATATACACATTAATAAAAATCGCAACCTGCGCCCCGAGACAGCATTTTGATATGTTATTTTCATTTGTTCGACTCCTCTTAATTAATTGCACCCTGCGGTCATTCCTAAGGGTTTCTCCTAAAAAAATTACAAGATATTGTTTTTTGCTTTAGAAGGAGTGCCGCCTACTGACATAGGGTTGTCACACCCCTACCCTTTCTTTGTGGCAATAAAACAATCAGCGATGGAAAAACTGGACCTTAGTAAGGAATACAAGCAATATTACACAGCCAAGGCAAAGCCGGAACTGGTAACCATTGAAAAGGCTTCGTTCCTTTCGATTTGCGGGAAGGGTGATCCTTCGGCGCCGGCGTTCGCAGAGCGTGTGGAGGCTTTATACACGACGGCGTATACTATCAAATTTGCCTGCAAAGGAGAAGGCAAGGATTTTGTGGTGGCCAAGCTGGAAGGACTTTGGTGGTATGACCAGGAGCGCTACGGAGGATTGACCATGACCGAGGCACCTGGCAAGATACCCAGGGAGGAATGGGAATACCGGTTGTTGATCAGGATGCCGGAATTTGTATCGGAGCAGGAGGTGGTTTCGGCCATCGATGTAGTACTGAAGAAAAAGGCAATTGCTCTGGTATCGGATATTCGATTCTTTGAAATGGAGGAAGGCCAGTGTGTGCAAATGCTGCATGTGGGGCCATTTGATAAGGAGCCGGAGACTTTGAAGGTGATGAAGGGGTTTATGGATGAGAAGGGGCTAAAGCAGAACGGTCTGCACCATGAGATCTATTTGAGTGATTTCAGGAAGGTGGCGGCGGGGAAGTTGAGGACGATATTGAGGGAGCCGGTTGTCTGAACCGGGATGGGTGGGATTTGTGGGATTGATGGGATTTAAGGCGGGAATTGTGAATTGTGAATTCCTGCTCCTGCAGTGATCCTTCTGTTGCGGAGCAAGCTGTGAATACGTCCCGCGGAGTGGGATAAGTCTTGCTTCGAAAGGTGTGCTCAGCAAATTCATCTCAGGGAAAAAGGGCCCTAAAGGCCCTTGTAAACGCTGATGGGAATGGGAGGCAAGGCGGCCAGATCAATGCCGCTGGTGAGGATGCGGCTGCCATACTCCCGAACAAAGGCGGCCTCCTGCGCGGGATAAACGATGATGGCCTGGCACTTTTCAATACCCACCATGGCCCAATGACAACTGCTAACGAGGTAAACTTTCATACTAAAAATTTATAAAATGAATAAAATGCAGCAAAAGCTGCAATGCAGCGACATTGCGGCATGAGCGCAAGGCCAAAAGGAACGCGGAATATATGCGTGGATTACTGCAGCTGACCCACTTACCGGACGCTGGTGCAGGATGTGCCTCTGAACACTAGCACAACAGCTATATGCCGAACCTTTTGGCGGCATCGGGGGGCGGCGGTGAGCGGCGGGTAGCGAGTGGTGTGGAAGGGAAATCGTTGCTCTCAGACTTTGTGATAGCAACGTAGAATGGATGCATTTTCATCGGATGAGTGTTTGGGGGAAGCGTAGGGTGTGTGTTGGCCCGGCGTTGGCATGCCGCAATATTTTTGCGTGGCAGTTTTATGCTGTATTTAATATGAGCAAGTGGTTGCCTGGTAGCTGGTATGGGCAGATGGGATTGAAAGGCAGGCGTTGATTGGACTGCGAGGCTGGCCGGATGTGGGTATGTGGCTGCGGTGCACTGGCTACTCTGGCCGCTCTGGCTGGTGTAGTCGTTTGCTTTATGTCAATAAGCCTCTTCTGTTCCTGGATTATTTTAAAAATAGTAGGTAGTTGGTTTAGTACAGTTTCACGATTTACTTGTTATAATAAAAAGGATAAGGTTTAATGGTTAACGAATTTGATTAGTGACGCCCTGCATTTTTATGCGGGGCTTTTGTTATTATTATTCAGGAAATAAGGTTAATTTGAAATATTCATTTACATTCCACTAAAGAACTTATGATACCGGATTTTCAAAGCATAATGCTACCCTTACTAACGCTATTAAAGGATGATAACGAACATTCTTTAAGGGATATAATTACTGAAATATCTAATCAGTTTAATTTAACGGATGAAGAACGTACCCAATTGCTTCCAAGTGCAAATCAAACAGTAATTAGTAATAGGGTTGGATGGGCAAGGACATATCTCAAAAAGGCTAACTTATTAGAAACACCCAAACGTGGCGTTTTAAAAATAACTGAAGATGGTATTGTTATCCTCTCCCAAAATCCTTCACGCATTGATGTAAAGTTCCTGCAGACCTTACCCAGGTTCCAGGAATGGCAACAATCTTACGCAAACAAAGGCGATAATTTAGCAACAGGTGATCTTGAAAACAAAATTGAAATCCAAACAGGAAGAACCCCTGAGGAACTATTAGGTTATTCTTATAATCAATTAAAGGAAGAACTTGCTTCTGAACTAATCGATAAAATAAAATCCTGCAGTCCTGCTTTTTTTGAATTATTGGTTATTGATTTATTGATTAAAATGGGATACGGCGGTTCAAAAAGGGAAGCAGGGGAAGTTATAGGAAAATCAGGTGATGGTGGTATAGACGGCATTATTAAAGAAGATAAACTTGGCCTGGACACCATTTATGTACAAGCAAAACGTTGGGAAAATGCAATCACTATACACCAGGTAAGAGACTTTGCAGGATCCCTTTTAGGCAAAAAAGCCAAAAAAGGAATATTTATAACGACCTCCTCCTATCCGGCAAGTGCAAAAGAGTTTGTCTCCAGTATTGAACCTAAAATTGTGCTGATTGATGGTAATGAATTGGCTAACCTTATGATTGAATATAAGGTTGGGGTTTCTGTAAAAAAGAATTATGAGGTACAAAGATTAGATAGCGATTATTTTGAGGAGGCGTAATATGGGTATAGATTTACTAATCAGGCCAGCCATTGGACGAAATACTGTTAATACAGAAAATCGAGATTGCCTTGCCAAAGGACTGCCTTAAACGTGAAACAAAGAAATGAACTGGAAAAGAAACATAAACACAACCCGCATAACATTGATAATCAAAATAATACAAAGTAAGTTTTCTTTATTTTATTTAAATAGGATACATTGGCATATTGCGTACTTTTAATATAATAGCAGGCCATTAACCACGCAAACTTCAACGTGGTGATCCCTTAAACATTTAATCGGTCTTTTACTAAGCTGATTTTGAATATATTTGACCGTTATAGGAAAACTTATGATTTTAATGGCCAAAATGAAAAGAAGTTCACGAACAGATGAATTTAACACCCTATCATGCTAAATATTTCGCTCACGAACTTACCAAACGCTATTCATCCAATAGCATTCAAAAGTTCATGGCCTCACTGTCGGATGCACAAGTGGACCTTAACCCTCACCAGGTAGATGCAGCCTTATTCGCTTTCAAAAGTCCCTTGTCAAAGGGCGCCATATTAGCTGATGAGGTTGGGCTTGGCAAAACTATTGAGGCTGGTATTGTTATTTCTCAGAAATGGGCCGAACGTAAACGTAAGATTCTCATAATCGCTCCTGCCAATCTCCGCAAACAATGGAACCAGGAAATTGCTGATAAATTCTTTTTGCCTTCGCTGATCCTGGAAACAAAATCCTTCAATGAAGAACTGAAAAAAGCCAATTTCAATCCTTTTGTACAAAAAGAAAAGATCGTTATTTGCTCTTACCAATTTGCAAAGGCAAAAAGTATTTACTTACAACAAATAAACTGGGACTTAGTAGTTATTGATGAAGCGCATCGCTTAAGAAACGTTTATAAAACTTCCAACAAAATAGCTAAAACAATTAAGGAGGCGCTAAGTCATGCACCCAAGATTTTGCTCACTGCAACGCCACTTCAAAACTCATTACTGGAACTTTTTGGATTGGTGAGCATTATCGATGAATATAGTTTTGGCGACCTCAAGAGTTTCAAAAACCAATTTGCAAAACTTTCTTCCGAAAATAATTTTGATGAGCTTAAAAAGAGATTAGAACCCATTTGTAAGCGTACGCTTCGCCGCCAGGTTTTAGAATATATTAAATACACAAAACGAACCTGCCTTGTTCAGGAATTTACACCTCGCGAAGATGAGCAACGGCTGTATGATCTTGTTTCTGATTATTTACAGCGGCCAAATCTTTATGCTTTACCAGCCGGTCAGCGTCAGTTAATGACACTCATATTACGCAAACTACTGGCTTCCTCTACATACGCTATTACAGGTACTTTGCAGGGTTTAGCTGATAAACTGGAAGCCACTATTCAAAAACAACAATCTCCCCTTCCTTTGGAAGAGATAATCGCACAGGACTATGAAAACTATGATGATGAACAGGACGAGTGGCAGGAAGATGATGAAGATGGAGAAAAGCCGGAGCAGCGTATCTATACCGATGCAGAATTAGCAGAGATAAGGCAGGAAATAGAAGCATTACAACAATTTAAAGCGCTGGCTAAATCAATCCGGGTAAACAGTAAAGGAGAAGTATTGTTTACAGCTCTTAGCAATGGTTTTAATAAATTGCAGGAGTTGGGCGCCGCTAAAAAAGCAATCATATTCACTGAAAGTACAAGAACGCAGGAATACTTAAAAAACATTCTGGAAGCCAGGGGGTACAAAGACCAGGTAGTATTATTTAACGGCAGCAACAACGACCCTCTAAGCATTCAGATATATAATTCCTGGCTCAAAAAACACTTAGGCACAGACAGGGTAACAGGCTCTAAAACGGCTGATAAACGAGCTGCGCTGGTAGACTACTTCCGCGATACTGCAACTATTATGATTGCAACCGAAGCGGCTGCCGAAGGAATCAATCTCCAGTTTTGCTCACTCGTCGTAAACTATGACCTCCCCTGGAACCCCCAGAGAATTGAACAACGTATAGGCCGGTGCCATCGTTACGGCCAACAATTTGATGTAGTGGTGGTAAATTTTCTAAACAATACTAATGCGGCAGATCAAAAGGTATACCAATTACTGGATGAAAAATTCCAGTTGTTCGATGGTGTATTTGGCGCCAGTGACGAAGTATTAGGCAGCATCGAAAGTGGTGTAGATTTTGAAAAACGTATTTTGGCCATTTATCAAACCTGCCGCAAGCCGGAAGAAATACAGGAAGCATTTGATCGCTTACAGCGGGATATGGAAATTGGCATTGAAGAACGGATTGATTTAACCAGGAAGAAATTGCTGGAAAACTTTGATGAAGAGGTCCACGAAAAACTCCGCATAAATTTACAGCAAAGCCGTGAATATCTTGGCAAATTTGAAAACTGGCTATGGGAGGTTACGAAATATTATCTACAACCGTATGCCACTTTCAACCATTCCGAAACCTCCTTTTATTTAAACGAAAACCCCTTCAAGGAAGAACCTATTCACAAAGGCCCTTACAAAATTGGCAGGAAACATATTGGCGAGCATCATGACAAAGCGCAACTGGAAAATAACTCGAATATTTACCGTGTTGGCCATTCCCTTGCTCAAAAAGTAATCACCCAATGCAAAGAACAGGAAGTTCCCTTCAAGGAACTAATTTTTGATTATTCCGGTTCAGGCAAAATAATTTCTGTAGTAGATGAACTTAAAGGGAAAAGTGGTTATTTGCAAATAGAGGAATTGAGTATATCATCCTTTGAAACAGAAGATCATATTTTATTTGCTGCATTTGATGAGGACGGCACCGTATTGCTACCCGAACAATGCCAACGTTTATTTTCCCTACCAGCCACCATAGCAGATTGCGGAGAAGCCGATTTCAGGACACTACATGAAACGTTTGAAAACATCAATAATATACAGGAAGGAACCATAAGAGCAGACAATACAGAACGTAACCAAGTCTTTTTTAATGAGGAAATTGATAAACTGGAGAAATGGAGTGAAGATGTACGCAACAGCATTAAATTTGAGATAAAGGAACTGGATAAGGAAATAAAGACACGTAAAACGGAAGCCCGAAAACTACTTAACCTGGAGCAAAAGGTAAAAGAACAGCGAATCATTAAGGAGCTGGAAAAGAAATTAGCCGACAAGCGATTCAACCAATATCAAAACGAAGATGATATTGAAGCCCGTAAAGACCAACTATTAGACGAGATAGAGAAGCGGCTAAAACAACAAACAAATAGAACACATTTATTCACGATAAAGTGGAAAGTAGTTTAAATGGCGAAACAATTGCAAAAATTAGAGCTTACCTGGATTGGCAAGGGCAATGAACCTAAGCTGGAACCGCGTATTTTAATAGAAGACCCCTCCCAAAGTTACGGAGATCCTAATAGCGAAAATATACTGATTCATGGGGATAATCTTCTTGCTCTTAAAGCTTTAGAGCAACATTTTACTGGTCAGATAAAGTGTATATGTATAGATCCGCCTTATAATACCGGCGCGGCTTTTGAACAATATGACGACGGGGTCGAACATTCACTCTGGTTAAGTTTAATGTCATCCCGGTTAATAAATCTCAAAAACCTGTTGCATAATAAAGGCTCTATTTGGATAAGTATTGATGATTCAGAATATGCATACCTGAGAGTTTTACTTGACGAAATTTTCGGACGCTCAAATTTTGTCACAACTATTATTTGGGAAAAAAGAAAAACTCGTGAAAATAGAAGAGTATTCTCATTTAAACATGACTATATTTTAGTATATGCGAAGGATAAAAAAATATTCGACTCGATTAGAAATCCTCTTCCAATAAGCAATGAAGTTTTAAATCGCTATAAAAACCCTGACAAAGATACCCGAGGACCATGGCAGTCAATTTCTGCACTGGCCCAAGCAGGCCATGCAACTGCCTCACAATTTTACACTCTAGTTGCGCCAAATGGCAAGAAGCATGAGTTTCCTGAAGGAAACTGTTGGCGATATACGAAAAATAGAATGAATGAAGCCATTGCCGATAACAGAATTTGGTTTGGAAAAGATGGGAATGGAGCCCCAAGAATAAAAAAATTTTTAAGTGAATCAGAAGACGCAGGTTTGACGCCCGAAACAATCTGGTATGCCGATGAGGTAGGAACTAATGATTCAGCAAAAAAACATTCTCTAGATCTATTTAATGGAGAAACCGTTTTCAGTACCCCTAAACCAGAAGAGCTTATTCAAAGAATCTTGCACATTGCAACTAATCCAAATGATTGGGTATTAGATTCTTTTCTAGGAAGCGGTACGACTTCAGCTGTCGCACACAAAATGAGCCGAAAATGGATTGGTATTGAATTAGGAGATCATATTTCCACCCATTGCATGCCAAGATTAAAACAAGTCATTTCAGGCACAGATAAGGGTGGTATAACAAAAACTGTTAATTGGCAAGGTGGGGGAGGCTTCAAATTCTATTCCCTCGCCCCCTCATTAGTTCAAAAAGACCAATATGGAAATGATGTAATAAATCCTCACTACAATGCTAACATGTTAGCAGCCGCTATGGCAAAGCAGGAGGGGTTTCATTATTCACCTGATGAAAATGTATACTGGAAACAGGGAAAAAGCAGCGAAAAAGATTTCATTTTTACCACTACCCAATTCATAACAGTAGAAATACTGGACAAGTTGCATGAAGAAATGAAGCCCGATGAAAGCCTGCTGATTTGCTGTAAAAGCTATAAGAAAGAATGTGAGCGCAGACACAGCAATATTACGATTAAAAAAATCCCACAAATGCTACTTGGACGTTGTGAATTTGGCAAGGATGATTATTCTTTAAATATCATCAATTTGCCAAATGACACGCCAGCGCAAGCCGAAGATACCATCCAGCAAGTAGAAACCGTGGAGGCTGTAGTAAAAAAGGTAACAACGAAAGCAAAGAAAAAGAAAGGAAGTGAGGAACAACCAGAATTGTTTAAATAACCATTCAACCTATCTGATCATTCAAGCATGAACCCAACAGCAGAAAATATCAAACAACGCCTATCCTTACGAAAACCATTGCAGGAAAGCCTGGATATACTAGCTCATTTAGCTGAAGAATTGGAATTAGAGAAGGAAGCTGATTTAGTTGCCGAGCTGGCAAAAGTGAAATCGCTATATCCTACTTGTACAGATTTTGAAAGAGCGTTTCCTTCCATTTGCTTTAGCATAGCTACCGGTGTTGGCAAAACAAGGTTAATGGGAGCCTGTGTAGCCTATCTGTATTTGGAAAAAGGCATCCGGAATTTCTTTGTATTGGCGCCTAACCTTACCATCTACAATAAGCTGATCGAAGACTTTGGCAACCCAACAAATCCCAAATATGTTTTTAATGGCATTGCAGAGTTTGTGCATAACAAACCTGTCGTTGTTACCGGCGACAATTATGCACAACAGGGCGGCCTTTTTAAGGATTCAGAAATCAGGATCAATGTTTTTAATATTTCTAAATTCAATTCAGAAAACAGGGGCGCTACCAAGTCTGGCATAAAGCAACCACCGCGGATTAAAAGGTTATCGGAATACCTGGGACAAAGCTATTGGGATTATCTGAGCGGACTGGATGACCTCGTAATTTTAATGGATGAAGCCCACCGGTACCATGCCGATGCCAGCCGCAATTCCATTAACGATTTAAAACCAGTATTGGGCATAGAATTAACTGCCACCCCTATTGCAGATGATGGCAGCCAGTTCAGGAACGTGGTGTATGAATACAGCCTGGCCCAGGCATTGACCGATGGATTGTATGTCAAAAACCCCACCATCGCTACGCGTAAAGATTTTAACCCGCAAGGCAGAAGTGAAGATGAAATTGAAAAGATAAAACTGGAAGATGCCATCAGCATTCACGAAGATACCAAGCAGGAATTAATTCTCTATGCTAAAACGCATAATAAACGCCTGGTGAAACCCTTCATTCTCGTAGTATGTAAAGATACCACGCATGCTAAAACAGTATTTGACTTTATCAGTTCTCCTGAATTCTTTGAAGGCTCGTATGCAGGAAAGGTACTGCAAATAGACAGTACTACCCGGAATGAAGAATTAATTGAACAGCAATTTGTTTCACTGGAAGACGACGACAATGAGATTGAAATTGTTATTCATGTAAACATGCTTAAAGAAGGCTGGGACGTTACCAATCTTTACACAATAGTGCCACTTCGCGCCTCCAATGCACCTGTATTGGTAGAGCAAACCATTGGCCGGGGCCTACGTTTGCCCTATAGCGGAGAAAGAACAAGTGTAGAAAAAGTGGATAAACTCACCGTAGTTGCACACGATAATTTCAGCCGGGTAATTGCAGCCGCTCAAGACCCGAACTCTATATTGAATAAATTGAAATTCGTTGAAATAGACGAACAGGATTTAATGGAACGAACGGAAGTGGTAACCGCTCAAAATGTTATTACACAACAAATTCAACAAGAGCAGGAAGCAGTAAACCAAATACAGGATGTAAAACAACGGGAGCAGAGACAGATCATTATAGATGCCAAGAAATTATTGATTGATGTTATCCCAACCTTCAATACTAATTCTGCAGTTAAGAAGTTCGAAGACCTAACCAAACCTGAAATCAAGAAGCAGGTAATGGAGGCTGTAGTAAAACAACTAACCACCGGCCAGTTAAATGTATTCGCTCCGGCCATTGCAAAGGAAGCCGAAGAGGTGTATGAAACCTTGGTAACCGATACCAGGCATAGAACGATTGAGATTCCCAGGATGGACCTGGTACAAGGCGAAGTAAGCGCTTCCTTTGATGATTTTGATTTAGTTCCTGATGAACTTAATTATCAACCATTGACTGAGGAAATTGTGGTAATTGGTATTGGGGTTGGTAATCAATCTTACGATACAATCCCCGTTCAGACGGGTGTGGATTATGGCAGCCCTTCCAAATTGCTCATTTCTGAATTGATCAATTTTTCGGAAGTGGACTATGATGAAAATGCTGACTTGCTACACAAGCTGGCAAAGCAGGCATTGGAAGAAATAGAACAGCAATTAAATGATAAAAATGAATTACGGAAAACTATTTTTCAGTTTCGTAAACTCATTGCTCAAAAAATATATGACCAGATGATGCAGCACTTTCGGTTGCACGAACCTGAATATATTAAGCCTAATGTAAGGCCCTTTACAAAAATCGAAGACTGGAATTTTACTGCATTAAAAAATGCAGGCCGCAAAGATTACCGGGATGATGGTTTTCCCGCCATTAATGTTCCCAAATATATATTCAGCGGCTTTACAAAGGCCTGCCATTTTGAATACAAATTTGATAGCCGTACCGAACAAACGTTGAGTTTCATTTTAGAGAATGATATATCCATAGAAAAATGGCTGAGGCCGGCGCCTAACCAGATGCGCATCTGGTGGCACCACAATACAAGATTATATGAGCCTGATTTCATTGCCGAAACCACTGATTGCATTTACATGATTGAGACAAAGGCAGCAAATGAAATTGAAACTGACGAGGTTAAAGAAAAAACAAAAGCGGCCCTAAAATATTGTAATTATGCCACTGAATATACTATAGCCAACGGAGGCAAACCATGGAAATACATATTGCTACCACATGACAAGGTATCGAAGAATAGCAGCTTTAAGGGTGTGATAACCGGAAATATTAAATGATTAATGCTAATTGATGATAATAAAAGGCTATCATACATTAGAGGACAGAGACAATTATTTGCAAGTTGAATTTAATGGTCCGGGTAAATGCATCGATAAACGAGCTTGGCTTGGTCATGGATATTACTTTTGGGATTCTGATATTGATATTGCACATACCTGGGGCAAAAATTGTTATGGCCAAGAATGCTATTATATTTTTGAAGGCGATATAACCATTGACGACGAAACCTTTGATTTATACGGGAGGGTTACTCATAAGATGGAACTTATTGCAGCCTATGATGCCATTATTGCATCAGGCCTGCTTGATGAAGATTCCATTACAGTATCAGATATTATTGAATACTTAAAAAAGATAGGTGCATTTCCATACACTGCAATAAGAGCCGCTGATATACCTAAAAGGCACTTTAAAATATCTTTTGGAGGCAAGAGAGGAGAGTATATGATTGCAAATGAAAGAGTTCAGGTTTGTTTAATCGTAAAAAAGAGTCTAAATTTGCAGTCCTTCAGGTGTATTTATCCTGAAGAATACGTAAATTAGAGACATGAACACGCCCATGTTACAGAAATTAAAAGAGCACCTGGCTTCCATCACAAAAGAGCAGTTCAGGCAAGAATGGACTGAAGTGAAAACATTGGGTATAGAAAGCCCTACGATGGAAGACTTCATTTTTTCATTTTCTGCACCCAATATTGTTTCGGAAATTAAGGTTATTACAGAATTGTCAGCTAACGAACCAATTTCTGATGAAATTGTTATACCCGAGGCTGGCGAAAATTTATATGTTCTTGCAGCATGAGCGAAGTAACTAAATCCTCCTTTCGATTTATAAACTTTGTCGTAAAGGAAAGCCATATTGTTCAAAACTCACAGGGTGAGTTTCAGATAGAAGTTAATTTTATCCCCAAAGGATATATTTTAAAAGCCCTTAATCAATTTCATTTAGAGTTATCTGTAACCATCAAAGAAAAATCTGACAAATTCAATATTCAACTTACAGCTATTGGATACTTTGAGTTTGATGAAGGTGCAGACATAGAAACATATAAAAACGTTTACTTTACCACTAATGCACCGGCTATTATGTACCCTTACATTAGAGCTTATGTTAGTACCCTTACAACCCAGGCTGGTGTTTTCAATGTACTCCTTCCAACTTATAATCTCACACCATTAACGGACCTTTTAAAGGCTAATACCATTGAGATAGATGAAGAAGTAATTCAATGATTTTGTACTAAGAGGTCAGTACATATTTCTATCAAAAAACGTCTACTACTTTCAAACAATTGCCGGAAAAAAACGGATAAAACTCTCCTCCGGCCTGCTGATAAAATTCAATACCGATACATTGAATTACACTGTTATTTTCAGCCAATCCAGGATAATATGGAAGTGTAATTTCTAAGGTTTGAGCTTCCAAAAAAGAGCTAATTGGCAGATAAGATGAATACCCTACTATACTTTTTTCATGATTCACAGCATCAATAGGCTCATAAGTACCGGCAGTTATGTTCAGTTTAAAATCAGCAATTACCCCTAATGCGTTTATGAGGCGAAAATGCGTTGCGCCAGCAGGTCCGTTGATAGAATTTAAAGGATTACAAGCCGGAACAGATAGTGTGGCTGCATTTCTGGAAGGAATGTGAATAGTGGCATATTCTATTTTTACTACCTTATCAAAATCTACAGCAGTGTTAAACCTCAATAAATACAAATAGTCTCTCTTACCGGAAATCAATAGTTCACGGGGGGACTTCCGGAAACCTATTTTTTTCATGATTACTGAAAGCCGGTCTGCAAACTGGCAATCTGCCATCTTGCTTATTAAGGAAGCGAAGGTATTTAGAATAGATTGAGCCGCTATTGCGCATCCTTGCGCCCTTTTCCAATCCACACTAACCTTTTTAGTTTTACTGTCAATCAGGGTAGATTTATTAACTTGTTGATAATCTGCTTGGTGTGTTAATTTTATTTTACTCATCATATTACACGGCATCTTTAGAAAAATGCGCCTCAAGTAATATACTAATTATTTTAGTATTTAGATTTACTCGTTCTTATTTTTTTGAAAGATTGTTCATTGAATTAATGGTCACTTTTTATCCCAGTGTTTTACTTTTATTAATCTATATGAGGGATTTATACCTTCAGTAACTTTGAGCTCGTCAAATATTTCTGCATTCACCAGGATATAATCCAAAAGGTTATTTTGCCACTTCCGAAAAGGCTTTTCCTTCTTTTCCATTGATAGTAGCTACCGTCCGCCCAGTTACCGCGCTGATATTTGACCATAGCGTTGAAAAATGAGGGTGCCCTCGCCTATTAGGTATCAGGTTGTTGAGCAGGTATTCATTGGAACGGATGCCTTCGTGGAAGCTGCCACTGCGAAGGGAGATATTGCCTCCATAGTATTCGTGGTTGCCGGGCAGCCAGTAGGTGTCCCGAAAGTGATCAGCGAGGAGAGAAAAGAAATCCGCGCATTGCTCCATTTCCCTAAAATGTATGAATACCCCTTCCAACACTAGGATGTCTGCAGCCGGAACAAGGGGATTTGCCTTCAGCCATATTGCATTCTCTTTAAACTCAAGGTGGAGATCGGAACAGTATTGGATAGTCATATGAGCACTTTTATTCGACATAAGCTGGCTAGCCTATTCGAACAGGGGCTGGAAACTTATTGTTGAGATCCTCCAGGGTCTTTATTATTAAAGGCAGCAAAGCCTACCCTAACTCCCACAGTTATTTGCTGTCAGGATTTGTGAAATAACTGGAGGCTCTATAGGTGGCTTTGGTATCAACAACGGCCGTTTCACTTATCCCAATTTAAGTCTTTTAGATTTCCCAGGAACGGGATGCCCCCATACCGACCATTAAGATAACCTTTCCGGATATCGATGGTATGGTGCTCCTTAAATTCGCTCAGCGGATATAATTCTGTGGCCCCTTCCTTGTTTTTCTCTGCAAACCAAATCTCATCGGGCCGGAAGATATCCTGGTCCAATAAATTGGATTCATGGGTGGAAAATATCAATTGTCCACTTGTGTGCTCGTCGTGGGAAAATTTTCTAATCAACTCTTTGATCAACAATGGGTGGATACTTCTTTCGATCTCGTCTATAAGGTATACCCTCCTTGAATTTATGGCTTCAAATAATGCAGGCAGGTAATCGAGCAACCTCCTGGTGCCATCAGACTCTTCGGTTGCCGTGAATTTTTCTTTTCCTCCATCAGTGTCGTGCAAGAAAAACAAACGTTTTGCCATAGCTTTTTGACCAACCAACACAAAGAGGATTTCCTCATGGTCGGTTCTATAAGGCATCAATTTGTCGGGGTTGGCCCTTAACTGAGAGGTTATCCGTTCAGCTTCGAATTTATCGTCTTCCCCAAAGAACTGTTCGATGGGCATATTCTCCACCTTGATCTCTTTAATACCTGTATTAAAAGCCTGCATCACCTGGGTGGCAAATTCAGCAAAGGCCTGGTTTCTTTCCAACTGCAAGGTTAAACCGCTTGGCCGTGAGTGGGGCATGATGGGCACCAGATCATTCGTAAACCATTGGAGCGCCTTAATAAAGGGTTCGAATACCTTATTCTTTCTACCTGCCATCGTTGATAAAACGGGTACATTTCTTTCCAGTATTTCATTCCTGAGAAAAGCCGGGTAAAGGGCCGCTTCTTTATCGGCCATGACCTCCTTTGAAAACGCTAGCTGGAGTGATTTTTCTGCCGCACTGTCGGTTCTTGAAAACAGCACAATGTCTTCCGTCTTTCCAAGTCCACTAATCTGTAACTCTTCTTCGATAATGATGCCCTGATTTACTTTGATGCCATAGTAATACGGCGTATCGTTCTCAATAAACTCGATCCCCATGTAAACATCTTTTTTTCTGCTATCGGGATCAAAGCGAAAAGTTTGCACTAATAGCTCAATAGGCAATTTTCCCGTTACCACGAATTCGCGCAGCAATACCATAGCCCTGATCAAATTACTTTTGCCCGCCCCGTTGGCTCCGTACATCACATTGAGTTTTAAGAGTTCGAGGCCGTTGGTTTGATAAATATGGTGAGGCATGCGGCTGAACCGGCCAGGCAGCATATTAAATTCAGTGAGATCACGGAATGAAAACAGGTTTTGGACAAGGAAGCGAACGATCATGGCGTGATATTTTCACGTTAATTTGCATTAATAATTCATATTTGACAAGATGAAAGCTAAAAACTTTCATTTAAAAGTGAATATTTCACGCATAATTGCCCTTGGTTTGAAACTCAGGCATGCAAATATCTAATTTTCAACGCGTTAAATAGATTTCACCCAAACATCAAGAAGGGATAATTGATGCCTATTCCCGAGCTACTCAAAAGCATATGTCGCAAGAACAGGTTTTGCGACACTTATTTGTCGCAAAAAGGAGTTTCATTGTCGCATAAGAAGAAAATGTGTCGCATAAACCTGTCTCTAGCCTGTTAATGTGTACGATGGACGGCTTGAGATCAGGTTTTCGGCACCCAGCCGGCACCTCAACAATTTTAGAAAGCTACAATCGCATCCTGCCTATACCCCCTATTCTCCCCCTGCTTCACATACCCCAACTGGTTGGTCAACATACGGGTATTACCGACCCTGAATTCAGACATATTCACATGGTGATGGCCAAATATCCAGGCTTCGATGGATGATCGATCAATGAAGTCATGGAGTTCGGTAGCAAAGGCTTCGTTGACTGGTGAGCTTTTATACTTTGGCGGGTAGTGGAGGAAGGTGGGTACGTGGTGGGAGGCGACCACTATTTTGGAAGCGGTGGCAGCAGCAACAGCTGTCTCAATGAACTGCCGGCATTCCTGGTGCAGTTGGTTGCTGTGCAGGGGAAGGAAGCGCTCCCCATCGCGGGTAATGGACCGGAAGTCGGTGACATAACGGGCAATGGCCCATTCGGCCGCCGGACTGATGGACGACCACAGGGTAGAGAAGACAAGCGTAATATCATCCAACTGCTCTACCTGGTTATTGAGGAGGAAGACATTGCTGCGGATGGCTTCGCGGAAACTGCCACTACGATGGAGGATATCGCTGCCGTAATACTCGTGGTTGCCGGGGAGCCAGTAAGTAGTCTTGAAATGATCGGACAGGTAATTGAAAAAGTCAGCGAACTGGTCCATCTCGGCAAAAGGCAGAATGTCGCCCGCCAGAATGAGGGTATCGGCAGCGGGAAGGATGGGCCTTTTCTTCCACCAGGCATAATTTTCGGGCCGCTCGAGGTGGAGGTCGGAACAGTATTGAAGGGTCATGAACAGCAATATACTGACTGCTAGTCAATATACGGGTCCATGATGCCATGGGAGTAATAAGGTTCCTTAACACTGAACTGTGACATGTTAATACTGCCCCGGAAAGGCCGGGAGTACAGAACCTTTTCTTTGCTGTGATCGGCCGGATCGGGGTATTTGAGCTCGACCCGGAGCAGGGTGTTGAACACACCTTCATAATCGGGCACCACAAACTTCCAGTGTGCCCCCGGCTCGAGAGGCAACCAATGATAGCTGTTGCCGCAAAAGGTTTCGGGTATGTATTCAATGTCTTTCCACAAGCCTTGCTCATCCAGTGCCTGGATCTTCATATTGAGCCGGCTATCCTGACCGCGGAATACAACGGTATCGGCGGTGGTATTGGTGAGGTAGAGGGAAAAGCCAAAGTACCGGCCGGCAAAGGTATCTACACAGGCAGTATCGACGATCAGGGACAAGCGATTGGATGGAATGGGAAGGGCTGGCCTTTTCTTACGCGGAAAATTGTTGTCGGTGGCCCATCCGCCACTGTTATGATCACCATCAGGCCCCAGGGTGGAATAAGCGGTGAAGTGGGTCCTGGCGATGTAGTCGATGTTGAGCTTGCGCAAAAAGCGGGAAGTATCCGGCACTTCCTGCCATACCTGCTTGCCTTGTTGGTTGATGTAGGTGATCTTATTATCGATGAGGATCTTGAGTAGTCCATTGACAAAGCCAGCAGGATCGTATTGCTGGATGACGGTATTAATGAGGGGTTGGCTATCGAGGGACATGATCCCGAATAACCTCCTTTCATATTGTGGCTCCTCGAGGCAATACACGAAATAATTGCCCATGATCCGGTCGATGGAAGGAAACAAAGGCGGTATGATATAAAGGGCATTGGTATCGATAATGGTCCAGCGGCCTCCGCTTTTGACAATAGCATAGTGGCCGGTAAAGGGCCTTTGCTCCACTTCATCAAAGGGCTCTTTGTTGAGGATGGTGAAGGTAGTATCGATGAGGAAGGATTTATCCTGCTCTGTTCTTATGAAAGCACGGCCGCGGGAGAAATCTGTAGCACGTACGTAATTGGTATCATCTAGCACGATGGTACCCTGCCGGTTGATGTATCCCTCGTAGTATCTTTCCTTTTCGAGGTTCACGGTGGCGAACCCCTGGTGAAAATCACCACTTATATAACCGGGCGCAGTAGCCGGCCGCCTGAACAGGAGCTTGCCGCGGGTATCAATCAGACCTTCATCGCTGTCGTCGTTCCTCCGGCGCCCCTTGATGGACACGAGGGCCAGTCCATTGACAAATGGTTTGATCTCCTCGTACTGATCGATGGGAACAATGGTGCGGCCGAGGGTATCGAAAACTGTGGGGCGGGGACTTGTGTATTTGCGGCTGTTGTAATTGTATTTTTCAGCAATGATGATAGCAGGCTCATATGCATTCATGCGCCAGTAAACGGTGTCGATGATCAATTGGCGGGAAGGGATATCGAGCAGATCATTGTTCCTTGATTTGGTTTCAACGATGGCTTTGGTGGAACTTATGAAAACAATGGAACTGAAGACGGGTGGAAACAAGGCTTGCCCGCTGTGATCGATGAGGAAGGGTTGGCCTGCTTTGCTGACGATGGCCAGGCCATTCAAAAATTGGCCGGCCTTGTCGAAGGTGGGCGGTATCTGGTATTGACCTTCGGTGTTGATGTATCCGTACAAGCCATTTTCCCTTACGGCAGCGAGGCCTTCGGAAAATTCATAGGCAGCATAATAAATGGGCGGTATGATCAGCTCACCGCGGACATTGATATAGCCCATCTTTCCGTGTTGCTGTATGGCGAATAGGGTATCCTGCCGGGCGACTGTAACCAAGGTCAGTAATAAGAATGCGCACAAGAAGAAAGATGCTTTTTTCATGATGGGGTTTTGAAATAGACGCGCAGCGCATAGGCATTACTCAGGAGCTTTCAAAACAGGGACGCTGCAGGTTGGTAAGATACAGCAGGGTACTAAATTGTAAAATGGTTTGGGTTTTATTTAACGATCGCAGGAGGGTTCCGCTGCGAGTCTTTCAGCCTTCAATACCCGCATTGTATTTCTCCGGTCTACTTTGTATCTTGGCGATCATGCTGACGCAACACCAACCCTGATGCCATATATTTATTTCGTTATACTGGTGCCCACTACTATCCTGGGAGCTATGCTGCTCACGGTGCTGCTGCATGAACTGGGTCATGCCATCCCGATTCTTTTTATGTCGAAGGGAACTGTTAGCATCTATATCGGTTCAATGGGTGATCCCGGTAAATCTTTCCGCCTGCGACTCGGCAGGCTGGATCTTTTTTGCACGTACAATCCGCTCTTGTGGCGTTATGGGATCTGCCGACCACCTGCGGAACCATTTTCAGCTTTTGCTCAAATATTCTACACCTTGACAGGCCCGCTGGTTTCGATTGGGAGTACGATTGGCTGCTGGTATTTACTATCTCACCTCGAAGCGGAGAGCATGTTCAAATTTTTCATTGAATGCCTGCTGTTCTTTTCTTTTATTTGTATACTTATTACATTGGTACCAAAGGGAAATGTAGGTTATACAGCGGAGGGAGCGCCCTATGGAAACGATGGGCATCAGATCCTACATTTATTAAGCTATCTAATTACTCCTAAAGTGGTGCTGCAAATAGACCAGGACCTGGTTGGCAAGGAATTTCAACGTGCTGCTGATAGCATTGACGAACTTCTTGCATCCGGAAAAAAAAGCCGGCGCCTCTATGCTCTTGGCGTCTATGCACATATTCAACTTAAAAACTATACGCGCGGGCTGGAACTTTCGCAATTGCTAAGTGCCCGCTATACCCCGGATATCAATGACCTCCAGCACCTGGGATATCTTCACATCTCGCTTAAAAACCTGGACCTGGCGCAGGGGTGCTTTCAAGAAATACTTGCCAAGGTTCCCTCTGATCGCTATGCTTTAAACAATATGGGGTATCTCCTGGCGCTGCGTGGTCAACACCAGGAAGCGATCGTATGCCTGAACAAAGCCATCAAAGCAGACGCTGCTTTTGCCCATGCTTATAACAACAGGGGTTATTCAAAGATACACTGTGATCAATTGGAAGCAGGGCTACAGGACATCAACCACTCCTTGCAACTGGATGATAAAAATGCCTATGCTTATAGAAACCTGGGCATTTATTACCAAATGAAAAATGAATGGGACAAAGCTGCATCGCTATTTGAAAAAGCAAAGGAACTTGATCCTGATACGGAGGGGATAGACGATTACCTACAAGAGGTCAAAAAACACAGGAACTAAATACCCCCCCTTATTGAAGGGAAGGCCTGGCTGTTCGGTACTCCTACAATTGACTTTTGTACAGGCAGGATTGGCGGAAATGGCGGTTGAATAGTGTCTTAATGGTATATATCAACCTTTATGACTAAATTAATCCTGGCCATCCTGTTGGTCAACATGGCCGCCTGCGAACCATCGAACAGCAATAACCCCGCAACGATCGAAGATCCGGCCGGAGGCATGAAGGACAAACGCGTGGAGCTTTCCAATGCGCATGAACGGGGGCTTTACAGCCGCGCGTTCAACGCAGTGATCTGGGGCATGCCGGCGGTGAACCCGGAACTGATGCACGAGAGTTTGCTGCAGGCAAAGGGAGATTATAACCAGGTGGTGTATTGGCCGGGGCTGATCAACGCCAACAACCAGACGCTGACACCCAACCCGGATGTGATCTATATCAACCCGTTTTACGATACGCGGCAGGGACCGGTGGTGCTGGATATTCCGGCAGGGGAAGGGGTTTCTTCGCTCACAGGATCGATCGATGATGGCTGGCAAACAGTTACTGAAGATGTAGGCCCGGCCGGGGTAGACAAAGGCAAGGGTGGCAAGTGCCTGATATTGGCAGATGAGCGGACGAAGGCGATCCTGGCAACAGCGATCCGGGACGCACATGAATGGCTGGACGAGCGCTATCAACAATTATTCAAACAGCCCTTTTATGAAGGGGCCAGCTGGACGCTGCCAGCGGACCCGATAATGGCCAAAGAAATTGCCACCAATTATGCGGACCCCAACAACTACCCCACGGATGAAAGGGGTGTTGTGTACGCGATGGGTTATTTCAGTGCAAAACATTTGGGTACGGGACAATACTACCTGATGTCGATCAAAGACAATAAGGGGCAGGCTTTGGATGGCTCGAAACTGTACCAACTACATTTACCGCCGAATGTGCCGGTGAAGCTGTACTGGTCGGTAACGGTGTATGACCGGGAAACGCATGCGCTGCAACCCGGCAGGCAATATTTTAGCCGGGCCTCCACCACTCCGGGGTTACAGAAAAATGCGGACGGTTCGGTAGACCTGTATTTTGGGGCCAAAGCCGGCGGGCAAGGAATCGAACTGGGTGCCCACAGATCCCAAAAGGGGCATTGAATTGCTGGCGCGCTTCTATGGGCCGGAAATAGGATTCTTTGAGAAAGCCTGGAAGATGGGTGATGTAGAGGAAGTGAAATAAAAAAACGCCCCCACCAGACACAAACAACCGGCGAGGGCGTACACCTGCTATATGAAAAAAGAACGGACTATTGAATGGAGATGCTGAGGGCAGCGGCGATAACGGCAACATCGATCAGCACGCTCAAAAAGAATATGGGTATGGTAATTTTAGTAGGCAGGGCAGCCAGGTTGACGATGAGTGATATGGCCATAGCAAACAGTGTTGCCATGAACAGGAAAAGGTTCATGCCGGTAAAGGCCACGATGAGCAGGATGGTAAGTGGGGTGAGCACACAACCAAAGCCACCCAGGGCAAGTGCCAGCCAAAAGAGACGGCTCTCCTGCTGGGCATCGGCCCAATGGATAAAACGGGTGAATACGGAATTGCCTTTGGCAGGTATACTATAGGAAGACTGAACGGTGGAAGGATGCATTGTAGTTGACATAACGGTTCGATTTTTACAGGATAAAGGTCGTGCGGAATGGCTGGCCGGGGGATGACGAAGGTTTAGCGGGGGGATGATCTTGGTCAGGTGGGGGGTGCCTCCCGCAGAGCGGGACAAGCTCTAAAGGGGCATAATACCTTTTGATACGATATGCTACAAAGCGTTAGCTCCCGGCAGACAGCTTTAGATCAGGGTGAGCCGCCCCCGAAGGGCGACCCACCCTTCGACAGCCTGACATAATTTTTTCCGCTACATTTGTTCCGCTTAGTCATATTGTATACCAAATCAACTCATTCATGTCTCTTCAACAGATCGCTGTGATCGGCGCGGGTACCATGGGCAATGGTATCGCCCATGTGTTTGCACAAAGCGGATTTAAAGTGAACCTCATAGATGTAAACGGTGCACAGCTTGAAAAAGCTGTGCAGACGATTGGCAAAAACCTCGACAGACAGGTAAGCAAGGGCAGCCTCACGGAAGAACAAAAGGCTGGCACGCTGGCCAATATTACCACGCATACGGAACTGGCCGCAGGGGTACAAGGAGCGGAACTGGTAGTGGAAGCAGCTACGGAGAACATTGACCTCAAACTAAAAATATTCCGCCAGTTGGATGAGACGGCGCCTGCCGCGGCCATCCTGGCCACCAATACTTCGTCGATCTCCATTACAAAGATCGCTGCGGTAACGAAGCGGGCCAACAAGGTGATCGGCATGCACTTTATGAACCCGGTGCCGGTGATGAAACTGGTGGAGATCATTAATGGGTATGCCACGGATAAGGCGGTTACGGATGTGATTGTAGGGCTGAGCACGCAATTGGGCAAAGTGCCCTGTGTGGTGAATGATTACCCGGGCTTTATTGCCAACCGCATTCTGATGCCAATGATCAATGAAGCGATCTATAGTTTGTATGAAGGGGTGGCGAGTGTGGAAGGGATTGATACGGTAATGAAACTGGGCATGGCGCACCCGATGGGCCCTTTGCAACTGGCAGATTTTATCGGGCTGGATGTATGTTACTCTATTCTGAATGTGCTGTATGAAGGATTTGGCAATCCTAAATATGGGCCTTGTCCGCTGCTGACGAATATGGTGACAGCAGGTTATCTGGGCGTGAAGAGCGGAGAAGGATTTTATAAGTATACGGCGGGGAGCAAGGAGCTTGTTGTAAGTGGGAGATTTAAATAGACGGGAGTGGACCTTCGTTTGGTTGATTGGCCGGCAATCGGCAGTCGGCAATCGGCAATCTTTTGCTTCGAAAACTTTTGCTTCGAATCGCTTGTTTCGAATCCCTTGCTTCGATAGCGGATCTCTCACTACGCTGCGCTAGGTTCGAAATGACAAAAAGAAGGTTTCGTAATTACGCTTTCTTCACCTCTACGCCTCTGAGATCGTTCAAGCGGTACAAGGCTTCCTGCATGCGGGCTTTGGAGATGCCGATGCGCAGGTGGCAGAACAGACCCAGGTCCTGCTCCAGCACGGTGCAATTCATCTGTTTGACCACCATCATCACCTCATTCATTTGTGAGTAATCGAAGTTGACGGTATAAGGCACTTCAATAAACCGTTGGGTGGCGGGCATTACCTGCAGCACCATGGAAGCAGCGCTCTTGTAGGCATTGATGAGACCGGGCACACCGAGTAAGGTGCCGCCAAAATAACGGACCACTACGATGAGCACATTGGTGAGTTCTTTGCTGTCGATCTGTCCGAGGATGGGCTTACCGGCGGTGCCGGAAGGTTCGCCGTCATCACTGACGCGGTAAATATTCTTATCGGTACCGATACGGTAGGCAAAACAATGGTGGGTAGCTTTGGGATGTTCTTTCTTCACTTCCTCCAGGCGCTGCTTAAACTCCTCAATAGTATTGATGGGAAATGCAAAAGCAATAAACTTACTGCCCCTGTCTTTAAACTCGGCGGTGGCGGGCTTTTCCACGGTATAATAAAAATCCTGCTCAATCATGGTTGTCATATGTTTTGATCCCCCTCTACGGTGCTTTTTTAAGGCAGCTTAGCTTCTTTTGATGATCTGTATGGTATCTGTTCCTACTTGTTGTGTTTGTACCGGGGCGCCTGCACGCAACACGGGTGCTGCTATCCCTTCTTCTACGAATAATGCATTATTGGTTATGATCCTGGCTTCGTCCCAATAGTCTTCATCGATAAAGGATTGTAATAACTGCGCTCCGCCCTCTACGAGTACGCTCAATATCTTTTGCTGGTACAGGGCATTGGCGATCTGGTGTACGAGGCTCACATCCTTTGTGACCTGGTAGTACAACAGGTTATGCTGCTCCTGGTGTTGCAGGCTGTTGAAAACAATGGTCCTTACTTTCTTATCAAACAGCTTCAAAGATGTGGGCAGGCGCAGGTCCATATCCACTATCAATCGCACAGGATCGGGGCCGGTCCACAAGCGGGTGTTGAGTTGCGGGTCATCATAGAAGGCGGTATTGGTGCCTACGAGGATGGCGGCTTCTTCACTGCGCCACTGGTGCACGAGGCGGTTGGTCAATTCGCCACTGATGTGGAGGCGGGAATGATCTGCATTGCCGATGCGCCCATTGGCGGTTTGCGCCCATTTGAGAACAATATAAGGCCGGTGGTGCTGGTGAAAGGTAAAGAATCGTTTGTTCAGTTCGGTGGACGCCTGTTCCAATACACCCAGGGTGACCTTGATGCCGGCGGCCTCTAATTTTTCGATGCCCTTGCCATCGACTTCCACAAAGGGATCGCGGCAACCGATGACGACTTCCGGTATGCGGTGGCGCACAATGAGGTCGGCGCAAGGGGGTGTTTTGCCATGGTGGGCACAGGGTTCCAGGGACACGTATAGGGTGGATTCGGGAATCAAGGGCCTGTCGGCCTCGGCCACGGAATCAATGCAATTGGGCTCGGCATGGGGGCCGCCATATTGCCGGTGAAACCCCTCCCCGATGATACGGCCCTGGTGCACGAGCACGGCCCCCACGAGGGGGTTGGGCGCTGTGTGGCCGGCCGCCTGACTGGCCAGCTCCAGGCAACGGTGCAGGTATGTTTCGTGTGTAGTCAACGGGGAAATGGGCAATGTGAGGCGCAAAGATAACGGATTGAAAGCAGCTACGAGCTACGAGCTGCGATCCCGACCTCGCTGCCGCTCGGTCGGGACAAGGCGACGAGCCGTTTGCTTCGATGCCTTTGCTTCGCTGAGGCGGTTTGTTGACTGGTTGCCTTGTTGCCTCGTTGCCTTATTCTACCTTTGCGCGCATGACGCTCCAGGAAGCCCAACAAGATCTGATCAGGCAATTGGCCACGGCCTACGATACGCGGGAAGCCGCCCAAATAGGCGATTGGGTGATGGAACACCTGAGCGGGATGAAGAAGATCGACCGCCTCGTACACAAAGAAAGACAGCTCACGGACACGCAAAGCAGCCAGCTGTCAACCTACACGGCCCAATTGCTGGTGCATACGCCGGTGCAACATGTGTTGCGGGAAGCCTGGTTTGCGGGCCTACCCTTCTATGTGGATGAAAACGTGCTGATACCCCGCCCGGAAACGGAGGAGCTGGTGGAATGGGTGGTGGGGGAAAACAGAATACAGAATTCAGAATACAGAATACAGCATTTAGGAGTCGCAGACGGGGATTCAAGTCTCCGTATTCTTGATATTGGCACCGGAAGTGGTTGTATACCTATTGCCTTGAAAAAGAAATTGCCCCAGGCGACGGTGTATGGCTGTGATGTGAGTGAGGGGGCGTTGGAAGTGGCGCAGCGGAATGCGCAAGCATTTAATACTGCTGTCGAATTCCTGTTGGTCGATTTCCTGCAAGTGGATGGCCGGGGGTCTCTGCCTGCTGTAAACATTATCGTGAGCAACCCACCTTATATCCCGGTGAAAGACAAGGACACAATGCATGCCAATGTATTGGAGCATGAGCCACACCTGGCTTTGTTTGTGGAGAATGATGATCCGCTGCTGTTTTACCGGAACATTGCTGCATTTGCCGGCACGCATCTGCTGCCTGGGGGGAGAGTGTATGTAGAGATCCATGAGGACCTGGGGGCGGCGACGGTGCAGCTTTTCCGGGAGCATGGCTTTGACGATGTGACTTTGAAGCAAGACATGCAGGGCAAGGACCGGATGGTGCGGGCTATGAAAATCGATTAGGAAGTAATATATTTAAGATAAGGCTGACGCTTTGGATGGTTCGTGGGGACAAGAACCATGGCGGCTAGCGGCTAAGATCGGGTGAGCCGCCTTTGGAAGGCGACCCACCCTTTAACAGACTTAGGGTTTCATACAAATTAATTATTGGTGCATGTCATTACACAAGAAGGAAAAGCTGTCGGGATGGGGTAATTACCCGGTATCGGAATCGTATACGGTATCGGTGCGGGATGCCGCAGATGTGACGAGCACCTTGCAGCAGGGCAGTCTGGTGCCGCGTGGGCTGGGCCGCAGTTATGCGGACCAGGCGGTGAATGACAACCACTATGTGGGGGATTGTACGAAGCTAAACCGCTTTCTGGCCTGGGATGAAAAAACGGGTATCCTGGCATGTGAGGCGGGGGCATGTCTGGAAGAGATCATCACGCATTTTGTGCCGCGGGGATGGCTGCCGATGATCTGTCCGGGTACGAAGTTTGTAACAATCGGCGGCGCCATTGCGAATGATATTCATGGCAAGGCGCACCATATCGATGGCTCTTTTGTGAACTGTGTGCTGTCTTTTACGATCCTGCTGGCAGATGGCCGTATCCTGACGGCTTCGCGCACGGAAAACGCGGACCTGTTTTGGGCCAATTTTGGCGGACTGGGATTGCTGGGTGTGATCCTCACGGCGCAACTGCAACTGAGAAAGATAGAGACAACTTATTTTAAGCAGAAGTCGGTTGTGATCAAGGGACTTGACCATATGCTGGAAGCACTTGACCAATACGATCACGAATACAATTATTCGGTGGCCTGGATCGATGCCATGGCCCGGGGTACTAAAATGGGCAGCGGTGTGCTGACGCTGGGCAATGCTGCGAAACTGGCGGATCTGCCCCCCAAACTAAGCGCTGATCCTTTGCAACTGCACAAGACAAGCAAACTGACGGTGCCTTTTTTCCTGCCCTCGTTCACGCTCAACAACTTTACGGTGAAAGTGCTGAACCGGGTGATCGCTTTTGTGCAGAACTCGCCCAAGGAGTTTATCCATTACGAGAAATTCTTCTTTCCGCTGGATGCGATCAACCACTGGAACCGGGGTTATGGCAAACGGGGCTTTGTACAATACCAGTTTGTGATACCGGAAGAAAATGGCCGCAAAAACCTGGCGGAGATACTGGACATGATCGCGCAAAGCGGCTGTACACCCTTCCTCAATGTATTTAAAAGAATGGGGGATGGACAAGGGCTCCTCTCCTTCCCTTTCAAAGGATATACGCTGGCCATTGATTTTCCGGTGACGAATGCGCTGTTTGCTTTTACGCCCAAGCTGGATGCTAAAGTGTTGGCAGCCGGTGGGCGGCTTTATCTTGGTAAGGATGCATTGTTGAATGAAGGGATGTTTAAGGCGATGTATCCGCAGTATACTGAGTGGCTGGAAGTGAAAAGAAAGTATGATCCGGAGGGAAAGTTTGATTCGAATATCGGGAGGCGAATAGGGCTCACGAAGTAGTGTATGGGTTAACCTGGATGGGCACAAGTACGCTGCCGCACGCGGCTTGACTGCATACTTGCGCCAGGAGTGGTGAGTGAAAGAAATAAAAAAAGTGCATCTTAGCAAGCTGCTTCGATACCATTTTTGAATATAATTTAAGTAATCTGCCTGATCAATCTATTTACTACTTCACATTGGCCACTACCTTGGCGCCTACGCTTTTTGATATGCGCATGATGCGGAATATTTCGCCCCAGTAGGCGGTGGTATCGGCATTGATCACCACCACGGGGGTATCTACATTGAGTTTGAATTTGGCGATCTCGGCTTTCAGCAGGGTGTCGAATAACATGGGATCGGCTTTTTTGGTGCCGATGTAGAACTGCTGGGCATTGTCGATGGAAACGGTAATATGTTGTTTGGCCTTGGTATCTTTTGTACCACGGGGGTTATTGACCTTTACAATATTGGGATTGGCGATGGTGGATACGATCAGGAAGAAGAACAGGAGAATGAACAGGATGTCGTTCAAGGCTCCTGCATGCAATTCGGGATGTGATCTTAACCTGTTTCTTAAATTCATTCAATATTCTTTTACAAGGATTGCCCCTACAGGGCAAATGAAATTCTCTCTACAAAGCTTTAACCCCTAAAGGGGTAAAAAAACATTTGATACGCTTGCCCTACAAAGCGACAACCCGATTAATGATTATTGATTAATTATTAACCGGCAACACTTTCCTATCGCGTGGGTTCCTGCAGGATATCAATAAACTCGGCGCTGGCCACTTCCATCCTGTTTACATTCTTATCGATCTGGGCATTGAGGAAGTTATATCCTACATAGGCCAGAAGACCGATGATCAAACCGCTGGCGGAAGTGATCATTTTGGTATAGATACCACCGGCAATCTGGGCCGGGGTAAAATCGCCGGAAGCATTGATGTTGTAAAACAACTGGAGCATCCCGAAGATGGTACCCAAAAAGCCAAACATGGGGGCGATACCATATACCAGGGACAGCATGGACAGGTTGCGCTCCATTTTATAGATCTCGAGCTTGCCCACATTCTCCATGCTTTTTTCGATGGCATCAATGGGCTTGCCGATGCGTTGTAAACCTTTGTCGATCATCCGGGCTACTGGATTGGAGGTATTCTTGGCCAGGGAACGGGCTGCGCTCACGTTGCCGCTGAATACATTGTCCCGGATAATATTCATGAAATTGGGGTCGATATTGCTGGCTTTGCGGATGGCGATAAGCCGCTCGAAGAAGAAAAACACGGCCAGCACCAGCAAAAGACCTAAGGGAATCATGAGGGGGCCACCATGTGCCAGCATCTCCATCACATTCATAGAAGGCGCAGAACCACTACTTTGCATCACCTGTTTAAGCGAATCAGCGACTGTTGCAGCCGGATTGGTAACCTGAAGAAAAAACCAATTCATCCAGTATTATTTTAGTGGTGTAAAAGTATCAAATGTGTGCCTAAAACGTTTTTTACCCGTTAATATTTCTTAAAAGAATGTTATATAAGTAGGTGGCCCGGACTTTATTAAGTTCCTGCTTTCTTCATCATCATGGCCTGGATCTGCTTCATGGTATGCTCCATACCATCGGGGCTGCCATCGAGGAAGATGACATTGCCCTTGCCGTATTCGGCAAAATTCTTCACGGCTTCGGTCCACATGCTGAATAAGATCACATTGGTGTCGAGGTTGGCCTGTTTCATTTGCTCGGCTGCACGGCTCATACCCCGGGCTACTTCTTCCCGGAACAAAGCGACACCCTGACCACGCAATTGTGCGGCCTGGCGCTCTGCTTCGGCAGCAATCTTGATGGCATTGCCTTCTGCTTCGGCGGATTTGGTTTTGGTGATGAGGAGGGCCTGACCTTCATTTTCGGCGGCGGCTTTGAGGTTGTTGCTGGCCACTACACGGCTCATGGAATCGATGATGGCCTGGTCGAAGGTGATATCGTTGATCTGGAGATCGAGGAGGTGGTATCCCCAGGTTTCGAGCAATTGGTCGATCTGTTCTTTCACGTATTCCACCAGGTCTTTGCGCAGGGCAAGGATCTCGGCCTGGCGTTTGGTGGCCACAAAGGAACGGATGGTGCCTTCGATGGTGCGTGTGAGGGCCTGCATGAGGTCGCGCTCGCTGAGGAATTTAAAAGCTACTTTTTTGATGGTCTCTTCATCGGCATTCTGCACAGCATACAAAAGCATGCTTTTGAAATAGACATTGGCCTGGTCGGCGGTTACTGCCTGGAACTCCATTTCCACGGAACGGTTCTGGATACTGACGCGCTTGGCGATCTTCTCAAAGAAAGGAATCAGGAGGTTCAGGCCGGGGCGTAATACGCGCTGGTATTTTCCGAACATGGTGACCACCCCTACAAAACCCTGGTTGACGGTTTTGAGTCCGGCAAAGAGTATCAGTACGATGATGATGACCCACCAATAGGATTGCAGGTATTCCATATAGCTGAATATTTTGCTGAAAGTAATACTTTTTATTAATACGGGTTGCCGGAGACCAGTTGTTGGTTGCTGGTGAATGGTGGCTGGTACCTAGTGACTTGTGGCTGGCAGTTGGTGGACAGCAATAAAAAAGCGCTCCTGGTGGAAGCGCTTCACTGTGTTATTGCAACCCTTTATCAGAAAAGGGAATTATAATAGGCTATTACTTTCCGGTAATCGTCGACGTTGCGGCATTTCAACCGTTTTTCGTCGATGAATGCGCTTACTTCTGCTTTCTTATCGGGCAGGAGGCTGATGATCTCGTCTTTACCGGAACCCAGCTTTTGTATTTTGCCATCGGGCAATAATACATGGAAGATCTCGGTGCGCTGAAAGGTGCGTGTGATGCTGGCTTCATTGAAGCGGCGATTGTCCTGGAAAGAGACCTTGATCTGCTTGAGCAAGGTTGCTTTGCCTGCTTCCAGCACGTCGTAGACAGGATTTTTAGGGGTATTCATGGGCTGGCCAAAGCTTTCGAGTACTTTATCGGCAATCCCCTCTTTGCTCACGAATTTGATGAACCGGATCTTTTTGATGGCGATGGAGGCGATCATTTCCTTGCCATCATCGGCGAGGTAGAGGACCTCATTTTCGGACAGGTTGACCTTCACTTGTATATTGGGATAGACCTTTCCGGCAGTGGACGTAATTTCGGCAAGTTGGTATTGCTCATTAAAATAGGGACTTCCTTCAACGGCATATTCATTTTTGAGGTACATGGGCCGGCCATTGGCATCGGCCATGAAGGGGTTTTGCGCCAGGGCGGTGGCGGTATAGAGGAGGAAGGAAGCTGCTATTATTAACCTGGGGATCATATTTTGCAATTTTTTGAAAGTTTCAGTCCCAATATAAAAAAGATACCCCGGAACGAACTGTTCCGGGGTATACTTTATTTTTTATATCAGCAGGTGATGGTCATGCCTGTTAGTTAGTAATCAGGGAGTTTAACCTTGTCTCATCGGATGAGATGGGCCAGATATACGCCTGATTGGAGGGTGCAACGGGGGTAACTACATAGCCATTGGCTGCAGTTTTGCCTGGAAAATCCAGTCCAAGCCGGGTGATGTCCAGACCACGGATGCCTTCGCCCAGGAATTCGATATTCCTTTCTTTCAGGATGGCATCGACGAGTGCTGTTGAGTTGGCAAAATCGGCTGCGGTGAAGGTGGTAGCTGCATCGGAACGGTTGCGAACAGCATTGAGCAGGGCCACGGCTCTGGCATCTACGCCACCGGCATTGCCGCGGGCGAGTGCTTCGGCGAGGCTAAGCATCACTTCGGAATAACGGATCACGGGAATCCAATCGAGCCATGGGGAGCCTCCATTGAATTTCTTCAGGTAGGTTTTACCGGAAGCGGTATCCATCAGTTTGCGGCGATCATCGCTATTCTTCCAGCCGGCATCGCCCACGATGGCTGACCGGTTGAGGTAGAAGATGGCTGCGCCACCACTGCTGGCGGGGCGGTAATAATGGCCCAGTTGGTTTTGGGTACCAGGCGCATCATTTAAGGTAAATGGCATCGCGAATATGGATTCGGTGCTGGTGGTATTGGTAGCGAAAATGGTAGTGATGTTGGCTTGCAAGGCATGTGCTACTCCGCTATTGGCTTTGAAGGGCGCCGCATCGGACACGATCTTATTGGCCTCGGTGATTACCTTGGGATAATCGCGCATGGTGAGGTACACTCTTGTTTTTAATGCAATGGCGGTATTGCGGTGTGCCCTTACAGTGCGGTTTACGGCATCGGTAACGGTAACGTTCATATTGGCCTCGGCAAAATCGAGGTCTTCCAGTATCTGTTTGTATACTTCGGCCACGGTAACAGGCGCCAGGTCGTTGGAACCAGGCCCTTTGATGCCTTTCAGGCGAAGGGGCAGGCCACGCTTGTTGCCGGCACCATCCCAATAGGGACGTGCGTAAAGCTGCAGGAGGCTATAATAAGAGAATGCCCTGAGGAACCTGGCTTCTCCCTGGAAGTTTTTGGCTTTATCGCCCGCTACTGCATTACCGGTAGCTTCCATTCCATCGAGGAAGAGGTTGGCGCGGTTGATGGCGGTATAGGCTGCAGACCATAAGTTGCGGCATTCATCGTCGCCGCTGTTGATGGAAAATTCCCAGGGGGCGCGTACGGTAACGCGGTTACCATCGTCGGAAACGAGGTTTTCGCCCCGGGCATCATGGTAGAGGAAATAGCGGCCACCATACATTTGTCCGGATTTGATGGCTGAATAAATTCCTTTCACCTGGTTGTCGATCCGGTCGAGTGTCTGGAAGGCTGTTACATCGGACAAGGACGTAGTGGAGGTAGGATTTAAAGTGGTTTTCTGGCAGGAAAACAAGACCATCGTTATCCCTCCTACGATTGCCAGTTTAAACATATTCTTTTTCATGTTCTTTTTTTTGTGTGTTGATCGATTAATTAGAATCCAACTGTAAGGCCTACTGTAAGTATGGCTGCGTTGCCCACTGCGTTGCGGTCTACACCCTGGCTGGCATTGCTGTTACCGTTGGTAGCTACTTCAGGATCTGGTCCTTTGTACTTGGTGATTACGGCAAGGTTCTGTCCGGATACATAGAACCTGGCATTAGAGATACCCAATCTCTGAACGATCTTGGGATCGATGGTATAACCAAGGGCTATGTTGCGGAGTTTGATGAAATCGCCTTTCTGTACGTTGTCTGAAATCGGGTTGGCTGATCCGTTGGATACGTTGTCGCCAAAAACCAGGCGGGGGATATCGGTTACATCACCCGGTTTTTTCCAGCGGTTGAGCACGGCTTTTTCGCTGTTCCAGAAACGTTGGTCGCGAATGGTAGCTTGTGTACCGTTGTATACATAGAAGCCAGCCTGATAAGTGATCAACACATTCAGGTCGAAATTCTTATAACTGAAAGTATTGTCGAACCCGCCATAGATCTTAGGAATGGCATTGTACAGGGGTTTCTGGTCTTTACCCGCATCGATAGCAGGAGCGGTGGTACCATCTTTCAGGTAGGTATATTTTGCTCCGGTGGGGCCTGCGTGGTTGTACAAGAGCTTTTCGCCGGCGTTGTTGATGAATATGCGGCGGCCGGTTTGTGGATCTACACCAGCAGTGGGCACCACGTAGATATAACCGAGGGAATATCCGGGCATGGTGATATTGACGGTTTCGAGACCTGTAGCGTTGGTAATAAAGGGAACGCCCGGAGCCAGTTTGGTAACCTCATTCTTATTGGTAGAAATATTGAAAGAGGTAGTCCAACGGAAATCCTTGTTGGTAATTGGTGAAGCATTCAAGGTCAGTTCAATACCCTTGTTGTACATGGCACCGATGTTCATCAGGGGGTTGTTGGGCATACCTGTGGAAGGAGCCTGTGACACACGCAGGAGGAGGCCATCGATATCGTTCTTATAATAGGCGAACTCACCGGTGATCTTGTCGTTGAACAAACCGAAGGTAAATCCTACATCGGTCTTTTTGCTGGTTTCCCAGGTGAGGGCGGGGTTACCTGCCTGTGTAAAGTTGAGTGTAGCAGTACCGTTGTAAGTACCGGCTCCATAGAAGGAATAGGAACCAAAGTTGTCGATACCGGAAATATTACCTGCAGTACCGTAGCTACCTCTTAACTTGAAGCTATTCAATACGCGGCTGATGGAGCTGTTGGCAAAGAATTTTTCCTGTGCCAGGTCCCAGCCTGCTGATACGCTGTAAAAATTACCATATTCGAGACCGTCGGCAAATGCGGAATAACCATCACGACGGAAGCTACCTGACAAGAAATATTTCCTGTCGTAATCGTAGTTGAGGCGGGAGAATCCGCTCCAGAGGTAGTTTTCTCCGATACCCATACCGGTAGCAGTTTGGGCCTGCCAGCCACCCTGCAGGTTGGTATAGAATGGATCGCTCAACTGGGTGCGGTTGATGCCATAGCTTTCGCTGGTGGTACGTTGTTGTTCTGTACCTACGAGCAAGGAGAGGGTGTGCTTGTCGAAGAAGGTATGGTCAAACTGGGCGGTGGTGGTCCATACCCAACGTTTCATTTTGTTGAGCAAGCCAAAAGTGGACCCTGTTGGAAAACCATCACCGATGATGGGGGTATTGAATCCTCTGTTGTCAACATTGAGGTAGTCGATACCGTAGTTGGTACGGAGGGTGACATCGGGAATGGGTTTCAGTTGTACATATACGTTGCCCTGAATGTGGTCATTCTCGGCATTGGAATAGTTGTTGTCGATGATGGGAACGGGATTCCAGAAGGAAATGGCTTCTCTGTTGTTCATCTTTCCGATGGTGCTACCGGTAACATTGTAGGTACCATCGTTGTTGTAGGGTGAAATATTGGGAGGCAGGGCCAGTGCGAGACGGGCCAGACCTGCTGATGCAAAAGCAGCACCGGGAAGGGAGCCGGAGTTGGCAGCGGCCTTGTTGAGCTCATTGGAATAGTTGGCATTCATACCTGCAGAGAGTATTTTGTTGACACGGTGGTCTACATTGAAGCGAATATTCTTGCGGTTGAAGGAGTTCTTCAGGATAATACCCTGCTGGTCGGTATAGCCGGCAGAGAAATAAAAGGTAGTAGCATCGCTGCCACCGGAGATGGCCACGTTGTGGTTGTGTGAAAAGGTATTGCGGTAAGCATAATCGTACCAATCGGTGTCAATATCTTTTCCATCGGGTCCTTGTGTGGGCAGGAAACCGGGTGTTTGAGCAGGATTGGAATTGGCCAGGCCTTCATTCTTCACTTCCATGTATTCTTTGGCATTCAGCATATCCCAGAGGCGGGTTGGCTTGGTCCAGGCTCCCCAACCATCGTAGGTAACTTTGGCTTTGCCTCTTTTACCTTTTTTGGTGGTGATCAATACGACACCATTGGCGCCGCGGCTACCATAAATAGCGGTAGCAGCCGCATCTTTCAGGATGTCCATGCTTTCGATATCAGCAGGGTTGACGCTTGCCAATGGATTGGAAGCGGCGAGACCACTACTAACGTTGTCGGTAAAGGTGGGTATACCATCGATGACGATGAGTGGATAGGAGCTGAGGTTGATGGAATTGGTACCACGGATGCGGAACACGGGCGGGTTGTTGACCACACCATTGGGTACGGTGATCTGCACACCGGCAGCGCGGCCGCCGAGGGAGGCGTCGAAGCTGGGAGCCGGCTTATCGGCAATCGCCGAGCCTTTCACGGTGGTGATATTGGCTGTAACAGAAGATTTCTTCTGTGTACCGTAACCTACTACCACTACTTCCTGCAACTCTTTATCTAAGGATTTAAGTGAAACATCAATGATGGTCTTGTTGCCGATGGAAACCTCCGCAGAACTGAGACCAATGGAAGAGATAACCAGTACTTTGGCTGAAGCAGGAACGGTGATGGAAAAAGCGCCATCACTATTGGTAGTTGCACCTGTATTACTACCCTTGATCATTACGGAGGCGTTGGGGATGGGGCCGCCTTTATCATCTGTTACTTTGCCGGTGATTACCCGGTTCTGGGCGAACAGCGAACCAGTTAGCAGCAACATGCTGACTACAAACATCAGCGTTTTTCTCATGCGCATTACGTTTCGTATTTAGAAATGATTAAAAACAAGGTTGTGAAATATCCTGCTATGCCCCACTACCAGGCATAGGTTTCCTGCACACCAACCTTCGGTCGGTATTAAACGTTATATATAATTCATGGCTTAAGCAAACGGGACTACCTCCCGCGGGTGAGGATACGTACACATTACCAGCTGCGGGCATGTACCGGCAGGGCAATCATTTCTATTTGAATGTCATGGCTAAAACAGGAAATATTCCTGTGAAAAGAGGCACCGAATCTTACCGGCTGATCAGGAACCAGCTGGTACGAAGGTTTTGAGAATTCATGGCTAAAATTAATCTGGTGCAACCCTGTTGAAGGGAGCGGCGTAACCTGGATCTGGGAATTGATGTTGGATTTACTGGTTGGGAAACTGCAATTGATAGTAAAGAAGGTGTGTCCGCCCAGTTTGTGATGGTGTTTTTCTCATGTGTTGCTAGTTTTCAAAAAGTCGTTATCGAATTGTTAACCGTTCTATGACATCAAATCTAATTGTCATGCTGCACAAAAAAAATTTTTTGCTCCTATTATTATATATATAATTGTATTCAATATATCCACTGAAGAATCATTTCATTACGACAGAATTCGTAAAAAGCAGGCTGAAACGCCACCTGCACCTAGTTATTATGCAGCAACATTATACATTGATCATCGTAGGGGGCGGTCCTATTGGACTTGCCTGTGCACTGGCTGCTCAACAAGCCGGATTGGATTATCTGGTACTTGAAAAAGGTTGTTTGACCAATTCGCTTTTCAATTATCCATTGAATATGACTTTTTTCTCTACGTCGGAAAGGCTGGAGATCGGCGGGGTGCCATTTGTGTCGAATAATGTAAAACCCACCCGGCCCGAAGCGCTGGAGTATTACCGGCGGGTAACGCTGAGTAACCATCTCCGGGTTCATTTGCAGGAGGAGGTGAAGGATATTGAGCGGGAAGGGGAACAATACCGGGTGGATACGGGGTATCGCTCTTATACGGCGGTGCACGTCATTATTGCCACGGGCTTTTATGATATTCCTATTACGCTTAATATACCGGGTGAGGAATTGCCCAAGGTAGTGCACTATTATAAGGAGGCGCATTTCTATGCCATGCAAAAAGTGGTAGTGGTAGGCGCCAGCAATTCTTCGGTAGATGCAGCGCTGGAAACCTGGCGCAAGGGAGCGGATGTGACGATGGTGGTGCGGAAAGAGAAAATAGGCGACCGGGTGAAATACTGGGTGAAGCCGGATGTGGAGAACCGGATCAAGGAAGGGAGTATTAAAGTGTTTTTCAATTCGAATTTGAAGGCGATCCGGGAAAAAGAAGTGGATATCCAAACACCGTATGGTGTAGAGACGATCGAAAATGATTATGTGATTGCGCTGACGGGTTACCAACCCAATTTTGATTTTCTGCGCCGGGTGGGTATCCGGCTGTCGGATGATGGGCTATTGCAACCCAGCTATAACCCGGATACGATGGAAACCAACCTGCCCAATGTATACCTGGCGGGTGTGGTATGCGGTGGTATGAATACGCATGTATGGTTTATTGAAAACTCACGCAATCATGCGGATAAGATCATTAAAGCGATTGTGGGGAAGGGGTGAATCGGAAGGCGGCAGTCGGCAATCGGCAATGCTTTTGCGTCGACGTTTGCTTCGATAGCGGATCTCTCCCTGCGGTCGAAATAACAAAAGAGGCTGCGTTTCTTACTCTCTACTCACTGCTCTTTCCTAAACACATATACTTCAACTCTCCGATTCTGTTGGCGGCCATTCCTCGTTTTATTGGATGCTACGGGCTTTAGAAAAGCAAAACCACGGGTAATGAAAATGGTTTTGCGGGGCGGCAGCTTGTCTTCTATGTATTCCTGTACGGCCATGGCGCGGTTGTATGATAAGGCCTCATTGTAGGCCAGTTTGCCCACGCTGTCGGTATGGCCTTCAATCACTACTGAGTCGAGGTGAAACCTGCTGAGCCGGCTGGAAAAACTATCCAGCAATTGGTAGCTTTTGGGTGTTAGCTGATAGCTGGCGGTAGCGAAAAAGATATCCGGGATTATCAATGTATCTATATACTGCTGCGGTGGGACCAGCCGGGTAACTGTTTTAGGCAGGGGCTTAATGGCAGGAGGACTTTTGGAGTTTATGAATACCAGCCGCTTCAATAACTCATGCCGCGGGTTTTCGATGTAGATATCTTTCTTTATACTGTCGGCCTGTGGGCATAACTGTTCTGTTTTATCCAGGGGTATCAGTGATACGGCATCCAGCAAGAAATGATATTCCCGTTGGAAATCCGGACCAGCCCTGAACGTATATTCCTTCCGGTTAAAGCTACCAATGGTGATATAGCCTTCATTGCCAACAGCGGTATAGATCAGCCGCACTTTTTGCCAGTAATCGGGATCTGCTTCCAATGTATCCAATGCATTGGTGGCCCAGAGTTGGGGCTGCAGGTCTTTGAAGCTTCTTTTCTCAAATAAAAAATCACCCGCGCTAAAATACACACCCACACTATCCAGTACATCATGCCGGGAACGCACCCAGAATTGCAGTTGATATTGACGCCCCGGCCGCAGGCCACACAATAGGCGCGTACGTATAAAATTATGCGGTCCATTCCTATAAGCATCCCCTACGGAAAGGCCTACAAAATGTGTTCCTTCATATGCTTTTCCGGGGGTATAATAGTAATAATTAGCCCAGAGGGACTTGGCTATCCAGGCTTCCGGCGCACAGTTCTGCCTGTATTCAGTGCAAATATTCTCCTCCTCAAAACTTCCATTGGGGATGAGGTTTTGTGTGTGGGCACACAAGGATGGAAGGGTCAATATGAAGAGTATGGTGTAACGCATGGTAAGCATTGTGAGTGGTCAGTAGTGAGTACGTTTGCTTCGATAGCGGAACTTGTCCTGCAAAGTTACCACATAGACGAATGGAAAGGTTGAAAGGTTGGGAATTTGAAAAGGGAAGCGCCATTACCACTCACAACTGACCCCTCACAACTCACTATTCCGCCTTCTCTTCCCAGATCATGGCCAGGTGCACGATGGTTTCCACGCTCTTCTGCATATCCTGCACGCTCACGTATTCATGTTTGCCATGAAAGGCCATTTCACCGGTGAATAAATTGGGACAGGGCAGGCCCATGAAGGACAAACGGGAGCCATCGGTACCGCCGCGGGCGCTCATTTCAATGACGGGCACGCCAGCGCGCTCAATGGCTTCGATGGCATATTGGGCTACCTGTGGATGGTTGTCGAGCACTTCCTTCATGTTGCGGTACTGCTCTTTCACTACAAAATCGGCCTTGGCGCCGGGGAATTTGCTGAGGGCCAGTTCCAGTTCATCCCGCAGGGAGTTTTCATAAGCGGCCAGCTTGTGGGTGTAGAAATCTCGAATGATGAATTGCAGGGTTGTTTTTTCGGTCATGCCTTCGATGTGTACGGGGTGTACAAAACCATAGCGGTCTTCGGTGGTTTCGGGCGACCAGGCATCTTTGGGTAGTTGGTCAATGAAATAAGCCGCCACTTTGATGGCATTCACGAGCTTGTCTTTGGCGTAACCGGGATGGGCGCTGACACCATGAAAGGTAATGGTAACGGCATCGGCGGAGAAGGTCTCGGCTTCGAAAGAACCACGCTCTCCTCCATCGAGGGTATAGGCGAAGTCGGCGCCGAGCTTTTGGAGGTCTGCTTTATCGACCCCGCGGCCTATCTCTTCATCGGGGGTAAACAATATTTTGATGGCTCCGTGCTTTATTTCGGGGTGAGTGAGGAGGTATTGCGCCATGTCGATGATCACGGCGATGCCTGCTTTGTCGTCGGCACCCAGTAAGGTGGTACCGGAGGCGGTGATGATGTCTTCGCCGATCTTCTTACGCAGGTAGGGATGGTCGGCAGGGGAAATCACCTGGGTGTTATCATCGGGCAATACGATATCGCTTCCATCATAGCTGGCATGTACGATGGGCTTTACGCCGGCGCCTGTACAATCGGGTGCGGTATCCATATGGGCGCAGAAACAGATGACGGGTACCTGCTTTTCGGTATTGGCGGGAATGGTAGCGTATACATAACCGAACTCATCGAGGTGGGCATCTGTCAGGCCTATCTGCTGGAGGTCCTGCACGAGTACACGACCCAGTGTTTTTTGCTTCTCTGTAGAAGGGAAGGTAGTGGACTGTGGATCGCTCTGGGTGTCTATCTGTACATAGCGTATAAAATTTTCCTGGACTGTAAAGGGATATTTATCGAACATGCCATTGTATTTTTGGCAAGATATACTATTATGGCATTACCTAACTATCCTTCACCCGCTATTAAACAGGGCTGGGTGCGGGCAATCGTTTTTTTTGTTGTTTATCTCGCTACTTACTTCCTTGTGGGCGCTTTGGCCGGTGTGGTATGGGCGCTGCAACAGGCACCGGGCTCTACAGAAGGGCTGCTCCATAACCGGTCGTTCAATATCCTGTTGCTGCTGGTGAATGGTCTGGTATCGATTGGGCTGGCTTTTGTTTTCCGGCGTTTTATCGACCGGCAATCGATCGGTAGCATGGGATTTGACTGGAAGGGACGGCAGCGGAGCGCCTGGGCGGGCTTTCTGCTGGGCATTATTATACTGGGGGTGGGCTCGCTCCTACTCTATTTTACGCAACATATTGACTGGATAGATACGCGGCTGGACATGGGCGCTATTGGAACGGGGCTAGGCTTGTTTCTGCTGACGGCGCTGAGTGAGGAGATCGTATTCCGGGGTTATGTGCTCAACAATTTGCTGAGCTCGATGAATAAATGGACCGCCCTGGTGGTGGTGTCGTTGTTGTTTGCGCTGGTGCATATTGGCAATGCGCACCTCAACCCGGTAGCGGTATTGAACCTGGTGGCGGGCGGGGTATTGCTGGGCATCAACTATATCTACACACGCAACCTGTGGTTTTCTGTCTTCTTCCATTTTAGCTGGAATTTCTTCCAGGGCACAGTGTTGGGGTATGAGGTGAGCGGGCTGGACATGCAAAGCATCTGGCAAATGGACCGGAAAGGAGATGAGTTGCTGACGGGCGGGGCTTTTGGCTTTGAGGGGTCGGCTGTGGCTACGGGCTTGCTGGTGATGGCCATTTTATTGTGCCTGCAAAGGAAATGGTGGGACGGGGGAGAAGGCAAGGAGGCATAGAGGCAACGAGGCATCAAGGCAACGAGGTAATGAGAAAGGCACTTAGACCGGCAGTCGGCAGTCGTTTGCTTCGCCGGGTTCTGCCCGCTAAAAAAAGGTCCCGCTGAGGCGGGACCGACCATCTGACTATCACTAAAAAGAGATGGGGAATTATTTTCCTTTGGCTGTTGATCTTTTTTTGACGGTACTCTTAACGGGGGGCGCCGCTTCTTCAGGAGTGGCCACTACCTCATCGGGATAAACGGTCTTTCCCAGGGGGATGGCCAGTTTATCGAAGATGGTGGGCAGCAGGTAGGCCACGCTTTCTATGGAATTGTGGCTCAGATCAATAAACTTCCAGGTTTCGCCTGCATCGAGGGATTGACCTACCAGGTAAGAGGTAATGATGGCTTTTTTGTCGCTGATAAAGGTATTGCGCACCTTCTCCACTACGCATTGCCACTGATCGATCTCATTGAGCATTTCAATCACCCGCACGGTTTCGGGTTTTTCTTCCAACTTTGGTTCATTGCGGAAGTAAATGAGCACTACACGTTCCTTGAACTGTACGGGACCGCCGTAATACTTAATGGCAGAGGGGCAGCTTAGCTCCGTGAATGTTTTCCAGTCCTGGTAAAAATTGGCCTTTACGATACTGTCTGCATACTTGAGGGCATTGCGGGTGGCAATGGCGGTATCAGACTCCTGGCCGCTGGCCAATTGGGTACATAACAGCAGAAAGGATGCAAGAATAGTGGTGTAAATGATTTTCATAGGGTATAACTTTGGAGGCCAAAATATAAAAAAGCCCGGTAAGTTCATACCGGGCTTTTACTATAGTAAAATGCAGTTTTCTGCATAGAAAATCAAGCTATTAAGGCATAATAATGCGGGAAGCACCGCCACCGATGGCAACGAGCTCCAGGTCGAAGATAAGGTCTTCGCCGGCCAGGGGATGGTTGGCATCGAGGGTTACGCTTTCTTCTTTGATGTCAATGATGGCTACAGGGATCACCTGTCCGGAACCATTGGTCATGTTGAGGCGCATGCCCAGTTCGGGCTTCATATCTTCCGGGAAATTGGCTTTGGGGAATTCCACCAGCATGCCGGGGTCTTTGGGACCATAAGCCTGCTCTACGGGTATCTGGATGGTCTTTTTCTCGCCAACGGTCATACCGGTTACGCCAGTATCAAATCCAGCGATCACAGATCCACTGCCTACTTCAAATTCGAGGGGCTCACGGCCTTCGGAAGAGTCAAATGTAGTTCCATCAGTTAAACGGCCATGGTAGTGAACTTTTACTGTGTCACCAGCTTTTACTTGTTGCATCACAAATAGTTTTATAATAAATTTTTTAAACTGCAGTCACCCCCTCATTTCTAATCGGCCACGACAAGAAAAAAGACCGGTTACCTGGGCAAAGTAAAGGATAAAAAACCAATCCGGGACAGAATTTCGGATGGCGGATTTGGGGGTTTCGGGTTTGGTGTTCCGGGTTTCGTGTTGCTGCCGCGATTTGTACAACTGGATTAAATTTAGGTTAACTGAAGTTAGATGTCAGGAGATGGTGACCAGGGGTAGATGGCAACGATCGGCCCGGATAGGACGTCTTAGAACGAGGACCCTGAAATTGGGTATCGGGTATTGACAAAAAACTATCTTTGAATCTCAATTACTTAAGCAGTTATTCATTGAAAAGGACGCTATGAACAGATTTCTTATACCATTGATGGCCTGTGGCCTTGGGCTTAGCGCAGCCACGCTGTCATTCAAGGGGCTGCCATTTGCAAGCTATCCTGCAAGGGAAAACAGCAGCCTGGCCGCAAGTACCAACGATGACCAGGCCGGCGCGCATGCGGATAGCTATCCCGATAACAATCGGGACGGAGGGGAAACGGTGATCGTACCCGGCGCTGAAAGAATGGATCAGTACCTGCCCCGCCTGAAAGGAAAACGGGTGGCGATCTTCGCCAATCATACCTCGGTGGTGGGTAACAAAAATATCGTGGATGCGCTGAAAGAAAAAGGTGTCAACATCACGGTGATCTTTGGCCCCGAACATGGGTTTCGCGGCACGGCGGATGCGGGTGAAAAAATAGGCAATTATACGGATGCGCAAACGGGTATACCGGTGGTATCGCTTTATGGCAGCAAACACCGCCCTTCGGCGGAAGACCTTAGCCAGGCGGATATCCTGCTTTTTGATATCCAGGATGTAGGCACGCGGTTCTATACCTATATTTCTTCGATGCAGGAGTACCTGGAAGCGGCTATTGAAAACAACAAGCCGCTCATTATCCTGGACCGTCCCAACCCCAATGGTTTTTATGTGGATGGACCGGTGCTGGATACGGCTTTCCGTTCGTTTGTAGGGATGCAGCCGATTCCCATTGTATATGGCATGACGATCGGTGAATACGCCTACCTGCTGGCGGGGGAACAATGGCTGAGCAAAAAGGTGACAGCACCCATCAATATTCCTTCTTCGCCGGAAAGGGCAGCGATGGAAAGAAGGCGTGCGCCTACGAGCCCGAAGGTATTTTCGCTGACGATTATTCCCTGCCTCAACTATACGCACAAGAGCAAATATGTATTGCCGGTAAAGCCCTCCCCCAACCTGCCGGATATTCAATCTATCTATTGGTATGGCTCCACCTGCTTTTTTGAAGGCACGGTATTGAGTGAGGGCCGGGGCACTAATAAACCTTTCCAGGTGTTTGGCCATCCTTCGTTGCCGAAAAACCTGGCGAGCTTTACACCACGCAGTCAGCCAGGCGCTACCAACCCCAAACTAAAAGACCAGGTTTGCTATGGGTGGGACCTGAGTGGAACACCGGAAGAGGTGCTGTCGAAAGTGAACAACCAGGTACAGATCAAATGGCTGCTGGAAGCTTACCGGCAGTTTCCGGTGAAGGATTCTTTCTTCCTGAACAAAGGCAATTTCTTCAACAAGCTGGCGGGTAACAATGTGTTGATGCAACAATTGAAGGAAGGGAAGACGGAAGCGGAGATACGGAAGAGTTGGGAGCCGGCTTTGGGGAAGTTTAAAGAGATCAGGAAGAAGTATTTGATCTATGAGGATTTTTAGGGGAACAAGCTGCGAGCGACGAGCTGTGAGCTGCGAGCTTTAAAAACAAGACAGAGAGGCAAGGAGAGCGTGAGAGGGATGGATATGGGAGTAATACCTACAGGCAATATAATATCATTACCATGAGTGATCAATTGAAAGATACAAGGATCGTATTTATGGGTACACCGGAATTTGCGGTGGCTTCGCTGGATGCGCTGGTAAAAGCCGGCGCACGGATAGTGGGTGTGGTAACTGCACCGGATAAACCTGCCGGCCGGGGCATGAAAATGAATGAAAGTGCGGTGAAGAAATATGCAGTTGAACAGGGCCTGCACCTGCTTCAACCGGCCAAACTAAAAGACCCGGCTTTCCTGGAGGAACTGGGTGCGCTGAAAGCGGACCTGCAGGTGGTAGTGGCTTTTAGGATGCTGCCGGAAGTGGTGTGGAATATGCCACCGCTGGGCACGATCAACCTGCATGGCTCTTTGTTGCCGCAATACCGTGGGGCTGCGCCCATCAACTGGGCGGTGATCAATGGCGAAAGGGAAACGGGGGTGACCACTTTTAAACTTCAACAGGAAATTGATACGGGGCATATTCTACTGCAGGAAAGTTTTCCCATCGGTGAAGATGACAGTGCGGGTGATGTGCATGACTATATGAAAGAGATTGGCGCCAAACTGCTGGTGAAGACGGTAGAAGGGTTGATAACGGGAACGATAGAAGAGAAGCCGCAGGAAGGCATCGGCAATCGGCAATCGGCAATCGGCAATGAAGATCAAACGTTACTTAAACATGCACCGAAGATATTTACTGAAACAACTAAGATCGATTGGCATGGGACGGCTTTTGATATTCACAACCTGATCCGTGGCTTATCGCCTTTTCCCGGGGCCTTTACTTACCTGCAGGATAAGGTGTTGAAGATCTACCGCTCGAAGAAAGAGATCGCCCCTCCTACCATTCCACTGGGCACGGCCGACACCAACGGAAAGACTTACCTGAAATTTGCCTGCACAGATGGTTATATCCATGTGCTGGATATTCAACTGGAAG
>CBIHOV010000015.1:0-177160 GCA_966211765.1 uncultured Paraflavitalea sp.
GTGGGCAAGTATGGCGAAGAGGGTGATAGACTGATCTATAGAATCTGGTTTTAGTGATAGATGGCGGGGTAATCATGCTATACCTGGCCAAAACAGTCTTTTTTGGGCACTTTTGGCTGGATATAGAAATCTATATCCAGCCATTTTGTATAAATTTTGCCTGTTTTGGCTGACAATAAATAGTGGAACGAGAAAAAGAACAGAAAATCCTGAGGTCAATGCTCCCTGATTGGGATAGCCGAATACCTTCATTTTGGCTTACTATCTGTCCGGATTGGCTACTTTATTATTCAGCAGAAGTCCGAGTTTTGTATCGTTAAACAAACGAATACAATCCCCCCCATTAAGGACCAATATTTTTAAACATGGACAATAAGACATTTATCGCGAACTGGATTGCAGCCGGCAACAGTTACGATATAGACAAGTACCTCGATTTTTACCTGCCGGATGCGGTGCTCGACGATCCTTCAGTAGGTAGAAAATTTAAAGGACACAAAGGGGTACGTGAATATTTTACCAGTTATTTTATCGGGTACAATACACAGACCAAACTGATAAAACTAAAGCTCAAAGGAAATGAAGCTTCGCTGGAAGTGGAGTTTACCGGCGATTTCCCCGGACACAAACTTGGCGGGCGTTTTGATCTCCAATTCAAAGAAGGAAAGATATCATTTGTAGAAGCTGATCTAATATAATAAACAAGTTTTATGAAAAGTAATAGTTTAGAGGAGATCATTCGCCGTTCCCTGGCGTTAAGGAAACAATACCATAAGCTGGAAATGCAGCACCATGGCAGTGAATGGACGGTGGAAGAGGATGCCTTGGCATACCTGACGGATGCTGGCCTGGTTGACAGGAATATCATGTCGCAGGAGGGCCGATGGCCAAAAGCTGGTTCGAAACCTGAGCTGGAGCATAAATTAGGTGAAAATATCTGGTGGCTGATTGTGCTGGCCGATAGGTCGGGCATTGACATCAGACAGGCATTGGAGCTTTTTTTATCTAAGACGGAAAAAGCATTTCTGTAGCGGGGTGGAAAGTCTCAAAAAATAAGACCTGGTAAATAATGTTTCCTGCTAAAAGGAACGTATTATAGCGTAAATATAATATTGTACACAATTCTAAAGCAAAAATTGAGCATGGCTTCCAGGTGGAAAAAATTAAGAATGTCCAACAAATGCTTTTTTATTTTGATCCTGTTTGCATTATGGCAACCTGGGAATGCCCAAACGAAAGGAGATAAAAGCGAACAATATATCGATGCTTATAAAAAATATTTAAGTGCCACTTGTCCGGTAGTTAAGGACAGTATACAACACTTTGTTTATTTCGCAAGGGATAGAGAAGATATTATTGACCACCCCTTACTGCAGCATCCAATGTTCAAAGGAGCCCAAATAATGTATTCCTGGAGGGACTTTGAGTTTCAAAAATGGAAGTATGATCTTACTATTTTAAAGCAGGACTATGAATACCTTAGAAAATTTGGCAAAGAATTATTTATTCAATTGCAAGATGTCACCTTCAATCCTAAAAATAGTGCAATTCCTGATTACTTAAATACTGAAGCATACAATGGCGGTGAAACCTTTCAATACAATGATGAAGGAAAGCCTGAAGGTAGGGTCGCAAAAAGATGGAACAAAAAAGTAAGGGAAAGATTTGCATTGCTTTTACAGGCAATTGGAAAAGAATATGATGGGAAGATAGCCGGTATCAATCTTCAGGAAACAGCCATTGGAGTAAGTTCAAAGACAGACGCTGGTTTCACAGAACAGGGATATATTCAAGGGTTAAAAGAAAATATGTTGGCCTTGAAAAAATCGTTTCCAACCTCAGTAACCATGATATATGCCAATTTTATCCCAGGAGAATGGCTTCCCTGGAATGATAAAGGATACCTCCGAAGCATCTATCAATATGGCGAAGAAATTGGTGTTGGACTTGGTGGGCCAGACTTAATGGTAACAAGAAAGGGACAACTCAACCATGCACTTAAGTTTATGCATGAAGGACAATATACCGTTCCAATAGGGATTGCAGTACAAGATGGAAATTACTTTGGAAAAACCGGCGATGAAAAGGATGATAGGGAAGATGGATCCCGGCAAAACCTTGTTCCATTATTGCATGCCTTCGCCAAAGATTTTTTGAGGGTGAGCTACCTATTTTGGGCAAATCAGGAACCCTATTTTAAAGAAAATGTGCTGTCTTGTTTTGCGAATTGATACCTGGCAGTATCGCTAACATTGTCCTGCGGTTATGGGTAAATAAAGGGGTTAAATCCTATAGTCTCCAATTTCTTGCATTTACAGGATTCAGCGATCCTCAATTGGCTCAAAATCCCCTCCAAAAGGCAGGTGAAGGATAAGGCTAGTCATAGGTATATTTCTAGTGCCGAAAATATGCCTGTCAGCAGGTGAAGGATTTGCAGGATGCACCGGCAAAACATCACCTTTTTGGATAATGATTTAAAACCTTAAATTTGTTGAAAATGAGCCTGGTTATGGAAGTTACAAATATCCGTCAGAAACTACATCAGTATGTAGACAAAGGTGATGAAAAGCTGCTAAAGCTATTGTATGCTATAGCTAAAGAATACACAGAAGATGACGATTTTGAATATGAATTTAGTGAGGAAGAAATAAAGCTATTTGAAGAACGCAGAGCTAAGCGGTTAAGTGGAGAGAGCAAAACTTATAGTTGGGAAGAAGCTAAAGCCATCATTACTGGTAAAAAGAAGAAGTAATGAGTTATATCCTGATATTACAGGCAGAAGCCATTATTGATATTCAGGATGCTTATGAGTGGTATGAAGAACAAAAATCAGGATTAGGTGATGAGTTTTTAGGAGAGTTGGAAATCGGGCAGAACAAAATATGTAATCATCCACAGTACTACTACTCCGTTAATGAACACTTCCGGAGATTGAAGATAAACAGGTTCCCTTATTTAATTGTGTATGAAATAGAAGGGGATACTATTATAGTGAATGCTGTAAGACATACAAAAAAGAAACCTAAATACTGATTTCAGGATCATAGCATTAAAAGCTTCAAATAAAAATCTACCGTTCAAAAGAGGGTAGATTTTTTCTTTTAGTATGCTAAAAGGCTCGTTGAAGATATTATTAAAGTATTGGCGTAACTGTAGAATGATTTATAGCGAAATGGATTGCCACTGTATAGCGTATTTTTAGAATGCAAATAGTGTGGTTACGGGCAACATTCAGGTCTCAAAATTGATTAATCTTGTAAATTGGTCAACATGAATACATGTATCGCTTATGGTCGTTCAATCCTACTTGTTTTTATACTATTAAGTTGTTCCAATAGTCTTTTCGCCCAGGATAGCAAGCCTTATGTGCGAATCGCGAAGATTGTTGTTGATAGTGCTCACTTGAAAGATTACAAAGCCGCACTGAAAGAGCATGCTGAAGCAGCCGTTAAAAAGGAACCCGGTGTTTTGACCTTGTATGCTGTTTATGACAAAGAACAACCAATCAATATAACTGTGTTTGAGATCTATGCCAGTGTGCCTGCCTACCAGTTCCATATCCGTACTGAGCATTTCCTGAAGTATAAGTCTACGGTACAAAATATGGTGAAATCGCTGGTACTTACCGATGTTATTCCGATCTCACTTGAATCTAAACCTATTAATTAGTAAAACGACTGTCGCACCATCCCGCCCGACTGGCTCCATGATTTAAATATCGAAACTTATAAGCTGTTGTTTGATTTTCTTAACTTTGGAAGATGGAGCGGAAAATTGAACGCCCGTTATCGTCCTTCAACAATGAACTGAAATTGAAAGGCTTTAATGTCTTTCAGATTGAAGAGGATGGCCAGGCCACAAGGATATACAGCCGGAAAGATTTTTATAAAATTTGTTTAACAACCGGTAAAAGTAAGATCCATTATGCGGATCGGAGCTTTGATATGGACGGTACGATCCTTTTTTTCGGAAACCCCCATATCCCGTATTCCTGGGAAACAATATCCAGCACCTACGTGGGTTATACCTGTCTGTTTTCTGAAGAATTCCTGAAGCAGTCAGAGCGGTCTGAAAGTCTTCAGCAATCCCCGCTGTTCAAGATCGGGGGCACTCCTGTGCTGCAGATTAGCGTTGAACAACGTGAATTCCTGAATACCATTTCCTGGAATTGCTGGAAAGGCAGTTTCCCATTGAGCGCACAGACCGTCCTCTCAGGTTAAGGACGGCGCAGGATTATGCCAGGAGCCTCTCCGTGCATGTCAATTACCTGAACAGGGCAGTGAAGGACGTGACAGGTAAACCTACCACAGCGCATATCTCCGGGCGCATTTTAAGTGAAGCCAAAGCATTGCTTCAGCATACCGACTGGAATATTTCTGATATAGCCTATTCGCTTGGTTTTGAGTATCCTACCTACTTCAATAACTTTTTCAAAAAAATGACAGGGACCAACCCCAAATCGGTCCGGGGCCAGGAGGTTTGAAATTCTTAATGATTGGTTTGATTCTCATTACCCGCCGCGTGTTGCGATGCAGGACCTTTGTATAACTATCCAGCTTGTTCAAAACAACCTGTAAACACAAGATCCTTATGGCTACGGAAAATAACATCTTTATAAGAGATAAAGCGGGAGAAACCATCAGTTTGGATGATCCCGGGTATCCTGCGCTTTTTAAAGTAATATTAAAAGCGATCAGGACCACCGCAGCACTCAATACCTTAGTAACCGATGATATAGGAGAAATTCGTGCTGTGTTTAGCCGCTTGATCGGCAAAAATGTAGACGATAGTTTCTTTTTGATTCCTCCCTTTTATTCTGATTTTGGAGAGAACATTGAGATCGGTAGAAACGTATTCGTTAATCACGCCTGCACCTTTATGGACAGAGGCGGTATTACATTGGAAGACGAAGTATTGATTGGTCCTAAAGTCAACCTGATCACCACTAGCCATCCTATAGATCCTTCCCAACGACGCGCCACTATCTCTAAACCGATCCTGATTAAAAAAAGAGCTTGGATTGGCGCTGGTGCTACTATTCTCCCGGGTGTAACCATTGGAGAAAATTCTGTAGTAGCTGCCGCAGCCGTTGTTTCAAAAAATGTCCCGGACAATGTGGTCGTAGGAGGAATACCGGCAAGAGTTATTAAGTCATTATAGAGCACCATTAATTTGCTCTTGTCGATGAAATATTGTGAGAGCTGGGCGCAATATGCTCAATTCCCAATAAAAAATTTATTGTATGAGATGGACAACTATGGCATTGCTATTTTTCTTTTTGACGCTATTTGCGTCGTATGGGGCCTGCGGGAAAGCAGGCAACAGTGATTCAACGAATATTAATCCAATAGATACATCCACCGTTAATGATACAACAATGCGCAAAATGAAAGTAAAAATCGGTACTGTAAGGTTCCAGGCCACACTCGCCAATAATGTTGCCGCCAAAGCCTTTCAAGCACTGTTGCCTTTAACGGTTAACATGACGGAGTTGAATGGCAATGAAAAGTATTACGATTTATCAACGAGCCTTCCTGTCAATGCCACCAATCCCGGCACCATACAATCCGGAGATCTGATGCTTTGGGGGAATAAGACACTGGTTGTGTTTTATAAAACTTTTTCAACCTCCTATAACTATACGAGACTGGGAGTTATTGATAATCCACAGGGGCTGGCTACCGCAGTTGGTGCTGGAAACGTAAGTGTCAGCTTTGAATTGTGAATTATGTGTCAGCGGCTTTTCAACCACAGTTTGCCCATTTGCTTTAACTGGGGCTGAAGTGCTGGAACAGTGCTGAGCAATACGTCGTTACGCGTTTTTTGATCAAATCTGCACACTTATCGGGCAAAACTGCACACTTACGAATTTGTACTTTGCATCCTGGATGATTCCCCCTTACTTCGTATTAATGGACGTTGGCATTACCTTCTATCATTTAAAGAACACATCAGTAGGGAATATGCGGTATTTACACTTTATATGGTTAATGATGGTGTTGGAAGTAGCTGCCCAGCCTTCCCAGGGAAATAAGCGTTATGAATTTCCCGACCGTATTGTTGTCAGGAATGGAACTTCATTTGGATATCAGAGCCAAAACTGGACCGACCTGATTGTTTCCGGATACTATTGGGAAACCCAGCACTATGAAGATAGTATCTTAGGCGCTTCTCAGCCCTTACGCCTGAGTATGCAAGGCAAAATAGTAGAAGATGCGAGGAAGATAATCCTAAAGGAAGCTGCGAAATACAGGATACTGTTGATCAATGAATCACATGGCAGACCGGAGCATAGGATCTTTACCAAGTCATTATTGCCAGAACTGAAAAAGCTGGGGTACAATGTTTTGATGGCAGAAGCTTTCAGGATGGGGAATAATATCAATCAAAACCACTATCCTGTCAGCTCTGACGGGAATATGCTGAGCGAACCGGCCTATGGCTCATTGGCCCGGTTTGCCAACCGGATTGGATATACAATAGAAGCTTATGAGTATGAGATCACGAAACCCTGGGATGACACCATTCGACTAGATCAGTATGGATCGGTAAAGTATATCAGGTATGAACCAAGAGATTCTTTGACCTTGTTGTTCAATGAGCATGGATTGCAATATACGATGCTGACAAACGTACGCGAACAATCACAGGCTTCGAATATTTTGAAGGCGATCCAGGCTCATCCCGGATCTAAATTTGTTATTCACGTTGGGCATGGACATTTATATGAAGATGGCTCCATGATGGGAGCCCAATTGCGGAAGCTGTTGAAGGGGGAGGACGTGTTGACAATTGATCAAACCTTGCTTTCGGGCAGCGTACCGATAATAGACACCGTATCAAATGTTCCCGTTGCCAGACCGTTTACCCTGTTGATCAAAGACACGCTGTCCAATACCTATTACCACGCCCCTGTACCGGTCGACTTCACAATTGTAGGCAAAACTGTGCTCGACTCGCTCGGGCGCCCGGATTATTTATTTGAAGATGTTGAAAAAAGGAATATCGCGCGTTTGCCGCAGAAATACCTAAAGGATTGTCCCTGTTTATTCATTGCCTATTACAAAAATGAATGGGAAAAGGAAAAAGACAAAGCTGTAGCTGCAGATATTGTACATGTTCCTGGAAAACAGTTGGCATCTCCATTGTTGTTGTCCAACGGTAGATACTATATTTTCAAAAAGACAAAGGATGGTATCAAAAAGAAATTTCCTTTCACGGTAAAATAATTTCCTGAATATCTGGTCCTTTTCTGCCTCCCCAAAACGGGGATTTATCTATACAGTCTCCGCATAGATTCCAGGGACAAGTACCCCCGCCGCACGGGGCCAGCCCTGCATACTTGCGCCAGTTAGGCCAGTTAGCAGTGTTTTGCTGTCTTTTCCCGCATGGCATAGCTTTTGAACTTATAGTTCAAAACACCGCCATGAACAGATCTGAAGAAATGACCACCTTAGTACAGGTGCTGGAAAAATTGAGGATGCAAAAAAAAGATAATGAGTTCCGCTGGACACCGGAAGGATTTACTGCCGGAAGGGGAAAGAACTACCAGCCGGAAGACCTGAAGATCATTAAAACATTCCGCTTTGAAGGAGAATCGAATCCCGATGATTCCTCTATTGTATATGTGATTGAAGCCAATGACGGACTGATAGGCTATAGTCTTGACACCTATGGAGCCGGCAGCAGCCATGATGATGAGGAAGGATATGATAATTTTATGCGGAAGATCCAGGTGGAGAACCGCGATGAGCAGCTTATATTTGAATTGTAGATCCAGATTTTTTTGCATAAACGCTGAAAGCTCTGCCAGCATTGCCGGCAGGGCTTTTTTCATAGTGGTGGGCCCCAAAGGCCGACCTTAAAGAGAAAATAGTGCCGGGCTGGGTAAAAGGTAATAGTACCGGTATGGGATAATGTAAACTGGCGTTAACAATCCGTTTGAGATCTGTTAACAGGTTGAAACTGTTTAATTTTCCATATTGCCAATATATTTATTGATCTTATGCCTGTGCCTTATCCGTGCAAATCTTTTGCAACCACCATTACTTATGCGTTTTGTTCATTTCTTCTTTTGCTTGCTTCGTGCAGTAATAATAAGGGTCATATAACAGCTAATAAAGAAACAGGGAAAGTTTTAGCGAATTACAAGGAAGATTCATTTAAACTTAGATGTGCCAGGTTCCTGATCGGGAATATTGGGCAACGGTTTACCAGCAGGGTCAGCTATGCAGATGCCAGCGGGCGCAATTATACAGCCGAAATTAATACTTTATCAGAAAGTAATATTAAACAAATTTGGGATAGCCTTGGCATCAACAGGCAAACTCATATTGTATATGATTCTGTTGCGTTGACTGCTGCTTATATTATCCGTAATATAGAGGAGGCCCTGGATGCCTGGCATAATAATCCATTGCATTTAAAGATCCCTGTTGATACCTTTTTTGAATATCTGTTACCCTATAGGATAAATGAAGAAGAGCTCGTAAACTGGCGGGATTATTTCAGAAGAAGGTATCTGCATTATATCTCTTATTTCCCTCCCGATTCAATGAATATGCTCTACCTGGTTAAGCGCATAAATATTGAACAAACCGGTTGGTTAATCCAAGCCGATAAAGGTCGTCCTGAACCAGCCGTTACACAGTCAATTAACCATTTTCTGCAATTAAAGACTACCTGGGGTTGTAATGATATTTCCACATTGAAACTATATACATTCAGGTCGCTCGGTATTCCGGCCGCGCTTGAGGAGATACCTTATTATGGAAAATTCAACTATGGGCATAAGGAAGTAGCTGTATTGTTTGAGAACAAGCGTTTTTATCCCTCCATTTCCGATACGACACTTTTTAAGTATATGATTGCCAAAATGTACAGGGTTTCCTTTTCCTGGCATAAAAGCGAAAGTGATTATATAAAGGAAGCCGGAGAGACAAATGAAAACATACCAGATTATTTTTTCAGCAATAACAGGCTGGATATAACGAAAGAAAGGACCCCTGTTACTGATATCAGGATTAAATCAATTATGCCCCCGGAAAAAAGGGTTGCTTACCTCTGTGTATACAACGCCGGTAAATGGCAACCGGTGGAATGGGGGAAGCGCAATGAAGCCAGCGATACTATTACGTTTCCCGACATGGGCAGGAAAATATTGTATCATAGCGCCTATATGGCCGACCAAAATCTTCATCTCACGGGTGAGCCATTCATACTGGATACGGCGGGCCTCATTCACCCTATTTATTATGACTCTACCCAAAAAACAACTTTACGCCTAACAAAGTATGACAGGCATGGAGATATTCATCCTGACCAGGAACTTGAGTTTTACGCGTGGAGTGTTGAAAAAAAAGACTGGATTTATCATGGTACGTATAAATCCATTTCCGGTATGCTCCTGATTCCTGGTGCTCCAGCGAAAGCTTTGTACAGGTTGCATCTTACGGGCGCCTCAGGAAGGAACCCCGAAAGAATATTTACATATGCTAACCACCAACAGATCTGGTTTTAACAGGCACTAATGAATAAAGAACTGATCTTTTCTGTGTTTTCAATACTAATCGCTTTGTGTACATCCTGTGATAGAAAGCATCCGGGAAACCATGAATGGCTGCTTAAAAGAGCCGGAAGCAACAGTAAGGAAATTGAACAATTAATCACCTGGGGTGAAAGTCAGCCAACTGTTGAAAAGAAGGCTGCCGCTCATTTTTTGTTAAATGCCGTGGCGAATGACTATGCACTTGAATACAGGCTGGTGAATGATCATGGAGAATCGCAGGTGCTGCAGCAGAGTTTGCCGGTAGATAGTTTGGAAGCAGTAAGGGGGCGGCCAGGTTTTTCATTAATAATTGATACTATTCCGGATATAGAGGTCATTACAACCGATTTTGTAATAAAGCATTTCAATAGGTCCTTTTACATTTGGAAGCACTATAAGTGGAATAAGAAAGTATCCTTTCAGGATTTTTGCCAATACATTCTTCCCTACAGAATGGGAAATGAGCAACTTTCCGGATGGCAGGAATATTATCAGACTAAGTATGCTGCGTTTATTGAAGATATTCCGGGTGTACGGAGAGATACCATTAATAGCCTTGTACGGTACTTTGAAACGGAGAGTTGTATAAAAGAGTTGACGCCATCTGAACCTCGTTTTATCGATGTCCTTATTCTGCCGCCTTTTCCCCATGGCATTGCAGGGAATAATTACTTCAACGACCTGGGCGATCAGTTATCGGATGAATTGTACAAGTTGCGATCCATTGGGATACCAGCTTCTTTTGAATATTCCATTTACATGCCCCACAGGAACGGGCATGAGGGCGTCGTTGTTATTAAAGACAGTAATGGCCATTTCGTCAATAAAAACCAATGGGCCTATGATAATAATCTTGCCAAATATTACAGGAGGGTATTCCATAACCATGATTCAATCCGGAATCCATTTGCAGAAATAAAGAAAATGGGAATTGATGAGGAAAGCATTCCGCTGGCTTTAAATCTGCCCCAATCTATAGATATAACCAACGAACGAACAAAGGTGGCAAACATTAGGGTTTACCTTGATCCTGCAACAATCAACCTGTTTAGTGTATTGTATATCGGCGTGTTTAGTGAGGGAGATTGGAAGGTCGTTCATTGGGGTAAGGTAAAGAAGGATGGGAAGGGATATGTTGAGTTTGAGAAAATGGGAAGCAATGGCTTATATCACCTAATGAGCTTTCAGGAGGGCAAAGCGGGTTTGATAGGTTCTCCATTTAAGCTGGATGATAATGGCAGGCCATTTTACTACGAATGCATGCCGGGAGTCAAAGAAGATATGCAATTAAGCTCTGCAGATGTAAATGAGCCTCTTTTAAAAGGGATGGTCTATGAATTCAGCTATTGGAGTGACAAAAAAAAGGGGTGGGTGCTTTGCTCGAAACAAAAAGTGGCTGAAAGCAGGTTTTCTGCAAAAAATGTTCCGCAGGGTACAATATATAAAATGCATAAGGTAGGCAGCGCCGCCAATGAGCGTGTGTTTACCTATGCCAGCTGGATTGGTCAGTGGTATTGGTAGTTTGGTTTTGCTGGGCGTCTTGAACATAATATAACCAAAACACTATGAATATTAAGTATGTACAACGGCTACAAACAATTGACCATTTGGTAAGAATACGTGGAACAGGAACACCGGAGCAACTGGCAAAAAAATTGGGACTTTCAAAAAGCAAAGTGTATGTGTATATGGATGTGCTCAAGCAGTTGGGAGCATCTGTGAGATATTGCCGGTCACGTAAAAGTTATTATTATGAAGATCATGGAGGATTCAATTTTCGCTTCAATGCCACATTGACCCAATTGGAAAAATAAAATAATTAAAAGAAATGAAAGTTTCATAATAAGGGAATGGGTGATTGTAGTTTTGATTCATAAACGGCTATCCTTAAAAGTTAGCCATGTTTGTAAATTAAATTTTAATCATTAAAAAAGAAATTGAATGAAAAGGAACAGATTGTTACAAAATGGATTGTTTGTTTTCCTGGTTTTAGGCACTGCAGTTGGCCTGTTTTCTTCGTTTACCTCGGTTGACGAAGAGCCTATATTTGATAAGTCAGTAAGCCATGGGGGCTATAAATGCCCGGGTGGAAGCCTGACCTGGACAACCAGTTTCCATCAAACAGAAGTTGTCTCCATTCAGTATAGTAATGGAACTGTGGTTCAGGGTTCAGCCTACGGACAATCGGTTACCAGTACCACATCGGGTGGGCCTGCTGTATTCAGTTCCTTTACAGTTAGCTGGAATGAATGTTTGCATCAGTTAGGGCTTGGTTGTTCACCCTGTTTGCCATTTAAGGCATGTACTACAGGTTGTGATTTTTAATTGGCCTGGAATGATACCTGTTTTTCCCTGATTGGCAAAACGGAACAATTGCGCCCTTGGCAATTGTTCCGTTTTGTGATCAGCCTTTTTTAAAGCCGTCAAATTATCTTTTACTTATAATGAATAATAGAAAAACAAAATGCAGCTTGTTGCTGTGGTTGCCTATTGTGTTGATGTATTCCTGCACTTTTAATGAGCAAGGATCAGGTATAGCTGAGTTAATACCTAAGCCGGCAGGCCGGGAACCTGTTAAAGAAATAAATATTCCTGAGCACCTGGATACAATGAGTTTTGACTATAATAAGAACCTTACGGATGTCAGATACGTGAAGCTGGAATCCCGAAAAGATTGTTTGATTGGTAAGGTTGATAAAGTAATTGCTACCAGAAATGGGTTTGTGATTGCTGATTATTTTGTTTCAAATGCAGTTTTCTTTTTTGATAGTGTTGGTCAATTAAAAAAGAAATTAAGCTTAAGCGAATCCAACAGCTTTCCCCGGATGGTAAGAGATATTGCTTATAACTATGACAATAACACTGTTTATTTATATGATGATAAAACTATGGCGATTGGGTGTTATAAGGAAAGTGGAGAGTTTATACGCAGGTACAAAGCAGATCAATTTTATTTCAGAAGATTTTCCTATATGGGCGACTCTCTATTCCTGATCTATAGGCCTTTTTATACACAAACCAACAGTCTTAATGCATATGAGCTGATTGTTAGTGACCTGGAGTGGAATATCAAATACAAGATGTTTCCCGATAAAAAAGAGTTTCAGGATGATTTTGATTACAATTACAATGTTGCGTCTGAAAATGGTAAAAACTACTATAGCAGGAAGTTCTCCGATTATATATATGAGATATCATCCGATACGGCATCTGTATTTCCTGCATTTAAGTTCAATTTTGCCAGTAAGAATACAATGAATCGTCAAGTTTTACCTTCATCAAACAGCCGGGAGGTGGTAAAGCTGCTTTCGGCCAATAATTATTTCTTTGATGGTCTGGTATTGTCAACAAATGCCTATGATTATGTAGGAGTATCCAAAAAAAGCGGAATGCTTGGTGTGTTTTATTCCAGGAAGACAGGAAAGATCATGGGTGGCAATACAATAGCAAACCGGGCTGTTACAGATACTTCCTATGTTGAATATTTCACCTATCCTGTTGCTACAGTGAATAATCAATTTATTAGCCTTATGATGCCGGATCTTTTCGTAAAAAGTGAGCAGGTGTTTACGAAATCACGAAAAGAGTTGCGTATGAAGCCTCCTATAAGGGAAAAGAATTTGCAGCAAATAATGAATACTACCAAAGCAGATGATAATCCGGTCCTTATTATCTATACAATAAAACCATTTTAATCGCCTCTAATTCGTATCTCAATGCAGAAATCTAACAGGGTATTGCTTTTGTCGGTATTGGCTGTTGCTTTTTTAGTCATCGCCGGTTACCTGATCGTTTCAGGGAGAACTGATAATGCAAAAAGCGCCGGCGGCCAGCCAGTATCGGGTTCGCTGTCAGTCAGGAACGAGTTGCTGACCAATCAGCTTTTATTGCATAGTAAATATGGTGCGCTGCCTCTGCAAACAAGTATAATTGTAACAGATAGCATGGGTGTTAAGCAATCTTTGAAGAAGGTAATTGGCATCCATAGGACTATTGTTTACAGGATTTCCGGTTTGCAATGTATTGAGTGTGTAAAATCCCAACAGGCTTATTTAAATAAGCTGTCCGAAGCATTAGGCAAAGAGCGTCTGATAGTGCTGGCATCATTTGACTCTTTTAAAGCGTTTAAGATATTCTTTGAAACACATGATTTTGGCGTTAAGCCTTATTTTATTCCATTTGAAGAGATGTCGGCTTTGCCGGTTGAGTTAATGAATATTCCCTATTTTTTTGAAGTGAATGAGTTGGGGATACCTGGCCATCTTTTTATACCCTCCAAAGAAATGCCCGAATTGTCTGATGCCTGGTGTAATGAGACAATTAATAATCACTGAGTTGAAGGATTTGCCCAATTCCTAAATTAACCATACTGCTATGAAATTGTTTGTTTATCTAATTGTGTGTTGCTTCTTTTTTGAAAAGAGGAGCATTGGTCAGGACTCAACTGTGGTTTTGCATGTTAATCCATATGAAGCTACGGGAGGCGCCATTTCGCAGGTGTTTGAAGAAGTGCAATATATACCACTTGAAACGAACAAGCGGAGCTTGTTTGGAAAGATTGATCAACTGGTGATAACAGACAGCTATTTCATTATTAGGGACAGGAATACAACCAGCATTTTGATCTTTGACCATACTGGCAAATTTCATAATAGAATAAGAAAAGTTGAATCTGTGTTTGCTGTCAACAGATCAATGAAAGAGATTGCTTTTAAAACCGACTTGTACAAAATTGCTTATTATAATTTTGATGGGAAGAAGGTGCGGGAAGAAACGACCCAGTCCGGAGCCGTTCATTTTTGGTTTTTTTCCAGGGACAGTGCTGTGTACAGTGATTATAACGTACTTCAACTACAGCCAGATACCATTGATTATGAGCTAAAATATGTAACCCGTAATAAAATCTATCGGCAGGAGTTTCCTTTTAATAAGCGGTCTGCTGTACTTCAAAGTAGTGATATTAGTTATCCGGATCATTCGCCATTCTATGAGACGGGTAATTCGAACCTGGTTTTTTACTGGCGTCCTTATGAATATAATGTTTATGCGGTTACTCCAGCTTCCGTTACCAGGCAGTATAGCCTGGTTTTCCCTTTATCCCTGTCGCTGCCGGCAGGATTTATAACCGATAGTGCGCTAGCCGGGAAAAGGATGAGGTATATAAATGCCAATAAAAAGGTGATTTTCGACCTTTCCTACGTTTATAGACTTGGAAACAGCCTTTTCTTTAAAATAGGTACGCTGGATCCGGGGCTTACCGATAATTGCGCTTTAGTTTATAATATGAAATCGGGTAGCCTGTTGTCCATAGCACATATCTCACCTGATTCGTCCAATTATTTCCTACCGCTTGGTGATATTGACTTTACCAGTACTGAATTTGCTAACGATAATTTTTATACCTGCGATGGGAAATATGTATATACGGCCCATTCATCCCTGCAAATGTTTCGGGCCAGAGCGTTGACCAGGAGCAAAAATGTTAAATATAACCAGGTATTGAAAAACTATTTTCTGAAAGAAGACAAGGATAGTAATCCAGTTATAATAAGGCTTAGACCCCGGGAGAATTATTAAAATATCGTGCATGAGAAGAGGGCGTTATTTTCTGCGTACAATTCTGGCATTTGCGGCGGTCGCTTTTTCATTGACTGTGACCGCTCAGGAGAAAAGCACTGTGAATACAGGCGCTATGACCGGTATTGTGGTGGATTCTGTTCATAATTACGTGCTTCGATCTGCAACGATATCTATTTATAATAATGCGGACTCCAGCCTTCTCGGTTATAGCCTGTCCAACAATCTGGGTGAGTTTAGATTTCCGGTATTGCCAGTTGGTATGCGATTAAACATTGTTGTAAGTTATGTGGGTTACAGAAATTATAGCGGTGTATTTATAATTCCTGCAGAAAGCCGGCAAATAGATCTTGGGAAGTTGAGCCTGGAGAAAAGGAGGCAGGATCTGGATGAAGTTGTTGTAACTGCCCGGAGGCCTCCGGTGCAAATGAAAGGCGATACTTTGGAGTTCAATGTGGAAGCTTTTAAGTTGGATAGTAATGCTGTTGTAGAAGATGTATTAAGAAGATTGCCTGGGATCACAGTTTGGGGTGATGGTACCATTACAGTTAACGGAAAAAAGGTAAATAATGTTTTTGTAGAAGGAAAACCTTTTTTCGGTGGAGACAGCAGGATTGCAACACAAAACATCCCGAAAGACGCTGTAGATAAGATACAGGTATACCAGGAAAAAAATGGGCAGAATATACTTGATTCTATCACAGATATTAATATCAAGCTTAAAAAAAATAAAAAGCATGGTTTGTTTGGCAAGGTGGGCGCAGGCTATGGAACTGCCGGCCACATTGAAGCAGATGCTGTAGTAAATATATTCTCTCCCAAAACACAATTTAGTGTTGTTGCTGCTGGCAATAATATTAATAAGATGGCCAATAATGCATCCATGCTGATTGTAAATTCTTCCTATAAAGGTATCGGCGCCAATGTAGAATACCAGCCTGATTTTCGTAAAGAGGGATCCAATTACTACGGAGCAGGAGGTCTGGTATTCCAGCATGATTTTATAGGTAACAGTACCAGTGATAATAAAAACCTGCTTTTGGGTGACTACTTTGTAAGCCGGGTGGATGGGGATATTTCTAAAAACAGCCAAACGACTATTTTGCTGGGTGGCGACAGCGGTATAGTTCAAAATGACAAAAGCACGTCGAATATTTTAGGAACTGACCATCAGTTTAATTCCAAATATGAATGGATTGGGGACAGGAGGTCGTTTTTTATTTCCCCTACCGTGCATATGAGCAGCAATAATTACAGTACAGCAGGCCAGCGGAGTTTGATGAATCAGAACAAGCTTTTGTTGAGTACATTGGATGATGCGGATAAAACGGTCGAAAGGTTAAAAAACATAAGTATTGAAGGCGGATTTATTTATCACAAAAAACCGGATAGGAAGGGCATTGTGCCCCCGAAAATGGAAGTGAGTTATAGGTTAAATATCAAGGACAAAGATAATGAACGGGTAAGGATGAATTTATTCCGGTCCTGGTTGGATCCGCTTCAGAACCGGTCTTTTGACAGGAAGTATGATAATCGACTTACGGAACTGGGACAACACATTAAGGTAAAGGCCGGTGATGTGCAAAAAATGTTTTCCGGAGAAAGGCTGCTGGGAGGTATTTCAATAGAACTCGAAAATAGTTTATCAATTGGGCACTTCCGGGAAAACAACAAGGTCTATGATTTTGACACCACAAAGGGGTTTTATACTTTCAATACTCATCTCACCAATGACGGGAAACGTATTTCCGTAAAAGAAGCGCCTGCATTAAACCTGTCAAAAACGTTTAGTAAATCACTGACTAACCGGTATGATAAACTTGTCGTTATTGAGGCCAGTCTGCGGGAGGAGTTTTTTAATCAGCAGAATGTTTCTGGCAAAAGCATCCGGAATTTTAACCGAAACTATGCCAATCTGGTACCCTATGGCAGTATTAGATACAGCAATAAGCAGCTTGGCGAATTCCAGACCTTATATGCCCTGAGCTACCACAGTTATGTTAATTATCCATTGATAGACCAGATCGCACCTTTGGTTGACAGTGCTGATCTATATTCGATCCGGATGGGTAACTCCCGTCTTGGAGAAGAATATCAGCAGGAGATTGCTATGGAAGTGCAGCACAACAGCCTGAAAGCGAGAAATCCATTTAATTATGTTTTTTTCCTTTCGGCCGGCAGCATTGCGGACAAAATAATTGATAGTAGTCTATATGACAATGTTGGCAGAAGTATTTATTATGCTATTAACGGAGGAATACAAAAATATGTAAATCTGGGAGGCACTATAAAGAAGGCTTTTAAGCTGGCTAAGGATCACCAGGTACAGCTAACTATCAATTCTCAGAGTGGCTTCTCCCGCATCCCGGGATACGCGAATAGCATGTATTATTTGTCTAAGAACTTTAATGTGTCGGGGGGGCTGGGTATCCAGTATGCTTTTAGTGACAAGGTAATAGTAGATATGCAACAGGGACTCTCGGCGTACACGGCAGAACAAACAGGGTTCAATAGCTCATTTAAAAGTACTTCCGTGTCCTCCAATTTAAGTACAAGTGTAAAATGTTCCAGGAGGCTATCGCTTTCCAGTAATATATCTTATAACCTAACCGAGTCTGACGGGGCGCCCTCCATTAACTATACCATCTGGAATGCAATGGCTACTTATCGATTTTTAAAAAATGATAATGTGGAAATAAAAGCTGCTGCACTGGATTTATTACGTCAGAATACCAGTGTTATTAATTATGGGATGAACAACAGCCTTACGATCGGAAAAACTAATGTATTAAGCCAGTATTTTATGGTTACGGTTGCGTGGTTCCCCAGGAGGTTTGGCTCGAAATAAATCCTTTTTTTCAAGAAGCGCAATAATCTCTTACTGCAAAATGATAAACAATAAAATTGGTAAGGTGGTGTCCCGGATATCCATAGGGCATGCCTTGATCGTTATGTTTGGTGTGTTGTATTATTACCTGCTTATGGAATATCCGTTTTCCTTTAACTATGAGCAGGAAATCAACAATCAATATTATATACTGGTGTATTCATTATTGGTGTATGCGTTGTGGTTGCTGATTGCCATGATAAAAAAAACTTCTATTGATGTAAATGGCGTTATTAAATGGCTGTTTTCAGCCTTGCTGTTGGTATTCCCTTTTACCGTATTTTATACTACCTCCAATGAGCACTTTACAGTAGTTGTTGCTCTTGCTTTAATGTCAATAATCTTTGCTGATCTTTCTTTTAGGCTTATGCAGCAGCTTTGGCTGGTAATCTTGGTTTTTTATTTCCTGGAGCTGTATGCCGGAATTGTTGAATATGCAAATGGCTTTAGCCTGCCAGGGAAAAGTAGTATTTCAGGCACTTTAAAAAATTCCGGTGCCTATGCTCTCTATCTGGTCATACACCTGCCTGTTTTATGGTATTTCATTCGTCATGTTGTTTTTAAAGAAAGGAAAGGCCTTTGGAGCATTGTGTTGTACAGCGTATTTGTGATCATTACTTTTTTAATTATAGTTAAGAACCAGGCTCGTACGCCCTTGTTAATGACTGCCGCCGGGCTTTTGTATATAATAATATCCAGCCTGAAAAAGGTATTGCGGGAAATAGTAAGCGTTTTCCGGAATAAGGTATTAGTGGTACTGATGATCATAGTGGTTGCTGTAGCTGCTTTGGTTTTTGGAACATATCTAATACAGCTCAAATTGATGTCGGCCATGGGGCGTGTGCTGATGTTGGATGTAGTTAGAGGGCATTGGTACGATCATTTTTGGTTTGGCACCGGATTAGGGCGCTTTACCTGGTATTATCCGCAGTGGCAGGCGCATTACTTCAATGTCAATAGTGACCCTCCGCTTGACTTTTATTTAAGTGCCGGGGAGAGCTATATCATTTTTAACGAGTATCTCCAGTTTTTTAAGGAAACCGGCATTGTTGGTTTTGCTATTTTCACGACAAGCGTAATCTGGTTATTTAAGGCAAAGTCGACAAAGCACCCCATTTTTCTTTCTGTATTAAAACTAACTATGGCAATGTTGCTGGCAGGGGGACTTACTGCTTATCCATTTCATGTATCTCCCGTAATTTATTTATTCTTTATATGCTTTGTTAACGTGTTTGTTGTGAGCGATAAAGCCGGATGGAAACTTCCCGGTCACGCGACGACAAAATTGCTGTATGGAGGCTCTTTATTGATTGTTCTTGCTGTCTTTTGTTTAGTATGCAGCAAAGTTATTGCGGTCAAACAATGGCATGAGATCCGGTCTGCCTATGGACTTACTCCGGATAATAGGATCCGCAGCTATGAAAAGTTGTTGCCAACGCTAGGAGGGGATGGAAAATTCCTGGCTGAATTCGGGGAAGTGGTTTTGGAAGAGTCTTCGAATTACGCAAAAGCATTTCAATTGCTGGAGGATAGTAAAAAACATTTTATTTCTTACCGGGGATATAATAATACGGCGCTTGCCTGCGAACAATTGAATAAGGTAGAAGGGGCAATAGAAAACTATCATTTCCTGTCGCAGTATATTCCTTCCAGGTTTCATCCTAAGTATGCTATGTTCAGCGTGTACAGAAAATTTAATGATTCAGTGCAGGCAAAGCAAATGGCGGCAACAATTCTCGCCATGCCGGTTAAGATCCCTTCAGCTGAAGTGACCAGGATGAAGATGGATGCTGCAGAATTCTTGAATAGAAAGGAAGAAGGGCAATAGTACTTAAATAAATATCCGTCTCCCCGAAAAGCTTTCCCTGAAATCCCTGGGCGTACAGCCCTTCTTTTTCCTGAAAATACGGTTGAAGTTGGAGATATTGTTGAACCCGCAATGATAAGCGATCTCGGCTACGGATTGGGTGGTATCGATCAGCATGCGGGAAGCATGGCCCAGTCTTATTGCTGTTAAACTGTCAATAAAGGTGGTGCCGGTGCGCTGTTTGAAAAAGCGGCTGAAAGCTACTTCCGACATGTTGGCCAGTTTGGCTACTTCGCCCAGGGTAACGGGCTTATCGAAATTCTGGTTCATGTACTCAAAGGTCTTTTCAATACGCCGGCTGTGGTAGCTGAAGGGTTCAGACGTATTGAATGACGAGTCGGAGAGGGTGCGCATATTGCGGGAAGTGGACAGGTCATGCAGGATCGACATCAGTTCCAGCACAGAATCAAAGCCATGCTTGCGGTTGAGTTCAATAATGCGGGGCGCTACCTGCTGCGCTGTTTCCCGCGAGAATAAAATACCACGTACCGATTTCTCAAACATGGTACGGATAAAATTCAGCTGGTTGCGGCGAAGTAGTTTATCATCAAACAGGTCTTTGTGAAATTGTATGGTGATCTCGCTGATCTGCTTTCCCTGACACTTATGGGTAAACCAGGCATGCTGCAGGTTGGGACCCACCAGCACCAGCTCAATATCGTCAATCTCCTCTATGTGATCGCCAATCACCCGCTGCGCATTTTTAGCATGCTGGATAAAGTTGAGCTCAAATTCCTCATGGTAATGCAGGGGAAAGTCGAACTCCGTCTTGACCCTGGAAAACAGGGTAAAACAATCGCTTTGCGTAAGAGGAGTGATCTCCCTGAGGATATCATTCTTTACCACCTTGTTCATAATTGGGAGGATATGTGCTTGTGTTGTGTCAAAAATATACAAAGAATTGTAAATAAAGTATCAATAACCTGTTTTGATAAAATATTTAATGCAATTCAGAGTGGTAGCCTGTTTTACTTGTTTTAATAATTTGTTGCAAGGAAGTTTGGTGCTAAAAAATACCAGTATTGGTCAAAAAAGTACTGTATCAGGTGTGGGTATAGTTTTGGGTCGATCGTGATCGGGAAAAAGCTGTATCATACGGTATATGAAGCCAAGGACGGCCTGGGGCCCGAACCGCTCAAAACGGCAGCAGGCTGGTTCATTTGGCGCATGGGTGGGCGATGTTTCAAATGTCCTGTTTTGCAATAGCTGGATCGCCGATGAAGATGGTAAGGTGTTCATTTATTATGCTTCTTCCGATACCCGCCTGCCTGTGGCTACCTCTACAATTGAACAGCTTACAGATTACGTCATGCATACGCCACCCGATGGGCTCCGGTCGGCCAGTTCCGCCGAAACCCTGGTACATATCATTGAAGGCAATCAATCCTACCTGGACCAGCAAAGTGATGGTGTAACACTGGAAAAGGAGCGATCTGGTCCGAAAGCGAAATAATGCGAATAGTTGATAATCAATACTTTTTTTCTCCGGCCACAGGGCGCAGGGCGTTTTGAACTGATGTAAATCAAATTCCGTCACCACGGGTTCCAACACCGTAGTTGTACTTATGGGTTTAATATTTCATTACTTATATTTACGCATGACAACCCCTGTTATACAGGACGAGCCTGTACGTCACCAGTTAGTAGGATTCCGCCGTGAGATCGAGCAAGAATTCCGTTCCATTCTGTCCTGGTGGGTAGACCATGCCCAGGACGAGCAATATGGCGGTTTTTATGGCAGTATTGATCACCACAATACCATTGATATACTGGCCCCCAAGGGCAGTGTGCTGAACAGCCGTATTTTATGGGCGTTTTCCGCAGCCTGGAACCTTACGCACCAGCAACCTTACCTTGCCATGGCCACGAGGGCCTATGAATACATTGTGACCCATTTTGCCGACGACGAAATGGGCGGTGTTTTCTGGACGGTAGACCATGCGGGCCATCCCTTTGATACCAAAAAGCAGGTGTATGCGCAGGCCTTTACCTTGTATGCATTCTGCGAATATTATAAAGCATCCCGCCAGGAATTGGCCAAAGACCGGGCGATCGAATTGTATATGCTGATAGAGCGATATAGTTATGATAAGGAACGGGAAGGGTACCTGGAAGCTTTTGACCGGGAGTGGCAAGCGGTGAAGGACCCGCGCTTAAGCGCCAAAGATGCCATGGAGCAAAAATCCATGAACACGCACCTGCATGTGCTGGAAGCCTACACCAATCTCTATACCATCTGGCCCGATGATGGGTTGCGCAAACAAATTACCCGCCTCATCAATAATTTCCTGGACCATATCATTCATCCCATTACCCACCACCAGGTATTGTTCTTTGATGAGCACTGGCATACCAGGAGTACCATTGTGTCTTTTGGGCATGATATTGAAGCCTCATGGCTGCTGGTGGAAGCAGCTAATGTAGTTACGGATGGCGAGCTTGCTATCCGGGTAAAGAAGGTGGCCCTCCAAATGGCTTATGCAGCTGCCCGGGGATTGGACTTTGATGGGGGCATGTGGTACGAACAGGACAGTGCGACCAGCCTTTGGGTAAAAGAAAAACATTGGTGGCCGCAGGCGGAAGCGCTGGTGGGTTTCTTCCATGCCTGGCAAATGAGTAATGACAACAGTTTCCTGCAGCATACCCTCAATAACTGGGCATTCATCCGGGAAAATATGATCGATACGGAATTTGGTGAATGGCGCTGGGGGGTACTCAATGAAGCCTCCGGCACCGACAAGACGATCATGTCATGGGAAGATAAGGCCGGCCTTTGGAAATGTCCTTATCACAATGGCCGAGCCTGTATGGAGTTGATGAAACGTATTGACGGAATAATAAAATCCTGAATCGGCAATAAGTCGCTGATATAGTAAAAGGCTGCCAGCACATTCGTTCAGGCAGCCTTTAGTATTTTTCAATAGCCAATCAACTTACAACTTTACTAAGTGCTTTGCCAAATGGGCTGGCACGTCGTCGATATTCAATATTTTGAGGGAACGCTGGGGGTCGGTAGCCTGGGTGGTAGCGCCGGGGCCCTTACTCAATGTTTCTTCAATAAAGTCTGTATTCAGCTTATACATGGCGCCTGTAGCGGGATCTACAATGAGCAGGCCGATCAGTCCTCCAAATAAGATGTTGCCAAAATACCATCCGTTCAGCTTGCAATCGAGCTTGAGGGTTTTGGCTTCATATCCATCCAGGTTGAGAACGACCGTATAGGATTCTTTACCAAAGAAGCCGGAGCCTGATTTCAATTTCATGGTAGCTGGCGTTTTACCGGAATACACTTCTATGCCTTTTTTATTGGTAATGGAAATAATGGCGCCTGCAGGATTGGAATGAAAGGTGACGGGCCAATTACTTTTACTAACGATGGAGGCGCAACTGGAAAGGGTGGCAATGACAATTGCCAGGCAAACTAGTTTGGTAGTGGGATTCATATTGGTTTTAGTTAAGGGGTTACCATCCCAATATACAAAAGGCTCCCGTATTGGGAGCCTTTATAGTATATTAATAAGTGTTAAATCTTATTGTTTTACCACCTGTTGCCTGTGCTTCACGGTTTCGCCGGTCAGCTCGAGGGTATAATTGCCCTTGGGCAGGTTGTTCAAGTCGGTGATATTGTAGGTGTTGACACCTGCTCCGCCACGTGTAGTGTATTGCTTCACGGTACGGCCACCCTGGTCGTACAAACGTATCTGGAGCGCTTCGTCTTTTTCCAGCTGGTAGAAGACGCTGATATTGCCCGCAAATGGATTAGGACCCGCTTTCACGGAGAACTTCTCGAGGTTGCTTCTGAGGGTCAATACTTTGCTGTACATAAACCTGCCGTCGAGGTCTACCTGCTTCAGGCGATAGTAATTAACCGGGGCCAATGTTGATCCGTCGGTGAATTCATATTGGTTATTCAGTCCGCCTTTAGGGCTTACTTTTCCAATGCTGGTATAGGTGCTGCCGTTGGTGCTTTTCTGTACTTCAAAATAGCTGTTGTTCTGTTCTTCGGCAGTGGTCCAGGTAAGGAATGATTTGCCTTCTTTTACGCGTCCGTTGAAGGAGGTAAAATGAACGGGCAGGTTGGCTGCTACGGAAACGCCTCCAAATTCGGAAGTGCTGCCGGCGCCTGTTGCGTTGAGGTAGGCAATGGCTGTTAAGCGGGTGCCAGCTGTAATGGCTACCGGTAAAGCGGTGAGTGCGATACGGAAGCTGAATTTATTCTCAGTACGAGTGCCGCCTGCGTTGGTGCCTTCATCGGTGGGACTATAAGTACCTGTGGTGGCATCGGTATCTGCAATACCATCGAGGGTAGCGCCTTCCTGTGCACGTACCACATAGGTTTCACCCTGGCCAAAGCTTTTGGTAAAACCACCGGGCAGTGGATTGGGGGTAGGGGCTGCATCGGGAATGTAGAACTCTAATACTGAGCCCGGGCGGCTGAATCCGTTCAGCACCAGGTCGCCACTTTCTATTTGGACGGAAGTGATCACCGGTGCGTTGAGCAGGTCATTGGCGCCGGCATCTCCATCTCCATCGTCATTGACGGTTACGCCGCTGAATTCTGTGCCTCCCTGCAGGTCAATACCCAGCAGGCCATTGTCATAAATAAGGTTGCCCGAAAACTTATTGCCGGTAATGGCTGTGCCACCAGCTGGCGTGGAAACCCATATGCCGTTCAATGTATTGTTGATAAGGGTATTTCCTTCGTCGGCATCACCTACACCATCACGATTGGAGCCAATGATATTGTTGTTGACGGTAAAAGGCGTTTGGGAAGCTAAAAATTCAATGCCATTGCCGCCATTTCCGAAGACCCCGATAAAATTGCCCGCAATGGTATTACCATCGGAGTTGAAGTTAAATCCAAAAAAGTCGGCGCTGTTGATCCGGATACCAGCTTGTCCATTGGCTCCAATGGCATTGGCTTCCAGTCCGGTGGCGCCGGTTCCATCGGTACCTATGCGGTTGTTGGAGCTGTTGAGGATCTCGATACCTTGTGTGCCATTTCCAGCTGGTCCGTTGGTGCCGTCAATGCCGATTGAATTTCCGGCAATTACATTGCCATTGGAATTGGCCCCCACCAGTATACCACGGCCGGTATTGGCGCCTATAATATTTTTTTCCAGGGCATCGCTGGTGCCATTGCCATTGGTGCCAATGGTATTATTATTGGAAGAAACGGTAATAATGACCCCGTCCCTGGAATGACCAAAACCGGTGCCGGTACCATTCTTATCCAACCCGATAATATTACCGGCCACGACGCTGTTGGTACAACGCCAGAACAATACGCCGTCGCCATTATTGGTGGTGGGGCTTGCGCTGCTGGTGATCAGGTTGCCTTCATTGGCATCATTGGAGCCATCGCCATTGGTACCTACTATAATGTTATTGGATGGCGTAAAACTGCTTCCATTGTTGATATCAATACCGCCGGCTATATTGCCTAAGCCTGTGGCGAGGCCGGTATTGTTGGTGCCAATGTTGTTGCCCCAGATATGCAGGTTATCTACACCGGAGGGGATCGCATTGGCTTTGATGCCATAGCCTGGTGCGTTATAAATGGCCAGACCGGCAATCGATACATTGTCTGATTCCACGGTAAAAGCATTGCTGCCTGAGCTGGCGGCATTGATATTGACCATTATTACACGGGTGGCAATAGGTCCGACTACGGAGCCCGGCTGTGAATAGCCGTTGATAAAAACAGTTTCCAGAATGGTAGGTAAAGCCGCTGTAAGGGTAATAGTAGCCGGTGAGCCGGGTATGTTAAATGCGATCACATCAAATCCTGCATTGTTATTGGCATCCGTAATGGCTTGTGCCAAAGACCCTGCGCCACTGCTGTTGGTATTGGTAACGGTAAAAGTGGCTGCGAAAGCTGACAAAGTAGAAAAACTAATAAACAAGAGAATAGCACTCTTCTTTACGCTTGAGTAGAGTTTAAGCATAGCTTGATTTTTGGTGGTTGGAGATACGGTTCAGCAGAGGGAGAATGGATTCTTGGTGAGCTAGGATAAGGGAAAGGATATTAAGGCCACTAATATAGAAACCTTCCCGGAATTATCATAACTTATTTTACACATAAGGCAATGTGAAAATAAGTAATTTGCTGACAACCACCAAAATGAGGTCAAAAAGCCCTACCAGCCGCCGATAGCAACGACGGTTAGTACCGCCAGCAGACAAACGATAAGGCAGGCTATGAACAGTACCCTGTTGCGGAACCGGGTATTGATGCGGGAGGATGCCAGGGCCGGAAAAGGTTTGGCCGGGGTATTGTTATCGGAATTGGACACTACAAAGGGTGGGGGAGCGGCGGCCGGCACAATGGCTTGTAATTCTTCTACTGAACCAGCGGGTACCCATTCATTTAATCCTTCGTACCAGACAGGTGTATTGCGGAGGAGGTGCTGGTGTTTGAGCTCGGCATAACTAAAAGGCCCGTATTGGCGGCTGCCATTGTACAGGTAATACTTTTTCATAGGATAAAAGGTTAAGGATATTAGGTGGGCGAAACCTGTTGCTCCTGGTGGTTTCGCTTATATACAAACGAAAGGAGCAATTAACTATTATCAAGCGCGTGTATTAATTGCCGTTTATTGCCAGGTATTGCGTGTTTTTTGATGTGGATCAAATTGGAGAGAATACAGAATACAGAATATAGAAAAATACAGGATCCGACATTCTGAATACATAATGCCGGATCCTGCATACAGGTAATTACTTAGTGGAGGGTTATGCGTTAGGGATAGGTACCTGTGGCACTAGCCTTGACTTTTCTTTCGAGATCCTGCGGCCCCGGAAGAAGAGGTAGAGGTTGAAGAACAGGCTGATGCCAAGGTAGATGCAATAGCCGCCTATCTTGGCGCTGAGTATCTCCAGCATACTGCGGGTAGCCAGGATATCGTTGGTAATTTCCATTACCCAAAAGGCAAAGCCCAGGTTGAGCAGGTAGAAACCGGTTTCAAACAATTTATTGGTAGCTACTGCAATCTCTGCCTTGCCATTGAAGATATCCAGCATAAATACTTTACTGTTTTTGAACAGGGTATGGGCTACATACCAGGTAAGGACAATGACTACGGGCAGGTAGATAAGATAAGCCATGAAATTGTAGGAGGTGTTCATATAACTATATTTTGGAGTTAACAAAATGGTTATTCCTTTTTCCGATAAAATAAATGACCGCCATATTGCAGAAATGGATCACCGCCAGTGTGATCATGATCTTTCCCGTCATGGTCACTATACTGAGCAATAAGGCCGTCCAGGTATGGATGGTATCCCAGCTGCGCAACATCAGGGCGGCATAGCCCAGGTTGAGCAGGTAATAGCCTGTGAGTAATATGCGGTTAATAAAATCTGTAAGTTGAGTATCCTGGTGCAACAGTTCCAGGATAAACACCCGTCCATTGCGGTAAAAAACAAAGCCCACCCGTACAGTAATGATATAAGTAATGATCAGGTAGAGGATGTAAGCGATGGTGTTCATACCAGGAGTATTTAGGTGTTTGGTATAAGAACGTTGACAGGACAAAGATAGTAGACAGTATTAAACTTTCAAAATATTCTGAAAGTTATTTCTTTTTAAAAGTCTGACGGAGGGAAGCCTATGACGCAAATGACCCTGTGTAAAGTCGTGTTAACACCCCTCCGCAGCACAGGCTTACCGGTATTTTTGGTGATAACAATAAACATAGATTGGCCATGAAAAAATTGAAACTACAGATTCAAACCTCGGTGGATGGTTTTATTGGCGATGACAAGCAAAGAACAGATTGGCTGGTATGGAACTGGGGTCCCGAATGGACCTGGGATGAGGCGTTGAGGAAGCATTTCATTCAGCTTCACGAAACGGTGGATACCGTTTTACTGAGCAGGAAAATGGCGGAGGAAGGATTTATCAATCATTGGGCCAGGGTGGCAGAAAACCCTGCCAGCCCGCAATATCCCTTTGCAAAAGCCATTACGGCAGCGCCCAAGGTCGTATTTACCAAAACACTGAGCCAGTCGGTATGGGAAAACACCAGGCTGGCCAAGGGCGACCTGGCAACGGAGGTCAATGCATTGAAGAAGCAGCCCGGGAAGGACCTGATCGTATATGGCGGGGCCAGTTTCGTATCCTCGCTGGTGGAAGCGGGATTGATCGATGAGTATCATTTATTCGTGAATCCGGTAGCCCTCGGCAGCGGCTTGTCTATCTTTAAAGACCCAGCCTTGAAATTGAACCTGCACCTGGTGAATACGCAGCCATTTGATTGTGGAGTGACCGTGCTTACTTATGTACCCCAATAGCCTGCCCGGTGAGGCGGGCGCTATTTCTTATTGGCTGCAGAAAGGTCCAATAGTTGAATTCTCCTGAAGTCTACCGGTTGTCCTTCACTTTGCAGGGCTATAAAGCCGCTGTTCAGTATTTTACCATCCTGCTTAATGGCCGGATCATAACGATTGACTACAGGGCCGCCTATCTGTGGTTTGGAATATTGCATGACGGTATCGCCATTAATAATATGGGTGATGAGGGAATCGCCCAGTACGATCAGTTCGGCACGCACCCACTGATCGCCATCATAGGTTTTGGAAGTAGAATTGATGCAATGGCGGGTATCCAGTTTGCCCTGGTACACGATATGCGTGCCGGGTGAACACATATTGCCCGTGCTTCTTGGTTTGCCATCGCCCAGTCCACCCAGGAATTGCATTTCGATGGAGATGGGCCAGTCCTGTTCTTTGGGCATGGTGCGCGGGTCCTGTGAATGGTACATGACACCACTGTTGCGCAGGGTATAATCGGGCGCGCCCTTTTGCAGTTCTCCTACAAAACGGTATTCCATTTTGAGGTGGTAATAAGAAAAAGGTACTTTATAATAGAGGTGGCCAAACTGGTCATTGAAATCACCATACTGGTCATACTTTACGCGGATCATGCTGTCCTCTATCCGGAAAGTATTGCCAAAATTGTCACCTACCTCATGGTGCTGGATCTTCACAAACCAATCGTTGAGGTCTTTACCATTGAAGAGGGATATCCATTTAGCGCCGTCGGTACTTGTTTTGGTTGTTTTACAACCAGCGCAGGCAATCAGGGTGATCAGCAGGACAAAAAAGGAGGGTTTCATATGTGCTTGATATGTGTGGCGATAAAGATAAGCCTGCAACGGGTAAAGAACCGTAAAATCTTCCTGCTTATTATTCCACTCTCCTTGCCTTAAATCGTCCGCGAATGGTCATAGAACCCTGGAAACCGCGGTCCGGATCACGGTGCGCCGCATCGACGACTAAAAAAGTGCCTGTGGCAAAATGGCCCATGGCGCCAAACTCATCGATCTTTATATATCCATCACAGGGGTCAATGCCCGGTTCGCCCACAAAACTATGGAGAAAGGCATCATTGGGAAAATCCTCCGGGAAGAAAAAGAATTGGTTATCATTTTTATCCCAGGTATGGTTGCCGGTAGACTTGCCTGACCAGGTAAATACACCGCGCTCTTTGCGGGAAGGCCGTTCTTCCCAGCGGATAGCGTAGTTGTTGGCGCTTTGGTCAAGTTTTGCTTCGACTGCTGTATAGATATAGGTTTTGTTGGCCATGGTAATGATCATATAAGTTTCTTCCGGTTCTACAAACACCTTTGCCCACAAGGGCCTGGAAGATCCCTGTAGTGTAACAGCAATATTGGCCGGGTTCATAATGGGATTATCAAAAGCTGAAGCCTTGTAGATAGCAATAGCTCCATGGGGTGTTAAAGTGCCCACTCCATAACCGGCAGCCAGCAATTCCCATTTACGGATCAGGTTTTGATCGACCGGGGTACCAAAAGTTACGGCTTGTTCAGCGTGGTGATCACCGGATCTGTTCCACAGCCCGCATACACCTTCCTCACCCATCGCGATGTACCACAATACCTGCAATTTTACCTGTTCGTTCTTTTTGATAAAACTTTCCTCCGGCACCAACCTGATGGGCGTCAGGGCGCACCAGTCGCCCCCCTGCGAAGCCTCTGTACTGATCGTCCTATTGCCGGTATTCACGGTGCGGTTCGTTTTCATTTTCCAGGCACCCGACGAATCCTGGTAACCCAGGCTCACCATACAGGGATCAATAGCTGCCGAATCTTCTGTTGTTTCCTCTTCGTATTGAAGCGTGATGGTAACCGGCCTGGCAAACTTAATAGCCGGGCTAAGGCGGTAATTAAATCCTATGCCTGCCGGACTGGTATTACTGATCGCCTGCAGATTGAAAGTCGTATTGGCGGTGAGCGCGCCGGCAGGGATTTTCACTTCGAAACGTTTATCGTTCGATATTATGACGCCACCCTCCGGGCCGATCATTTTTTCTGTAACGGGGCCATATCCTTCACCGCGTTCTGTAATAGCCACTTCACCTGCGGGAGCAGTAGCCCCTTTTTTAGAACAGCTTACGAGTAAGAGGAACAACATGAATACTCCTAGTGTACGCTTCATAAAACTGATTTATGAGCGCCAAGTTACTGGTAGGTATACCGTGAGCCGGGCACCTTTCGACCAGTGAACCAATAACTCTGCAAAAAGAAGAAAAACAGGGGAGGAAGTTTAATCAGGTACTGCTGCACCTTTAGCTACCCATTCTTTAAATTGTTTGGTGAATTCAGCGTGGCTCAGCGGAGGCAGGGTACGCCCGTCACCCGGCTTCCATCCCCACAGTACCAGTGCATCTTTCGATACATGGGTGATCAGCTGCTGCAATGTTTTATGACCATTTTTGTTGGGGTCTTTCAACTGCAGGGCCAGTTCATGCGGCGTCTTCCCTTCAAATACCATGGGCATATCGGCCGGTGGCAGGTGCCAGGTGGGATTGCCCGGCGGCATATTCAATCCAGGTGTATTGGTGGTTTGGTGACAGTTGGCGCATTTAAGGGCATAGAGTCCCTTGCCATCGGGGCCGCGTGTAACATCCATGGTATGTGGGTGGCTGTCATCGCCCTGTAAGGGGCTTTCGCCTTTGGGATGACAATTCATACAGCGGGGGCTCATCAATACTTTATAAACAGCCTGGAAGGCTGCTGCAGAAGCGAGCAGGTCCTCCCGCTTTTTATCCTTGTCGTCCGATGCCTTGGCTGCTCCCGAAGAAATGTCGGGACCTTTTTGCTTCGTTGGCTTATTTTCCACAGGTTGAATGCTCACGGCTGCTATGGACAGGGCAGCTGCTATACATACTGCATAAACGATCAATAGTTTTGGCTTTGGGATCCTGCGAATATCAGCTTGTTTCATGTTCATGTGTTAACTGGTTAATAAACTCAGGCTTTGCTTAATTCTTCCGGTCTAAGCGGCAGGCTTCGTACGCGTTTGCCTGTAGCGGCAAATAAAGCATTCACCACTGCCGGCGCAACAGGAGGTACACCCGGCTCACCGGCGCCTCCCATCTTTTCGGTGCTGGGCACAATGTGCACTTCTATTACCGGTGATTCATGCATCCGCAGCATGCGGTAATCATGGAAATTGCGTTGCTGCACGCGGCCTTTTTCGAGGGTTACCTCGCCATACAGTACGGCTGTAAGGCCGAAAATAATACCGCTCTCCATTTGGGCCACTACGCCGCCAGGGTTTACGGCCAGTCCACATTCGACGGCACAGGTAACCCGGTGTATCTTTATCGCGCCCTGGTTGAGGGAGATCTCAGCTACCTGGGCTACCGTAGTACCGAAGGATTCGTGTACGGCAACGCCCCTGAAATGGCCGGCCGGCAAAGGGGTTCCCCATCCGGACTTTTCAGCCACGAGGTTCAATGCCGACAGGTGGCGTGGATGTTTACCCAATAATGACCGCCGGTATGCCACTGGGTCCTGCCCGGCTGCATGCGCCAGTTCATCGATCATTGTTTCCATTACAAAAGCAGTGTGTGTATGGCCCACAGAGCGCCACCACAATACGGGTATCTTGTTTTTAGGTGAATGTAGTTCTATAAGATGGTTGGGAACTGATGCGAGGTAGGGCGAATCATTAACGCCTTCAACAGAAGCGCCGTCGATGCCATCTTTTGATTCAAATGGCGTACCTGCCATAATTGATTGTCCCACGATACTGTGTTGCCAGGCTACAGGTAGTTTATCGGCTCCGAATCCTACGCGTACGCGATGCAGGAAGGCAGGGCGGTAATAACCGCCGCGGATATCATCTTCGCGTGTCCATACTGTTTTAACGGGTTTACCGCTTGCTTTGGCCACTTCCACCGCTTCTGATACAAAATCAGAAGGGAAGTTGGCGCGCCGTCCAAAGCCACCGCCCAGAAATACCGTGTGCACTTCCACCTGTTCCGGCTTAAAGCCCAGGATCTTTGCGGCAACGGTCTGATCGTTGCCCGGCATTTGCGTGCCCGTCCATATTTCACATTTATCTTTCGTGATCTTCACGCTGCAATTCAATGGCTCCATGGGTGCATGGGCCAGGTAGGGCAAGGTGTATTCCGCATCAAGGGTGCTGGCTGCTTTGGGCATGGCCTCGGCCACATTCCCTGCCTGTGCTGCGGTAGTTCCTTTGGTACCGGCCAGTTTGCGGTAATCCTCCCATTGCGTTTTACTGTTAATAGCCAATGCCGGGTCAATATCCCATTCCACTTTCAAGGCATCACGTCCCTGTTTGGCAGCCCAGAAATGATCGGCGATCACCGCTACGCCGGAAGGCACGGTTACTACCTGTCTTACACCGGGAATGGTTTTGGTTTTAGTGGCATCAACAGATTTAACTTTACCGCCAAACACCGGCGAACGCGATACTAAAGCGGTGAGCAAGCCGGGGAATTGTATATCCATGCCAAACTTTGCCTGGCCGTTGATCTTTTCGGGTGTGTCCAGTCGCCTGGCTCCTTTGCCGATGTATTTCCATTCACTGGGAGGCTTTAATGGCACGTTGGCTGGTGGCGGAAGTGTAGCCGCGGCCTCGGCCACTTCTCCATAGCTAAGCTTTTTATTGCCAGCAATGACAAAGCCATCATCCGTTCTGCATTCTTCGGGTTGAACGCCCATTCGTTGCGCTGCGGCGGTTACCAGTAAAGTACGTGCAGTGGCGCCTGCCTGGCGATAACGGTCGAATTCGGACCAGGTAGTAGAAGAACCGCCGGTGATCTGCAGGCCATAGACGGTATGCAGATAAGGTTGGCCGGGCGGGGCATGTCCCACTTTAATTTTATTCCAGTCGCAATCGAGTTCATCTGCTATCAGCATTGGGAGGGTAGTCCATACACCCTGGCCCATTTCCACGTGTGCCAATACAATATGTATGGTATTGTCTTTGGCGATGCCCAGGTAAGCGTTGGGTGCAAAGGCAATGGCGCTGGCATCGGCCGGCGCATTAAAAAGCCCCATGCGTTTGACCCCGGCAGGCACAAAAAAGGGGATCAATAATCCTCCTGCAAAGACGCTGGTGGTTTGTAAGAATTTCCGGCGACTGATATCGTTGGTGTTTTTCATTGTTTACCTCCTTCCTTTTGAAGTTTAGCTGCCAGGTGGATGGCTTTTCGCACACGCGGATAAGTACCACAACGGCAGATGTTGCCACTCATCGCCAGGTCAATATCTTCATCCGTGGGATCGGGCTTTTCGCGCAGCAATACGGCGGCAGACATGAGCTGTCCACTCTGACAATAGCCACATTGCAATACATCTTCCTCCAGCCAGGCGCGTTGCAGGGGATGACTGAGGTCGGTTGACAGTCCTTCAATGGTAGTGACCTGTTGATTGGCAGCCCTGGCAACAGGTGTTACGCAGGAACGTACCGCTTCGCCATTGAGGTGAACAGTACAGGCGCCGCATTGCGCCATGCCACAGCCAAACTTGGTGCCGGTAAGTCCCAGCATATCACGCAAAACCCATAGTAAGGGCATTTGAGGGCTGGCTTCAACAGTATAGCTTTTGCTATTGACTTGTAGTTTTATCATGGTGCTTCTTTGTATGTATGATGCTGTCATTGCTGTGCATAGGCAGCAATGGGATAAGGTGTTCAGTTTAGATGGAGTAACTTGATCTCAAAAAAATGGCTGCAATGAGTGTTTGCTGCTTAGATGGGCGACAAGAACAACCTAAAGGTACAGTTATTTATAGGGGAGCTGTTTACAAAAATCAAAGTAAAAATTGCAACATTCAAACAAGTGGGCTGAAAATAATAGCAGGAATATTGGATAATATTTCGTAAATAAGAATAGGGCTCCGGCAGGCGCCGGAGCAGGATATATGCTTTGACCGGGGATTATGAAATATCCGTAACTTTAATACAGTTCTTTCTCCAACACGTAAAACATTGCCATATGAATCTCCTACATCGCATTGAACATTGGGGTAATACACATCATCCAAAATGGATCGATATTGTACGTGTAGCATTAGGCATTTTCCTTTGCTACAGAGGCATTGATTTTCTTTCGCACATGAGTTCGGAGCTGAATAGGTTGGCCAACAATTTGCCAACTCCTCCTTTTTTATTACTGGTAGTAGGTCATTATGTTGTGTTTATGCATTTGCTGGGTGGCTTTTTGCTGGCCATAGGCCTGGCCACAAGGCTCGCTTGCCTCCTGCAGATACCTATACTGCTGGGCGCTATAATTTTTGTCAATTCATCTGATGGGTTATGGACACCCTATTCCGAATTAGGCCTTTCCATTGTGGTTTTGTTATTATTGATCTATTTCTTAATTGTCGGAAATGGCCGCTGGTCGTTCGACAACCTTGTGCAGGAAGAAAAAAAATGAACCTCGCCTTATTCATACTTTAACCAAATGGTTGCGATACAGTCTTTGTTGACCGTAGCCCTGATCCAATGTGCGCTATAGCCTTGCGGAAAAACATGCTGAATGGTTTTGTCGGCAGGTATTTTGATCTCCTTATAAATATGCCAGCCGGTAAGGTCTGTATCAACTTCCAATGTGATCGTTACCGCTTTGTCGGCCTTCAGGGTAATCGTTTTCTTATCGTACCCTGTCATCAGGAAGGGCAGGGAAGGGGTATTGGCCTTTGCGGCGGTATTTTTCCATACTCCACCTTCTCCAACGGGTTTGCCCAATTTCCACAGGTCGTCAATAGCGCCAAACCACAAGCCGTTTGAATGGGCTGCATCCTGGAAATAATGTCCATCGGGCTTTGCATGGGCGCTGGTGCCACTGATGACCAGCAAGCCTCTCCAGGTACAAAAGTCCATGATCTTTCTTTTGTGCGTTGTAATAGGACGGATGGCGGCAAAGCCCGATTCGCGTCCTATCTCATAAAATGTACCATGTGCGTTGAGCATAAAACGTTCTGATTCCAGTTCCCTTGCGCCCCTTGGCCAACCACCGGCAAAAGGCTGGTCGTATTGGGCCGATGTTTTGGGCAAACGGAAAGTACCTGTTTTATCATGGATGATGACAGAAGCATCGTCTACTTCAAAATCTCTTTTCACTTTCAGTATCTGTTCCAGGCGCTGCAGGCTGTCGGGTGCAGGAGAGAGGAAGGTGAGGGAGGCATCCACCTCTGCATATTTTTTGTTGCTTTCCTTACCGGTTTGAATTACCTGCAGGTTTTTATTATGGGCTGCCGGCCGGATAAGACTGGCACGTACTTCCCCTTTTTCGTCAATGCCAGCCAATGAACTGAACATGGCAGCTGCTTTATCGTGACCCGTGGCAGAAAAGTGAAAAAAGGCCGACGCAACACATGGCTTGTTCGCTTTTATCCTCACCCAACCTGCATTGCGGCCGGCCGGAAAAATATAATAACGATAGCCATGTGGAGGAACTGTGATGGTATGGTAAGGCTGCCACTGGTTATTGCCCGCTCTATCGATCTCAACGGTAAAAGTGACGGCTTCCGCTGCAGCATGGCTCAGGTGCAATACTTTCTTTTCAAAGCCATTGACCAAAAAGGCATCGGAGGGCGCGCCGGCCTGTACGGTATCGTTCATCCATACACCACCCCAGGCGTAGGGTGCTCCCCATTGCTGCAGATCGGAAGTTGTACCAAACCATAAGTTTGATTGTGAGCGACCCGCATATGGATTCTCCAGTATGGTTGTTTCATCCGTAGCCAATACCAATTGACCATTCCAGTTGCAGAAATCTGGTATGTACCGCAGGTGTGTACTGATGGGAGCAAGGCCGCCATGATTGGCATAGCTGAAGTTGCGCGAGAAATCATAAAACATGCCATGCATATCCATCAGCATCTTGTTGTTGCCAATTTCGCGGATGCGGGGCCATTCAGTATACCAGCCTCCCCAATGATCGTAGGTATGTGTGGCTTTGGGCAAACGGTAAGTGAACCATTGACCACCATCCAGTAATTTAAGGATCACCGAGCGCTTATCCCAGCCAATGCTCCAGGCTGGCGCTGCATCATCCGGTGCACCATAAATACCACCGGGACCGGTAACGTCAGTAAACTGTTTCCGTTCTATGATCTTCCAGGTTTTACCATCCCAGGAAGCCAGCACACCCATATCTTCTTTGCTTACCGGTGCTCCCCCTGTTTGCAGGTCGGTTGATTTAATATCGAAAACCTTGTGCTCGCCGTTGTTGGCAATGATCAATTGTTTTTGTGCTGTATAGCCGCCTTTTCCATGCCAGCCGGGAACTGGTTTGTGAAACAGTTTATTGACGGCGAGGGTATGTACATTCACTTCATACAGCATGCCTTCCATATCATAGAAATATACTTTATTCGAGGGGTCGGATAAATGCCGGGCGGTGGCTGTCATACGACCGGGCATTACGGTAAGCGGTACCGTACGGATGCCGCCTGTGGAATCAATAAAATAAGAACCGGTGATCAATTGGTTGCTTTCTTTATGGATCATGCGGTTGGCTGGTGTGCCGCCGACGCTTTCGGGATGGGCAAAGAGGTTGAGGCCATTGTCAATACTGTATAGTTTATCAGAACTTCCATTGGGACAATGCGGTGAATAGGTGATCATCCACAGTTTGCCGGCCCAGGGTGTGATGGCGCCAATGCCACCTTCGCTGCCATCTCCTGTGCATTTAACCCCACCGCCTTCATTAAAGACAGCGAGGTGCGGATATACGCCGCTTATTTGTAATGGCCTTGCAGGAGCAGCTACAAATGGCTGGTAGCGGGTGCCGGCTTGTTGGGAGCTCACCTGGCAGGAAAGCAGGATACATAGGGCAGGTATGATTAGCCTTCGGAATAATATCTTCATAGCGGATACTTTGTAATCTTTATGATAGTTTGGAAATCAAGCCGCGAGCTTTGAGCTGCGAGCTGCGAGCAATACATTTAGAATTGTAAGTAGCTTTAATAATTCGGATTCTGATCCAGGGAAGGGTTTACTCTTCGTTCAATGGCAGGTATGGGCCAGAGGTATTGCCTGCTTTTATCGAAGTTGCGTTGTGCTACTATTTTTACATCGGCGCCAAAGCCCGAATAATCGGGAATGCCGTCATCATCAATGGGGGGCACTCCGGGGAATGGCCATTTAGCACGGTTTTGAATGGCGGGATCGGGCAGGCCGATCACGGGCCTGGTAAGTGCTTTTTCGGCCAGCTTCCAGCGGATAAGGTCCATATAACGCAATCCTTCTTTGGCAAATTCCACCCTTCTTTCTCTTTTAATGATCTTCTTGAGTTCTGTGGCATCTGTAACTGTAACGGCAGGGTATAAGGCTGTTTGTGCAAGGGAAACGCCATAAGCCCTGGCCCTTACGCGGTTGATGGCATCCAATACACTGGCGTCGATATCATTCCCTTCGATCTTCGCTTCTGCATAGGTGAGCAATACCTCTGCAAAGCGAATAATGACAGCGTCATTGTCTTCTGCCACTTTATCGGCCCAGGTTTGATCAACCCCTTTCTTCCACAGAAAGCCTGTAAAGCTGGCAAATGCTGCCACCGCCCGGCTATCGCGGTTGGAAACGCGTTTATTCTCTTTGGAACTGAAGACTGTGAGTGTATCGGGATGTGGCTGGTAACTGTAACCCAACCATTGCGTATTGAATTCAACAATGGTAGCGGTGAGGCGCGGGTCGCGGTTGGCAAAAGGATTCAATGGATTGTAAAGCGGGGATTCGTCGATGGGTTTACCATCGGTACATTCATAGGCATCTACCATCTCACGGGTAGGTATCTGTGCGCCGAAGCCACCGGTATTGCGCGGCAGCTGGTCCTGCACATTGGTGCCGGAGGAAAATACTTTCTGTGCTTCATCCCTGGGTATACTGATGATCAGTTCGGGACTGGTTTCACCGGCTTTTAGAAACAAAGGTGCATAGCTGGGGTGGAGACTATAAGCGCCTGCACCGGTGAACTGCATGATGGCCAATGACGCCTCTTTGGCAACACTCCATTTGCCCATGTAGAGGGCCGTGCGCGCTTTGATGGCCAGTGCAGCGCCTTTGGTAAGGCGTTTCAGGGACGATGCTCCATATGATTGTGGCAGGTTGGCGGTAGCAAAATCAAGTTCTGTGAAAATGAAAGCGAGTATTTCATCCTTGCTGGTACGCTTAATGCCGTATGATTGTTCCAGCGCAACCGGTGTTGTTAAAAATGGAACATCTCCGAAATGGGTAATAAGCCTGGCATACTGGTAGGCGCGTATCAACCGCATTTCAGCTTCCAGGGCTGTTATCACTGTGGCGGGGGTAGTGGCCGCTGCCCGGTCTTTATTGGCCAGGAAGGTATTGACCCGCGCAATGGCTTTGTAACAGGCAGACCACAATGCCTGTGCAGTACCATCTTCTGCATTCATGGTGCCAAAGGTTACTGCATTGCCCAGTTGCCCGCGGTGCCAGTAATTATCAGAAAACTGTTCATTGTCGTTGCCCCAAAAATCCAGCCTGTACAAGTCGTTCACGGCCAGTTCAAGCTCTGTCTGGTTCTTATAAAAACTACCTGTTGCCGGCTCAGAAAGCGGATTCAGGTCCAGTTTATTACAGGCTCCCAAACCAGCTGCTATCATTATTATTGAAAATATCTTTTTCATTGTTATAAGCTTTGCGTTATTACTATTCATAACTGCCGATTGCCGATTAAAACCTCACCGATGCTCCTGCCATGATCGTTGTCACAATAGGATAAGAGGAGGTGCCCACTTCGGGGTCCCAGTATTTGGGAAAATGATGAAGGGAAAACAGGTCATTGGCCGACACATAAAAGCGGAGGGATTGGATACCTGCTTTCTTTACCAGTTCCTGTTTCAGGGTATAACCCACGGTCAGGTTCTTGATGCGGAAATAAGCGCCATTTACCAGCCAGAAGTCGGACATCTCATAATTGTTGGAAATAGAGCGGGTGGACAAACGCGGATAACGCGCCTGCAGATTTTGCTCCGGCGTGTTGTTCTTAGTCCAGAACTTGCCAGTGATCTCCTGTGGTACATTGCCAAAGGCTTCGGCAAAAGGTTGTACGATATCGCTGCTCAGGCGTGTTAATTTTTTACCCACTCCCTGGAAGGAAAGGCCTACATCAAAACCTTTGTAGTCGACCCTGAAATTGCCACCATAGAGATAGCGGGGAAGCGAACCTCCCAGCAGTTGCTTGTCGTCGGGCGTTATCTTACCGTCCTTATTAATGTCTACATACCGTACATCTCCCGGACTTACGTTGGAATTAAGTTTGGGTGATCCGGCCGTATCGGCGCTTGTTTGGTACAATCCGTTTGACAGGTAACCAAACCATTCATTGAATTCACTGCCTTTGAAGGTGCTTTGGGCGCCCAGTATTTGCGTACCCTTCATATCGATGATGGTTGACCGGGCGTCAGAAATATTAAAGGCTACGGAATAATTGAGTTTGCCTACATGGTCCTTCCAGCCCATTTCCAGTTCCCAGCCTTTTACGTCGAGTGTGCCGGCATTCTGGCTGGGTTTTTCAAAGCCCAGGTACAAGGGGATATCGAGAGCCAGCAGGATATCGTAGGTACGTTTGCGGTAATAATCGGCAGTAAGGGTGAGGCGGTTGTTGAGGAAAGCGGCGTCCACGCCCACATCGATGGTGCGGGTAGTTTCCCAGGAGATATTGTCAACCGCATAATCGATCTGTGCGCCGCCATTGAGGGGTACTACCACACCATTCTGGTAAAACAAGGCATTGGTGAAACTGATAGTGGCCTGGTAAGGATAATTACCAATGCGCTCATTGCCCACCACACCATAAGAACCTCTCAACTTCAGAAAAGAGAGCTCCTTGATATTCTTCATGAATGATTCTTCTGAAATAACCCAGCCTGCCGATACAGAAGGGAAGAGGGCATCCCTGAACTGTTTGCCAAAGCGGCTTGATTTATCATAGCGCAGGTTGCCTTGTATATAATACCTGTTGTTGAAATCATATTTCACCCGGCCAAAGAAAGACCGGAGGGCCGATTCACTGGCGCTGCCGTTATTGTCGCGCAGTTCCTGCGAGCCGGCATTGAGATAAGGAAAATCAGTGAGGGCAAAACCGCTGCGGGACGCGCCCAATGACTCACTGGAATTGTACAGCTCTTCATAGCCGCCCAGCACAGCTACACTATGTCCGCCTTTGAAAGTCTTATTGTAATCTGCCAGCAGCTGTCCTGTGATGGCCAGCGCCTCTGAACGGCCTTCTGTTAAGACGCTTCTTGCCTGGTTGCTGAAGGAACTGGCCGAGCCATCGGGATTGGTAAAGCTGATCCTTTTTGAAAAGGTCTTGCTTTTATCGAGGTCAAAAGTGGGTGAGATCAATGCGGTAAGCGTAAGGTCCTGAATGGGTTTGAAATTGAATACCAGCCGGCCGGTGATCTGGTTGAGGTAAGACTTTCCGGTACCTCCTTCATTCAATTGGGCGATGGGATTTCTGCCATCCTTGGCCAGTGCATAGCGGCCATCGGCATAATAGTCATCATAAATAGCCGGCATTACCCGCGATTCATAAATGGGATTGCCAATGGGCGACTCTGTGTTGGTGCGTTTATAAGCTACGTCGAGGTTGGCGCTTAATTTATTGTTGATCTGCAGGTCGTTGTTGATACGAAACAGGTAGCGTTCATAATTGTAGTGATCGTAAAAGGCGCCGGCTTTGGAATAACCCAGGGAGGCCTTGGTTTTGATCTTACCTGTGCCCATGGTAAATACAAGATCATGGCGGTACCGCGGGGCATAGTCTTCCGTCATGATCGTCTTTTGCCAATTGGTATTGGAAAAGGGAAATTTGTCCGGGTAAAGCCGGTTACTGTCGGCAAAATTGTTGATAAAAGCAATAGGGTACGGACCAGTGGAAGCGCCGTCGTTGGTGGCCTGTTCATTAAAGTAGCGCATGTAATCGGGTGCATTGGCATATTCCGGCAAGGCTGTTGCTTTTTGGATGCCGTATTCATAATTGTATTCCAGGGTGCTTTGACCGTTCTTCGCTCTTTTGGTGGTGACCAGCACTACACCGGCTGCACCCCTCGAGCCATAAATGGCGGCAGAGGCAGCATCTTTTAGCACGGTGATATTCTCTACATCATTGGGATTCACATTGTCAATATTGCCCACGGGTACACCATCGAGGATGATGAGCGGACTGTTTGTGCCCAATGTGGTGATGCCGCGGATAAGGATGGTGGAGCCGGCGCCGGGTGCGCCGCTGTTGCGTGTGACGGATACGCCGGCAATGCTTCCCTGCAAGGCTTCCGACACCTGTATCGTTTGCCTGCCTCCTATATCCCTTGCGCCAATGGTGGACACGGCGCCGGTAAGGTCCTTTTTCTTTTGGGTACCGTAACCCACTACCACTACTTCGTCGAGCCCTTTGGCAGCTGCTGTGAGCCAGATAGACAAGGGAGCTCCATTGATCTCCATCGTTTGTGAAAGGTAATTGACCAGCGATACCTGGATGACTTTGGCAGAGGCCGGCGCCTGCAGCTGGAATTGTCCGGCACTGTCAGTAGTGGTGCCGGCAGTTGTTCCGGGAATGGTGATACTTACACCGGCAAGGGGTTGGTTATTGGCAGCATCAGCTACCTTGCCAGTAACTGATTTGTATTGCGCCAAGGCTTCGCCATAAAATAGCAGCAATCCTGCTAATGCATAAAGCAATCGTTTTTTCATACAGCAATCATTTTGGTTGATACCCGGGTGGGCAGTATAAAATTACCGGGCGCGGCAGGCATTCTGCCTGATGGGGTATATCCAATCGGCTAACCAAAACTTTGGACAACATAAGCCGATGGAAATAAGTATTTTGCATTTGTATGGCTGCCGTAAATGGACAACATGAAAGTAAGGAGTCGTTCTACCATTTGGAGATCTGCTGCAGGTATGTAGGAGAGAAGTTTGGCAATCCTGCCATTACTGAATGGACCAACCGGGATTATATCAGGCTCAGCAGTATCCTTTCCCATTCTACAGGCACACAAATAAGTCCCAATACACTCAAGCGCATCTTTGGCAAACTAAAAACACCCGAACGTTATTATCCCCAAAAAGCTACGCGCGATGCACTGGCGCGCTATGCCGGGTACGATGATTGGGAAAACTTTCTGTTGCAGCATCCACGTCCCAAACAAGAAGAGAAGCAAGCGATCAAACAAAGACAGTCAGTTAGTGTAGAACCATCATCAGCATCAATAGTTCCGCAACCAGGTGCTAAAAGAAAGTGGTGGATGGTTGCCGCTCTGCTCCTGGCAATCGCCGCTATAATAGTATGGTGGCAATGGCCGGCCAATCCTGCGCTGGCGGATATTCATCCCGGCGATGCCCGGCTGCTGTGCAATAATCCGGAAGGGGAGAACCCGCATTCAGCCGTATTCAAACTGGAATTGCCGGAAAACTTTGCTGGTATCCGGGACAGCTTCTCCGTTCATTTTGGAGATAGCAGGAGGCCCAGAAGGATCTTGCCGGGTGTGCTGCTCACTCACTATTATGAAGTTCCCGGCAGGTATTATGCCCGGCTTATGTACAGCGGAAAGGACATTGATACCGTGGCCATCTACCTTCAGTCGAGGGGATGGACGGCCACTGCTACGGTTGAAAGAGATACAATGCGGGTATATCCCATCATCAGTGGTTCACTATTCAAGGGGAATAAAATGACTGTCAATACCCCACAGTTATTCCAGGCGGGTGTGGATACCAACAAGACCTTCTTTGTAGATTTTGTAAATGCTCAACCTACGGTTATTGATGGCGATAATTTTGAGTTGACTGCCGATGTTACCACCTCTACTGCGCGTGCCGGCGTTCGGTGTTCACAGGTAAAAGCGACAGTGTATGGTGAACGGGCAAGGCATTCCTTGTTCATCATCAAACCTGGTTGCACTTCCTGGGTCAACCTGCAGTTTTCGGAACTGGTTAAAAATGGCGAAGAAGATGATCTTGGTTTTCTGGGTAGCGACCTGACGGGTGGGGGCATCATCAAATTGCAGGTGATCCATAAACAGGTAAGGGTGTGGATCAACAACAAAATGATCTATGAAATAGCCTACCGGCAACCGCTGGGTAAAATATATGGCGTGAGCATTTCATTTGCCGGCATAGGCACTGTCAACAAAGTGCTCCTCAAAGACCTTGCAACGGGTATTGAATTGAAAGATGGTTTTTCATCACCCTAAGAGTGGCAGCTATGCTGCGCGCAGGTTATACTGCGTTGGTGGATACCTGCAGTTTGGCTGGTGGCGGTATTGCCAGTATCAAGGGCTTTTTGCGCGATAGCCGGAACCTGGTATGCCGGGGAAATATATGGGGATGCAGGAACAGCACCAAGAGGATGACTACGGGAATGCCCCCATATACCAGCGTATCGCCCCATATGGACGGAAATATATCGAGCCTCGCATCATTGGGATTGTGCTTTTGGTAACGGATGGGTACTGGCTCGCCTTTCTTAAAGAAGATATTGTCATTGCCATTCATCCAGATCGTATCTTTTCCCACCTGGAAACTGACCACTGAATAGTTGTGTACCAATTGGCCGGTATAGCTTTTCCCCACAAAGCCCATCACACCGTTCACTTTCTCCGACCGGGCAATCCAAACCAGTTTATAGACCAGGAAGGGACCAAATGCAATAACAAAAAGCAACAGGAAGAACTTGTTTTTGCTGAGTAGCATGGTTGACTGGGTTTAATAAGCTACAACGCAGGTCTGAACAGCCTATGTGCACAGAACGGCTAATTTAACAAACTATTCGGAGGTTAACGCCAGCCATGCAACAATTACCGCGGGGCTTCGACTATAGAGCAGGCCGGGCCATTCCGGCAACATACCTTATATATACCTGTTTGTGCCATGAAAAAATACCTTTCTGCCTTGCTCCTATTGTTGGCGCTTGCCAGTCGTGCTCAGCCCACAGCCAATAATAACCCGCTCCGTACCCGGCTGGATTCTGCCATTCATACCGCCGCCCTTATTTATATGAAGGACTCCGCCCGTGTGGGCCTGTCGATAGGCATCATCTTGCATGGGAAGTCATTCACCTGGCATTATGGAACTGGTACCCGCGGCACCCGGCAGTTGCCCACCGATGAAAATCTGTATGAGATTGGTTCCATGACCAAAACCTTTACGGGGCTGCTGGTAGCCCATGCCATTGTTGAAGGCCGAATAAAACTAAATGATGATATCAGAAAGTACCTGCCAGGGTCTTTCCCTTTTTTACAGTATCCCAAAGGGGATGTAGTAAAGGTGGCATACCTGCTGGCCCATACGGGTCAATTGCCCAATGCTTTCACCAGGGATGCCAACGGCATACTGGCAGATTCCTCCTTCATGCGTCAGCTGGCTGCCATCAGGCTGGATACCTTGCGGCCTTTTAATTACCGTTATTCCAATGCAGGCTACCAGGTACTGGGCCGTATGCTTGAACATGTTTATGGAGCGAGCTACCAGCAGTTATTGGAGCGGTATATTACAAAGCCGTTGGGAATGCACGCCACCACAGTCTCTTTGGATCAACATCATTTGAAGCATTTACTCAAAGGCTACAATGCTGCTGGTTTGGAAATGCCTCCCAACCCCTCATCTTTTCCTGCAGCAGGGAGCATCCGGTCAACCCTGGTGGATATGTTGAAATACATGCGTTACCAGTTGGCCGAAAAAGACGCTGCTGTTAAAATGACCCATCGTGTTTTATATGGGAATATAGACGAAGGGGCTACCTGTTTTCAATGGACGGCGGGCAAAACCTGGAACTGGGATTTCTATTGGCGCACCGATGGAGGAACGGCAGGCTTCCGTACTTTCTATAGCCTGTATCCCGATTATGAACTCGGTATTGTACTGCTCTCCAACCAAACCGATGATGGGGCGGGAAGAAAGCTGTACGAACTTACTACGGCTATTCTGAAGGAGGTGAAAGCAGGTAAGCGATAAGTGACCCGCCAGGTTGTTGTATGGAATAGTATTCCTGGTGCATCTCATGACACATGAAGCATTACCCCTATGTTTTTGCCATGCTGTTTTGCGTATTATCAGCGTGCAGTTCTCCGGCACAACAGCTGATGCCTACTGTGTATGATGCGCAAAAGTTAAAGGACAATGACTCCTTGTTCCTGGGCAAACCGCTAAGCATTTTATTGAAAGAGATCGGCCCGGAGATCGTAACCGTTTCTACAGAATCGCAAAGGGCTCATCATGCGTTGAGTTATCTTATATTCAAATTTATCAGCCGGGAAGAACAAGGGCGATACAAACTGGCGGGTAAACGGTCGTTAAGCATCCTCATTTTTGTAAAAGAAAACTTTGATTGGGATAAGCCAGGAGATAAAATGATGCAATGGACCAGGGAGGATGCCCAAAGGTTGGGCCATCTTACGATTGTGCGCATTGGCATTGTAGGCGAGTCGCTCCCGCCCATTACATAATGCGAACGGGATTATTGAGCTCTGGAAGACATTTTGCTGTTAATGGCCATTCTTTGTTCCAATGGGAAAGTAACCTCAAATACCGTATGGTCCCTGGTTTCTCTCACTACTTCAATATTCCCATGGAGGGTTTCTACCAGCTTGTGGGTGATGAATAGTCCCAATCCATTTCCCTCCAGGTTGACACCGGTACGCACGTGTTGGTAAGGGTGAAAAATTCTTTTTAGCTGTTCCTCCGTGAGGTTTTCTCCGTCATTGATAACGGTCAGCTGCCAGGCATCCAGACCGTGTAATTCCACTTTCACTACCACATCGCAGTTGGTGCGTACAAATTTAATGGCATTGTGAATGAGGTTGTTGGCTATCTGTCGCAGCTTGATGGAATCGCAGGATACGATGGCCGGAACGTTTTCATCTATCTGCAGTACAATGGAAGTTTTTTCGGCGTTGGCTGCATATTGAAATTCATTCACTACCTGCTGCATAAAGGATCTTATCTCCAGGGGCTCTAAGATGGGCTCATCTTTTTTGCCAAACTCTATCTTGGAAAACTCCAACAGGTTGGCCAGCAGCCGCCGATAACTAAAACATCCACCTTTGATATGGGCAATCAATTGATCGGCAGTAACGGTGGTTTTTTTGAGGCGGTCTGTTTCCGATAAATAAGCTACCATGCCTTCAATAGGGTTGAACCCGCTTTTGATCTCGTGCACGGCTTCCCGGATGAAATGTTTCTTGCTGAGCAAGTGCTGTTCCAGTTGCTCTTTTTGCCCTTCCAGTTCATCGAACAAATTCCGGGTAATATCGGAATAAATACAAAACAGGTATCCCACCATGACGGTAATGACAAGATAGGAGCCCCAGCGCACCAGGCTCCTGGTTCCTTCACTGAATGCCATCGTTGGTAACAGGTTGTGCTGGTAAGTATATTCAAGTGCAAGGAAGCTGATGAAGGAGATTCCTACACAAATGGCGCGTATCTTTTTATTATCGTACAAAAAACTGGCAAGACCTACCAGGAAAATGATCATGAGCTGGGCATTTGCATCCTTGCCCAGGATGGCGGCAAAATAGAAGGTTGCTATGTTCAATACTGTAAAGCACAGGAGGCCGGCCGCATGGTGCCACCGTTTGGCATTTAAATAAATGACCATTCCCATGAAACAGTCTACTGTGAGGCACCCCCAAAGCAGGGCAGGGTTTCCGGTAAAAGAATAGGATACAGGGCCTGCTATTGTGCTAATGAGGATGATCGCTATCGCCAGGCGGTTGACCCCTTTGCAGGTAAATGCTTCCCTGAGTGAACCACTTGCGCCTGCACAAATAATTGCGTCCAAAAAAGCTTTTATTTTTTTCATTGCGTATAGTAATAGAATCATCGAAACGATTACTCAATATCAATTTTTTGCTGCGTATGCAAATCAGATGAGCCAGTCTTTTATCAGGATATCTACCAAAAAAAAGGGAGGTCGGGAATGGGGTATCAGAATTTGAAGGATAGTGCGAATATAGAGAATTTATTCAATTTATTGAGCAATCTATGGGCGGGGCTATCCTCGACAGGATATTGGCTGCTCACCTTTCTTACCAGTACCCCCTCAGGGGACGCTAAAATATACCAAACGCATAACCAATGGACATCCGACGGCCAATGGCTCATCTTCCGGTCGAACCGTGTAAAGGGGGAGGCCATGGCGGTCAATGAAAATACCGGCGAAATGGTGCAGGTGGTGGAGGTAGACCTGGGTAAACTGTTTGCCAATGGCAAAGGTCTACCTTCAGCCCGGACGGTACCCGCATGGCTCAACAGAAAATAACAACATTTCAGGCAGCCAATCTGCTCATTTAGACTTTTACAAAAACATGCCGGGTTTAGCAGCCGTTTAAGGTGAACATTCATCTTAAATCCAACATGTTATGAAAACCCTTTCATTGGCATTGCTTTTATTCATGAGCAGCCTGCTCTTCGTTTCGTGCAATAAGAAAGACAAGATCGTTCCTGTGCTCAGTGCAGATAAAACAACCTTCAATGCATCAGCGCAGGCAGGTAAAGATTACCTGCAAATATCTTCCAATACAGACTGGACAATCACTGGCATGCCTTCCTGGCTCACGGTTACACCTGCCAGTGGTAAAGGGGATACCAGGGTGGAGCTCTCCTTTCCTGCCAATGTTAGTACAGCGGCTTTGAATGCTACTTTAACGCTAAGCGGAACAGATGTAAGCGCCAGCACCATCGGCTTTACGCAAATGGGATCAGCCCCTTCCTTATTGGCCGATAAAACGGCAGCCGGCGAAAAGGCGGAGGGTCAGGCCGACTCGCTGGTGATCACCAGCAATGTTGCCTGGAAATTGGAAGTGCCAACTGCTGCTGACTGGATCACCACGGATAAAACTACCGGACCAGCCGGCGTAACCAAGGTGTTCCTGACGATCCATGCAAATGAAGTTGGCCGCTCCCGTTCAGCCAATCTTTCTCTCCTGAGCACCGGCGCTACAGCAACGCCCGTGACCATCGCAATCAATCAAGTGCAACCGGAAGTATTGATCACCACCTTTACTGATCATGCCAAAGGGGGTGAAACGATTACGATCAATGGATCGGGCTTTTCCGACATCATCACTGAAAATGCTGTAAAGATCAATAATAAGACAGCCACGGTAACAGCCGCCTCCGCCACTTCCCTAAGGGTGGTTGTGCCCATGCAGGCAGGCGATGGAACAATAGCCCTGACAGTGACTGCAAAAACTGCTACCGCTACCAGCAAATTTCTCTATGACTGGGTAGGTGTAGTCACCACTTTTGCAGGAGATGGCAGCTACAATAATTTGTGGGGTGTGTCGGATGTGGTAACCGATCAGGCGGGTAATGTATATGTAACAGAATCGAACAATCACACGATACGGAAATACAGTCCCAATGGAAGCTATATTATTTTAGCGGGCAAGTACCGTGGCTTTGGCGATGCGAAAGGCGAGAATGCCAGTTTTTATACCCCTTTCGGTCTTGCCATTGATGGCAATGGTAACCTGTTTGTAGCTGATAGGGATAATCATGCCATCCGCAAGATCAGCCCTGATGGTACGGTGACTACGATAGCAGGAAAAGGAAGCGCTGGCGCTGTTAATGGCAATGTTGCTAATGCAACCTTTAATCATCCAACAGGTTTGACGGTAGACGGCAGCGGTAATATTTATGTAGCGGACATGGATAATCACATGATCCGTAAGATCGCCACCGACGGTACGGTCACTACTTTGGCCGGCAGTCTCACGCGGGGATCTGACGATGGGATGGGGGCTGCTGCCGGATTCTATTATCCAACCGGCATAGCAATAGATGGCGGAGGAAATTTGTTTGTTGCCGATTATTATAACCAAAGGATAAGGAAGATAAGTGCCGATGGCACAGTTACTACGATTGCAGGTAGTTCTTATGGATATTATGATGGACAGGGCACCAGTGCCCGGTTCCAATATCCTGCAGGCCTGGCAGTGGATGGGCAAGGTAATATTTATGTTGCCGACAGGGATAATAACCGGATCAGAAAGATCAGTGCTACCGGCAGGGTTACAACCCTGGCGGGCGATGTGGGCGGTTTTGCAGATGGGACAGGTTCACAAGCGCTATTTTTCCTTCCGAGGGAGATTACGGTAGATGCCAATGGTACCCTATACGTAGCTGATGAAACCAACTACAGGATCCGCAAGATCGTTCAGCAATAACATTACATAAAATAATGAGCAGAAAGCTGTCTCCCACCAGGAGGCAGCTTTTTTATAGGGAAAAGAGAGGGCTGGTTAGCCCGGTAATTAAATAGTTCACCGTGTAAAAAAGTGCACTCAGACTGGTTAGTGGGCTAAACAGGAATGGTTGCCGTTTATGGGGTTCGATCATTCATCTAAATTTAACATTCTATGAGAACCATTGCATTTGGTCTATTTCTATTGGTGAGCAGTCTTTCCTTCTCTGGTTGTAACAAGAAGGACAAGACAATGCCCACGCTTAGTCCTGACAAAACAGCGATCAATGCTACAGCGCAAGCTGGTAAAGATTACCTGCAGGTATCTTCTAATACAGACTGGACCCTCAGTGGGATGCCTTCCTGGCTCACGGTTACGCCTGCCAGTGGCAAGGGAGATGCCAGGATAGAACTTTCCTTTCCTGTCAATACAGGTACGGAAGCCCTGGTAGCTACTTTAACGCTGAGTGGCGTTGACGTCAACAACAGCACCATTACATTTACCCAAATGGGATCAACCCCTTCCTTGTTGGCCGATAAAACAACAGCCAATGAAAAAGCGGAAGGTCAGGCAGACTCTCTCCTGATCACTTCCAATGTGCCCTGGAAGCTGGATATCCCCGTTGCTGCCAACTGGATCACTGCCGATAAAACCACCGGGCCAGCCGGTGTAACCAAGGTAATGCTCACCATCGCTGCCAATAGCAACAGCAGTACCCGTACTGGCAATCTTTCGCTCACGAGCACCGGTCCTGCAGCAACACCAGTAACGATCGCCATCAGCCAGCTGCAGGCGCCGGTAGTGATCACTACCTTTACAGCGCATGGCAAAGGAGGGGATACGATTACCATTACAGGTTCCGGTTTTTCCAGCGTGCTGGAAGAAAATATAGTAAAGATCAATGATAAACCAGCCATCGTTACAGCAGTTACGCCCACTTCACTGCGTGTAAAAGTACCTGTAAAAGCAGGTGATGGAAAAATCTCACTCACCATCGGCACTTCGACCAACACTACTGCCAAAAACTTTTATTATGATTGGGTAGGTGTAGTGACCACTGTTGCGGGGACTGGCGGAGAGTTTATTTTAGGGTATCCAGGGGATGTAGCAAGAGATGCGGCCGGTAACCTATACATTTCGGATACCTATAGTCATTGCATCCGGAAAATTAGTCCTGATGGCACCAATACCAATATAGCCGGAGGCGGTCGGGGTTTTGCTGATGGTAATGGCGCGAACGCCCGGTTTTATTATCCTTCCGGTATAGCTCTGGATGCCAATGGCAACCTGTTTGTTGCTGATATGCAGAATCATGCTATCCGCAAGATCAGTGCTGCCGGTGTGGTTACCACAATAGCGGGCAACGGAGCGCCCGGAGCGGTCAATGGCAATGGTACAGCTGCCAGCTTTAACAATCCTGCGGGTATTGCAGTAGATGCCAACGGTAATGTATTTGTGTCGGATCAGTTCAACCATATGATCCGCAAGATCAGTCCTGCCGGCGATGTTACTAATTTTGCAGGTAGTACTACCAGGGGCGCTGCCGATGGCATAGGTTCGGCCGCCTCCTTCAGCATGCCTTATGGAATGACCTTCGATGGCAATGGAAACCTTTTTGTAGCCGACTGGTATAATCACCTGATCCGGAAGATAACGCCCAATGCCAATGTTACCACCATCGCAGGCACGGGTGTTGGTTGGGTAGATGGCCTGGTGGCGGTGGCTAAGTTCAATTATCTTTCTGGTTTGGCCATCGACAACGAAGGGAATATCTATGTGGCCGACAGGGACAATAGCATCATCCGCAAGATCAGTGCTGCCGGATGGGTATCCACCCTGGCAGGGTCTCATGCACTTCCTTATTTTCAGGATGGCACTGGCAGCGATGCCCATTTTCTCCTGCCTGTTGGTATTGCGGTGGATGGTAACGGTACTGTATATATTGCAGATCAATCGAACAGCAGGATCCGCAAGCTCATTCAGCAATAGCCTGCTTACAAAATAATCACGCTAAAAAGCTGTCTGCATAGGCAGCTTTTTCTTTTTATGCTTCAGCTGTTTACCTCCCGGAAAAAAATAGCAGCAGGAACCTGCAGCGGCAATACTAAAATCCCGTAAAAAGGGGATTGCGGGCTGCTGCGATATGTCGTTTCATTGCATATTGTTACGACGACGCACTATTGCACAGCTGACAAGCTGTACCTAAAGTATATGAATTCTGACTCCCTCCAACTTGCACCGATTGCCTGGTTATCTGAAAAACAATTGCAGCGGAGTTACCTGCCTGACCGCTGCCTGCGTATGCACCATTAAAACAGGCCATAACAATTACGTACCGTAAAAAATTAAGTTTTATGCACCAGATCAACCTGGCTATTACCGGCGTTGCCTCATTCGTAGCCGAACCGATTAGTATTGATGAATGGGCCACGGCCTTTAAAGTGCCCGACAGACAGCAGGAAGGGAAGTATTTAGATGGTAAGATGGTAGAGAAAATATTGGGAATAAAATCCAAGAGCTGGGCGCCCGATGTATTCAAAGATCCGCAGGTAGTGATCGATACTACCAACGAAGCGCTCAGAAGAGCGAAACTGGATGCCAGTGAAATTGATGCGGCGATTATTGTTACCTGCTCACCCTTCATGGTGCAGCTGGACCAGGATGCTTTTCTTTTATTCAAAGGAATAGGTCTTAATGATAATATTGTGCCCATATTACTGGGAGCTGGCTGTGCGGGCTTTGCCCGTGCGATGGCGCTGGCTGCTCAAATGAAAGGTAAAAACATCCTGCTGATCTCTTATAGCCTCAGCAGCCTGTATACACAAACATCGGTTTATAAAGACAACACACAACACCCCCTGGGTAAATCGCTGTGGATGTCGGCCGCACTTTTCTCTGATGGGGTATCGGCTGTTGTTTTGAAGAAAACAGATGGGGTCTCTGGTTTTTCTTTCTATTCGCGCGATTCTCTGCAGTTTGGACAGGAAGCAGGATTTGATGATCCGCTGATCCATTATTATGGCAGTGGCGCCTGGGATCCTCCCGGCACTGAAAAATGTGAATCCTTGTCTTGCTTTGCCATGGCGGGCCCCAAGATCAAAGAGTATTATATCAAGGGCATGACCCTCAACCACCAGCAACTGCTGGCCATAGAACCTGACTATTTGAACAAGGTAAAAAAGGTCTATACTCACCAGGCAAGCCCTGCGCTCACCAATGCTTTCCTGGATACGCTGATCAAAGACCATGGCATCAGTCGCGATAAGATGGGCATCAATGTGGTAAAGTATGGCAACCTGGTGAGCACCAGTACGATTAAACTGCTGGATGATGATATGCAGGCAGGGGTATTGGAATCAGGTGATAATATCTGCATCTCTGTAGTAGGAGCGGGGCCTGAAAGAGGCGCTTTTATCATACCGGTAATACCGGCTGCATAGTATATTATTCTGGGTCACGCTTTCTTATATGCCTCCAACAACTTTACGGCTTCCGCCGCTTCTTTTACATCGTGTACGCGCAGGATCTGCGCGCCATTGAGCAGACTGATGGTATTTAATACGGTGGTGCCGTTGAGGGCTTCGTTGGCGGTGATGCCCAGCGTTTTCCAGATGGTACGCTTGCGCGAGAGGCCCACCAGGATAGGAAGCCGTAACATGTGCAGGGCTGATAGGTTTTTTAGCAATGCCAGGTTCTGTTGATCGTTTTTTCCAAAGCCAAAGCCGGGATCAAGGATAATATCTTTGATGCCGGCTTTCCGGCAAAGAGCTACCTGCTGAATGAAGAAGTCAAGCACCTCACGGGTTAAATTTTCATAAACGGACTGCTTGTGCAGGGTTTCCAGGGTGCCTTCCATGTGCATGAGCACATAGGGCACTTGCAGACGGGCCACGGTTTCGATCATGGCCGGATCAATACTGCCTGCACTCACATCATTGACGATCGATGCCCCGGCCGTTACCGCTTCGGCTGCCACCCTTGATTGAAAAGTGTCTATAGAAATAATAATTTCCGGAAACTGCTGGTGGATGGCCTGGATAGCCCCGGTTACCCGTTTCAGCTCTTCCTCCACCGGCACGCGCTCGCTGCCCGGACGGGTGCTCTGGCCACCAATGTCCAGTATGGCAGCCCCTTCGGCGATCATACGTTCTGCCTGTTGCAGGATATCGGTTTCCTGGTATCGGCTGCCGGCATAAAAAGAATCCGGGGTAGTGTTCATAATACCCATTATCAGTGGTTTATCCACCACCAGCAGCTTGCCTTTACAATTGAGTGTATACATTTAACCTTTGTTCATTATTTTTGGCGGCTTAAAGGTAAAGCAAGAATACAGAATACAGGAGCCGGAATACAGAATCCTGAAGAGACGAAGCAATATGAGCAATACAAACCAACAATACGACGCGGCGGTTCAATCATGCAGGGATATTTTCATCAAGAAAACCAAGGATTATGGTACTTCCTGGCGTGTGCTGCGACCCATCTCCATTGTAGACCAGATCTTCATCAAAGCCCAGCGTATCCGCACCATCCAGGAAAAAGGTACGCAGCGCGTAGGTGATGATATTGCCGGTGAGTTTAAAGGCATGGTGAATTATGGGGTGATAGGCCTTATACAACTGGAATTATCAAGCAATACCGTAGAAGACCTGCCGGTGGCGGAGGTAGAAAGACTCTATACAGAAAAGATCGCTTTTACCAAAGGCACGATGCTGGATAAAAACCACGATTATGGGGAAGCCTGGCGCGGTATGAGCCAGGAAAGTTATGCCGACCTGATACTGATGAAGCTGATGCGTATGCGCCAGATACTGGCCAATGAAGGAAAAACATTGATCAGCGAAGGTATTGACGCCAATTATGTAGATATTATCAATTACTCTGTTTTTGCGCTCATTATGATAGAGGAGGGCAAGCACAAGGGATAACAAGGTGAAAACCTCTTCTTAGAGCGTTAATACCAACAAATAAGCGGCCGTAAGGCTCAACAATAATCAATAATTATTAATTAATAATTATTGATTATTGTTGAAATCTCTCTCACTCACAACCGACCAACTCACTATTTCAAAGCCCAATTAACTACTTCTTTCTTATTCCGGGACACAGGCACCTGGTGACCATTGTCGAGCAGGAGGTAGCCGCCATCTTCTTTCACCCAGCTTTTCACATATTTTCGATTGACCAGGTGCGATTGATGGCAGCGTATAAAGCCATATTCCTTCAATAGTTCCTCATATTCAAAGATGGGCCGGGAAGCGGTGAGCTTTTCACCACTGGCCAGGAAGAAGAGGGTGTAGTTGTTGGACGATTCGCAGCGCAGTATCTCCGGTGTACGGATAAAACGCGTTTCCTTTATCGTCGTTAACGCAATGCGGTGCTCCTCTTTTTGCACCTGCAACAATTGTATCAGGTTCTCCAGTTGTAAATTCTTTTTCTTATCCCGGGTATTGGCCAAAGCCCGGCCCACCGCCGCCTGCAACTCTTCTATGTTCACGGGTTTCAGCAGGTAATCCACTGCTGCAAACCGGACCGCCTGTATGGCATACTGATCGAAGGCGGTAACAAAGATCACTTCAAAATCATATTGGGGCAATTCCCGCAGTAGTTCAAAACCATTCTTCTCCGGCATTTGGATGTCGAGAAATACCAGGTCGGGATGGTATTGCAATAGCAGGCTTTTGCCTTCAGCCGCATTCAATGCAGTTGCCACCACTTCTACCATGGGACAGTAGGTCTTTAACAACTGTTCCAGGTTGATCAGGTTGTTTTTTTCATCATCGATCAGTATTGCCTTCAGCGTACTCATGCCAGCCATTTTTTGAATAAGAGTTCAATGATAGTTCCCAGCTGTGGTTTACTTGTAATGGTCATCAATACCTGCTCTTCTGCTGTCATCTCATTCAACAGCCTGATCCTGTCTCTTGTTAGTTTCAATCCATACCCGGGTGTTTCCTTGCCCGGTTCAAATCCTTTTCCGTTGTCGTTGATATGGATCACCAGGTCGTCGCCCTGGCGCAGCACCTCCACCCGGATCAATCCTTTTTCCTGCAAGGCTGCTATCCCATGCTTGACTGCATTCTCTACCAATGGTTGAAGCAGGAGAGAAGGGACCTCTATGGTTGCAGCGGGTACCTCTTCTGAGCAATGTATATCAAACGCGAAGTTAAACCGCAATTGTTCCAGTGTAAGATAAGTATCTAAAGTTTGCAGTTCACGCTGCAGGGGAATGAATGGCTGCTCACTATCGGCCAGGGAGCGCCGCACCAGGGTGGCAAAGTCCGACAAATAGCGATTGGCCCCTTTGATGTCGTTGTTGTTGATCAATCCTTGTATAGAAGACAGTGCATTAAAAGTGAAATGAGGATTCAATTGTGCATGGACTGATTTGAGTCCCTGTTCAAACCTTTCTTTTTTAGCTTGCTCTTCGGCCGTCTTTTTCCGTTGCCGGCGCAGTTTAAACAACAATACCAGTAAGCCTGCCAATAGCAGCAAAAGTACCGGTATCATGATGCGGACGATCCAGGTCTGGTACCAGGCTGGCTTTACGGTGAAGGGGTAGGAGGTAACCTGGTGCCGTTGTTTGCGGTAGCGCATCTCCAACAGGTATTCGCCGGGGGCAGGATCATCGATCCAGATAAAACTGTTGTTGGCTTTATTGTCTGTCCAGTCGGTGATGACCTCGCCATTGCGGGTGACCCTGTATTCAAGTGTTCCTTTTTTGTATACCCGCGCACGTACCTGGAAGATCAACCCATTCTCTCCGGGATCTACTTCCCAATGTTTGGGAATACCTGTATGCGGATCCAATTGGTCGGCTGCGTATTTTTTCCATACCTGCCGCACCAGGTCCTCATCAAACTTATAGCCACTGGTAAGGTTCAGCATCTGGCTGGTGAGTTCGCGGGTACTGAACACGGCCTGCAGCACCGGCTTCGTAGCCTGCCAATATACCACCGAAGCGGTAAGCGGAACAGTGGCTCCTTTCTTTCGCAGTTCTACCACGAGGTAATTGCCCCAGGTAGTAGAAAAGCCCCCCAGAAAGCCAAATTTTGCCCGGAAGAAATTGAGTTGGAAGGAAGCGTCGACAAAGGTGGTGACAGGCCCCCAGGGTTTGATCACCGTTTTGTTGTTCTCCAGCACCCTGAATTCGTATAGCCCCGCATTGCTATTGAAAATACCAGGCGCCAGGAAATACACTTCCCCGGAATCATAGGTGTACAACTTTTGCCCGCCATTGTCCAGTTGTGAACGGAGCCGAAAATCTTCGAAAGACATATCAAAAGGGGTGTTGCCTGAATGTTCGTCCTGCTGGTCATAGATCCCATTATAGGGAATGGCTGTCACGATCAGCGGCACACTGTCGCTTCCTGCGCCCAGGAAGGAAGTGGAATAATTATCCCAGGATAAGGATACATCAGCGGCCGTCTGATCGGTGACCTTAAGGTTTACCTGGGCTGTTGCCGGGGTTAGCAACCAGCAAAAAAGGATGGATAGGATGAATAGTTGTTTCATATCAGGGTAGTTGCCAGAAACCGGCTGGGTTATTGGTGTTATAATATTGGTAGGTAGTACCGCTCTTTTGGCTGGTGCTTTCTTTCATAGCAGGACTTTGTTTGAAGTAGTCCAACGGCAGCAGTTGTATATACCGGATGGTTTTGCCTGCTTCAGGCGCTTCCATATTCCAGGTACTGTTGACCGGGCTTTGCAGTATATACAGGTTCTTGGCCATATAGCGGTACAGATAATCTGCTTTGGTGGTGGATGAGCGATGGTTCCAGTTGGCCGTAGGGTTCAGGATCAGCGGCTCGTTGCGGATGATCCGTTCCCTTACTTCCTGTATACCCAGTAATTCGCCTTTTTCATTCATTATATATGCGTCATTTGTGGGATCGGCCCAGATCCACTTTTTAAGGGAAGGTACATACACCATATTGATCACATGACAGTCGGGATCTACCCCCAGGCTGTCTTTGGGCAGGCAGGTTACCAGCCGGGAAGCAAATCCCAAAGCCAGGTAAGCTTCGTTCAGTACAGTGGCCAGCCCCCTGCAATTTAAGCCCCGGTTGTCTTTCCGGCAAACAGCAATCAGCTGCAGGGCGTTTCTGACTGCCGGGTTTTCATGATTGCCATCGTGCGGTACCAGTTCATGCACCCAATGCAGCACATTCAATACTCTGGATACATCGTGGCCCTGGCCTGCAATTGAGTCGAGATTAAAAGTCTTGCGCAGGGCGGTAAGGTTACTGTCTGCGGGTGTCTGGTAAGTAAAGGCGGGCAGGGGCCGATTGTCTTTTTCGTTGTATTGGCTGGCCCGGCCAAGTATATAAAGATAGTCGCCGGTGGCCCGCAATGGCTGCAGCAAGGAAGTAAAACGGGGTTCCCTGCGAATGCTTTCCAGGTCTTTGTCGGCCATCATATGCGAATAATTGTTATACCCTGTGCGGATGGTGCTGTCGAGGCAATCAAGGGCCTGCTTTTTTTGTCCCAGCAAGGCATACGTGCAGCAGAGGTTGTACCAGGCATTGGCCCGGTAGCGGCGGTATTGGATCCGGGCAGTGTCGGGCAATTGCCGGTAGCGCGCCAGCCATTCGTCCAGTTGAATGGTATAGGTTTTCACATCCCTTTTTTCGTACAAGCTTACAAAAACGGTTTCCTGTTCTTTGGCGTAGGCGCCAAAAGGTCTCTTGTCATCCTGGCGGGCCTTCGACAATAAGGGGCCCAGCAATAAAGCGGTTACAATAATAATATTCCTGTAATGTATCATCATAGCTCCTTGTTAGGGTTTAAAAATTGTAATAACTGGTAGCAAATCTCCTTTGCCGGCCGGTACTATTGGGGGTACTTTGTGAATTGGGGTATAACCATTGAGAATTGGAGACAGGCTCCTTGCTTCGCTGCCTTAATGCCTTGTTGCCTCGTTGCCTTTATACCCTTATCTTGCACCACATTATCAAGCATCCTATACACGTATGAAATATTTCCTTACCATATCCCGGATCATCGTAGGCGTTCTGTTTATTTTCTCAGGACTGGTGAAAGCCAATGATCCGCTGGGGCTCAGCTATAAAATGCAGGAGTTTTTTGAGATATGGGGTTGGGGATTCCTCGATGATTATACACTGGCTTTTTCCGTGGCGATGAATGCCTTTGAGATCATTGCAGGCGTGGCGATATTGGTAGGCTGGCAGATGCGGCTGTTTAGCTGGCTGTTGCTGCTGCTGATCATCTTTTTCACCTTCCTCACGGGCTATGCTGTGTTTTCCGGTAAGATCCACGAATGTGGCTGCTTTGGTGATTGCATACCCTTAACGGCCGATCAGTCGTTTATGAAGGACCTGTTGCTGCTGGTATTGATCGGGGTGATATTTATCTATCGCAATAAGATCAAGCCTGCGCTCCCTGCGCTGGGCAGCATCGTCGTCCTGTTCTTTGCCACTATATTTTCTTTTGCATTTCAGTGGTTCACGCTGCTGCACCTGCCAGTAGTGGATTGTCTGCCTTATAAAGAGGGTAATAATTTAACGGAGAAGATGAAAGTGCCGGCGGGCGCCATCCCGGACAGTACGGTGATCAGTTTTGTATACAACAAAGCAGGAAAAGAGGTAGAGTTTACGGCCGACCAGTTTCCCGAAGACTTTGATGATTCCCTCTACAAGTTTGTAAAGCGGTATGATAAGCTGGTGCGCAAGGGCAATGCCGAGGCTAAGATCAAAGACTTCTCCTTGCAAACATTCTATAAGAATGATACTACGCAGGCTTTGTTGCAGGAAGATAAATACCAGCTCTACCTGTTCCTCCGCAACGATTATAACCAGGGCAACTGGCCGGTAGTGCTGCAAACGATATTGCAATCGGCCACCGAAAAGAATATACAGGGTTTCCTGGTGACGAGTATCCCTACGGAAACTTTGTACAGCAGCGAGTCGCCGGCTGTATTCAATATGTTGTTGCCGCTGCGTTGCGATCCAATCGTTATTAAGACGGCTGCGCGTGCCAATCCAACCCTGGTGCTGATGAAAAAGGGAACGGTGCTCCGCAAATGGAGCTATGCCGACCTGGATAAGGCCTTACCGGTGGTACTTACCTTAGAAGCCAATGCCGCACCGGTAATACAAGCTCCTGCACCTGATTCACTGTCTGTGCCACCAGCGCCCGAAACAAAACCATAACTATTTAAAGCCAATACGCGAAACTTGATCAAATACTTCACCAAACGAATGTTCTACGGCCTGCTGGTCATGCTGGGTGTAGTGGTATTGGTCTTCTTCCTGTTTCAGGGTTTTGGCGATCCATCGCGGCTCATGCTGGGACAAAGCGCCGATGCGGCTACGCGTGATAATATCCGCAAAGAACTCTACCTCGACAAGCCCGTATGGAAGCAGTTTGCCTTGTACCTCAATGATGTGTCGCCCGTAGCCATGCATACCCAGCAGGAAATAGAAAAGAAGCAATTGAAAGGGTGGTTTGTGGGCAATGAAACCAAGGTTGGGTTGAAAGTGCCTTACCTGCGGCGTTCTTACCAAACCAAGAAAGATGTGTGGCAGGTATTGATGGAAGCATTGCCGGGCACCCTGGTACTGGCGCTTGCAGCTATTCTCATTGCCATTGTAATTGGTATTCCCCTTGGTGTGATCGCTGCTGTGAAAAAGGATACCTGGATGGATACCTCGGCTATTTTTGCCAGTGTACTGGGTATCTCTGCCCCTTCCTTTTTCATGGGTATTATTATCGCTTACCTCTTTGGGTTTGTATTGAGTGATTATACGGGGCTCAACATGACGGGCACCTTGTTTGATACCGCGCCGCCACTTTGGAACAGGGAGCTGCAGCTCAAGAACCTGATATTGCCTGCCTTTACCCTGGGCATACGCCCCCTGGCCATTATTACCCAGCTTACCCGTGGGTCGATGCTTGATGTGCTCAACCAGGATTATATCCGCACGGCCTATGCCAAAGGGCTGAACAAAAGAACGGTGATCTGGAAACATGCGCTGCGTAATGCCCTCAATCCGGTGATCACCGCTATTACCGGTTGGTTTGCCGAACTGCTGGCCGGCGCTTTCTTCGTAGAATACATCTTTGGATGGAAAGGCATTGGCAAAGTGACCGTAGATGCCCTGGAAAAGCTCGACTTCCCCGTAGTGATGGGATCGGTATTGATCACCTCTTTCTTCTTTATACTTGTGAATGTGCTCGCCGATGTATTGTATGGGGTGGTAGATCCCCGTGTAAGGCTGCAATAAGGGGAAACCTGCACTTGCGTGTCTTAGGTAAAAACAGTTGACCTGCCGGATAAAGACCATCCTGTTCGTATTCCTGCTATTGATACCATCGCTGGTCACCAATGCCCAGCACATCAGCACCTTTGCCGGCACCAAGGGTGTTCAGGGTTATGCCGGCGATGGCGGGCCTGCCATACGGGCGCTATTCGATTTTGCGTATAAAATGGTGATGGATGAACAAGGTAATATGTATGTGGTAGACTACCCCTATATCAGAAAGATCAGTGCGGATGGCATTATAACCACCATTGCAGGGAACGGTATACCGGGTTATAGTGGCGATGGGGGGCCGGCTACGGCTGCACGGATCGATCTGGGTACGATAGCGGTTGATAAAGCCGGCAATATTTACCTCACGGATGCCAATCACTTCGTGGTACGGAAAATAAACACAGCGGGTATCATTACTACCATTGCCGGCAATGGCAGCCCCGTTTTTATGGGCGATGGCGGTCCTGCTGCTGTGGCGGGAATAGATCCCGGCGATATATTGGTGGATGATAATGGCAATCTGTTTATTGGGGAATGGGAAAATGCAAGGATCAGGAAGATCAATGCCGCAGGGATCATCAGCACCATTGCAGGCAATGGTGTAAAAGAAAACAGTGATGCCAGCGGTGTAGCTACCTCCATACCGGTGAGGCCCATGGGCATGGCTATTGATAAAGAAGGGAATATATACTTTACCGAATATTTAAGCCGGGTACGAAAGATCAATACAGCCGGTATGTTAACCACCATTGCAGGTACAACAGCAGCCGGATATGGAGGTGATGGAGGCCCGGCAACCCATGCCCTGCTCAACAGGCCCTATGATGTGGTGGTGGATGAGGACGGGAATATTTTTGTATCAGACAACCAAAATCACCGCATCAGGAAGATCGATCCGGCAGGTATTATCTCTACGGTTGGCGGTAATGGGATCAAGGGATACAATGGCGATGGTGGACTGGCCACTGCTGCACAAATATCATTCCCTGAAGGGCTGGCCCTGGACAAAGCAGGCAATGTATATTTTGCCGATACGGATTACTTTACCATCCGAAAAATCACGGTGTGTAAAGCGATAATAAAACCATCGCTGGTGATCTCTGCTTCTGCTGTGTCCATTAAGGCAGGAGTAGCGGTGACATTTACAGCAAGACCTACTAATGGCGGAAACTCACCCGGCTATCAATGGCTGGTGAATGGCGAGAAGCAAGGTAATAACAGTTCAATATTTACTACCGATGTATTGGAGGATGGAGATGTAGTTACTTGTATACTGACCAGTAGTATTCTTTGTACAGACCCTGTTGTTTCCAATAGTGTTGGCATACAGGTTAAATACCAAAAAATACAAATGCCCACGGCCTTTACGCCCAACAGGGATCAAAAAAATGAGACATTCAGGATACCAGCAGGGACCAGTTTTAAACTCAGCAGTTTTGCCATTTACAACAGGTGGGGGGAGCTAGTTTTTAAAACCAACAATATCCGGCAGGGGTGGGATGGAACACAAAGAGGCATTGCTGCCAGTGCAGGAATGTATGTATATGCTATTGCAGGACGGGATCGCAATAAAGAAACCGTGGTAAAGGGAACTGTTTTCCTGGTGAGATGAAGCAGGGGATTATTTGATCACCACTTCTTTCACGGTATTGTCGCCCAGTGTTTCATTCACGCGTTGAATGATCTGTTCTTTCTGGTAAAGCAATTCCTGTTTGAGGGGAGCTACTGTAGTGGTAATATATAAGGTGCTGCCGTAGATCTGTATCTTATCGGTGTATTTGGAAATGGTTTTGCCCATGATCTTTTCCCAAACATCCTCAATTTGTAAAGCCTGCATAGAACCTTTGATGCGGGGATTCCGCATAAAATGTTTCAGCGCATCACTCATTGAATATTCTCCCATGGGTGCAAGTTAGGAAGAAATACGAAGTCTTTAATTTATACTTTAAAACGGGGATCGTTAACGCTGTACCGGGTAGGTTCAGTTTCCGACAGGATAGTTTCACGGGAATTATACTGTGGTCGTACACAATTGATCAGGTTGTAACCGGTCTCGCTGACCATCCATTCGCGCGGGCAGAAAATGAGGTTGTTTTGTTGTGGTTTTCGCTCCATGTCGAGTGATTTTTTCAACAACTCGAGGGCGTAAAGGCGCAAACCTTCTTTGTTGGCACTAATGGCGCCGGCTTCACCAGCCTCGTCGGTAGTATAAGAAAAGTAAGCAATGCGGGGGTCGTTCGTTTCCTCCAGGAACGCAATAACAGACTCAATGGAATTAGTCATAAGCAATCGTTCTTCTCCTGTTGTGAATATACGTTTTTATCACAATACTTGGACGGGTAAATCTACCTTTTCCTTGTGGATAATGCAATTGATTATAGACAAATTACCTGGTAAGTACCGACGAGCTGACCAAAATGTTTCCTGATGCGATCCTCATGCGTGTCGGTAATAAATAACTGGCCTTCGTTTTCGAGGCATACCTGGCTTAGGAGATTGTGCATGCGATGCTCATCCAGTTTTTCAAAGACATCATCGAGCAGCAGGAGGGGAGCGAAACCTTTGGCATTCTTTAATGCTTCAAACTCAGCGAGTTTGAGTGCAAATAAGAGGCTTTTCCGTTGGCCCTGGGAAGCGATTAGTTTGAAGGATTGTTGATGTAGCTGGATATCCAGATCGTCTTTGTGGATACCACCGGTAGTTCTTTGCAACAGCATATCTTTTTCCCGGAATCGGAAAAACAGATCACTGAAACTATATTGCAGTAACTGACTTTCGTAGGTAATATGTAGTGGCTCATCCACACCGGCTATTTGCTGGTAAAACTTTTGCACAGCCGGGATGAATTCCAGTAGAAAACTTTTTCTTTTCTCGTATACATAATTGCCATAGCGCCCCAGTTGTTCGTCATACACCTCTAATAAACCGGTATCGGCCTGTCTTTTTTCAGCCAGGGATTTCAGGAAACTATTGCGTTGTTGTAATACTTTGTTGTAGTCGATCAGGTGTTGCAGGTACGTAGCATCCAGTTGTGAGAGGAGGGCGTCGAGGAAACGCCTGCGTTCTTCGCTGCCGCCGGTTATGATCTGTATATCATCCGGCGCAATGATCACGCAGGGAAAGCGGCCAATATGGTGTGCAAATTTCTCATAAGGCTCATCATTCAGCAGGAATTCTTTTTTACCGGTCTCCCGCAGGATGCATACCACTTTCATAGGTTCACCGGCCAACGTAAAATGGGCTTCTATCCGGAAGCCGCCAGCGCCCTTCAATACATTCTGGCCATCTGATCGGGCAAAATAGCTCTTGGTAAAACAGCAATAATAAATGGCATCCAGCAGGTTGGTTTTCCCAACGCCGTTCTTACCGGCAATACCAACGATGCGGTCATCGAACGTGAATGCTGTATGGTTGTAGTTCTTGAATTGAACCAGTGATATGGAATCCAGTTTTAACAAGGGTGCAAGATAAGGCAGGTTTGTGGTTTATTCTTTTGGATAAAAGCAATAAACCACAAACCATACTTTATTTACTTACCTCGTCAGTACCATTTTTTCTATAATTGTTCTGCTGCCGATGATCACTTTTATAAGATAAGTGCCGCTTTTCCAGTTGTCAAGACCTTGTACATCCACTACCGCAGTGCCTTTTGCCAGGCTTGCCCTGACGGTTTTCAAAACTCTTCCTGCCATGTCAATAAAATAGATGTCAGCCTGCTCGTTCTGCGCACCGGTGAGCACCAATTGGGCTCCGTTACGTACCGGGTTGGGCGTGAGCAATACAGCGTACCTGCCTTCCCGGAGAGAAACAGGCGCTATTTTACCGTACGAAGCGCGACCTCCCTTGTCTACAATCTTCAGCCGGTAATAGATCATACTTGCCTTGACCGTCCCGATATCGTCCGGGTAACTATAAGTTGCTACAGGACTGGCTTCGTCGGTCTGGTATATTCTTCTGAGCACAGTAAAATGCCGGCCATCATAACTTCGTTCCACATCAAAATAGTAGGAAGATGGATTATTGTTGATAGTCCAGCTAAGCCATGCAGTCTTATCTTTTAACCGTGCTGAAAAGTTGAGGAGCTCACTATTCAGCAACGAACAAGTGGCATCCAGAGTGATCAATACCGTATCCTTGGCATAAGAGCTGCCGCAACTATCCATTAATTCTTGGGTAACGATATAAGTACCCGGCTGATTAACGGTGATAGAAGGGCCTATACTGTCGCCAACAATGTTGCCATCCGGCGTTGTCCAGGTATATAGTGATGTGAGTAATGCATTATTGACAGTGATATTGCTGACTCCCGTCATGCCGCAAAAAATGGGAACGTCAGCTGATGCCGAGGCCATTGGCGCCCGGAAGAAATCAAAGGGGCCTACAAAGTCCTTTAATTCTGCATTAAAGGAAGTAGAGGACCTTGATTTTACCAGTATCTTCCGGAAAGGCATTTTGCAGGGATCGCCCATGTTAACCAGTGGATCTAATCCCAGTTTGCTGAGGTTGACGGAAAACTCCATGAACTGTCGGGCAGAATAATTGGCCACTACACTGTTATCCTGGAGTACCAGGCCAAAAGGTCCTGCCCAGGTATTATTGGAAGATTGCAGGCCGGTATAAAAAGTGCCGCTGATCTTGGGCAGAATACTGGCATATCCATAGGTAGAACTGGTGGAAGTGCCTTCGTATGCTCCACCCCAGCTAAAGGCCAAGGGCGTAATGGATAAGGCGCTGTTATGCACCCATATCCTGGCTTCCACGTTGGTAAGGGAGGAACTGCTGAATTCTGCCGTAAAGATGATGTCTCCCGTTTGTACTACATTACCGGCGGCATCAAAGATCCAGCTGGTATGCCCTGCATCTGGTCCATATCCTTTAAAGCTAAGACTGCTCCTGTCAAAATAGATATCCGTCTGGTACATTTCAAAATCAAAATACCTGTTACCAGTAGTGCTCGCTAATGACAAGCCGCCAAACATCCACAGGGAGTCAGTATTATTGGAGCCCGCTCTTCTCACATGCATCATCATGTCCAGGATATCATTCTTGTCCGGAATACCCTGCGATACCGGACATGTCCAGGTCGACGGGTTCATGCCGTTTTTGTTGGACCCCGCTGCAAATACAGTTGAATCGTCACCATGGTGGTCACGTATAAAAATGCCGTCAATCAACATCGAATTATTGACCACCGCAAACTGAGGATACCGCATGCCCCTGAAAAACGGTATCATGCGTGAAGCGGGATTGCTGGTGTATTGTTGGAGGATATAGGCGGCGCCGGTAGTATCTATTATAAAGGTTCCCGATCCGGCAGTGCCGTTATTGAACCAATCATCATTACCTACGTCAATAAACCCATCAAAAAAATTGGCGCGCAAGTCGGCATCTACACCAAAATTTGCACGTTTGACGGGTGAGGTGATCTGGGCTTGCATCCAAAAAGTACTGCAGCACAGCAACACAAATTGTATAGCTTTTTTCATATGATGGATTTTATCTGATAGCCCGGAGCATAGCATTGGGTAATGCCATGCTCTGGGATCAGCAATCATTAAATGAGATCAACCATGACGCACAATCCTGACCATCACCGTTTCGGAATAGTCAACTGTGCCATCGGCCAATACAGCCTTCGCACGATAATAGATATGTCCGGGCAATACTGTATTGTCCTCATACCTGTTACGGGCGCCTGCTGCAGGCGGAACATGATCAATGGTTTCAAAAAAAGTTCCATCATACGATCGCTCAATAATGAATCCATCAACGCCCGGTGTATTCACCGTCCACGCCAATGTCACACCATTTTGTTTTCTGTGGGCCATGAATGTACTGAAAGTGCCGGATGCTGCTGAAGCAGGAGAGATTTGAGCAAACTGAAGCTTCTGTCCATCGTGCTTTAAGGGTGTTGCATTGGCAACAAAGGAGCCCATTAATAAAAGGGCAAAAGGGATGATAGTCGCTTTCATGGGGATTGATTTCCGAACAAAATAGAGCGAATATTTATAATATGCAATGCCCTTTTTACCCATTTACCCCTATTGCATATTTGGATAACTTCACTTTTGGTCGAAGTCAGCCGCTTAAGAATCTGATAATAAATAAAGAATGCATTTGTAGAGGGAAGGAAAATTCTGCTGTTTTGGGGATAACTTTCGGTCTGTTTTGCTGCATTACACCTTTAAATATCTAATGGATCCTATCTCCCCGCACCTCTAAATTATTCATGATACCGGCTTCATAAATAAGCCATTCCTGCCAGCGCTTACGTACCAGGGGCTTGTCAATATAGGTTTCGGCCAGTTCAATAAAGAGGTGATAATGCCCCGCTTCGCTTTCCATAAAACGGCGGTAGAAATTGCGCAGGTAGGCATCTTCCAGTCCTTCGCTCAGCCGTTTAAAACGTTCACAGCTGCGGGCTTCAATCAAGGCAAATATGAGGAGTTTATCCAGGAAATGTTCTTCCGGGGAACCGCCTTTCTTTTGAAATTTCATGAGCTCGTTCACATAATCATCTTTCCGCTGCCTGCCCAGTTTCAGTTTGCGCTTATCCAGTTCGGCCAATACCAGCCTGAAATGCCCCCATTCCTCTGTTACAATGGGAGAAAGTTCGCGTACCAGCTTGTCTTTTTCGGGGTACCGTTGTATAAGGGAAATGCAGCTGGTTGCTGCTTTCTGTTCACAATACGCATGATCGGTCAGGATCTCTTCCAGCGAGATCTCGGCCAGGTTTACCCATCGGGGATCGGTAGGTAGTTGCAAGCCAAGGATATTCTTTACGTCATTGGTCTCCATGGGCTGCAAGGTAGAAAAAAGCTTCGAGCTATGAGCGGCGAGCTGCGAGCTACAGCCACGCAAAGCATACAGAGGTGACACCTTTCGTTTGCGTCGAAAGGGGAAAGGTTTCACCTCTGTTGCCAGGGAAAGGGGGGCACGGTTGCTCAGGATAGGGTATCATCTCTATTATTTACCTTTGGCGCCCGGGTCTGAAATACAAAATCAGGGATCAACAGATGAACGACGACTTTCTCCATAAAAAGCTCGATGAACGAAAGGCAGCGCATGCTTTCCGCACCCTTCGACTGCCCGATGGTAAAACAGATTTTTGTTCCAATGATTACCTGGGTATCATACACCGTGGACTTATTGAAAAGAAGCTGGCGGGTGATGCTTCTCCACGCCGGCATGGTTCCGGTGGTTCCCGTTTACTGGCCGGTAATTATGAGCTTATAGAGCAGGCTGAACAGGCTTTAGCGATTTTTCATGAAGCGCCTGCCGGCCTGCTGTTCAATTCGGGTTATGATGCCAACCTCGGACTATTGAGTTGTGTGCCCCAACGGGGTGATACGATTGTATATGATGCGTTGAGTCATGCTTCCCTGCGCGATGGCATTCGCCTGAGCTTTGCCCAATCTTTCCCCTTTCCACACAATGATCTGGAAGCATTGGAGAAAAAGCTGCAGGCAGCCACCGGTAATGTGTTTGTGGTAACAGAATCCGTGTTCTCAATGGATGGGGATGTGGCGCCACTGGAAAAAATGGTGCGTCTTTGTCAGCAATACCAGGCCCACCTCATCGTAGATGAAGCTCATGCCACCGGTGTAGTGGGAGAGCAGGGGGAGGGGCTGGTACAGCAGCTGGGCCTGCAGCATGCCTGCTTTGCCCGTATCCATACATTTGGAAAAGCAGTAGGCTGCCATGGCGCTGTGGTAGTGGGTAGCGAAACCCTCCGTCATTACCTCATCAATTTTTCCCGGGCATTTATCTATACCACTGCCTTGCCCGAAAGCAGTGTAGCGGCCATACAAACTGCTTACAGCATTTTTCCTTCCATGGTTGCGGAACGGAAGCATCTGCGGCAACTGGTTCAATACTTTCAGCAGGCGCCCATCGCTTACCAAAAGCTTGCTTCCTCCACGCCTATACAGGTGGTCATCATTCCCGGCAACGATAAAGTAAAAGCAATGGCAGGCCGGCTTCAGTCGGCGATGCTGGATGTGCGGCCCATTTTGTATCCTACGGTGCCCAGGGGAAGTGAAAGGCTAAGGATCGTATTGCATGCTTTCAATACCATGGAAGAAGTGCAAAAGCTGGTGCAATTGCTCACCAACTCCTGACGCCGTATCCGATACGCCGGACTCTGAACTCCGAACTCCAGACCCAATACTCCCTACTTTTTAGTCACCGGTTCATTTACATAAAAGGTTTCATTGGGCCCGATGCCTTCGATCTGCATGGTACAGCTTTCCGTGAACCATTCGTAATGCGGCTGGTCGGCTTTGATTATGATAAAGCTGCCCGGACCATACACCGGCACCTGCGCCGTGGTGTCGAAACGGCTGCCCATTGCTACATAGGCCGACCCCTTGATGATCGTTACATAAATATCACCATTGTGAATATGGGGCAAGCCCCTGTAACCAGCAGGGAAAATACTGCGTTCAACAAAAAAGCCAGGTTTATTACGAAGTCCGGCGAGGTAGATATTCCGGCGTCCGCTGGGCAGTGTAGTGTCTTTAACAGCGGGCAGGATCATAGCGATTTCGGGAGCAGGGGAGGCAGGTAGTTTTGCATGTTCGTGTGCGGCCTGGTCATTACAGGCCAGCCATGGCACCAGCAACAATGCCAAGGCATGACAAGCTGATTGTTTCATAGCAAAACATTTTGAGGTGAGGTATATGAAAGAACTATCTAAAAGGTACGAAAATTTCTCCGTATCAGGAGGGGGGGAGGGTAAATGAAGGATGGTAAGCACCATGCAGCGCATGGGCAGGCAAAAGGAGGACAACCCGGTTGGGGGGATCATACCGGTGAACAACAGGAACAAAAGCATAGCCTGCGGTAGCTACCTCTCATGAGGCAGGCTTTGCGGGTGTTCATGGCGTTGAAATGTGCTTTTTATTGGCCCCGGGATGCAGGGCAGGCAAAACAAATAACTCCCCGGCGGGTTTAGGCGCCAGGCATCATCATCAATGGGAAGTAAGTGTTTGTTGGGAAAACCTGGTCATTAAACTACGAGACCTACTACAAACATGCAGCAGACAAGTGTAATACCAGCTAATTTTTTCAGGCGGAAAATGTTGATGGAGGTTTTAGTAGACCTTTTCATAAACGAAGATTTGGGATTAGGAAATATTGGATACAAGTGCAAGGTAATGCAGGGCAATTAATATTGCAAGCAGTAGCTCGTATAAATTATAATGATAAGTGTCTTGGTCTATACCCTTCACCATGAGCGAATTGGGCAGGGGTGCATGGGTGGTTTGGCGAAGCCGGTATAAGGTAAACCTTGCGCATACTGCAAAAAAAAGAACCGGCTCCCTGGGGAGCCGGCTCACTAACGACGGATCTAGCAACCTATGACCTATATGAGTAAAAAGTAAAAATTCTTATCATGACTGCGCTTACCCTGTGCCGGGGAAGTGCGGAAGATCCGGGTCGGGCTGGTGGGCTTAAAACCATCCCGGAAGGCCTTTTAAAAACCGGCCCCGAAGGACCGGTTTTTTGATGACGGGTTAAGCCACCCTGTTTCATAAAGGCATTTGATTAAAACGACGACTGTTTAAATGTTCCCTCAAACTCTGGTGTAAAATTGCACCCTAAATGCTTGCCGCACAATACAATTTTGTGGTATTACCAGTTCGTGTTACTTTTAAACGATTTCTTAAAACCCTTCCGGTAGTATGAGACTTGTTCCCTTTATCATTTCCGCTGCTGTGACGACAGGATTGGTCATAGCACTCAGTATCCCCATAGGGAGTACGCCTCCACTGGGTAGCTTTTTGAGTCCGCAAGAGGGCTTCTGGCAAAATGCGGAGCCCGTTGACCAGGATTATAATACCAGCTTGCAACTTCCGCAGCTGAAAGACAAGGCAGCAGTTTACTTCGACGACCGGATGGTGCCCCATGTTTTTGCCCAGAATGATGAAGACCTGTATTTCGTACAGGGGTACCTGCATGCTAAATTCCGCTTGTGGCAAATGGAATTCCAAACCCATGCGGCGGCAGGCAGGTTAAGCGAGATCGTAGGCACAGGAGGCGATAGCAGCATTTTGAATTTCGACCGCAATATGCGCCGCCTTGGTATGGTGTATGCCGCCAACAATTCATTGCAGGTAATGGAAAATGATACCACCACCAAAAAGGTGCTGAATTCCTATACTGCAGGTGTGAATGCCTATATAGATCAGCTTACTTCCAGCACGCTTCCCCTGGAATACCGCCTGCTCAATTATCAACCCGAGCATTGGAGCAACCTGAAGACCGCGCTTTTCCTGAAGTACATGAGCTATGACCTTACCGGTTCAGAAAATGATATTGAATATACCAATGCCAAATCGGTATTGAGCCACGAACTTTTTGACAAGTTCTATCCCATGACCCAGGACTCCCTGAGCCCGATAGTGCCCAGGGGATCGGTATTCGCACCTGCGACGGTCCACCCGGTAGCGCCGGCCTCGGCCGACTCCCTGTACTTTCAATGGAAAGACAGTGCTTCCCTGGTACCTGTTAGCAAGCCCGATAAAGACAATGGCAGTAATAACTGGGCGGTAAGCGGACAAAAAACGCAAAGCGGCAGACCCATTTTATGCAGCGACCCCCACCTGGGTTTATCATTGCCTTCCCTTTGGTTTGAAATGCAGCTGCATACCCCGCAGAGCAATGCTTATGGCGCCAGCTTCCCCGGATCACCTGCCATCGTTATTGGCTTTAATGATCAGATCGCCTGGGGTGTTACCAATGCGGAGCGTGATGTAAAAGACTATTATGCCATCCGGTTTAAAGACGAGTCTAAACAGGAATATTGGTTTGATAGTGTCTGGAAGCCTGCGCAGATAAAAGTGGAGGAATTTAAAGTGAAACGCGGGGCTACCTTCCTTGATACTGTAGCTTATACCGTTTTTGGCCCCGTACAATACGATGCAAGTTTTAACGGTTGGGGCAGGTCGAGTCATGTGACCAACCTGGCAGTACAATGGAAAGCCCATGAAGGTTCCAACGAATTCAAAACCTTTTACCTGCTCAACAGGGCCACTGGTTATATTGATTACCTGGCTGCCATCAAAGATTTTACCTGTCCCGGGCAGAACTTTGTATTTGCCAGCAAGGACAATGATATTGCTATCTGGCAACAAGGGGAGTTCCCGGCCAAATGGAAAAGACAAGGCGACTTCGTAATGCCTGGCACCGATAGCAGCTATCGCTGGCAGGCCAATATACCACAGGAGGAAAATCCTCATGTGGAGCCTGAGCGGCGCCTGGATTTTGTAAGCAGCGCCAACCAAATGCCGGCTGATACGGCTTATCCCTATTACCAGGGCGGTTCTTTCGATCTGTACCGCGGCCTCATCATCAATCGCCGTTTGCATGATATGAGTGGCGTGACGGTAGATGACATGAAACAATTACAAACAGACAATTACAATGTATTTGCAGAGATAGCCCGGCCGGTATTGTTGAAAAATATCAAAGAGCATATGCTCACCAATGAGGAAAAGAGCTACCTGGAGATCGTTCGTGACTGGAACCTGCGCAATGACCCGGATGAAAAAGGCGTGGCTGTATTCGATACCTGGTTCAGGAACCTGGAGGCGGAAGTATGGAGTGATGAACTGGAAGCAGCTCCCACGCCCGTTCAGTTTCCGGAAGCTTATACCCTGGTGGAAGGTTTGTTGCGCGACTCCGTTTATGCGCCCGTTGACAATATCAGCACCCCCAATAAAGAAACAGCCGGCGATGTAATTACTACTGCTTTTAAGAAAGCCATTCCCGTGCTTAAAAGAGCAGCGGAAGAAGGCCGGCTCACCTGGGGCAAATTCAAAGATACCGGCATCCGGCACCTGCTGCGCCAGATAGGGCCGCTGGGCCGGCTTCACCTCAATGCAGGTGGTGGTCAACATGTGATCAATGCTACCAAGCAATTCCACGGTCCCAGCTGGCGTATGATCGTACACCTGACCGATAAAACAGAAGCCTGGGGTATTTTTCCCGGCGGCCAGCAAGGCAACCCCGGCAGTAAGTACTACGACAGCTTTGTCAACAAATGGGTGGCAGGCGAATACAATCTACTGTGGGTGATGTCGGAGAGTGAAGGAAAGGGACCGGGCGTGAAATACACGATGAACTTTGGGAAGTGAGTAGTGAAAAAGAATAGAAAGCGAAGAGGTGACACCTTTCGTTTTCGCAGTAAAGGAAAGGTGTCACCCCTTTTGTCATGAGAACCAAATTCTTTAAACCAGGAAAGTTTTAAACCAAATGAAATTCATTGTTTCCATATTGCTGATCGCGCTGTTAAGTTTTGCCGCAGGACTTTACCTGGGCTGGTGGAGCCTGGCCCTGGCGGCCTTTATTGTAGCAGCCCTCATTCCTCAGAAACCCTGGAAAGCTTACCTCTCCGGTTTCCTGGGATTGTTGCTGCTATGGGGCGGTTTGGCCACTATGATCGATATTAAAAACCAGCATATCCTGTCGCAAAAACTGGCGCAGGTATTACCTCTGGGAGGCTCTTACTTTTTATTGATCCTCATTACCGCGCTGGTAGCTGCTATTGTTGCGGGCTTTGGCGCACTGACCGGAAGTTATGTGCGCAAGAAGTGAGTGATGCATGTGCTTCCCTACCCATCAACCTTTAATTTGTTAAAACTTAGATAAGCGGTCAATGTTCCTGCACATCCTGTGGTGAAAGCCATTATTTTCGCTGCACAAGATCTGCTATGAAGAAAACGCTACTCTACTTAACCACCTTATTACTATTTTCCATTTGTGCACAGGCTGGCCGGGTAACCGGGACGGTAAAAAATCAAAAAGGCGAGACACTGCCGTACGCCTCGGTCTTTGTAAAAGGAACCACCATCGGCACCACTACCAGTAGCCAGGGCAATTATTTCCTCGACCTCATTCCCGGCATCTATACCATCACCTGTCAGTATGTAGGTTATGCCAAAATAGAGAAAAACGTCACTGTCACCAGCGGCACCGTTACCCTCAATTTTGACCTGGCTGTTCAGCAAACCACGATGAAAGAAGTGGTGGTAAGGGCCAATGCAGAAGACCCCGCTTATGAGATCATCCGCAATGCCATCCGTAAGAAAAAAGACTATGTAGCTCCACTTGACTCCTTTACCTGTGAAGCCTATATCAAAACCCTCGTCAAGACCCGCAAATTACCCAAGCGCGTATTTGGACAAAAAATAGAAGAGGACGACAAAAAGGAAATGAATATGGATTCTGCCGGCAAGGGCATCATCCACCTGTCTGAATCACTCACTAAGATCGCTTACAAAAAGCCGGGCAAAATAAAGCTGGAAGTGCTTTCAGGACGCGAAAGCGGTTCTGGTGGTTATGGTTTTAACTTTCCTACTTTCATTAATTTCTACAACGATAATGTCAATGTATTTACTTCCCAGCTGAATCCCCGGGGCTTTGTATCGCCCATTGCCGATGCAGCACTTAATTATTATGCGTACAAATATTTAGGGTCTTTTTATGAAGATGGGAAAGAGATCAACCAGATACAGGTAATAGCCCGCCGCAATTATGAACCCCTGTTCAATGGCACCATCAATATCACGGAAGGCGACTGGCGCATTCACAGCCTTGAATTGGTACTTACTAAAAAATCACAGCTGGAAATACTGGATACCATGCGCATCAAGCAGATCCATGTGCCGGTGGCCAAAGACATCTGGCAAACCAAGGACCAGGTGGTGTACTTCACCTTTAACATACTAGGTATTGATGCAGTGGGCAATTTCCTGAATGTGTACAATAAGTATGAGGTCAATCCTTCCTTCAGCAAAAAGTATTTCAATAATGTGGTCATCAAATATGATACGGCCGTCAACAAAAGAACAAAAGCCTATTGGGATTCGATCCGCCCGGTGCAGCTGGAACTGGAAGAAGTAAAGGATTACAAGTTCAAGGACAGCGCCATGGCTTACCGGCGTGATTCTATTTGGACAAAGTCCTATATCGACTCCATGCGCAAAAAGCAGGGAAAGGTAACGGTGATGAAGGTCTTGTACAGTGGATTCAGCCGTTACAATTACAATCCCCAAAGACCTGTATGGTTTACCTGGAAGCCGCTGTTGCAGCAGGTGCAATACAATACGGCGGAAGGCCTGGTATTGAATGCAGAAGCCACTATACAGCGTTCTTTCCCCAAAATAAAACAGCAGATCAGCTTTACCCCGCATGTGAGGTATGGGTTCAGCAACCAGCACTTCAATGCCTGGGCTTCTTTTCAATGGTGGAAACGGGCCTTCACCTGGGACCAGGATGGGGGTACTACCAGCCGCTCTGTATGGGGATTGACGGGTGGTAAAAGGGTGAGTCAGTTTAACCAGGAAAACCCCATCACGCCTTTGATGAACAGTATCTATACCCTGTTTGTGCGCCGCAATTACATGAAGATCTATGAGAATTATTTTGGCCGGATCACCTGGACCAAACGCTTCGACAACGACCTACGCATTACGGCCGATGTATTGTATGAAGACCGGATACCCATCGATAATACCACCGATTATTCCATTTTCAAGGACAAGGACAAGGTCTTTACCCCCAACTATCCTTATGAAAAGATAGGAGGCCAGTTTATACAGCACCAGGCGCTCATAGCAAGCATCTCCGCACAGTTTCAGCCCGGACAACGGTATATCCAATACCCCAGGAACAAAGTGGCCATAGGTTCGAAATACCCCACATTTGCCGCTTCCTATAAGAAGGGGATCGATAAGGCATTGGGCAGTGATGTGGATTTTGACAAATGGACTTTCTCAATTTGGGACAATATGAATTTTAAGCTGCGCGGGGAAATGAAATACCGCTTTAGCATCGGCGGTTTCATCAACGATAGCAAAGTGCCCATACAGGACTACCAGCATTTTAACGGCAACCAGCTCATCTTTGCCAACAAATACCTCAATAGCTTCCAGCTGGCGCCTTATTACGCCAACAGCACCACTGAGTCCTTTTATGCGGTGGGTCACCTGGAACATCATTTCAATGGATTCCTGACCAACAAGATCCCCTTGTTCAAAAAGCTCAACTGGCACCTGGTAGGGGGCGGCAATGCTTTCTACGTGAACAAGGACAACAACTATGTGGAAGTATTTGGCGGCATAGAGAACATCTTTAAACTCATCCGGGTGGATGTGGTAGCCTCTTACCTCAATGGCCAGAAAGGGCAGGTAGGGCTGCGTATTGGGCTGGGAGGTTTGTTGGGTGGAGCCATTCAATTACCGGAATAACAAGGTACGAGCTTCCAGCTACGAGCAATTGGTCTAAGCTTGTAGCTCTTTTTCCCATAAGTAGAAAATTCTTCCCATGGTGGGAGCGTTTTGGCCGGCTGGCAGGCCAGTTCCCGTTTAAATCCACATTGGCACAGGTATTGAACTATCTGTTTCGGTTTTTCATAGGATATTGGATTTTGAAAACGGGGCTGGATTTCTATCCGGGCCCTTTTTTTTGTACCTGCTACAACCACCAGGGGCTCATCATACCGGCAAAGGAAAGACCGGTTATATAGACGAGGCATACCGCAGCGATCAATAAGATTACCCTTAGAGTATGTTTCCAGCGTTGGGTTTTACCTGTTTTGAAAAACAAGCCATAAACAATACCCAGGTAAGAAAAGTAAATGATCAGAAAGGGCGTGTAGGAAAACTGTCCGCCAATGAAGATGCGCAAAACGGTAGCAAGGATCAGCAGCAGGTTGAATTGTGCGGTGAGATAGGTATTCAGGATAATGTTCTCCCAATAATTATATGCGCTCCGGCGGAAAAACAACCAGGTGATCAGGCTGATCACAGGGATCATGAGGAAATAAAATACACTCGGATATTTATCGAAAAAGTGACTGCTGTTGACCAATACCTTGTTGAACAGGGTAGGCTCAATGGTCATGGTGGTAGCGTGACCATGACTGGCCAGGTAGCTGTCTGTAAGGTGAATGATAAAAGAGCTGATGGCTGTCAGGATCAGTACATAGGCCAGCGGCTTGAAATGCTTTACCCGCTTGCCCGCCATGTATTCCTGCAGGGTGGAGGCCGGCCGCAGGATCAATTCCTTCATCGTGAAGAAAATGCCCTTGTCCACATGTAAAATGCTGTGGGGTATCTCATGCGCCAGGGAGTGATACGTGATCCGTTCTGTATCGGCTTTCTGGCCACACCGGGGGCAAAATTTCCCATCAAATGGATACTGACAGTTCTTACAGTTAATTCGCATGCAGCAAGTTGGGTTTGATCCTTAAAAATAAGGGGAAAGCAACAAATTACTCTACACAGCCATGCTTCCAGATTATTAATATTTTGCCGGCCGGGTTTTCGTTCCTGATTGTGTATACCGGCTACTATATTCTGTATTCTTCTTATCTTTGCGGCGTTTCAAAATTTTGACTGTCAGGCATACGGTCACAAAATTTTACCCATGGCTATTTTACACAACAGAGTCTCCCAGAAGGAGTTGAAGGATCGTTTATACCAGGAAACCGAACCCCGGACCACCATTTCCTTTTACCAGTATTTCTCCATTCCTGATCCCCAGGCATTTCGTGATGAGCTATACCAGGCCCTCCAGGCATTGAAGGTCTTTGGCCGCATCTATGTAGCCCATGAAGGCATCAATGCCCAGATCAGTGTGCCCCAAGGTCATTACGAGGCCCTGCAGCAATACCTGTATACCATTCCTGCCCTCCATGGCCTGCGGCTGAATATCGCCGTAGATGATGATGGCAAATCATTCTGGGTACTGAAGATCAAAGTGCGCGATAAGATCGTGGCCGATGGTATTACCGACCCGGCTTTCAATATGAGCAATAAAGGCAAGTATGTGAATGCGGCTCAGATGAATGACTTGCTCAATGATCCTGATACCATTGTGGTAGACATGCGCAACCACTATGAATATGAGGTAGGCCATTTTGTAAAAGCCATTGAAGTACCCAGCGATACTTTCCGCGAACAATTGCCGATGGCGGTCGACATGCTGAAAGACCACCAGGATAAAAACATCATCATGTATTGCACCGGCGGTATCCGTTGTGAAAAGGCGAGTGCTTACATGTTACACAATGGTTTTAAGAATGTATTCCACCTCGAAGGAGGCATCATCAATTATGCCCGCCAGGTGAAAGACCAGGGCATGGACAGTAAGTTTGTAGGTAAGAATTTTGTGTTTGATGACAGGCTGGGGGAGCGCATCACCGAAGATGTGATCGCCAAATGCCACCAGTGCGGAAAGCCGGCCGACAATCATACCAATTGTGCGAATGAAGGCTGCCATCTGCTCTTTATTCAATGTGAAGCATGCGCCCAACAATACGAAGGCTGTTGTAGCAAAGACTGCCAGGACTTTATTCACCTGCCCCAGGAAGAGCAAAAAGAATTGCGCAAGGGTGTTGAGAAAGGCAGCAATATTTTCAATAAATCGAAAGCAAGATTGAGACCGAGGTTGGATCAGCAGCAGAACGCTGAGGATTAAGTCCCCACTTTCGGTGATAGGCTGCTATACTGCTATACTGGATATTTGGCCCCCTGAATTATTTGCCGGTTCCGTAGGATAAAACCCATCGAACATGTCGAACCAACTTCTATTGGCCAGAAGCGCCAGGCGCATTATTGCTTTCATTGATGAGCAGATCAGTGAGGCTGCACCCCATTACAGTGATGAGATCATCTCCATGCTGTACAGCCTGCACAGGATATTCCCCCAGTGGCTTATTATGACTTGTCCTACGCAACATAAAAACTTCCTGTACATCAGCAGCAATTGTGAGGAGATCACAGGTCACGATCCGGCCTGGTTGCAGCAGCGGCAGCCGGAAAATATGATCTCACTCATCCATGAGGCCGATATGCCGCACCTGCAGGCCTGCTATGGTTACTGTGAATCTGTCGTGCGGCAGGAACAACCCGGTGATCACCTGAAGATCCGTTCTGTCTTCTATTACCGGTTACAACACGCAGACGGGCACTACCTGCATGTGCACGATGAAAAAACAACTTTCCAACTCAGCAATGGCACTACGGTATATTTCAGCATGTTGCGCGATATCAGCCAGGAGAAAGCCTTTACCGGTGTAAAAGTGGAAGTATTTAAACAACACCGTTCATTGGTCAAGATCGGTGAATGCCAGCCAGCCTCCACCTCCCGTGCATTATCGCCCCGCGAACAAGACCTGATCGTGTTGATCAGGCAGGGCCTTACTACCAAGGAAATTGCCGGCCAGTTGAAGATCAGCCACCATACGGTACGCAATATCCGCAGCAAAATGTTTGAAAAATACCAGGTCAGTAATGTGGTGGAATTGCTAAACCAGACTTATCAGTAAAAAAAGGTTTAGGGTAGGGGTGGAGCATGCCGTAGCATACCCCACTACTGTTCTCATTAACGTACAGACACTAACTCTACATTAATTCCATCCGGGTTGCCCTCCGTTTTCAATATCATGGGCAAGTTTTCATTATTGGCGATCCACAGGGAACTGTGGCCATCTTCTGATTCCAGGTACAGGCAATCCACCGTGTTATTGGTGGTCTTGTAAGGGACATCCCGTTTGAGGACGGAATACCTCGCCGAGCCAAATGCCATAGGCCTGTTGAGTTGGATATCCTTCCAACAGGCTTTGGACAGTTGCAACAAGCACTGGCTGTCATCCAGTTTAAGGTCTTCCCCGTCTACAGGCGGGTTCCAGTAACCGTGACGGGCACCGTCCAGCGAAGCCCTTTCCACCCGGAATACACCTGCGCCACTATGCATTATCCAGGAAAATATTACCTCGTCTTCACTCGCTTTGGTCAGCACGGCGGAAACCGGCACATCGCCCGAGCCTACATGTACGATATAATCAAGCGTGCTGCCCTGTTGGATAACAAATGGCCTTTCCTGTGAGAAACTCCTTCCCATCGTAAGCAGTGCCCAAGCCATTACAAATGATCTTTTCATCGGGACATCGTTTTTTTAATGATAGAATAGATCATCCAGGCCACCAGGCAGCAGCGGATAGCAGCCATCACTTCGCGCAACCAGAAACTGGTGCTGATCAACTGGTCCACAAGGGCCTCACTATACCTCTGGTCCAGCCGCATTTGTATCGGTATCTGGATAAATAAGGACGACAGAATGCCCACGGCGAGCAACAGCAGGGTGGTCCATACCTGCCAGCGGGCAATTTCGGGTGGCTTGAAGAAAAGCAGCAATACATTGGAGATAAGCGACAACACCAGGACAGGGATTGCCAGGGCCACTATTATACGCGACCCTAATGCCACATGGTATTCGGTCCATTGGTCACATTTCCCAAGGATATACCACATTGGATAATTCACAAATGATTCCAGGTACCCTGCCCCCAGGGTATAGAAAGTCAGTGCCGTAAAAAAGATGAAATGCCAGGTGATAAAAACCTGTTTCCTGCTCAAAGTTGCGATCATAGCTATACATATTTTTGTATAGCAAACCTATGACCGATGCCGCCCGGCAACAATGGTACTTATGTACTATGCCCTACTTGATGGAGATCCATTTCAAACAAACAGGTTTGTCCAACTCCAGTTTTTTGCCGGTATCGGTGAGCAGTCCTGTCGCTTTATCTCTTTTGAAGATCACAATATCATTGCTGGTCTGGTTGGCCGACAGCAGGAAGTTGCCGGTAGGATCGATGCTGAAGTTGCGCGGACCTTTACCCAATACAGACTGATGACCTTTGAGGGTAAGTTTACCGGTTGACTTATCAATAGCAAAAATGGCAATATCATTCGATTCGCCACGGTTGGAAGCATAGAGGAACCTGCCATCAGGCGATACATGGATATCGGCACTGCCAATGGGGCCTTTGTAGCCTTCTTTGATAGCCGATAAGGTTTCCAGGAATTGCAGTTTGCCTTTGTTGTAAGCATAAGCCGTTACATTCCCGCTCATTTCTTCCATCAGGTATACAAAGTTGCCGTTGGGCGAGAAATCAATATGACGTGGACCTGATCCCGGAACGGTAGAGTTGGAGGGTATTTTAGCCGCTTTCAGTTCGCCTGTCTTATTATCAAAAGCATACACCATGATCTTATCGATGCCCAGGTCTTGTACCAGCAGGTATTTGTCATTGGGATCAAATACGGTAGAATGCACGTGTGGGCCAGCCTGCCGTTGCTTGTCGGGGCCACTGCCGCTATGATTGATCGTTCTTTCTGCAGCCCGCAGGAAACCATCGGGGCTTACGGGCAGCAATGAAAAGTTGCCTCCGCTGTAGTTCGCAACTGCCACCCATTTGCCCGATTCATCAATGGCCACATAACAGGGGTGGTCGCCACCACTGGATTGTTTATTGAGGAATTGCAGGGTGCCATTTTTCTTATCAAAGGAAAAAGCAGCTACACTGCCTTTATCATCTCCATCTTCCGCTACGGAGTAGACATATTTTTTATTTTTTGATACGGCTAGATAGCTGGGATTGCTGGCGGCCACTTTACTTACAAAACTGCCTTCGCCGGTGGCGCTGTTGAACTTGTACACGTAAATGCCTTCACTGGTGCCGGAAGTATAGGTCCCGACAAGCAGGTAGTAATCCTGGCTGATAGCAAGTACTGGCAATGTCATAAACAACAAATTGACGAGCATCCTTTTCATGCCCGTAAATTACATGATATAATCATGCCACGGAAATCCAGACCGGACAGCACTACGTACTTTAAGCATCCTGCCCGCCCTCACTCAAGTAAAAAATCCATTTCAGTATATGAAAAAGCACTCTACAACGATTGCCTCGTGTATCCTACTGTTGTTTTTATTCCACTCCTGTAAAAAGGTAGCCGATGAAGAAATTACCAACAAGCTCCCGGGCAACGGCTATGAAGCCGTACAGGAAGAACCCGTAACACCGCTTGGCCAGGCCATTGCCCTTCCGCCGGGCAGGCAGGTGCAAGGGAATGCCGGGTCTGGTGTAGCCACTACACATATCCCCATCATCATGGTGCATGGATTGGGAGGTTTTGGCCCCGGAGAACTGGGGACTTTTAATTACTGGGGAGGAGTAGACAATATCCCTCTTTATCTTACGAATAGCGGTTATCCGGCCTATGCCACTTCCGTAGGGCCTTTCAGTAGCAATTTCGACCGGGCGGTTGATCTGTACTATTATATTAAAGGCGGCTATGTGGACTATGGCAAATTCCACAGTACTCATTTTGGTCACCACCAAACCAAAAGCCGCTATTATCCTGGTGTGTATCCCGAATGGGATGCGAGTCACCCGGTACACCTGCTGGGCCATAGCATGGGAGGCATCACTGTAAGAAAATTACTGCAGCTTTTAGAACAGGGTGATAAAGCAGAGCAGCAGGACCCCGATCATGCGGAGCTTTTTAGCGGCGGCAAAACAGGCTGGGTAAGATCGGTCACCACCATCAGTACCCCGCACAATGGCGCTACGCTTACTTATAAATTATTGCCCGACTATGCGCCGTTTGTAAAAGGGCTTGTGATTGCAGCAGCCGGCCTGGCAGGCGCCAGCCTGGAAGCAGATGGTATCTATGATTTTGACCTGGAACAGTGGGACCTGGAGCGAGAGCCTGGTGAAAGCTATGCTTCTTATGCCGGCAGGGTAGCCAACAGCAGGATCTGGACTACCGAAGATTACTCCGGGCATGATGTAACTCCTGAAGCAGCACGAGACTGGAACCAGGCAGAACCTGATTCAAAGAATGTGTATTACTTCTCTGTGACAACTAAGAATACTACCAAAGGATTGCTCACTGGATGGGAGTATCCTCGTCTCAGTACCTTCCCCGCTTTGGTACCTGTGGCTTACCCCGTGCCTATCGTCATGGGGCTGGGCAACTATACGCAAAACATACCGGGCAAAGTAGTGATCGATGAAAAATGGTGGGCCAATGATGGCGCGGCGAATGTATACGGCATGAGCGGCCCTTCTACAAGTACCATCAAACCATACGATGCTGCTGCGTTGGAAAAAGGCGTGTGGAATCATATCGGTGTGTACAATGGCTATGATCATTTTGCCATCATCGGCATGGGCCTTGTTCCTTACAATGTGCGGCCGTTCTATATGAATTTGGCTAGCTTATTAGGTGCTGTGGAATAGGATTCACAGTCCTGCTGCATATTGTTCCAGGGTGGTTGCTGGTTTGCCCAGCTCTTTCCAGGTAGTGGCGCTTTGAAATTGCTCGGGGTATTTGTTGAGTGCTTCGGCAATTTTAGCGCCGTAGTCAACCATGGGGATCAATGACGCCATCAATTGGAAAACGCCAAGGGGGGCTTTCATTACTTTCAACGGCTTGCGGGTATAATGCTGTGTAAAAATACGCGCCCCTTCCTGCCAGTTATAAGCAGCAGGGCCCTGCACCGGATATTCTTTATTCTCTGTTGTCAATAACCGGAAAGAGCGCGCCACCTGCTGTCCATAATCTGCAGCAGCAATAAAATACATCGGCGCCTGTGAAGTGCCTGCCAGTATGATCCGTTTGCCCATCAGGAGCAACTGATCAAAACTCTCCATAAAGGTAGATGGGTAAAAGACGGTGTAGGGGATACCGGATCGTTTGATCTTTTGCACAGCTTCCTGTTTGATGTCGAATATCCACCAATGGAATCCATTGCTGCCATTGTATTCCTGTACCAGGGAAGAGAGCAGCGTGAGTCTTTTGATACCTGTTCTTTGCGCTACGGCAATGATATTGTCAATACCTTCCCTTTCAGGCATACGATCTTTGCGCCGGGCCGTGCGGGGAGGACTTAAACTGATGTAAACGGCATCCTGTCCTTCAAAAGCCTGCATCAGGCTGATGGGGTCAAATACATCACCGGGAAGGACAGTGGCTTCGGGAAATAAGGCCTGCGCCTTTTGCGGATGGCGTGCCAGCATGGTTACCTGAAAGCCAGCCTCGATAAGGGCACGGGTTACGGGTTTACCGATCATGCCCGTGCCACCGATGACCAGTATTTTCTGCATATACTGATTTTGTACTAAAGATAAACCAGCGATCGGTGCTGAATAGAGTAAGCTGTATGAATTGTAAGGATACTTATTTTAGTTTATCCAACGCCTTCACCACCCTGTCATATATCTCCTGTTCGCCCAAAGCTTCCGGTACAAACTTTTTACCGATCACTTTTTCATACAGTTCAATGTAGCGGCGGCTGATGGTATCGATCCATTCATCGTTCATCTCAGGAACGGTTTGACCTTCCTTACCCATGAAATTATTAGCGATCAGCCATTCCCGTACAAATTCCTTACTCAGCTGCAGCTGCCTTTCTCCCTTTGCCTGGCGCTCTTCAAATCCATCGGCATAGAAATAGCGGGAAGAATCCGGGGTATGGATCTCATCCATCAGGTATACGGCGTCCTTGATCTTGCCAAATTCATACTTGGTATCCACCAGGATCAGTCCTTGTTTGGCGGCAATTTCCTTGCCCCGGGCAAACAAAGCCAGGGTATAATGTTCCAGTATTTTCCAGTCGGCTTCCGTAGCCAGGCCCTGGGCAATGATCTCTTCTTTGGAAATATCCTCATCATGACCAGCCTCGGCTTTGGTAGAGGGGGTAATGATGGGAGTGGGGAAATAATCATTTTCGGCCATGCCTTCCGGTAGTATGACACCGCAAAGGGTTCTTTTTCCGCTGGCATAAGTGCGCCAGGCATGACCCGTAAGGTTACCCCGTACTACCATTTCTATCTTAAAAGGCTCACATTTCTGACCGATAGATACGTTGGGCGCCGGTACGTCCAGTAACCAGTTGGGACAAATATCGCGGGTTGCTTCCAGCATGTAAGCAGCGATTTGATTCAAAACTTGTCCTTTATAGGGTATGGGTCGGGGTAATATTACATCAAATGCAGATATGCGGTTAGAGGCGATCATTACCAGCCATTCATCCTGAATAGTGTACACATCACGCACCTTACCCTTGTAAAATTTGGTCTGTCCGGGGAATTGATAGGCATTCATGGCGCGAATATAGAGCAGGCGCTCAAATGGTGGAAAAAAAGAATGGCTGAGATATTCACAATCAGGACGTATTTGTTTAAAAATTAAATTTTAACTTAATGATTACAATACGTAGATTAGTATAATACATAAACAAAAACTGCCATCATGAGAAGAAGCTACCGTTTTCTGGCGGCCTTCCTGTACATGTCACTACTGTTTTTTGCTGCCAATACCCATGCCCAACTCCAGACCTACACGATCACAGGTAATATCCGTAACAGTACCAACAAAGATGTTGTTCCCGCCGTTTCTGTCACTGTAAAAGGTTCTTCAGCCGGAACGTTCTCAGACGAAAGAGGAAATTTCAGACTCGTCACCAGTCAACGTCCACCCTTAACCCTTGTTTTTAGTTCTATCGGATATGAATCACAGGAAATAACCGTATCCAATGCAGCTGATGCAGTGGAAGTAAGTTTTGTTCCCACTTCTGTACTCGGCCTTGAAGTGGTTGTTTCTGCCAGCCGGGTGGCAGAGAGAATACTTGAATCGCCTGTTTCCATCGAACGCATGAGCGCTGCCAATGTGCGTGCTTCAGCCGCTCCCAGCTTTTACCAGGGAATGGCCAATTTCAAAGGAGTGGATATGACCACTTCCAGTATCACATTCAATACCCTCAGTACACGCGGCTTTAATGGTAGTGGTAACCTTCGTTTCAACCAACTGGTGGATGGAATGGACAATCAGGCGCCTGCCCTCAACTTTTCGGTGGGCATTATTACTGGTCCTACCGAACTGGATATTGACAATATCGAATTATTGCAAGGCGCTTCTTCGGCCCTGTATGGATCGGGCGGTATGACTGGCACCCTGCTCATGACGAGTAAGAACCCTTTCAAATACCAGGGCCTCAGTTTCCAGATAAAACAAGGAATTAACCATGTCAATAGCCACGACCGGTCTATCGCTCCCTATTACGACTGGTCAATGCGCTGGGGCAAAAAGATCAGTGAAAAGCTGGCTTTTAAAATCGGTGGCCAGTTTGTATCGGCCCAGGACTGGCAGGCCAATGATACCCGCAACCTGGCCCGAAACAATGTACTCAGCTCTGTAAAACCGGGCGATCGTACCTCGGATAACAATTATGATGGCATCAATGTATATGGCGATGAAGCCAGTGTAAGCATGAATAGCCTGGCACAGGTAATCAGGGGCCAGGTAGCGGCCAATCCGGCTGCTGCTCCGGCGCTCGCAGGCATCGATTTCATGTTGCAAAATGGGTTTACGGCCCAGCAAATTGCGGCCAATCCCGCATTTGCGCCTGTAGCGGCTTATCTTCCCTTCCTCATACCCACCAGCACAGTGGCCAATAATCCCTACAAAGACACTTATGGGGCGCAGTTGGTAAGCAGGACCGGGTATAATGAGCGGGATATGGTGGACTATGGCGCTTACAGCGTAAAATTGAATGCCGGTCTGTATTACAAGATCACCAACAATATTGAAGCGTCTGCGCTGGCCTATTGGGGTACGGGTACCACGGTATATACCGGGGCCGACCGCTATTCCCTCAAAAACTTTAAACTGGGCCAATATTCCCTTGAAGTAAAGGCAAAGAACTGGTTTATAAGGGGCTACACCACTCAGGAAAACTCAGGGGATTCTTATACGGCCACCACCGCAGCATTGGCGGTAAACAATACCTGGAAGCCCAACGCTACCTGGTTCCAGCAATACACTGGTATCTATGGGGTTGCCAAGCTGGGTATCATTCCCAATGGATCGGGAGGTTTCCTGCCTGTTTTGCCCGAAGGACAAGCTCATGCCGCTGCCAGGAGTGCAGGAGATAATGGCCGGTTATTGCCCGGCACCGTTGCTTTTGAAAATGCACTGAATGCCGCCATCAATACCAATATCAACGACAAGACCAGCACAACGGGCGGCGCCAAATTTGCCGATAAATCTTCCCTGTACCATGTGGAAGGCCAGTTGAACCTGAGCGATTATACCAAGATCGTAGAAGTGATGGTAGGCGCCAATTACCGTGTTTATCACCTCAATTCGAAGGGAACCATATTTGCCGATACAGCCGGTCCCATCAACATTAGCGAGTATGGCGGTTATATACAGTTGCAGAAACGACTCTTCAACGATGTGTTGAAGTTGACCGCTTCGGGCCGGTATGATAAAAATGAAAATTTCAATGGCCGGTTTACACCCCGGATCACTGCATTGGTGAGAGTAGCCAGGGACAACAATCTGCGTCTTTCTTTCCAAACTGCTTATCGATTTCCCACTACACAAGACCAGTACATCAACCTGAATACACCTGGTGCTAAATTGATTGGTGGTCTGCCTTCTTTCCAGACCTATTACCACTTCGATACCAATCCCGTATATACTGCAGAAAGCATTGGCGCTTTCCGCGCTTCTGTAGCTGCCGGTACGCCTAACCCGGGATTGTTGCAAAAAGCACCTTTTAAAGAGTTGAAGCCTGAAACGGCCAATTCTTATGAGTTTGGCTACCGTGGATTGCCCACCAAGAGGTTGCTGGTGGATGCTTATGTGTATTATTGCGAATACAAGAACTTCCTCGGCCGCAGGGCTGTAGGCAGGGCAGTAGCAGGGCCTGTGACCAATGTGGCGAACCCACTTGCTACGGAAAACTATTCTTATCCCGAGAATTCAGATAACAATGTAAAAGCCATTGGATGGGGCATAGGAGCAGAATACCAGGCGCGTGGTGGTTACAACTTCAGGGCCAATGTATCGGGCGATCAACTGCGCGATGTGCCTGCAGGCCTGGCCACCTTCTTCAATACACCCAAAGTGCGGTTTAATGTGGGTGTGGGCAATGATGGCATTGCCAAGGGGCCCTGGGGCTTTAATTTCGTGTACAGATGGCAGGATGCTGTAGATTGGGAAGGTACTTTTGCTGCTGGCAGAATTCCTTCTTTTGGTTCCCTGGATGGACAGATCAGCTATAAATTCCAGAAGATCCGCAGCATCGTGAAGCTGGGTGCTTCCAACCTGCTCAATAAATATTATTACAGTGCCCTGGGAAATCCGTATGTAGGCGGGATATACTATGTATCGTTTGCTTACAATGTGTTCTAGCCCATGATTTATTGGATTGAATGGATTTACAGGAAATAAGGTAACGAAAATATCTTGCTAGACTTTCGGCAGAAATGCCCGCTACCGAGCGGGCATTTTCTATTAGAGCAGAGGTGACAGCTTTTCGTTTGCGATGCATGGAAAGGTGTCGCCTCTCTGTCTATTCCACCGCCAGTACTTTAGCGGCGTCGGCATTGGGCGCCTGCTTTATTGTTGTGGCATCCCGCAATATGCCGAAACGAATGCCAATAGCCAGGATCACACTGAAATGTTCATCCGGAGGTGCAACAGGGAATCGTATAGCCAGGTGGGGGAGTAAGCGCCCGACTAAAATTCTGACACAACTAAATGTGATTTAATTCAACAGGGTTTAGGCTGTTTATATTTACAGGCTAAACCCTATTGGACATATCATTGATTATGCTATAGCGCTTGTTACCAATGTGCCTTCTGCACGTGGTGCCACCTTGGTTTGTTCCTGTAGTTTCTTTCTTTTATAATAAAAGAAATACGTTACAGCAAAAAAGGCCAGGAAGATGAACATGAATGCCCAGCCAGGTTGGCCGATAGCAATGGTAGAATAAGTCGCGCCAATCAGGTCAAAGGCGAAGCCCGCATAAGCCCACTCTTTGAAGCGGTGTAAACCCGGCAGTAAAATAACAATTGCCCCGATTAATTTCGCCACGCCTATAAAAGGTATAAAGTAAATAGGATACCCCAACCCATCGTGTACGGTCTTGATGGCATCGGGGTGACTGATGATGTCGAAAATAGCACCGAAAGCCATAAAGGCTGCAAAGAGACTTGTAAAGATCCAGTAGAGAATGTTTGTTTTTTTCATGACTGTTATTTTGATAGAACAAAGCTATAACCTTGATTTATGTTTGGCAGGGGGATAATAAGGCAATTTAGGGGGGCGATTGCGGCCAGGCTACCTGCAATGCCCTTTTCTATTTAAACTTCTGTTAATTGCCCGCCTCTGAACGAGCGCTCGTACGACAGATCGTATTTTTTTGTATTTTCCTTATCACTTAATATTCCCCAACCAAGCTCCAATGCGTACATCAATCACTACTATCTTGCTGCTACTATTGACAAGCATTTCGTTTAGTCAGCTTCCAAAACAAATAACAAAAGGAATGGGCCCTCAGCCGGTGTTGTTTCTGGACAGTGTAGAAGTTAATATAGATTCATTTCGCTTACTTGATCCATTTAATATTTCAAACATTACCAAGCTGGAATCTAAAAGTGCGATCAAAGTCCTTGGAGAAAAAGGCGCAGATGGTGCTTTTTATGTCACCACGGTCAAAGCCGCCAAAGCATATTATTGGCGCTACTTCAGCACAAAATCGGAGAAGTACAGGCAACTGGTGGATTCACCGCAGGCGGACACCAGCGTTCTATATGTGTTGAATGGAAAACCATTGACCGACAAAGCTGCGCCAGGCGCATTGTTCCTGATTAATAATAAAAACTTTAAACGCTTAAAAGTGCTCGATAAAGAGGATGCATCAAAATACCTTACAGCGCCTAAACTTTGGGTTGTTTCTATAAAGGCAAAGCGACCCAAAGGATTGGTCAACACCTCCAAATTAACGAAATGAGGATCTGGGTTTCCGTTAGTCTGTCCTAAAATGGAAAAATAATTGTTATAAGATAATTGTGCTAAATAAATTTTACCGATATTAGCCAATTCATACCCACGCCACTACAGTCTCCCGCATAAGGTCAAACTAATACAATGAAACCTCATTTTTGCACCTTACAAGATGCTTATGAAGACTGTGTCTATTACGCAAAACATAGAGCAATTATACCGCAACGTACAGGATGTTATTGAAACGTCTAGGGCTGCAGCGCACAGAGCAGCCAATGCATCGATGGTACAGGCTTATTGGAATATTGGTAGACTAATTTTGGAGGAAGAGCAAATCGGGGAGGAAAGAGCTGGCTATGGGAAGCAGATAATTATGGCTTTATCGTTAAGGCTTCAGGATCAATATGGTAAAGGGTATACGGAAACCAATTTAAAGTACATGCGCCAGTTTTACCGAGCTTTTGAAAAAGGTCACGCATTGCGTGACCAATTGAGCTGGACCCATTACCGCCTGCTGCTGAAGCTGGAGAAAGAATAAGCCCGGCACTTTTATATAGCCGAAGCCATTGCCTGCAACTGGAATACCCGGACCCTGGAAAGACAGATCAACAACCTGTATTATGAAAGAATGCTCATGAGCGGGAAAGAAGGCCAGAAACAGGTGAGGAAAGAAGAAGAAAGCAAAAGAGAGACCATGCAGCCAAAGGATATTATTAAAGACCCTTATTTGCTGGATTTTCTCAATTTGGAGTCTAATCATACATTTTACGAGCGTGACCTGGAAGGGGCATTGATTAATAAACTACAGGATTTCTTGCTGGAACTTGGTAAAGGATTTTCGTTTGTAAGCCGGCAATACAGAATAACAACAGAAGAAAGCGGCAAGCACTTTTATATTGACCTTGTTTTTTATAACTATATCCTGAAATGTTTTTTGATTATCGATCTGAAAACGGCAGCATTAACTCACCAGGATATTGGCCAGATGGACTTTTATGTCAGGTATTTTGAAGACAAAGTAAGGCAGGAAAATGATAATCCTACAATAGGACTCATTCTATGTACCGAGAAAGACAAAACGATAGTTAAGTATAGTTTGCTCAATGAAAGCAATCATATCTTTGCTTCCAGGTATAAACTATTCCTGCCTACTGAAGAAGAACTGAGTAAAGAGCTGGAAAGGGAAAAACAACAAATAACCACTGAAAAACGCTTGCATCAAGACGAAGAATAAAAAAGGCCACGCACTGTGTGATCCATTGTCTTGAAGCGGGTGTATAACAGCGGTTTTAAGTGGTTAGTGCGACTAGATTATTCACGCATTTTAGTGAGTAACTTGATGAATATTATATAGTTATAATTCGTCACGCACTGCGTGACGAATTTGTCTTGGAAAGGGTATATAACAGCCATTTTAGGGACGATTGTGACCGGACTACTTGCCTTTTAAGATTATCGACGCATTGCGTCGGGAATTTGCTGGACAAGATAAGCAGGAAAAGAGAAGCCCGCAATTTAATCTACCTTCGGAGCGCCAATTTAAACATTCACCCATATCACTGGCGTTTCCTGCATGAACTGGTTACTCGTTTACGAAATAGTTTACGTTATAGTAGTGGTACTCGTATGCCTGCGCATTATCTATGATACCCGCAGCACTACCAAAACAGTGGCCTACATGCTGCTGGTCATCTTTATTCCTATTGCCGGCATCTTTATCTATTTCTCCTTCGGCATCAACTACCGGAAAAGAAAGATATACAATAAGAAACTGATCCGGGACAATGCCCTCGAACAGAAAGTGTACCAGGAGATCTTTCAATACTCCATGCACAACCTGGAAAAAAGGAACCCGGCTATTGCCAGTAACCAGGAACTTGCCCGTCTGCTGCTGAAAGACAATATGAGCCCCCTTACGGCCAATAATGCAGTAAAGGTGCTGGTGAACGGAGAACAGAAATTCCCCGAAGTATTGAAAGCCCTGGAACAGGCAAAGCACCATATACATTTCGAATACTACATCTATGAAGATGATGAAATAGGCCGTGCCATCGAACAGCTGCTTATCAAAAAAGCCCGGGAGGGGGTGACTGTGCGGTTTATTTACGATGATTTTGGAAGTCGTACCATCCGCAAGAAGATGGTGCGCCGCATGCGGGAAGGCGGTGTAAAAGCCTCGGTATTCCACAAGATCATTTTCATTGCCCTGGCCAACCGGCTCAACTACCGCAACCACCGCAAGATCATTGTGGTGGATGGAGAAGTAGGTTTTGTAGGCGGCATCAACGTCAGCAGCCGGTACATCAACGATAGCAATGATCCCAACAAGCTTTTCTGGCGCGATACGCACCTGCGGATTGATGGGCCAGGCGTACATTACCTGCAATACCTTTTTCTGGCCGACTGGAACTTTTGCGCCAATGAGCACATAGAGCCCGATCATCTCTTCTTTCCCAAAGTTCATATCATGGCGCCCAAGGGCAACAAACTGGTGCAAATGGCTGCCAGTGGTCCGGACTCAGACAGACCCACCATCCTGTTTTCCTTATTGCAGGCCATTTACCTGGCACAGGAAGAGATACTGATCACCACGCCTTATTTTATTCCGGGTGAAAGCATACTGGAAGCATTGATCGTTTCTGCCTTGAGTGGCCTGAAAGTAAAATTGCTGGTACCCGGTGTATCCGATTCGGTATTTGTTAATACAGCTGCCCGGTCCTATTATGGGGATTTGCTGAAAGCCGGCGTTGAAATATACCTTTACCAAAAAGGGTTTGTACATGCCAAAACAGTTGTGACCGATAGTAAGGTGGCCATTGTTGGGACTGCCAATATGGATTACCGCAGTTTTGACCTCAACTTTGAGGTGAATGCCATCGTATATGATGAAGCCGTGGCCACTGAATTGCGCAGCATCTTTTATGAAGACCTGAAAGGCGCAGAAAAAATTGATCCCATTGCCTGGGACGCACGCGCCTGGTATTTTGAGATAGTTGAAAAAACGGCCAGATTGGTAGCGCCGATGTTGTAGGTGGCTGAAAGTGGCTATTACTCCAGAAAACCCTTGCCGCTCACTATATATCTTAGATTGGTGATCAATACGACCAGGAGAGAACTAAGTACAAAGAATACAGCCAGCATTCCATAATACTGTAGACTTGATCTACTTTTGCATTCCTGCAGAAAATTCGCAAATGATTTGATATTCTTCAATAAGGTGAGCATGATAAAGAAAGCAACTCCAAAGGGGATAAAGTAAAATGCTACAATCACAAAAACAGCACTGAGTGTAAAACCGCTTAACAGGGTCATAAGGGAATAGGATTAAACGCCACTACGTGGTAGGTATGCTGATAAAGTAGATTGTCAGCCCTAACGCCGAATCATACCTTTTATTGTTTTAAGACATCAGAAATACAGGCAAATTTGACCAATGTCAAATATTTGATGCAACGTGAAACTTAGCGCTGTATTGTGGTTCCCCGTGGAACACTCTGTTTTTGTTTGTTTTTTCACAAGTATTCCACGGGCGGGTATTATTGCTGAGCTGACTGAAAGGTGAACTACTCCGTGATCTGAACAATGTTCAACATACGCTCTTTGCCCATCCGGCCTACGCCATTCAACTCGTAGGAAGGGAATATTAACTTGTTGGCAGTGAGCGGGGCAGCCATATCTCCAACAGGTAAGAACTTGTCCCTGGTTTGATCGATCACCATTTTACGGACTATAGCACCCTGATCGCCAAGATAGGCTACAGCCAACACTGATTTGATATAAACATTGGAGGGGTTAGCAGGTAAATTAATATCTCTTTCAAGATTGTTTTCGTAATCGTTATAGAAGACGAGCAGGCGGTTTTTGAAAGGAACAGCGGCATAAGAATCCCCAATGGTCTTAGCGGCACTTACCCGGTATTTAGGAATGCAATAAAAGTTAGCTGTACCATTTTTTAAGGAAGCATACACCAGGCTACCGGAAACGGCATAATCCCGTTGCATCATATGGGGGCCAGAACTGACCGTAGTTTGCGTTTTTCTGAATTCCCCGATAAGCCCCAGGCTTCCATCATCCAGCAGGTAGCCATTGAAACCAATGTTCTCAAGGCCATAATTCTTATCCTTGTTGCTGGCCCAGCTATCCTTATCCAATTGCGTTATAAACGGCTCCGGAAAAGGAAACAACACACTCTTCTGCAGTGCCAGGTCGGTGGTAGTGAAGCCTTGGTGGAATAATCCGGTGATACGATTGGGCAAAGCGGAATAACTGCCCGTTACATGGATCAGCTTTTCCGTGGCAGAAGGTATTAACAATACCTGGTAAAGCCTTCTCTCGCTGGTTTTGATCTCTACCTCTTTGATCTTCTTCTGTTCATTGTACACACAGAGTGGGTAGATCCATTCATCTTTACCGGTCATCTTCAAATAACTTAGATAGGCCTTACCCTCATTGTCCATACAGGCGCGGAATTCCCTGATGCCGGCTGTCCCTGCAACAGTTTCTGCCATTTGCCAAAGTGGCTGCATATCACGACTGAAAGCCTGTAGGAAAAACTGGTTATTGACGTTTGACGCCCAGGTAAGTAACACCTTTGATTGATCGGGTGAGGTTGCTATTGTGATCCTTGCATTGTTCCAGGCGCTCATGCTCCCGGCTTGACGAACAACCTGTGGGGCTATTTCTGTAAGCGTTATTGTAGCGCCGGGAAGCAGGGTAGTGGGATCTATCGTCGCCATTTCAAGCTTTAGCGGCGCTGTTTTATCTTCCTGCCGGAAATAGAACAGGTATAATTGATCATTGAACGACCATAGCAGAGGTTGAAAGGGACCCGACCTTGGCTTATCCTTAAACAGCATTTGCTGATTCACCACCTTTAAGGCAGTGTCATACCTGAACAAAGTAATCCCAAATGCCAACCCGGAGATGTCAAACCCGATAGATTCATTCAACACCGTAAAATCTGAACTTACTTTCGCATCAGGGGCCTGTATTGAATAATAATAGTCACCTACTTTTCGGAAGCCGAAATCAATAGTTGTTTTATGCGGTAGGGTAGTATGAGCAGTAAATTGCTGTGCCAAGGTATGGCCGGTAGTGCAAAGGATGGCCAAGAGAAAGAAAGGGATAATCTTTTTTATATAACCAGGTGTCATAACATGTGTTTTGATCATCAATAACATCTCAAAGATGAATTTATTATTGCCGGCATAAAACAAAGAAGGAGCACAGGAGGGAATCCTGCAATTAATAGCCGCAACGTGAAACTTGCGCCCATATTGTGGTTCCCCGTGGAACACTGCATTTTTCTTTGCTTTTTCACAGGTATTTCACGGAGAGTCCATCTTCCTTAATCGCCTACGTATTGCTGTTCAGTGATATCGGCGGGATAGGGCAATGAAAATAAATAGTCAAAATTTATTTTGTCCCAGAGGTCTTGCATAAAGTGTGCGTGTATGCTTTTATGAAAGGCTGTAAAGTATAGGAAGATGCCTTCATACATTGACTCAATCGTCTTCATATAGGGTTCATCCGATTGCAGGATCGTAACGAGTGGTATGGCGATGGGATAGGTCTTCACCTTCACATCATCATAGGTATCGGGTTCATAAATGTCTACTTTATGAGGGCCAAATTTATCTTTGGGCATGAACATCATGGCCAGTTCCACATTCCATTCTTCCTGCAGGATGATCTGTCTGGGTATCAGTATCTCTTCCCTGATGAATTGCACCAGGTAATCGGTCACTTTATGTGAAATGGGAGGGCGGTTGTTGGCGGGGCAGATCAGCGAAATGGTAAAGGTTGATTCCATGATGACTGCAATTTACGTCTAAATGCCGGAGGATGACCTGCATCCCAATGCGGCCGGATATCAAAATAGCCCTGGCATTGTCGGCGCTGCTGTAGAATTAAGGATTATTTTTAGGACCAATTATCCATATGCATACAAAGAAGCTTGTCATAGCCACCCTGGTGATCCTGTTGTTTGCCTTTACAAAGCCGCCCCGCCGGGTTGCCATCGTCTTTATCGGTGACAGCATTACCCAGGGAGGTGGATTGCACAATCCAACGAATAGTGCTCCGCCCGTAATGGCCAGTACCATCCTTAAGAAGAAGTTTAAAGGTGAACTCAATTTTGCCAACCAGGGTCGCAGCGGCTTTACTACAGTTGATTTTCTGCCTGCTTCGAATAAGTCATACCCCAGGGTGGTGGCATCTGCCAAAGCCTTGCAAACTGATCCCGCCATTGAGCTGTTTTTTTCCATCATGCTCGGTACCAACGACAGTGCAGAAAAAGGACCGAACGGATCACCGGTTAGTCCGGCTACCTACCGGGCCAACCTGCAGGTGATCATCGACAGCCTGATCAGGGAATTTCCAGATAGTAAGATCATTCTCAATGATCCGATATGGTACAGTGAGAACACCCACAACACTTCGCGGTATATGGCCGAAGGGCTGGCCCGTCTGCAGTCTTATTTCCCTGTGATCGAAACGCTCGTAAAGGAAAATAAAAAGCAACACCCTGGTCGTGTGTTCCCGGGCGACCGGTCTGCTTTCAATGCTTTTAAGAAAGACTCTACTACTTTATTTAAACACGAAAAAGGTCCCTTTGGCACTTTCTACCTGCACCCCAATGAAAAGGGGGCGGAGGTATTGGGGGAATACTGGGCTAAGGCGATTCGGAAAGTGTTATAGGATGTATCCGGTAAAATCTCAATTGTTCTGCAAATTATTGAGCAGCAGTTTAAAGCAGATGAACTAAGCCGCAGGAGAGTATTGGTGAAAAGAGTTTTTGCTTTCGGTAACAAAATAACCCCTATATTTGTAGGGTAATCGAGTTTTGCCTCAGTAAATCGTTAATTATCCTGCTTAGCAATCTGCACATTAATTAGTCTCTTACTCTTGCTTTCTCACATTTCTTATTTTTATATTTATTAAGCATGAACATTTATGTTTCTAACTTAAGCTTCAACGTTCAAGATGAAGACTTAAAGGAATTTTTTACTCCTTATGGAGAAGTAACTTCTGCAAAAATTATCAATGACAGGGAATCCGGAAACTCACGTGGTTTTGGATTCGTTGAAATGTCTGATGATGCTGCTTCTAAAAAGGCGATCCAGGAATTGGATGGTGCTACAGTAGAAGGCCGTACCATCAAGGTAATGGAAGCTAAACCTAAGGAAGACCGTTCTTCCCGCGGTGGCAACTTCAACAATGGCGGCAGCTACAACAAAAACAGGTATTAATAATAGCTTATTATATCGTTTTCAGGGTTAACCCCCGAACAGAGGGCAGTTTCAAAACTGCCCTTTTTTATTTCCTCTTTTCATTAGTGAAGGCGGGTGATGCGACCAACAGGTGTAATTAGCGCATGTGCACAATTTCCGGTATATTGACGCATGGAATTTAAGGTAAGCACAGAGCTGGTATATATCGCGGAAGATGCAGGTACGCTCGTGCTCACAATACGCGCATTAAAAGGGTTGGATGAATCATGCATCATCGATCCGGATACGATCCATTACCAGGATCATTCTTCCCCCACACAGCGGCCCCTTGTGCTGCGGATAACTGCTTCTGGTGAGATCACCATCAGCTACACTGCCAGGGCAGACAACCCGTTCATATACCTGGACTTTGCTCACCTTCAACCGACACCCACTTCGCAAATGGATCCTGCCGTGTTGTTGTATATGAATCCCAGCAGGTATTGCGAATCGGATAAGTTGTTAAAATTCGCCACGCACTTGTTTGGACATATCAGGGATGAGTTTGAGAAGGTAATTGCTATTACCGAATGGATATACAACCAGGTGGAGTACAAGCGTGGCTCTACCACCGGACAAACATCCGCTTTTGATACCATCACACAACAGGTGGGCGTGTGCAGGGATTTTGCGCATCTGGGCATTGCCTTGTGCCGGGCATTGGATATTCCCGCGCGTTACTGTTCGGCATATGCTTATCAATTAAAGCCACAGGACTTTCATGCCTGTTTTGAAGCTTACCTGTCAGGACACTGGGTCATGTTCGATGCCACCAAATTGGTACCCCTCAATGGTTTGATAAAGATCGCCACGGGCCGTGATGCAGCAGATACCGCGGTATCCAATTTATTCGGTAATATAACCGGCAAGTCAATGAAGGTGAATGCCGAACTAACAGAAGGGATCATGGAACCGGTTTATTATTACCCGGGAAGTACGATTGGGATATCTTATATATAAACTCAACATGACTTTTACCCCACTAATCACCATCTATCCTGAAGGCGACTTCGTTAATACCTGGTCGAGGGATCATATTACTAAAGCTATTTGGATTTTCTCCCAGCACTTTGGCTACCATCAAAAGCAATCCCGCACAAGGGTCAATATATATCCTGGCCCTGAGGCGAGCATTCATACTGGCAGTATCAAAACAATCCGGATGAAGTATGACTCTGGTAATTTCAAGGAAACAACCGATACCGGAAAAATAAAAGAGCTACTCACCATCATTGCTGAAGCATTAAGTTCTATTGGAAGGATAGAAGGATGGGATTTGGAAACAATCGAAAAGGCCTACCAGCTTTCAATGATGGATGGCGGCAATGCAATATGGTATTCCAAACTGATCGCTAATAAAACCAGGGATATAAAAGCAAGGATCATGATCCAACTGGAAAAGGAGACCCGGGTGAAGATAATAGCCCAGTTTTTTGACAAGAAAGCCGAACTCCTCGTAACCATACATATCATTGATACCTTCCCACATCATGTAGATTGGACCCGTACATTTTCAAAACCTAGCTGGATAGACCAGGAAAGATTTGGGTTTAATCTTCTCAACGGGCAGTTACTGCTATTGGCGAATGCCAAATCCGGGCTGCCCGAAATAATTATGGCTGAAATGGATTGGACAAGGGCAGAAGTGGAAGGACACCTGCGCATGTTGACATACCAACAATTTTCAAATAATAAGGCCATAGCAGATTGGATGAGTCAATAGTCGCTCCCTGCAATATAAATAGCTGGATCAATAGAAGGATAGGTAAGAGTGCTGGCATGGTATCAGTATGAATGATGATGTGTTTAATTGGCGCTCAACTTGTTTTGTAAAGTTTCCAGGGCACGTTTCCTGTTTTTGTAAAGGTTATGTTCCCAACGGGCAGCATACCAGGTAAGTATAAAGAATACCAGCATGATGCCTGCAATCCATAAAGCTTTTCCACTTTCCCAAAGCCCCAGCAGGGTAAACAGACTAACCGGCAACATATTCCAACGCATGATCTGAGAAAGGCGCACCTGGTAACTGGCCAGGGAAATAGCATGGCTGAGATCGCCTTGCATAGACCGGTCAAACCGGTGACCTCCCCTTATTCTCCGCACCCGGCTCACCAACGAATACAAGGCAGTGACAAGCATCCAGGCAGCCAGCAGGTACATAGAAATGTTCACTGGCTTTTTGAAGAGATTAAGCGCAAGAACGAAACTTCCTGCGCCCAGGTTCACAACAATTAAAAGCAATTCACTGAAGTTCGTAATGTGGTGGCCCTGCTTCATTTTTGACTGAATGCGATGGTGTAGCGCTTCCTCATTGATAGCATAGAGGGGCTGGTTGTTTTGTGAGTCCCAGATCTTTTGTAATTCATCAAATTCCATGGCTGTACTTATTTTTTGATTTAGCGATCAGTTGTTTTTTAATGCGGTTGATCTTAACACCTACATTCGATTCGGTAATACCCAGTATAGCGGCCATCTCTTTGTAGCTGAAACCTTCCAACAGCAATAGGGTAATAGAGCGATCAATTTCATCGAGCTGGTGGATCTCCCGGTAAAGCCATTCCAGCCGTTCATCAACTGCCAGCCTGTTTTCCTGTAAGAGATGCTGCACCTGGTCCAGTGCTTCGGCCTGGGCATGCTTTCGTTCCTTGCTGGCCCATTTGATAGCCGTATTCAGTGCGATGCGATAAAGCCAGGTAGTAACGGAACAATCCTGCCGGAATGCTGCAATGGAATGCCATACCTGGATGACGATCTCCTGGAAGAGATCATCCTGATCCATGGGGTTGACGGTATAAGCCCGCACCACCTTAAACAGAATGCCCTTGTGCATCCCTAGCCAGGATTCCAGGATTGCCAGTTGTTCTTTTTCCGTCACTTCAGGTATTGTTTATCCATTAGTACCATTCAGAGAATGGATCCTTACAAAAGGAGAGAGAAATTTCAGACAATTTAATGAAATGCAGCAGGAGTGGGAAGGAAATAGGGTTTACAGGGCATGGGAGTACAATGCTGGCATGTGCATGATATAGGCTAACGGACCTGTACAATAGCGCCGTTTTGGCTTATTCTCCACTTCACTTTGGTAATTTTCTCCGGAAGGTTTTTTTCGTCTGCATTGGCAGGTCTGAATGTTTCAATGGTTTCGTAGGTAGAGTCATTCAGGACCCTATAATCCGTACTGGAGTAGTCCTCATTTTCCGGTCCATCGCAACCTGTATAAACTTCTGCGCGGCTCATTTCTTTTTCCTCCTTATTGAAAAGGATCAGGAATTTTTGGTAACAAACCGGACTGCCATAGGCTATCACCACCCCGGTAAGATTGTTGCGTAAGTGCAGGAGGGTATCTCCGGCAAAAGTGGCAGTCGAATAATAACCGGTGTAATGAACGCTGTCAAACAAAGCACGCGCCTTTATTTGCTCAAAGGATAGGTCCTTCTTTTGCAAAACACTGTCATAGAAGGTCATGGTACTGGCTGGTGAAACCGTGGAAGAGCTATCGGCAACCTGCTGCTCATCGGTCTTGTTTGAATCTGACCGGGACTGGCAGGATAATATAAATACCAACGTAAAAAGGGGTACTATTTTTAGCTTGATGCAGGGGAGGGTAGAGGAGGTTTTCATAGTCAGGTACCCAATATACAACCACCTGCCCAAAACTGCAAGGGAGAGGTTTTCAACGGCATTTAAAAAAAAGGCCCGCCGCAGCAATTGCTTAGGCGGGCCTGAACGGGTAGAGGGAAAACACTATTTAAAGATCTCTTTCAGCTTTTGATTGAGGACTTCACCACGCAGGTCCTGAGCGATGATCTTGCCTGCAGGATCGATCAGGAAATTGGCCGGTACGGCTTTTACTCCATACAATACGGCTATTTCATTGTTCCATCCTTTCAGATCCGACACCTGGGGCCAGGTAAGTCCATCTTTCTCGATGGCTTGTACCCAGGGGGCTTTTGCTTTGTCAAGCGATACGCCCAGCACATTGAATCCCTTGGGTCCAAATAACAACATTTGCTTGCGCAGGTTGGGGTTTTCTGCCCTGCAGGGACCACACCAGGAAGCCCAGAACTCCAGCAACACATATTTGCCTTTGTAAGAATCCAGCGTAATGGTCTTTCCTTCCACATTAGCCTGGGCAAATGGCAATGCTGGTTTGCCAGTGATGATCTTACTGAGCAATTCCATCCGCTTCGTCAATTCCTGACCCTGGGCGGAGGCCTTCACTTTTTCATCCAGTGCAGCGTACATAGGCGTGCATTCGGCCAGTGTTTTGTTGTTGACATACATTTGCAGTTCACGCACGCTGATCGGACTGCCTGGATGCTTCCGGATAAAATTCTTGCGGATCTCATACTCATAAGCATACCATTTATTGCCGTCAGCCTCGAGGCCTTTGGCCCTGGTGGTATCACCCCCTTGTTTGGCATTATACGCCTCGGTAAAAATGTTATTCACCCATTTCCGGTTGGCCATGATCTCCCGGTTGAATACCTCGTATTCATTTACCACCGGAGAACCTGATACTTTCATATCCTCGATCGGGCCTTCTACAGTTACATTGCCTTTATCAACAAACAGATCGAGGCGAAGGCGGTAATTGCGCGAAAACAACATGCCTTGCAGTGGTTCAGCTACCTCGCCTTTAAACGCGAACTTGCCATCGGTCACCTTAACACTGTCTATTTTGGTATTGTCGAATGTGCCATAAGTCAGGAACACAATACTGTCTTTAAAATCAGGCACATTTCCGATCAGGGTAAATTCTTCCGGGGTGATCGCTTTTTGCCAGCTCAACGCACCCATAGAAGCCGCTGTCAGCAGCCCCAGTACTAATTTTCTACTTGTTGTCATTGCTATGATTTGATTGGTGTTATTGAATATTATTGATCATTTCGGATCACTACATCGATGGTTTGTCCGGGAATACCTGACTGTTTTTTGATGACATCGCCAAACTTACCGGTGCTTACATCGAGCTGATATAAGGCACCTTCGGTACCTGCCAACATGGTATTGCCGCCATTGATGAGTTTGATCATCGTTACCGCCTTGCCACCGAAATCAGTCGTGAGCGGACGGATATCTTCATTCGTTGGATTGTATCGATAGACTTTGTCGCCCGAAGTGAAATAGAAGATCTCTGCCGGTGAGTGGGCCCATTTGGTAGTGGGTGTGATCAGTGCAGGCTGCGAGAAGTTGCGGATATATTCAGCCCTCAGTTGTATAAATCCCATAAATGCTGCTCCAAACTTGATCTCCTTCAAGTTGCCGTTTGCATCTTTGCCCAATGCAAAACAATTACCATCATTCACCTGTGTAAAGTAGAGCAGGTCCAGGCCCACTTTACGCAGGTCGAAGGTATCACCTATGGCTGTGTATCCTGTACCGATATAGGCTGGTGTACCAAAGTTGGTAAAAGCGACTACCTGTTTCCTCACTTTATCGTACCCCAGGAAATAAGGCATCACGGAATTGAAAGCTGCCTGGTCAAACAGGTTGTAATCACCTTCAGCAGGCAATCCATACATACCGTATAATGGATTCAGGTTCCAGGTTTGCGTGGTCCCTACATACAGTTTGCCATTGATCACCCCATTCATTGCCTCCTGCTGTGTGCCGATGAAGGCGCCAGGGGTAATAGTAGCCGGCGGCGTAAAGAAGTTGCCGGCAAGGTTCTTGATCTTTTTCATCGTGTTGGAATTGATCTGCACCCCTTTATCGCCTTCTTCCGTTATGATCCAATAACTGGTGGTGTGATAAGGTTGTATAGATGCATGACGCAGGCCGATCAGTTGTTTGGGTTTGCCACCCAGCTTTGCGCCCAGGTTGGCCGCCTCATAAATATTAGGTTGTAAGGTGCCATCGGGTTTGATGAATGACAGTTTGGTTTCGCCGTTTTCAACACTCAGTACCGTGGTTCCTTGTGAAAAAGCGGTCTTACCACTTACGACAAATTTGTAAAAGTATTTCATCCCATTGCTGCTGTCGGTAATGGTAAGGCGGGCCTGATAGCGGTTAGCACCCAGCCCATACACTGTACGGACTTCGGGTCCTTTAAAGGAGAGATCTGACAATAGTTCGGGTATGGCGATCTTCCAGTCGAACCGCAGCATTGCAGGTGCCTTATACGAAATATTGGGCTTTATAATAAGGCTATCGCCTACAAATACTGAATATACCGTGTCGAGGTTGGTGACGATCGGTTCTTCGGGAGCGTTGTAATTATAGTTTCCCTTGTCTTTGTAACAGCCCGCCGCAATTACGACCAGGGCAGATACTATGATGATCATTCGTTTGCGCATGGAAATATTTTTGGGAGTTGGGTATTAGTTGATGTCCAGTCCGTTTTCATCCACGAAATAGAACCTTCCGGTAGAAGTATTCTTGCGCACGAGGATGGTGTTGGCAGGATTGGTGCTGGCATAAAAATCATAGTTGCCATCGGCGCGTTGTGTTAACACATATCCCTTTTCAGGGTTGTTGGTTGTCCAGGCAAAAGGATCCGCCACCATTACATTTAGTCTGCCTACGAGGTATAGGTTACGCGGCGCATCCAACCCCTCGGTGGTCATCGAAATGACGCCGGTGGCGATCATGAACAGCTGGTGTTTGATTTGCGAATAAGCACCGAGCGGCCAGGTAGTCCACCATTTGGGTTGTTCCAGCTTATTGCTGAGTACCACTTTAGCCCTGATCAGTTTGTTGACATTGGTATCGAGTCCTGAACCTGGTTTCAGTTTCAGGCTGAGTACTACGGCTTTCGTTTGCAGTGAAGGATCGGTATTGTACAATATTACCGGCAGTAAAAAGACGCCTGTATCAGCCTTTAATGTGTACCATGCTTTAAATGGCTCATAATGCAGGCCGGCTTTGGCCGTGGTATTGCTGTCTACCACGGTGACACCAAACTGACGGAGGCTGTCGGCACGCAAACCCGCCAGGCGAACAGGCAGGTAAACCGTGTCGCGCGGCAGATCGGGTTCATATGCAAATGTGTACACCGTACTGTCGGTAGGTTCAAGATCAAAATATACATTCTGCAGGGGAGCCCTGTACAGGATGTCGGGTGTTTTTTTACAGGCAACACCAGCCAGTATTGATAGCGTAATGATAATGACTTGTTTCATGTTGCAGCGTTTTAGCGTTGACCGTATTCTAATTCATCATTGGGCATCGGCAGCACAAAGATCTTATCCGACGGATTGGTAACTGCTCCCGTTTCCTGCAGGATACCCCTGTTGAGGCGTTTGTACAGGTAGAAAAGCTGGCCTTCCGCATAGGTCTCTTTCCGTACTTCCTTTACCAGCTCATCCATGAACACCGTTTTGGAAGTCGTGTTCAGGTCGGAAATGATGCCCCGCTTTTTGCGTACAGTGTTGAGGTACTCGAGTGCTTTGGCAGGATCGGTATCCCAGATCGCTTCTGCTGCGATATAATACAGCTCAGTGAGCCTGAGTGCAGGGTGTACAAAAGGATGTTTGTTGGTATCCTTATCGCGCTTGTATTTCTGCAATTCGTAACGCACCATCGAGTTGTCGTTGACCAGAATGAACCATTGTTTGAAACGACGGTCTTCACCACCAATACCACCTTTTTCATACAGGTTGTCACCAGCATCAGCCTTGATGTAAAATCCGCCCACGCCTGCTTCAAATCTGCTTGTGTAGGTGGATTCATACCAGTCATCGTACCAGCAGAAAACCAGTTCGGGATACATGATCCGGTCTTTCAACTTTACATCAGCCTGTATAAAATCTTCTTCTTTGGTCCAGGGAAACTTTTGAGCATCGATCACTTCCTTTGCATTGGCCAGTGCTTCCTGTTTTTTATTAAGGTATAGGTTAACACGCGCCAGTTCACCACAAACGGCATAGTAGTTCAACCGGTGCCGCCTGTTCTGCTGAAAAAGGATAGGAGAAGAAAGCTCTTTGGAGGCCGTATCGCCGGGATATCCTACTTTATAGCCTGCCGTGAGGATGGGGTCTACTGTCTTAAGCAGCCCTTTCGCTTCGGTAAGATCGGCTACCATTTTGTTGAGTGCTTCTGTAACTGTCGACATAGGGGTCGCCTTGTTAGAAAAGGTAACTACATAGGGAATCCCCTTGCCCGTAGGCGCCGAAGCAAAAGAAGGACCGAAAAGGCGCAGCAGATCAAAGTGCAGGTAAGCGCGCAATGCCAGCGCTTCTCCCTTGATCATTTGCTTGTTCACCTGCGTCATGGTTGCAGTACCCTTATCCATATTTTCCACGATCAGGTTGCAGTTCGCAATGGCATTGTACATCCTGCGCCATACTTTATCCTTACGGTCAATAAATCGGGGATCGGTGTAGTTATAAAGGGCTGTTTGCTTATAGCCATCCTTATCGTTGACTTCAAAATGGAAGTTTTGGGCCAACACTTCGGGGAAACCCGCAGAAAGCTCCACGCCGTACATCTCATTGATGGCGCAGGCTGTATACACCCCATTCAGCGCCTCCATAAAGCCTGATTCGGTTTTGAACAATTCCTCTTTGGTGATCTCGGCTTCGGGTTGTACATCGAGCCATTTGTTGCAGGAAGCAAACAGGACCGCCACTACAATGATGATATAATATTTTTGCATACCGTAGTATTTAGAAACTTGTTTGAATAGAGAATGTAAATGCGCGGGAGAATGGATAATCCAATCCTCGTTCTACTTCCATAGAAGACCACCTGTACACGTCGTTCATTGTGAACGAAGCGCGCAGGTTGCGCATGGCCAGCCGCTTACAGAAGCTTTTGTTGAAGTCGTAAGAGAGATAGATGGAATTCAACTCCAGTACATTGTCGCGCTGTATAAAGCGGTCTGACACCAGCGTGGTGCCGGTACTGGCAATATTCTTATACTTGGCGATGTCGCCGGGCTTCTTCCATCTTTCTTCCAGAACACGGCTGTCTACATTATACCGGGGGTCAGCATTTTCCACGCGGTCAACCAGGGTCTGGTTGTATTCCTTGCCACCAAATTTGCTGTAGAACTGCACCTGCAGCAAAAGGTTTTTCCAGGAGACTGTAGTGCCGAAGAATCCATCCGCCGTAGGGGTGTTATCGGCCACAGCAACAATATCCTTCACATCCCAGTCGTAGGTGTAGGTGCCGTTTTTCTTGAGGAACAACTCGCGGCCATTTTCCGGATCGATGCCCAATGAACGAACGGCATAGATGGTATTGAGCGACTCTCCTTCCATATAGCGTACCAGCGGGGTAGATGGATAATTGTTGGCTTGCGCTTCATCTACCTTGTCGTTGTAGGCCTTCAGGGCATTGGAAATGCGAACGATCTTATTGGTGTTGCGCGCCATATTGAGGCTCAGGTTGATGAACCAGTCTTTGGTCTTCAGCACGGTCACTTTCATATTGAGTTCAAAACCCTCGTTGAGCATATCGCCCATATTATCCTTGTAAAAACCAAAACCGGTAGAAGGAGCGAGCGTGATATCGGAGAGCAGATCGGTGGTCAGTTTGCGGTAATAGCGGGGAGAGATTAGGATACGGTCTTTAAACAGACCCAGATCGACACCTGCATCATAATTACGGGTTTGCTGCCATTTCAGCGCATTGTTACCATAGCCTGATACGATGGCACCAATACCGGTAGAGTACCAATCGGAGTAATAACTAAACGTTGTTCGGGCCAGGTTAGAGGCAAAGTTTACGGCGCCGGTAATACCGGTGCTGGCCCTCAGCTTCAGCAGGCTGATGATATTGCTTTTGAAATTGGCTTCCTTATGCACATTCCAGCCAATACCCAGGGACCAGAAGGTGGCTATTTTGTTGTCGGTGCCGAACTTGGAAGATCCATCGGTTCGCAAGGTGGCATCGAACAGGTATTTATTTTTATAGGAATAGTTGCCGCTTAGGAAAGAGCCCAACAGTCGTTCTTTGGATGAGGTGCCTCCCGGTGCGGCACCTTCTGCATATCCCATGGCAAAACCTACATTGGTGAAACGGTCATTGGGAAAACCGATCGCGGTGAATGAAGTGAGGCTTTGGGAAAAGGTGCGGATATTGGCGCCCAGGGTGGCATTGAAGAAGTGATCACCCACCTGCTTGTTATAGGCGAGGTTGATATTACCGTCTATGGCTGTTTCATCCACTCCTGTATAGCTATAGTTTCCACGTTCATTCATCTTGTCGGGTGCGGTAAAGTAGTAATAGTTGGACCCGGGGGATGTAAATGCATCGAAGTCGTATTTGCGCTTCGTCATGCTGATCAAACCTCGCAGGCGCAATCCATCTGTAATGGTCCACTCACCCGAGAAAGCATCGATGATCTCGAGGTACTTGTTCTTATTGAACGAATGCAGGGTACTATTGTACATTGGGTTGAGCACCACATTGGTAACATATTGGTCTGCACCGGAACGATGTGTGTCGATGAGCCAGCTGTCCACCGATTGCAGGATATTGCCCAAGGAGTCGGTTTTGGGATAATAAGGGTTCATCCGTACATAGTCGCCGAAACCGCCCCAGGGCGATTCGGTGGCGTTCATATGTGTAACGGAAAGGGTATTCTTAAAGATGAATTTTGTATTGGGGTTATAAGCCAGATCAACTCCAATGCTGTACCGATCGCGGGTTGATCCCTTCATTACACCTGGCTGGGCCTGGTAGCGCATATCCAACCCATAGCGGATGCCATTGCTGCCTCCTTCGAGGTAAATAGAATGTTTCTGTGCCAGCGATACACGCAGGGGTTGAGAGAGCCAGTAAGTGTTAACACCACTTATTACGTTCTTCTTTTTGGCGTAATAAAGTGCTTCCTGCATATCGGTACTGCGGGTGCCTACTGAATTGTACAAACCAGCCAGGCGTTCGTATTCCAGTTTCTCTTCAGCGTTCAATAAGCGGTAATCTGTAAGGTCCGGCGCATTAACCGTATAATCACCGTTGTAATAGACCTGCAGTTTACCGGCTTTGGGTTGCCTGGTAGTAATCACCACCACGCCGTTGGCGGCACGTGATCCATAGACAGCAGTGGCTGCAGCGTCTTTCAGCAGGGTAATGCTTTGAATACGGGAGTTGTCGAGGTCATATACTTTTTGGAGCGACACTTCATAGCCGTCGAGTATGAAAGTTGGCAGGTTCACATTACTTTGCAGGTTGGCCCGGCTGAGGATATCGCCGGTACCTGTTGGTAAAGCAGTGCTGCCACGCAGGTTGATATTGGGTAAGCTGTTGGGATTGGAGCCGGCGAGGTTATTTTCTGCCACCCGGAAAGAGGGATCGAAGGTCTGGATGCTTTGTAATACATTAACAGGATTCACCTTTCTCAACTCTTCACCAGATATGACCACGGCATTGCCGGTAAAGCTCTCTTTATTGATCAACTGGTAGCCTGTAACCACCACATTGGCCAGCGGATCTTTGGCAGCTCCTTGTTTGAGCCGGACCTGAACCGGATTGGTATTCCTGATCGTAAAGGTTTGCGGTTCATATCCCACAAAACTGATGGTGTAGGATATGCCTTTTTTACCATTGATGGTGAAGGCGCCTTTGTTATTGGAAGCGATGCCTGAATTGGTACCCCGGATAACAACACTGGCTCCTTCAATAGGCCTGGAGGTACTGTCATCAAGGATAATACCCGTAAGTGTAATGTCTCCCGGGATTGTATCTGTAATGGAAACTTCGATCGGTACTGCTACCGGACGGGCACTCACTACAATCGTTCTGTTGACAATCCTATAGGTTAAGGGTTGGTTGCTGAAACACTTGTCCAGCACTTCCTTCAACTCTGTATCTTTTACTGAAATAGATACCGGCTCCGCGGTTTCGAGGAGGCGTGCATTGTAAAAGAACAGGTAGCCAGTTTGCCTTTTGATATCGGTAAAGACTTTCTTTAACGATACGTTTTCGCGGGAGATACTCACTTTCTGAGCAATTCCTGTAGCGGTAACCTGCAAACAGCCAACCAGTAGTAGCATAGCTGTCAATCTCATAACCAGAAAGGTTTTGGGCTTTGCCAGCCGCCTTTGGAATGCGGCTTTGCAAAGAATGATAAAAATCATACTTTTAATCAATTGGGTTAAACAATAAGGGTTCCATTAGCCTGAGAACTGGTTTTACCCATCCATGCCGTCAACGTTAGCGCGTTGGCGGCTTTTCATAGATAAACCTTTTGTACCGAACTGTCAGTACGACAATTGCATCGATGATTGTGCTTTCATGCAGGATAGCGGTTAGCTTGGTTTATTATTTTCCTTTTCGCAGGATAAGGCTAATCGTTAGGAGATAATGTAGCCGCCGTTTATCAAGGCATCACAATGACCTTACGGTCTTCGACCTTGAAATGAACGGCACTTAGTTCCAGTATCTTGAACACTTCGTTGAGTGTAGAATTTTTCGGGATCTCTCCTTCAAACTTTTCTTTGGAAAGCGACCCTTCGTAGATCACTTCCACATCGTACCAACGGGCCAGCTGGCGCATCACTGTTTTAATATCGGCATTGTTGAAGTTGAAAAGGCCATTCTTCCAGGCGATCACCTCATCGGTATCTACTTCCCTTATCTGGATAGCAGACAGGCGTACAGGATCGTTGGAATAAGCGGATTGCATGCCCGGCGAGAGCGTGACTGGTTTTACCAGGCGAAACGTATCTCCGGGTGAAGACACTGATACTTTTACTTTTCCTTCTAGCAAGGTAGTTTTCACAGAAGGCTCATCGCTATAAGCATTCACATTGAAATGCGTACCCAGCACTTCCACTATGCCACGCTCTTGTAGTTGGGCATCAGTAGTGTATACCCTGAAGGGCATCTTCGCGTTTTTAGCCACTTCAAAATAAGCCTCACCGGTGAGCTGCACTTTACGCTCAGCCCCAGCGAAGACTGTAGGGAAACGTAAGGTAGACGCAGCATTCAACCATGCATGACTTCCATCGGGCAGGATGATCTCGTATTGGCCTCCATTGGGTGTGCGGATAGTATTGTATAAAACTGGTGCGTTCGCATCCTGCTGCGTTGCTTCATTATAAGCAAGTTGACCATTGTTGAGTTTGATGATCCGGGTATTTCCCTGTTGGGCGAGGGTGGTGTTGCCCGCTGTATCGAGTTCGATGACGCGCCCATCTGCAAGCGTTAAAGTGGCTTTATTGCCACCGGGAAGAATAGGAGCGGCGTTCCTGGTACCGGCAGTGGTGGTTTCCGGCGTAATAGCCGGTTTATCAAGCCAGAGCCAGGCGCCAATACCCAGCAGGACCAGTATGGCTGCAGCTACCTGCCAGCGAAGTCTGCGGTAAATGGGAATCACATTAGCTGGAGTTGCCGGATGAATTGCTGCCTGCAATTGCTGAAACATACGGTTCTTAAGAGCCGCCACTGCTTCTTCATTGGCTATTGGCCAGTGTACTTCCTGATTGTTGGTAGTGTGGTACCAATCCGTCAATTCCTGTTCCTCTTCGGCCGAGGCGGTATTGCTCAGGTATTTTTCCAGCAGTATTTGAAGCTTCTCCTGTGTCATGAGTTAGTTATTGGTCTGGCCTTCAGCAGGAGGCCTTACAATACTGTACCCATGAGCAGGGGAGTACCCTGAGTGGATGTTAAGTTTTTTTTAACAAAATATGAATTAAGGTAGCTGTGACACTAAAAAAGCGATGGTTACCCAATAGATAGCGAAGTGTTTTGAGCGCCTTAGTGAGGTGAGACTCAACTGTTTTGGGTGAAAGTTGGAGGGTTTGAGCAATTTCTTTGGTTGACAATTGATGGTCGCGACTATAAACAAAGACCAGCCGGCATTGCTCGGGGAGGCCTGCTACTAATTCATTGAGGTATTCTTTGAGGAATTTAGCTTCGATGAGGTCTTCGTTGAAGGAACCGGCACTGGCGTCTGTATCGACTGCGTGTCCCTGCAGCAGATCGCGGCGCCTGTTTTCCCTGGCGAGGGTCTTGAAAACGGAAAACTTCACAGCGGTGGCAAGAAAAGCCGCCGGCCGGTCTATTTCCATGGAGTGCCGCCGGTTCCATAAGCTGAGCAGCACATCCTGGACGATCTCTTCTGCTACTTCCTTATTGCGGGCGTGGTTGAAGCCAATGGCCAGCAGTTTGTCCCAATAACGATGATAGATCTCTGCAAAAGCCTCCTCATCATTATCGCGCAACAAACCTACCAATTGTTCGTCGGTATAGGTACTGTACAGAGCCGTTCTCAAAGCGTGTGCCACGGCCTCAAGATAAGCAAAAAAACGATTTTGCAGGTAAAGGATGTTTAATTGACATTTAATCCTGCAATCACTTGACTACAAAAGCAAGGGGTTTAGCCATACTGCGAAAGCAGCTAAGCTAAACCCCTTATAGTATATTCGAATAGTAATCTTCTTAATCGCGGAAAGGAAATTACACATTGAACCTGAAGTGCATAACATCGCCATCTTTCACCACATATTCCTTTCCTTCAATACGCAGCTTACCCACTTCACGGGCGGCGGCTTCTGAACCATATTGAACAAAGTCGTTGTAGGCGATCACTTCGGCTTTGATAAAGCCCTTTTCAAAGTCAGTGTGGATTACTCCGGCAGCTTGTGGGGCCTTCCAACCTTCGTGGATGGTCCAGGCACGTACTTCCTGCACGCCAGCTGTGAAATAGGTATACAGATTGAGTAATTTATAGGCAGAAGTGATGAGGCGGTTCAGCGCCGGTTCGGTCATTTTGTATTCTTCCATGAACAACTGGCGATCGGCAGGATCTTCCATTTCTGCGATCTGTGCTTCAATGTTGTTGTTCATGATAATGATCTGTGCACCTTCTTCTTTCGCTGCTTTTGCCAGGGCCTCAGAGTATTTATTGCCAGTATGCATGGAAGGTTCGTCAACATTGGCTACATACAGTACGGGCTTTTCTGTGAGCAGGAACATATCTGCAATAGCAGCTTTTTCTTCCTTCGAAAGGTCCAGGGAGCGAATGCTCTTTCCTTGTTGCAGGTGATCTTTGCAACGTACCAACGCATCCAGTTCAACTTTCATCTTCGGGTCTGTACGGGCGGCTTTTTCAACACGACCTATTTTGCGCTCTACACTGTCGAGGTCTTTCAACTGCAATTCTGTATCAATGATCTCTTTATCGCTAATGGGATTGATGGCGCCTTCATCACGCAACACATTGTCATCCTCAAAACAGCGGATCACATGGATAATGGCATCCACCTCGCGGATATTACCCAGGAACTGGTTGCCCAGTCCTTCACCTTTGCTGGCGCCACGCACCAGTCCGGCTATATCTACAATTTCAATCTGGGTAGGTACAATGCGATTGGGAATGACCAATTCGGCCAGTTTATTGAGGCGCGCATCCGGTACATCCACCAACCCTACATTGGGCTCGATGGTGCAAAAACGGTAATTGCTGGCCTGTGCCTTGGCGCTATTGCTCACTGCATTGAACAAAGTCGATTTTCCTACATTCGGCAGTCCTACGATACCTGCTTGTAAAGCCATATATTTTTGATTTTCAGCGCGCAAAGATAGGAGTAAACGGCCATATGGGCACCTTTAAATAAGTGGCTGAAAATGAGCACAAAAGCTGAGTCGTCCCGCAATTCTGCGGGACCGCCCGGCATAGCAGCGCAGCAGGGCGGCCCACCTTAATAAGCGTTGCCCCAAAAACAACGAGCCCCCAGGTATTGATGCAGCAATACAAGGGGGACTCGTAAAAAAGCAGACCTGTTTTAACTGGTCGCCAACCGTCTGCCACACTATTTCGAAAGGGCTACCGGCTTCTTCAAGTCCTGTAGCTCTTTTTTCAATTGCTCAATTTCCTGTTGTTGCTGCTTTACAGAAGCTACCAATACCGGGATGAGACTTTCCATATCCACCGTTTTGATCGTAGCAGTACGGTATGTGTTTTTGCCAAACATATAAGTGCGGGTGGTTTGTTTTATCAATTCAGGGAAAACAGCCTCGATCTCGGCAATCGTAAAGCCATAATGCTTTCCCTGGGGTAATTTTAACTGCTTTGATTGACGCTGATCATATTCAAATACACCCGGTTCCAATTGCACCAGGCTTTGTACCGGGTGTTCGATGGCCGCTACTTTCTTTTGCACTACACCGTCATTGCTTTCCTGGCCTATGACTACAGAAGCAGACAAAAGCAGGAATGAGAAAAATAATGATTTTATGATATATTGAGTTTTATAATGCATAAGTTTATTTTATAGATAAAAGAAGCCGTACTACAGTAATGCGAGGCATTGCCGGCAAGCAAAATCGGGCTGATGACTATTTCGGAACAGATTAAATAATAGTTACATCGGGTGGGGGAGTGGGAACTGGTATCACCACTGTTGATATAAAGGCAATATCTATGGGAATAACCTTATCGGAAACAAAAAAGTTCGGCGCCGGATGTATATAATAAGATGAATGAGCGGCTGGCAGGTATTCAGTTCGCTGTTCTCCCTGTGTTTCTTCAGTACTTCTTTCCGAATTCACATCTTCCTGTTCTGCCAGTGTTTCACTCACCATTTTATGGCTGAGCTGGCCCGACAGGATCATTACTTCCGGTACAATACCATTGAACAGGAAGGCAATGATAAAAAAATAGCCAATGATATATTTTGTCCAACTACGCTTCATAATCATGACCTGGAATATACTCTACGCTTAAATCCTTTATTCTGTGGTGCAAATGTACGACCTGGCTCTTATTTAGTAAAATGAAGTGAAGATTATTAACATACGAATAAGAAGAACCATGTAGTGTTGTCAAAAAAAGATCCCGGCTACTGCACAAAGACAGTCTGCCGGGATCTCTTATTATTTTGTTAAAGGAGCTGACTATGGTTTGTTATCGTAGCTCACGCACTCCTTCAATTCTTTTTCTGTATAGGCCAGGTTGTATTGTTTTAATACATCATCGGGCACGCCATTCCATTTATTGGGTTTGTTACCTGCATAGCCAATATCTTTTACCCCGATCTCGGAAGTATAGAAACCAGTGGCGGTAAGGTTGCGGATCAGGTTAAAGAAGGCTACACCCTGCGCCATTTCTGGTTTGGCTTTCTTAGGCCAGGCTATTTCATCCACCATTTCCATTTGCTGCTTTTGATCGCAATCCTTAAACGCTTTTTCATAGCGCTTCAGGCATTGCATATCGAGCCAGCGCAGACCACCCCGCATGGGTATCTGGTGCTCGGGCATATCTTTTACAATAAATTCAATGAACTCCGGCACTTTGGCTTCGGAAGCACTGCCGCTTACTTCATCTTTGGGGATGATGATATCACCCAGAATGGTAATAGTGGCCATCTCCTGCGGAGTAAAGAAGGTTTCGGCAGTAACTGCTTTATAATGTGCCTCTTCCTCTTTCATCCGGTCGATCGTGGAGGCTGGGGTAGCTGCTTTGGCTTTGTCTGCTGCTTCCGCAGCTTTTTTGTCTGCATCACCATCATTACAGGCTTCCAGCAATACGCCGGCGGAAAGCGTTCCTAATGCTAATGCTTTGAGGGATTTTCTTCTGTCCATAATTATTAATATTCTGGATTCTGAATGCTAAAACTTGTATTCTTCCGAATGCAGTATACTGGATACTACCTTCTTTTAAATGTTCTGCTTTTTCATTTCATCAATGATGTATTCACTGGCTCTCATGGAGAGGGCCAGGATGGTCCAGGTGATATTCTTATCGGCCTGTGATACAAACTGACCACCATCTACACAGAACAGGTTCTTACAATCGTGCGCCTGGCTCCATTTGTTGAGGGCCGAATGTTTGGCATCATTGCCCATACGCACAGTGCCTGCTTCATGGATGATCTTGCCCGGTGTATCAATGCCATAATTGTTTGCCGCTGTACCGTCATCACCCCAGGTGATCACAGCGCCCATATTGTGCATGATCTCCCGGAAGGTTTCTTTCATATGCTTTACCTGCTTGATCTCATGCTCGGACCATTTAACGTTGAACTTCAGTACAGGTATTCCGTATTTGTCTACAACATTGGGATCAATAGCGCAATAGTTGCTCGCCAGGGACAGTGCTTCACCGCGTCCGGCCATACCAACGCTGGCGCCATAGAAGAAGCGGATATCCTCTTTCAGTGATTTGCCATAACCTCCGGCCTCTTTCTTTTGCCCGTTTACGGAGAATTGACCATTCATGCCCTCAGTGCCCCAGCCAACACCATAGGCCGGCTGTCCCATTCCACCCCAATATTCAATATGGTAACCACGGGGAAAATCCAGTTTCTTGTTGTCGCCCCACCAGGGAGAATAAACGTGCATACCACCCACACCATCTTCATTGTACCGTTTGCGGCCAAACAGCTGTGGTAATACGCCACCCATGGCCGTACCGGTAGAGTCATGCAGGTACCTGCCTACCACATCACTGCTATTGGCCAGGCCATTGGCGTGACGGGTAGATTTTGAGTTCAACAATAAGCGGGCACTCTCACAGGCGCTGGCAGCCAGTATTACTACACGGCCATTCACCTGGTATTCATTCAGGTCATCTTTATTTACATAAGAAACGCCAGTGGCTTTTCCTTCCCGGTCGGTCAGTACTTCGCGCGCCATGGCATTCGTCACCAGGTCTACATTGCCGGTGGCCAGGGCAGGCTTGATCAATACTGATGAGGAGGAGAAGTCGGCATAGGCATAAGAACAGGCTCTTCCGCACTGCGCACAATACATGCATTCGCCACGGTCTTTATTACCGGGTAATGCTTTGGTAAGGATAGACAGGCGGGAAGGTATGACCGGTACACCGGATGCAGTTGCTGCCTTCTTGATCATCAGCTCATGCAGGCGGGGCTTGGGAGGAGGCAGGAAGATACCATCGGGATCGTTGGGCAGTCCTTCATTGGTGCCAAATACACCGATCAGTTTATCTACACGGTCATAAAAAGGTTTGATATCGTCGTAGCTGATAGGCCAGTCTTCACCCAGGCCGTCAATACTTTTGCGTTTGAAATCTTTGGGTCCGAAACGGAGGGATATACGTCCCCAGTGATTGGTACGGCCACCCAACATACGGGCGCGCCACCAGTCCCATTGTGTACCATTTTCTTTGGTGTAGGGCTCGCCATCAATTTCCCATCCCCAGTAGCAGGCATCAAAGTCTCCAAAAGGACGGTACTTGGTACTGGCTCCACGGCGTGGAGACTCCCAGGGGTTCTTAAATTGTGTGATGTTTGTCTTAGGGTCATACATAGGTCCAGCCTCGATGAGACATACTTTCAATCCTGCATTGGCCAGGATATAAGTAGCCATGCCTCCGCCCGCGCCGGAACCTACAATCACTACATCATACTGCTTTGCACTTTTTTTAATCTGCAGATCGCCCATATGGCAAGTTTAAATAATTAATGTAAAAAGGTGGCATAAATGTATAGGTTTTAGGTGGTTCAACACCAAACAGGCAACACTTTTTTATAAATGGCCATCCTTTCTTAACTTTCTATTCAATTTTCACCACCCAAGGCTCAAGATACCTATCTAAAACCATTTAGCAAAAAATGGACTTTTGAACATCAATACTTTTTTAACCTGTTTTGATGGTATTCCAACTGCTTTCGGACACATGGTTTGTTACGCAACCGATTTCGTACGTTTTATCCATTTGAAAAACTCCATTACCACTACAATGCTGCAGGAGAGCGCCAGCAGGATCAGCCACTCATTCAGGTGCACAGGTTCCAGCTGCAGGGTGCTGTTGAGACCGGGAATATAGGCTGCCAGGATATGTACTCCCTGGGCCAGCAATACCCCCACTATAATAAGTTTGTTATTGGAAAAAGGGATGGAAAATAAGGAACGGGTCTCCGACCGGCAGTTAAGCACATGAAAGTTTTGCAGCAATACCATCAGCATCATCACATCTGTACGGGCATGCCTGGCTTCCATGCCCTGAATTTCCACCAGGTAATACCAGGCGCCAAAAGTAATGATGGTCATGACAGCGGCGGAAATAAATACTTCCTGTAGCATCAGGGCGTCAAAAATGCTTTCACCTGGTTTGCGGGGCGGTTGCTGCATCACTGCCAGATCGCCTTTTTCAAATGCCAGTGCAATTTCCTGGATGCCATTGGTCACCAGGTTGAGCCACAACAACTGTACTGCAATGAAAGGCAGCGGCAGACCAGTCACAAGGGGGATGGCTACCAGGAGAATTTCTGCTACCCCTGTTGAAATAAGCAGGTATATGATCTTGCGCAGGTTATCGTAGGTGAACCGGCCCTCTTCCACACCGGCAGCGATGGAAGCGAAATTGTTGTCGGTAACGATCAGCGAAGCGGTTTCCTTGGCCAGGTCTGTACCGCTGCCCATGGCGATACCAATATGGGCGGCTTTCAATGCCGGCGCATCATTGGCGCCATCACCCGTGACGGCTATAAAATGCCCCTGGTGTTTCAGGCTTTCCACGATCCGTTTCTTCTGGAGGGGTGTTACCCGCGCATATACTTTTTTATGTTTTAATTGTTCGTCGAGCGCCTGTGCATTTTGTTGTTCCAGCAGGCCCAATTCCTTTCCGGTAATTACATGATCCTTGTTGTCGGCAATGCCCAGCTCTTTGGCAATGAAGAGGGCTGTTGCAGGATGATCACCCGTTACCATCACTACCGATACACCTGCTCCCTGGCATTCCTTCACAGCCTGTATCGCTTCCGGCCTAAGCGGGTCTATAAGTCCGGCCAGCCCTGTCCATTGCAATACCGGCAATTGATCCTGGTTGGTATTGGTCACTTTGCCTGTAGCAAAAGACAATACCCGATAGCCATCCATCGCCAACTTTTCCGATTCCTCATGCGCGCGGCGGCGTTCTTCTTCCGATAATCTTTTGGCCACTATTTCCAGGGCGCCTTTCATGGCAAAGCACAATTCATCGTTTTGTTTATAATAGACACCGGAGAACTTATTCTCCGATTCATAAGGCACCATTTGTACTATTTCAATTTCTTTGTGGAATGCATCCGGCGACTGTCCTGATTTATAAGCCATCGCCAGCAGCGCTACATCCATGGCATCGCCGGTATGTTCCCATCCATCACCCTTCCTGCGCAGTATCCCCTCATTAGACAATACCGCTGCCTGCAGAAAGGCTTGCAGGGGCGCGGGTAATTCCGTGATGTCTTTTCCTGTGTGGTCTTTGATTTGTCCGTCGCCATCATACCCTTCACCGGTGACGATATAAAAAAGGTCACCAGGCAGCACGATCTTTTTTACCGATTGCTGGTCCATGGTCAACGTGCCTGTCTTATCCGACGCGATCATGGTACAACTGCCCAGGCCTTCCACAGCAGGCAGCCTGCGTACGATCACATTCCGTTTGGCCATGCGGCGTGTACCAATTGACAAGGCCACGGTCAAGGCAACAGGCAGTCCTTCAGGAATAGCTGACACACCCACCGCAATCATCAGGAAGAAGATCTCCATAATGGGCATGCCCCGGTACCAACCGATGACTCCCAACAGCACACAGGCTACTACTACTCCGATGCTGATCTTCCTTGAAAAAACATCCATTCGCCGGATCAGGGGAGGTTTTTCTGCTTTTCCTTCGGAGAGCGAACCCGCAATCCTGCCAATTTCCGTATCGGTAGCAGTAGCTACGGCATATCCCCAGCCACGGCCTTTGACCACCGTGGTGGCTGTGAAAGCCATATTGGTCTGATCGCCCAGTGAAAGGTCCTTATCGGGTAAAGGCTCCGTGGTCTTGGTTACCGGTTGCGATTCGCCTGTGAGCAGGGCTTCTTCAATGCTTAATTCCCGCGCCTTGAAAAGCCGGATATCGGCAGGCACTTTTACACCACTCTCCAGCATGACCATATCACCCGGTACAATTTCCGAAGCATCTACTTCCTGTATTTTCCCATCCCGTTTGATCCGCGCCCTGACCGTCACCAGGCTTTTCAGGGCGGCGGCGCTGTTCTCCGCCTGCCATTCCTGCCAGGTACCCAATAGGGCATTGATGACAATTATGGCTGCTATAAAGAGTGCGTCGCTGGTTTCCCGGGCGATGGCCGACAGGATGGCTGCGCCGATCAATACATAAATAAGGGGGCTCAGGAACTGCGAGAGAAAAATGATCCCAATGTTTTTGGTTTTGGGCGGAGGGAGGGTGTTAGGGCCCTTTTTTTTGAGTCTTTCGGCAGCTTCCACAGCAGATAAACCGTTGGGCGTAACAGAAAAGGACGAGGTGATTTCTTCTTTTGATTGATTATACCAGGCAGTGGAAACTTTGTTCATAATAACGGTTTGCTGTTTACAATAAAATCAATGCCAGTCTGTTCCGCAAGGAAGGGTTTGTATCTTACCATGATTACCAGGTTTTCCTGCATCGTATTTTTCTCCTATACCAACACAATTTCTATATTACAGCTGCGTTAATTATTGGTAAGGCTATTCGATCAAAACATTCAATCCCTATGAACCCCAACATCCAAAACGACCAGGATTACCTGGCAGAGAAATTTAAGTTATTGGAGAACCATACGATCCATGCCAGTAAAATTGCGATCCTGAAAATACAAAGCTGGAAGTTTGCTTTGAAAACACCGGAAGTAGGCACCCGTTATCAACAGGCAGCCGAAGAAATGGTGAGGGAATCGCTGTTAAGATTTATACCGAATGAACATGTTCTTAGCGAAGAAGGATTTTTCTTCGCTGCGCTTGATAACTAAATGTTTGCTTGCCTGCTTATCAATTCTGAAAGGTGATACCTTGTGAAGGGGGTGTCACTTTTTTTTATTTACTACCGGCTGTCTTGTCCATGCTTCGTCCTACAAAGAACCCTGCTACTATTCCGGCTACCGTTCCCAGCGTAAGCCATAGCAATTCAGGCCCTGCGGAAACATAAGCTACAAAGAGTCCCAATACACCCAGGAAGACCATCATAATAGTTACCGCTTTGCGTTTTGTTTGCTGCCTGGTACCAGAGGAGGGGTGGGAGGGATGCGCATGTGGGTGCGCGTGTTTGTGACGATGCCTGCTTTGCGCCATATTTTAAATTTCCTAAAAGTTACGAAGAAATTGTTAGCCGGGGGTGGGGAGTTGCCAGTCAGGATCTGAGGCCCTGAAGCGGGGATAAGCAACGCAAAAAATACCCCGGGGGGTATTTGCAATCCTCAAACATGTCGTTGTTAGTAGGGGAGTTGATCTTTATAGAGTCACCGGCAGTTTATAATCGATCATCCATTGGATGCCAAACTTATCCTGGCACATACCGCCATAACTGCCCCAGAAAGTTTTGTTGAGGGGGATCTCTATTTTACCACCCTCTGAAAGCTGCTCAAACAACCTGGTTGTTTCTTCTTCGCTTTCGGTATTGACCGCGAGGTAAAAATTATTGCCCACTACCAATCTTTGCCCCATCGATTCAAGCGCATCAGTTGCCGACAGCACATTGTTTTTGCCCATGGGCAGGGAAGCGTGCATAATCATCGTTTGTTCCTTTTCCGGCATTTTTTCATGTCCAGGCGCTTCTGTAAACCGGTCGAAGGCGATGAATTCACCCCCAAATACTTTCTTGTAAAACTTCATGGCCGCTTCTGTATTACCCAGGAAGTTCAAATAGGGATTAATGCTGATCATATATTTTATTTTGTTTGTGAAGCAAATGTAATGGCATTGATTATGAAATAGGGGGTGGTAATACGGCAAGTTGTGAGGGGGTATTGCGGCATTCATTTTAAGTACATTTACAGCATGGTGGACATTTCAATCCTGGTACTACAGCAGGCTGTGCCTGCTTCCATTGCCGATGCTGAATATGTATTTGCTACAGTCAATGACATGTTGCAACGCCTGGGAAAGGAGCCCTTGTTCCGGGTAACCCTGGTAGGCCTGTCGGAGGAGGTAAGCCCGCAAAAAGGCAGGTTTTATATTAAGCCCGACACGACCACTGCGGAGGTTCGATACACCAACCTGGTCATTATTCCTGCACTTTTGGGCGATGCGGTAGGCGGCGCCTACCTCAACCGGGATTATGCACCCTGGATCACGGCCCAATACAAGCAGGGCGCGGCCATCGCCAGCCTATGCACCGGAGCCTTTTTACTGGCCTATACTGGCTTGCTCAGTAACCGGCAATGTACTACCCATTGGGCCTATGCCAATGAATTCAGGTATTATTATCCCGATGTAAAACTAGTAGATCAAAAGATGATCACTTACCAGCATGATCTGTTTTCCAGTGGTGGCAACAATGCTTACTGGAACCTGCTGTTGTACCTGGTAGAGAAATATGCCAGCCGCGAAATTGCCATACGCACTGCGAAATTCTTTGTGATCGATGTGGACCGCAGGGATCAGTCGCCGTTCATTATTTTTGACGGACAAAAGGATCATGGCGATGAAAGCATTGTAGAGGTGCAAAACTTCATTGAGCAACATTTTGCTGATAAATTGAATGTCGACGAATTGTCGGAGACCTTCAATATGAGCCGGCGCAATTTTGAAAGAAGGTTTAAAAAAGCGACGCGCAATACGGTGGTAGAGTACATCCAGCTGGTAAAGATAGAGGCCACCAAAAAGCAATTGGAATCGGGCAGGAAATCAGTAGATGAAGTGATGTATGAAGTCGGGTACTCGGATCTAAAATCATTCAGAAGCCTTTTCAAAAGGATCACCGGTATGACGCCCAATGATTACCGCAATAAATACAATATAGATAAATAAGAGTTGTCCAACCTGAGGGCTATTCAATTACTCTGTAGCCACATCATGGCGTTTGCTCTTACTACATCTTCATTGTTAAGAGGATCGGATTTAACAAGATCATCGGGAATGATCCTGCCTTCACAGATCCTGCCTGTTCTGTCGGCTTCCTGGCAAATGGTCAATACCAGGGTCGAGCCATCAAAGAGGTCATAAGTTGTATTGGCGGTGGTGAGGCCGGCGGTGGGTTCTCCCATCAGGCGTACCTGGGGCAAGCCTTTAAAGGCCAGCGCCAGTATTTCGCCCGAACTGGAAGTTTTGGGACCGGTAAGTACCACTATCTGCTGACGTTGCTGATCGGTGAGCGTTACTGGTTTGGTGGCTTTACACATGGTGGTATAATTGTGCAGGGCCACACCATCCCGGTAGCGGATGTCGGTTACTCTTCCTTTGCGCACAAAATAACCACATACGCCATTGCCCAGCAATGGGCCGATACCTGCCAGCATGGGCCAGCAATTGCCGCCACTGTTCTTGCGCAGGTCGATGATCCAGCGGGTAGCACCTTGTTCAGCCAACCTTCCGATGAGCGATTGCAGGCTGTCTGCCACCAGGGTACATACAGCCGGGTCGGAAGAACTGACCCAGGGAACGGAAATGTATCCAATACCGGGATCGGTCATTTCACAAACGATGGGGCCTACCAGCTCTTTGAGAGCCGGTATTCGTTTAAGCTGGGCTGTATCATTATGGTATAAGGCTGCGTGGCGGGAAGGCATTACAAAACTATGGGCGCCCTGTACCTGCTGCAGGCATTGATTGATCACAACATGTGCATCGCGGACGGAAGTAGCGGCTGATAACTGTTCACGGGAGGCTGAGATCAATGAATCCCAGGAGATGTCTTTTTTGAAAGGATTCTTTTGGATATACTCCAGTGCCTGCTCAAATAAATGCAGGGCGCTATCTTGTCCCGACAAAAGGGTAGTAGCCATAGCCGATGCCTGGCCCCTGCCTGATTGCCCATAACTGAAGGATGTAATAAGAAGAAACAGGAAAAGTAATCGCTGCATATGGTGAATAAGGATGCTGTTTGTCTCAATTTCCACAAATTCCTGTTATAAAACAAACAAGCGGTCGCCCGGGGGCAAACTGTTGCTCATATTCCCCATAACTGCCTGTATATAACTAAGCTCTCCTATAGGCAGGGTTTTAGTAACCAATAATAAAAAAGCGTTATGAAAGCATACGATGCAATGGAAACCTGGATGGATGATCCGGTTTTGCCCAATATAAAAACCAATAATGTGATCAATGTAAGCTGGCCTGAGCGGTTATTGTCTGCCACCACGGGCGTAGCCCTTATAGGTCATGGTGTACGGCATTTTACAAAGCATCCGGTGAAGAGTTTTATTCAAAGTATGATAGGTGGATTTCTGTTGTACCGGGGCGCTTCAGGCAGTTGCCCCGCCTATGCGGCGATGGGTAAGACCCGGGATGTAAGGCGAACCGCGGCCATTAATGTACGTACCACCCTGGTGGTGAATAAACCAAGGCATGAGGTATACCGCTTTTGGCGTAAACTGGAAAACCTGCCTTCCTTTATGCATCACCTGGCAAATGTGCGGGAGGTAGATCCGCTGCATTCCCGCTGGGAAGCCATTATTCCTGCCAATCTGGGCCGTATCCGCTGGAATGCAGAGATCGTTAAAGATGAATATGGGGTATTGATCGGCTGGCATTCTATTGCAGGCTCAGCCATTGAAAATGCCGGAAAAGTAGAGTTCAGGGATGTGGAGGAAGGTACAGAGTTGCGGGTAACCATTACTTACCGGCCACCTGCAGGAGATATAGGGGTAGTCATTGCCAGGATATTAAACCCTGCCTTTGCAAGAATCGTGGAACAGGATATAAAGCAATTCAAGAACTATATTGAGGGCACTACGCCTGCCGAATTTGAAGGCGCTCAACGTTAGTGATTGATCCGTACGCTATACAAAGAGCTGGTCGTATGGACGATCAGCTCTTTTCATTTGCGCAAGTACCGGGTGGCGAATACAAGGGGCTAATATTATCTTTATGTCTCAAATTTTCTTCTATGCAGCCCGCTCTTCACCTCAACGATATCCATATACGCACCACCTTAGCGCCAGGCGATATAGGTTACATTACCTGGCTGCATGGATGGTATTATAGCCGGGAATACCAGTATGGTGTAGGCTTTGAATCCTATGTAGCTGCGGGGCTGGCAGAATTTTATCAGCAATATGATGCAGCCAGGGACCGGGTATGGGTATGTGAGCACCAGGAAAAGATCGTAGGCTTTTTGTTGTTGATGCACCGCGGAGAGGCAGCCCAGTTGCGTTATTTTATTCTTCATCCGAATTACCAGGGCATTGGTTTGGGAAAAAAACTGATGGAATTGTACATGGACTTTCTGCGCCAGGCTGGTTATACTTCTTCATACTTGTGGACCACCAGCGAATTACCTGCCGCTGCCGCTTTGTACAAAAAACATGGTTTTGTACTGACAGAAGAAAGAGCCGCTGTTGCGCCTTTCGGCAAACCTGTGACAGAACAGCGGTATGAGTTGCAAGCAAACTAACAATCGTTATCTTTGCATTCCTAAGCTAGTCATTATCACCAAATTCTATTATAAAGATCAGCTATATGAACAAACGCGAAGTATATATTATCTCGGCTGTGCGTACCCCATTAGGCAGTTTTGGAGGAAGTCTTAAAGACTTCAGTGCCACTCAATTAGGCGCTATTGCCATCAAGGCGGCGGTAGAAAGAGCAGGTATTAAACCTGAGCAGGTACAGGATGTGCTCATGGGTTGTGTGATGCAGGCCAACCTGGGTCAGGCGCCAGCCCGCCAGGCAGCCAAATTTGCCGGCCTGCCCAATGAAGTCAATTGCACTACGGTGAATAAGGTTTGCGCCAGCGGCATGAAGGCGATTGCGTTGGCTGCACAAAGCATTGCCCTGGGTGATGCGGATATTGTAGTAGCCGGCGGCATGGAAAGCATGAGCAATGTACCATTTTATGTAGACCAGATGCGCTGGGGTAATAAATATGGTAATGCCGGATTGATCGACGGTTTGGCCAAAGACGGGCTGACCGATGTCTACGATGGCAAAGCGATGGGCAATGCCGCTGAATTGTGCGCCAGGGAATGTGGCATTACGCGCGAAGAGCAGGATGCATTTGCGATCGAAAGCTACAAACGCAGTCAGGCTGCCTGGGCTGCAGGCAAATTCAATGAGGAGGTAGTGCCTGTTTCCATTCCACAACGAAAAGGCGAACCGATCCTCTTTGCCAAAGATGAAGAGCCCTATAATGTTAAGTTTGATAAGATCCCTGAATTGAAATCTGCTTTCCAGAAGGACGGCAGTGTTACAGCCGCCAATGCCTCTACTATGAATGATGGGGCAGCTGCGCTGGTATTGATGAGTAAAGAAAAAGCAGAAGAACTGGGATTAAAGCCATTGGCTATCATCGTTTCTTATGCAGATGCTGAACAGGCACCTGAATGGTTTACTACTACCCCTGCTATTGCCTTACCCAGGGCGGTAGCCAAAGCAGGGCTTAGCCTGGAACAGATCGAATATTTTGAACTCAATGAAGCTTTCGCCGTAGTGGGCATTGAAAATACCCGCCGCATGAAACTGGACCCTGCCAGGGTAAATGTGCATGGTGGGGCGGTAAGCATTGGTCACCCACTGGGTGCCAGTGGAGCCCGTATCATTGTGACGCTCATTCATGTGCTGAAACAAAACAAGGCCCGTTATGGAGCTGCAGGCATCTGTAATGGGGGTGGGGGAGCCAGCGCCATGGTGATCAGTTTATGAACATTATTACCATAAGAAAGGCCACAGCAGCTGACGCCGGCATGATTGCCGACCTGAGCCGGCAAACTTTTTATGACTCCTTTGCTGCAGACAATACTCCCGGGGATATGGATAAGTTCATGAATGAACAGTTTACCCGGGAAATACTAATGGCAGAAGTTACAGCGCCTGACAGTATCTTTTTGTTGGCCCTCATCCAGGATGAAATTGCAGGTTATGCCCGTCTGCGGGAATCTCCCAATCCACCGGACCTGGGTGATAAGCCTGCCATAGAGATTGCCCGGCTATATGCTGTTACCAGTACCATCGGGAAAGGAGTGGGCAGTGCATTGATGCAGGAATGCCTCTCCATTGCACAGGGTAAAAAGAAAGCGCTGATATGGCTGGGTGTGTGGGAACATAACCAGCGGGCGATTGCCTTCTATACAAGATGGGGATTCCGGAAGTTCAGTGAGCATGTATTCGTGCTGGGAAACGACCCGCAAACAGATTGGCTGATGCAAAAAGAATTATAGGGAATGCAAAGTGCGCAGCCTTTATACTGTCATCCGGCGGCGATGCTGCGCACTTTGCAAACGGGCAGTTAAGCAACTGCCACAATGGGTTCTTTTTTGGCGCCCAGTAGCAATATCTCACTGATCAGTATCTCCGTAGTATACCGTTTAATACCCTCCTTATCTGTATAACTGCGGTTGACCAGCTTTCCTTCTACCGCTACCTCTTTGCCCTTAAGAAGGTATTTCTCGGCTATTTCAGCCATCTTGCCCCAGGCTACCAGGTGGTGCCACTGTGTTTCTGTAACTTTCTCTCCCTGTGCATTTCTGTAGGTTTCATTGGTAGCCAGTGAAAAACGTACCCATTTCTTTCCTTTTTCAGTAAGTTTTACTTCTGGTTCAATGCCTACATGTCCAATCAGTTGAACTTTGTTTCTTAATGCGTACATAATTGTAATGTTTAAATAGTGATTGATTTTTTATTTCGGACCGGCACCGGGATGCCTGCTTGTCTCCACAAAAATGCAGCTCCCGGAAATCCATAGTCGGTTATTAGTCGTTTATACTCGGATGTAAGTGTTTGTAAACGTTTGTAAGCGCTTACAAACGGGTGGTTTGATCAGCCGCTTATTCATAAATAATTGACTATGAATGCCGAAGCAAGAACTTGCCCTGCCTGTGGGAAAAATATAAAAGGAAGGGCCGATAAAAGATTCTGTGATGATTATTGTCGTAACAATTACAATAACCAGCTAAACAGTGATACCGTTAACTATGTACGCAACGTAAACAATATCCTTCGCCGTAACCGGCGCATCCTGGAGGAGACCATGGAAGGGGTGGAAAAAGCTACTGCCCGGTCCAAAGCAGAACTCGCTAAAAAGGGCTATCGCTTTGATTTCTTTACCAGCATCTTTACCAATAAGGAAAAGGAGACCTACTACTATTGTTATGAATATGGCTTCAAGGAAATAGAACAGGAGAAATGTATCATTGTGCGCAACAGGACACAAAAACTGGCAGAGCCGTAGAATAAGGAGGATGTGAGTGAAATAAATTGATAAGTAATCTACAATATTGTCAATATTCCTTTTACAGTGATCCGCGGTTCCTGCCCAAACTGGTATCCACAAAGCCATACAACATTTGTATTACGCTGCCATTGCCCTTTGAATTGTCCATTCCACCCTACAGATGGATTGTTTGTTTTAAAGATGAGCTGGCCCCATCGGTTGTATATTGTTAGTTCATACCAGGTGAACTTACCATTAACAACAGGCTTAAAAACATCATTGGAATGATTGCCATCCGGAGAAAATGCACTGGGAAAAGAGACCCGGTTCTCGCACAACTTTGTTGATACAGTAATTGTATCCTTCCCTTCACAACCATATTCATCTGTAGCCCTTAGCCAATATTTCCCGGAACCGGTAATTGACAAAAGGGCAGTCGTTGCGCCGTTACTCCATTGATAGGAATGGTAGATTCCTGACGGTTTTAGCCAATGACTTTCGCCGGCACACACCACTGTATCTGCCGGCAGGAATTGCTCCGGAGGAGCAATTAATCCCTTTATGACTACTGTATCGGAGCCCTTGCAGCCGTTTACGTCTGTTACGGTAACCCAATACTTGCCAAGTCCCTGTACGGCAAACTGATTGCCCTCACTGTTATCCTGCCAGGTATAACGGCTGAAGGCCGCACCGGCATTTAATACCTGATTTTGCCCAATGCATAGAAAAGGCTGATCAGGGAGGGATGGCGTTGGTTGCGGAAACTGCCGGAGGATCTCCAGGGTGTCGGCAATATAGCAGCCATTAACGAGAAATGCTTGTACACTATACATGCCTTTTTGAAATACATCAATACTGCTGGTAGTTGCTCCCGTATTCCATACATACCCACTAAAACCAGTACCCGCATGCAGTGTCATTTTATCTCCTGCGCAAAGACTGGTGTCATTGCCTAATAAAGTAACCGGTATCTCCTTATAAACAACAACAGGCAGTGAATCAATAAGAATGTTACAACCGCCGTTTATAGCAGCAATAATAAAGCCTTTCCACTTCTTTTTAAATACAATGCCAATAGTTGTATCATTTACAATCCTCGTTACCTGAACGGCGCTCGCATCAATGGTCCAGTTGATCTTTTTAAAGCACTGTATATTTTTATGGACTGTGAAAAATGTTTCTGTGGCGCTAAGGCAAATACTATCAAGTCCTGTAATAACCGGTTTTTCACATACATTGATCTCTTTGCATACTTCCTCTGAAGTAAAGGTGGTAGCCTGCTGCGTCAGGCTCATATTCACAGTCTGCAATACATTGCTTTCTGTATTATCCCAATTAAAGGGAACCGGCCGCAGGTTGAATGGTATTAATTCCAAAAATGTAGTATCATGAGCGCTAAAACAGTTATTTGTTTGCACAATATCCTTATCAAAAGAGAGATAATCCAGGCCACACAGCCCTGTTACCGGTGAGCAGCCTGTTGAATGAATAAAGATCTTACCCCCTTTATAATACCGTAATGGAGGTAAATAAAAATTACCGCTGGATGGATTAGCGTACTGCAGCCTTTTTTGAACCGTAACCTGGTAATTGGTATCCACCAGCCCATAGTAGAAACTGCTTTCTGCATCTCTGGCCACCCCATACATCAATTCGCCTTCCGGGGTAGGGATCATATTTTTATTAATTCCACCCCAGCCATGAGACTGAAAGATTGGAAAAGTTTTGACGTTGAAGGCCCTGACCGGCATCAGTCGCTGGTCAAAAATAAGGGTATGAAAATCAATGCCGCTGAAATCACCGTTTGTTCCATTAAGCACATACTTGTCGCCATTTATTTTATATACACTGGTTGCTCCCGGAAAAGCTCTGTAGCCTACCGGGCTGAAAGCCTTCAGGTTGATCACAGCAGCATTGCCGGTATTCAGTTGCATATTCAGAAAAGCGGTGACAGTACCGGTTGAGCTAAATAAAGTCAGTGTGTCATTATGTGCAAAAACGCCTAAAAACCTTACGCCCCCATGTGCATTATCCAAAACAAAGGCTTTGTTCCAAGCCATAACACCCACGGTACTGATTTTACAAACGATAGTAGCATGGTAATTGCCTAGTACTTTTTCGCCATAATTCAGTGCAGCATAAAAATTCCCGGCGGCATCAGTTGTTGCTGCGCTGATAGTAACAGGATATTCAGTTTGAAGTGAACCGATGGATGCTTCGTAAAAATGATACCATAACAAAGTGCCGGATGGACCCAGGCAGGCTACAAAGAAATATTGAGGTTGATTATCGGATGCAAATTTAGCGGTGCCGCTAACCATGAAGTTGCCATTGGTGGATTCAAGGATATTCACCTGCGGAAAGTTGGCATTTGTTTCGGGGAGCAGTTGGGTAGACCACAGCACCAGCCCGCTTGCATCAGTACGGAAAATACTGGTGTAATTAAAACTGCTGTAGGGGTCTAATTCACCACCCCAGCTAAGACTGCCGCCGTCCTGCAACAGTATATTCTGGCTTCTTACAAAAGTTTGTGAGGCGTAATAACGCACCACCGTATTACTGTCCCGGCAGATGCCATTGGCTACATTCTGGGCCTGGCTGCTGATGCCTGTAAACAGAAAAAATAATGCTCTAATTGATATTTTCACTAACCGGTATAGCCGCATACAGCATTTTTCATAAGAATGCCCCTAATTTACTAAAAAACCTGCCCGTTACATAATTTCGGGCAGGTAATGCAGTAATAAGCAGCGCTATATATTAAGGAACATTAATCGTTGTATATACCCAATCAGAAGTGGTGCAGCTATTTGTAGAACAGGCATTGCCAAAACTGGTCAGTTTCACATTCCGGTAACGGATCTCATAAATGCCTGTAGATGGGAAAGTGTAGGATGCTGTGGCATAAAAAGCAAGTCGCTCTTTTTTCAAAGAATAAGTTGCGCACCTCCTGAAAAGTATGGCCAGCTTACTCGTTGGTCATATGAATTTATGGTTAATAAATTAAATGCCGGCAGGGGCATCGGCCAGAGGTCAAAAGCTGGGTCTCCCGGTTTTCTCCATTCAATATCGTGCTCATGTGGCCGGCCATCTGCTAAGCCGCCTGGATAACAACTGCCGGTAGTGCTGATCTGTTCGTCGCACCCCCCCCCCGAAATATACCATTTTGCCGCCTGCAGGTACGATGGAAATGCGGCCCACCTTGCTGCAAGCATCAACTACCGGGCCTGGCAAAGCACCCTCCCAATTGCTGGGGGTAGTGATCACATCAGGACAGGTAGAATAAATAATAGGCCTGTTTTGGAAAACCCCGGAAGTAGTCATGATCGTTTCAGTGAGACCAGTGACGGTATAACTAATTCTGTACAACTGTTTGTCGGAATTCAGGGGATCTGTTCCAATAGGCGTAATACTGAGCGGTGTAACGGAATTATTGGAGTATATGGTACTGCCGGAAACTGGATCAACAATGCGAAATCACCCCCGGCTCAACTGCGAAGGGTTGCTTGGATTGGCAGCTGCTGGTGTAAAAGCTGTGGAAAGTATGTATTCAACCGTTAATTTATAATCCTCCCCGCATGCATACCAAACAGTCTGGTATAAATGGGTAAATGTGTTATCCAGGAAATCTTCTTCTTCTGCATCACAAGGGATAGTCAGTAGCCTGAGTGAGGAAAAATTACGTTCATTGCCTTGTTCGTCTATGAAAATGGCCGGTGATTTTTTGTTGATCACATAAGTAATGCCCCCTTTTTGTTCACACATTTCTGCTTTTACCCATTCGGGAATGTCCGTTGTTTTTGGAGGCGGGGAAGCCGTGGCCTGATTTCTGAGAAGTATAAAGCTGCCGGAGTGTGGCAATAGGAATTAATAGTCTGATGAACATTCAGCCTGGATATGCGGTCTTTTTAAGCATATACAATAAAACCGGCTTCCCCCTACGGATAAAGCCGGTTTTTGTTAGCAGATTTGACGGATCTGCTCTTAACACCAACGGAACCTACTCTGCATACTAAAGACTGACTTATGGCGCATCCAGCGCCCACATTAATCGTTCTACAGGCAGTAAAATTTCCTTTTCGGGATGTACGCCGCTGCAGTGCGGCGCAGGCAATGTCTGATGCACTTTTCCCGATACCAGGTACACCATACCTGATACCAACACAATTGGCAACATAAGTTTTTTCATGGCTAACTTTACTTGAACACGCTATACTATATAGAAGATAAGTTTACAGGCTGTTTTGCTGCATGAATAACAGGCTATTCAACCAGGGAACGGATAGACCCCACGAGCCTGTAGTACCAGCCGTAGTATGTCACTGAGGCTAAGAAAACAGTAGTTCATAAGACAGAAGCAGCTCTTCGTGCTAAAGCTTATCCGGCACTCTTTTCCAGGATAGACTGAACCAATTCTTTGTAGCTTCTGCCAATGGGTATCAGTTTTCCGGAGATCTCCACATCTGTAGCGGTAAAGGCATCTATCTTGTCTTTGGCCACAATGAAAGAGCGGTGTATCCGCAGGAAATTGTTTTTGGCCAGCAGTTCTTCTATCTGGCCCAGCTGGAATTTGGTGAGTATATTCTTGGTCTTTGTATATATACGGATGTACTCTTTCAGGCTTTCTATGTACAATATTTCATCCAGGTATACCTTCACTTTCTTTTTACTCACATTAAAGAACAGGTAGGCCCTTTCGGGGCCAGGCATGAGCGAGGTGATGCTAACGGCCGGAACAGGCGACTGCTTCAACTTGTTAACAGCCATCAGGAAACGGCTGAACTCAATAGGTTTCAGCAGGTAATCCACTACATTGTATTCATACCCCTGCAGTGCATATTCATGGTAAGCAGAAGTGATGATAATATGAGGAGGCTGTTTCAACGTGCGGATGAAGTCAAACCCTTTCAGTTTGGGCAGGTGAATATCCAGGAAGATCAGATCCACCTTTTGTTGCTGGAGTAGTTCCATCGCAAAGATGGCATCGCTGGCTACGCCTTTCAGTTCGAGGAAAGGTACCTGCCGTATGTAATCCTGTAGTACTTCAGCCGCCAGGGGCTCATCTTCAATAATAAGGCAAAGATAGCGTTGCATCGTTGTTAAGATTAATAGTAAGGTGAACAGTAAAACGGTCTTTTTGGTTATCAACCTGTAAGGTATGTTCCTGGTACATCAGTTCCAGCTGGCGCCGTACATTGCTGAGGCCAATGTTATCGGTAACCGTTGTTTCCCCGTTTTCTTCTTTTGAATTCTCAATACAAAATTTTAGCTGGCCGTCTTGCAGGCCTACACCAATATGAATAAACGAGTCGAACCTGGTTTCGCTGGCGCCATGTTTGAAAGCATTTTCAATGAACGGCAACAACAATAAGGGGGCTATCTGTTGGGCCGAATCATCAATATTCTTTTCAAACCGAATGGTGAGCCGATCGTTGTACCGTATTTTCTCCAGTTCCAGGTAATCTTCGATCATCCTTATCTCAGCACTTACAGGAATACGTTCCTTGCGTGATTCATACAGCATGAAGCGCAACAGCTTGGATAGCTTCATTACTACGTCGGCTGTATTATCCGATTTTTTGCGGGCCAGTGCATAGATATTATTCAGGGTATTGAACAGGAAGTGGGGGTTGGTTTGCGTACGCAGAAATTTCAGCTCGGCCTCCAGCTTTTCCTGCAATAACTTCTTTTCCCTCACCCGGCTAAGCCAGTTCATCCGCAGGAACTTCATGGACACGGCGCAGGCAGCTACAAAACCTATATCCACGAAATGGCCCAATATCCTTCTCGGATTCCATAGCACTCCTTCATTCCATGGATTATGCAGCATGATGGGCACCACATAGTAATACAATAAAAGGCGGTACAATACCACGGACGCTATGAGTACCAAAATGGTAGCCGGTACCAGCCATGGTATCATCTTGTTGCGGTTTACCGCACGGCCAACAGCCCATAACAGGAAATAGGAAAACAATACCTTTCCGGGTAACAACCACATAACTGTACGGAAAGCCAGCCATAACCGTTCTCCAACAGTCACGCTGGGGAAATAAGAATTGAACCAGGCATATTCCAGGGCAGTTTCGTGCACCAGGTAAACCAGCCAGAAAATGATATGTAACCTTACTCTGTTCTTCACCGTATAAAAATCGTGAAAAGACTTGTGACTGCCGGTAAAATTGTACTAAACGCAGATTCATCCATACAAACAACATCTTCACTTCCTGTATCCAATTCGCTCCATAACCTCCTCTTTCTGGTATTTGGAGATCGGCACCTGGTACCTGCCTACATGCAGGATATTGCCTTCCACCGCACCTATGGCCTGCATATTGACCAGGTAGGACTTATGCGGCTGTATAAACATACTGCCAGGCAGGCTTTCCTGCAACCCTTTCAGGGTAGAATGGGTAATGAATTTTTTATCCGCCGTATAAATAGCCACATAGTTCTCCATGGCCTCGGCAAACAGGATATCAGCAAACCTGATCTTCTCCAGCCGTGTATCGGTTTTGATAAATACATGCGTCTGTTCCGCAGCCGGGGAGGGTTGGAAATAATCAAAAGCCTTATTGGCTGCTTTGAGGAACCGGTCGAAGGAAACAGGCTTCAGCAGGTAGTCCAGCACATCCAACTCATATCCGCGAATAGCATATTGCTCATAAGCTGTGGTGAAGATCACTTTGGGAGGCTGGGGCGTTTGCTGCAGAAAATCAATGCCCGTAATATAGGGCATCTCAATGTCCAGGAAAAGCAGGTCTACCGGTTGCTGTTTCAGGAGCGTATTGAGCTGCAGGGCATCTTCACACTGGCCCACCAGCTGCAGGAAATCGATCTTTTCAACATAGCCTTGCAGTCCCTTTCGGGCCATGGGCTCATCGTCTGTTATTATACAGGTTATTTTGCGCGCCATCAATCCAGTTTTATTTGTAGTTCAGCCCAAAACTCATCGGCTTGTTTGTCTGTTTGCAATGTGCTTTTTCCAGCATACAACAACTCCAGTCTTCTTTTCAGGTTCTCCAGTCCAATGCCGCTGTTCACTTTAACGGGAATATTTACCGGAATGGAATTGGTGACGGTAAATACCAAGTTGTTGTTTTCCAGCTTTGCTCCGATATCGATCCGGTAGCGGCCCCCCACATATTTAAAGGCATTTTCTACCATCGGCAACAGCAATAGGGGGTAGACTTGCTGACCATTGAGAGCCGGGTCAAAATTAACAGTCAGCTGTAGTTTTTCTGACGTACGTACCTGCTGCAGTTCGATAAAATTAGTGAGGTATTGTATTTCCTGGCTAAGTGGTACGGTTTGTTGCTGGTCGTACAATTGGTATCGAAGCAGACCTGAAAACTTCTCAATGCTTCTCTTGGCTGCCTGTACATCCTCGTCCATCTGGAAATACACGGTGTTGAGGGCATTGAACAGGAAATGGGGATGGTATTGCGCTTTCAGGAATTTCAATTCTGTTTGTAAATGATCGTTGGTGATCTTTTCCAACTGTACTTTATTATCAATATAGGCTTTGAGCAACTTATTGCTGCGCACCACTGCATAATAAATAAGGTTATACAAAAGGGGGATGACATTGATGATGGCGAAATCGCCCCAGGAAAGTCCGTCGTCCGTTAAAGCAACCATGGGCGTCATCACCAGGTTAACTCCCACCTCCGTTACTACAAATACCCAAAACAATTCTTTCCGTATGGTACCGGAGGTGGCGCCCGCCGCCAGGAAAGGATCGAAATAGCGAAATACCCATTGCATGCTAAAGAATATGAGGTATCCCATTAGCACCGTAAAACCTATCTCAATTGCGTTGAGGATCAAGGAGCGTTCCCAAAACTTATCATCTGCCAGCGTATCATTGATGAGCCGGATGGTAGCATAGATCAGCAAGCCATACAAAGGAGGGATAAGATATTTCCAGCGACTTTTCATGAATAGAAAATTACGGTTAATACGTGAATCGGCAATCGGGATCCACTCACAACTGGCCACTGACAACTGACACAGGTATGGATGATTCGCGATCTGATAGGGAAGATTCATTTACTGCCTGCTTTGTTTGCTTCTTTTGTTGCTGTTTCCGCGGCTTCATGCCAAACAAGAACCGCGTCACGGCAAACGGCCTGATGAGCAGGTGGTAGATACTCATGGTCAGGGCGAAGGTGACCAGTACAATAAACAGGTATTTCATGAGGATGGTATCCGTTGTCTGTACCACATAATATACCAGTATCACAATCACTGTCTGGTGCAGGATATAAAACGGATAGACCGCCTGGTTCACATAATCCAGCACCCTGTGCGGTTTGTTCAGGTACCTTTTGCCATAGCCTACACCTGTCAGCACCCAGCTCCAGGCCATTATAGGTGTAAGCGCAAGGAATGCATAAGTTCGCCAGTCGGTACGCCAGTTGGCCAGGCTATCCCAGGGTTCATGGTCATTCCAGCGGACATAATTGAACAGGAGCACCGACAAAAGGGCGATGGTAAAGGAAAGCCGGCGGTTTCTTTCGATACTGTCCATGAATACCGGGTTGGCAATACAAAAAAAGCCGATCAGCAGGAATTGCAGGTAATACAGGTTATCGCACCAATCGTTTACAAAAGCATGCGTGCTGGGGTATTGCAGGCGCAGGCTGCTGTATAGGATAATACCGGGAATGGTGAGCAGGTAGATCCTGGCGCCTTTGGCCAGACCATATAATTTTTGCATAGCCCTTTTGCCTTTTTCACTAAAGGTCCATTTGAAGAGCGGCGTAAACACCACATCATATATGAACAGGTATAGAATAAACCAAAGGTGGTGCCAGCTGAAATTGCCCTTTGGGTAGGGTACAAATTCAAAAACTTTAGCATAAAAGCTGAGGAGGCTGCCCTGGTATCCCTGGGTTACCCGTTCAAAATAGACCTGGGGAGGAACGACGACCAGCATACCAAATAACAGGGGAATGAACAGCCTTCTGAACCGCAGTCCAATAAAGGAAAGGCCTGTTTTGCTTTTCAGCATAAAGTAGGCCACCGTACCTGAAATAAAGAACAAAAGGGGCATCCTGAACCGGCTGAGCCAGAAATTGAACTCTAATAGCATGTTGCTCGTTTCCTTGTTTTTAATATGCCATTCCCAATCTGATACAAAAGCCATGGCCGAATGGAAGAACAGCACACCCAGGATGGCCAGGATGCGGAGCCAGTCTAAGTAAGCTTGCCGGGAAGAGGAATTTTGCATGGTTGGTTATTTTTTACAAACCTAGCCGCCGGGAAAGGAGAGGGGAAATCCGTTTGACGTATGGACAAAAAGCGGTGGCCTGAGGACAATCCAATTTGTTTATCTGCCTCTCAACCAATAATTTTGCGACGCCCGATGATAACTTATTGCAGTCGGGAGTTTAGATCAATTAAACAAAAAAACCGGATGGCAAGATTAATAGCATTTCGTGAAGCGCTGCGCGAAGCGATGAGCGAAGAAATGAGAAGAGATCCTAATGTATTCCTGATGGGTGAAGAAGTGGCAGAATACAATGGCGCCTATAAGGTTAGCCAGGGTATGCTGGACGAATTTGGCCCGAAAAGAGTAATTGATACCCCCATTGCTGAATTGGGTTTTACCGGTATCGCGGTAGGCGCTGCCCAGAATGGCCTGCGCCCTATTGTTGAATACATGACCTGGAACTTCGCTGTACTGGCCTTAGATCAAATTTTAAATACAGCCTCTAAGATGCTGGCAATGAGCGGCGGACAAATTAGCTGCCCCATCGTTTTTCGTGGCCCCAACGGCTCTGCCGGTCAATTGGGCGCTCAGCACTCAACCGCTTTTGAGAGCTATTATGCCAATATTCCCGGTATCAAAGTAATTTCTCCCTCCACCCCATACGATGCGAAAGGATTAATGAAATCTGCTATCCGCGATAATGATCCGGTGATCTTCATGGAAAGTGAGGTGATGTATGGTGAAAAAGGTGAAGTCCCCGAAGAAGAGTACCTGATCCCCATCGGCAAGGCCGATGTTAAAAGGCAAGGCCGCGATGTAACCATCGTTTCCTATAATAAAATGATGAAAGTAGCCCTGGGCGCTGCTGCAGAACTGGAAAAAGAAGGTATCAGCGCTGAAGTGATCGATCTTCGTTCCATCCGCCCGCTCGACTGGCATACCATCGTGGAAAGCGTTAAAAAGACCAACCGCCTGGTGATTGTAGAAGAGCAGTGGCCCATGTGTTCTGTATCTTCTGAAATTGCCTACCGCATCCAGAAGGAAGCATTTGATTACCTTGATGCGCCGATCCGTCGTATCACGGCTGCTGATGCTCCGCTGCACTATGCACCCAACCTGGTAGCACTTGCATTACCTGATGTGCCCCGCACTGTGAAGCTGGTGAAGGAAGTGATGTACCTGAAGAAGTAGTCATTGCTGAGTATACACTGATAATTAGCTATCGCTGATATTATAGAACCCCGGAGTTTATGCTCCGGGATTTTTTTGCCCGGTAAGGATCAGCCACTAACCAACAATAAGCAACCCATAATAAATAATCAGTAATCAATAATCAGTTCCCCAGCCAATCGATTGCGCAAATTGTTGACATCGTCAATCGGTTAAGGCTTTATTGTTATCTTCCGTATTCCAAATAAATCACTATGATCAGACTAACGATTGCCTTCCTGTTTGCCTTTCTATCGCTCACTTCCTTTAGTCAATCCACCTATACGCCTTCCGCCAAAAACATGGACTCCCGCAAGTGGTTCGACAGTGCCCGTTTTGGCATGTTTATCCATTGGGGCGCCTCCAGTGTATTGGGCCATGGGGAATGGGTGATGAACCAGCGTAATATCCAGGTGCCGGAATATCGCCGGCTCATCAATATTTTCAATCCTATCAGCTTCGATGCAAAAGCCTGGGTCACTACCGCGAAGAATGCCGGGATGCAATACATTACCCTCATTACGCGCCACCATGACGGATTTAGTTTATGGGATACCAAACAATCCGACTGGAGCATTATGGGTACGCCCTATGGCAAAGACGTAGTAAAACAAATGGCCGATGAATGCCACCGCCAGGGTATTAAGTTGTTCTTTTACTATTCCCTGCTCGATTGGTATCGTACGGATTACCAATATGAAACCGGTCGCACCGGTAAAGGCACGGGCCGTACAGAAAAAAGCAACTGGCCTTCCTATATCAACTTCATGAAAGCCCAGCTTACGGAGCTGCTCACCAATTATGGGGAAGTGGCCGGCATTTGGTTTGATGGCCATTGGGACCAATTGGAGAATGACCACAACAAAACGGCGGTGTCTAAAGTAGATTGGAAGTATGACGAGATCTACAGTCTCATTCACCGGCTCCAACCGCAATGCCTCATCAGCAATAACCACCACCTTAGTCCCATACTGGGTGAAGATTTCCAGGCCTTTGAAAAAGACCTGCCAGGTAGCAATACTACCGGTTTTGGCGGCGCTTCTGTTTCTAAGCTGCCACTGGAAACCTGTGAGACCATCAATGATTCCTGGGGCTTCAACATTACTGACCGCAACTACAAATCAAATAAGGCGCTGGTGCATTACCTGGTAAAGGCCGCAGGTCATAATGCCAATTTCTTACTGAATATCGGGCCCATGCCCAATGGCGTTATTCAGCCTGAGTTTACAGATCGGTTGAATGCGATGGGACAATGGCTGAAACAATATGGAGAAACCATTTATGGCACCAGGGGAGGTTTTACAGCACCACAGGATTGGGGGGCGGTAACCGAGAAAGGCAATACCGTGTACCTGCACTTGTTGAAAGCACCGGAAGAGAAGTTGTTCCTGAAGTTTCCTTATAAGATCAAATCCATTAAAACCTTTACCGGCAAATCGCCTGTTAAGTACCAGGTATTGGCCGATGGTTATTTGGTTATTGATGTAAAAGCAATTCCGAAAGAGGAATATGATACCGTGCTGGAAGTTGAAGTAACGAGATAGCCTATTAGGGTGGGTCGCTCCCAAAGGGCGGCTCCCCCTAATATCATAAAATACAAAATGCCGGCATATAGTCCGGCATTTTTTTGCTTGCTATACGGTCATCCGACCTATTCAATAATTTTAATTGCGGAAGAACAGAGCATTAAGAAAGCGTAAACGGCGGCTAAAAGAACGCCTCCTAAAAGAGTTAAGCGCATTACAGTTTTGCTGACAGAGGGGTTCTGAACATTGATCTGAGCCTTCATAGGGAACACTTTTTGGGATTAAATAATAGTTTTTTCAAAGGATGATGCTGGTACTAAAGTAATAAGCCGCATTAACTTTTGCAATAGGACTTTTACGAAGTTCTTCTACCAACGCCGCAATTGCTGTTGATTAAAGTTCCATTCCGGTGTTTCTATAATGCGCTCACTGCCTGCTTTGTACCAGGGGCCTGATGTCTCATCTATGGGGTTTTTTAAGATATGAATGCTTTGGGCGGGCATATAGCTTTGCGCCAGCAGATAGATCTTTTCTCCTGCTTTATTGACCGCCACATCCATTACCATTACCGCATGGCCGGGAGACCCTCCCTTGATCAACACGTCTCCGGGCTGGATATCACCAAAGGAGGCCACCCGCTTCAATTGTTTTTCCAGCGAAAGGGTTCCGCACCAGGCATAAACATTCTCCAGGTATTTTTCAAACCTGTTCTGATCGGCGCCTGCCGGACAGGCATATTTCTTTCCATTGTTATCGGTAAACCAGATCCGGTCGTACTGGCCCCGGCGGTAAAAGTATTCTGCCCGCATGCGCATCACGGCATCGGCACATTGCTGCAGGTCTTTTTTGCCAATGGGTATGTCGAGCACTGCATACTGTGCGTCCTGGTTGGCTTTCAGGCTACCATTATATAAGTATACCTTGTTGTCGGTTTTCAGGGGTAATTGCCTTAGCCACCTGGCAAAAGCCGAGTCACCGCCATCTATTCGGCTATAGCCGGCTGGCAGTGCGATATCCGATACCTTATGGAGGGCGGGAAAGCGGGTGGCAGCGTGCTTTGTAACCGGCTGGCCGGCAATATCCTGGCAACTACTCAAAAACGGCAGGATAATTGACAGGAGGATAGAAAAATTAGCAGCCCTGCGGTCAATACATATCATTATTTTTGGGTTTATTTTAGTGAGATGAACAGGATTTATTTTTCCATAGCAAAAGACAGTTAAGCATATGTCAAACATATTAATTATCGACGACGAAAAGGCTATCCGTAAAACACTGAGCGAGATCCTCTCCTATGAAGGGTACAAAATAGATGAAGCTGGTGATGGGGAAGAGGGCTTAAAACGATTCAAGGAAAAGAACTACGATGTGGTATTGTGCGATATCAAAATGCCAAAGCTGGATGGCATTGAGTTCCTGGATAAAGCCAGGGAGGCCAATCCCGACGTACCTGTGATCATGATCTCTGGCCACGGCACCATTGAAACGGCTGTAGAGGCGGTTAAAAAAGGCGCCTACGATTATATTTCCAAACCACCTGATCTGAACCGCTTGCTGATCACCATCCGCAATGCCATGGACAAAACCAACCTGGTAGCGGAAACCAAAGTGCTGAAGCGCAAGGTGAGCAAGGTAGAGGAAATGATCGGGGAGTCGGGACCCATTGCACTGATCAAGGAAACCATCGATAAAGTGGCCCCAACGGATGCCCGGATTCTCGTAACCGGCGAGAATGGGGTAGGTAAGGAACTGGTGGCGCGCTGGGTACATGAGAAAAGTAACCGTGTTTCCGGTCCACTCATTGAGGTGAACTGCGCAGCCATTCCCAGCGAACTCATCGAAAGTGAGCTGTTTGGTCATGAAAAGGGCTCGTTTACTTCTGCGGTAAAACAACGCATTGGTAAATTTGAGCAGGCCCATGGCGGCACTTTATTCCTGGATGAAATTGGCGATATGAGCCTGAGTGCACAGGCCAAGGTACTGCGGGCCTTACAGGAAGGAAAGATCACCAGGGTAGGGGGCGATAAAGATATTAGTGTGGATGTACGGGTGATCGCCGCTACCAATAAAGACCTGCTGCAGGAAGTAGATGAAAAGAATTTCCGGCTCGATCTTTATCACCGCTTAAGCGTGATCATTATTCATGTGCCCTCACTCAATGACCGCCGGGACGATATCCCTTTACTGGTAGACAAATTCCTGGGAGATATCTGTGCCGATTACGGTATTGCCAAAAAAGCCATTGATAAGGATGCATTGGATGCACTGAAAGAACATAACTGGACGGGTAATATCCGCGAACTGCGCAATGTGGTAGAGCGGTTGATCATTCTCTCGGGCAAAACGATCCTGAAAGAGGACGTACAAACCTATGTACTGCCGAGGAAATAAATTGAACAGGTGTTAGCTTTTAGGTATATGCCAATAGCCAAAAGCTAACACCTAACTTCTGCTTCTTATCCTTCCATAAATCCTGACATTGCTTTCTTCAGCCTCGCCCGGAAGCTTTTTGAGAAATTAGCTTTCACCCATAGTTTGATCCTGCCTTTAACCGTTTTGCGGCTCTCTGCTTTGTGATAAGCTGCATGCACCTGGGCGTAGTAGCAGGGTTTGCCGATGGCTTGTTCATAACCTTCCGCCAATGACAGCGAACGGTAGTTTTCAAACAATTCCATCAACAGGGGTACATCGGCTTCAGTATACCTGTTTTGCTGGGTGTCGAATAACTTATGGTTGCGGATATTAATATTACTGAAATGGTAGACCACCAGCGGGTATTCATTGTTCACCATCACTTTTCCATTCACCCTTGTGCAGGTTCTTTCATGCAGGTTCCAGTAACCGATATTGTAACCGGGGTGTTTTACATTGGCTACCTTATCAAAAAATACCGGCGCCAGGTTGATCCATTTCTGGTCGGAGAACAGGCCGGCCTTCCAATCGAAATAACAGTATTCGCGTAGCCTTTCTCTCCACCATTCAATAAAGCGCATGGTGTTCTCATTCACTTTAATGGAGATCAATCCCAGGTTGTAGGTACCGGTAGAGAGGTAGGAGATCTCATTGGGCTGCTTGCCATCAAATGCCTGAGGTCTTAGCAGGTGGGGAAACAATAATATATCCGACTCCTGGTGAAGCCTTTCTATTTCCGTCAGTTTATCAAAGATCATCATATCCGGATCGATGAAGAAAATATGCTCTGCTTCCGGAAACTTCTTAGAAAAATATTCCAGGTAAAATGGCTTCAGTGCATTCTTGATATTGATTCCATACCGCAACACCATATCGTCCAGCCCTTCCATACCGATCTGATCACAGGGCACGATGTCGAACCCTTCATAAAAGGGAGCCATATCCGCTTCCTTTTTATCCGTAATACAGATATAATATTGATAGTCCGGATTGTGTTCCAGTAATGTTTTGCCTACCACCCTGGCAAAGGGCACCCAGCTATTGGTGCAGGTTGTAAATGCGATCTTCATAATAATTATCCGCTTAATACGCGGCGGAAAGATAATAGATAAATCATAATTTTATATAACCTCTCTCATCCTCTGTTATATTACCCAATTAATTATGGATTTATTTACTATCTTGTCCGCCCTTCCAGATACCTATCGAAGAGCTTTTTCGATGTCCTGCCTACCATTATTAATAACTTACCATGAAAAAGCTCATTAAGTCACTTTATCTCATTTATTATTTTCTTAAATTCAAGAACTGGCGTATTGCGCATTTCCTGGCAAAGGATGGCTTCCCCTTGGATAGGATACAGGAGATCTCCGTGCAGAATGGCAAAATTGTGATCAATAAGACAGGACAGGCTTTTACCATCGAACAGATAGCGCCCTGCAAATCCAGTTTTGATCTGTTGCTGACCATCGTCAACCACGACCAGGTAAAGATCGATACCACGGACAAGGATATTTATATCACCTGGGACGGCGTAAAAGTGAAGGTCAACTCCTTCGAAAACTATTATGTGACCAGTGAGCTATTTATAGAAGGGCTGTACAGTCTCCATTACAATAAAAACCTGGTGGTTTGCGACGTAGGAATGAATGTGGGCGTGGCTTCCCTCTATTTTGCCAATATGAAGAATGTGCAAAAAGTGTACAGCTTTGAGCCCTTTAAAGAAACCTATGAAGCCGCTATCGCCAATTTTGACCTCAATCCCGCCATCAGCCATAAAATTGTACCTTATAACCTGGGTGCCGGAGGCAGCACTTCTGACCTGGTGATCCCCCTCAGTAATGTGGACAGTGCTACCAAAAGCACCACCGATTTCGTACTGAAGCACCTCGACACGGACGCTGTTAAAACCGTAACCGTGCAGATCAGGGATATCCGCGAAGTGGTACAGGAGATATTTACCAACCATCCTTCGGAAGAGCTATTCCTCAAGCTGGATTGTGAGGGAGCTGAATATGAGATATTGGAAAAGCTGGATCAAAGCGGGCTCCTGCCTAAGATCAAGGTGATAATCATTGAATGGCATTTCAAGGGCTACGAGCCTTTGGAAAAATTGCTTACTGCCAATGGTTTCGCCAGCGTTGTTTTCCCAAGACCCACCCACACCATCAAGGATATGGGTATGATCTACGCGTTTAAGATGCAATAACAGGAAGTTGTTCGTGTTATGCGAATTTCTTCAGGATCTTCCTGGCCCGGGAGTGAAAGGCGGGTGTTTCATGCGGCCAGCGTTCTTCAATAATGAGCTTCAATTCGGGAATAATATCAGGATAGCTTTCTGCCAGGTGTTCCAGGATGGTCAAAGAAAATGCTTTGACGGCGGCCAGTTGTTGCGGATCGGCAATAAAATCAAAGCAAATATTCATCACCTGCCCCTGGTAAAGCGCTGGAATGGTTACATCCTGCAGCAGGCGCACTATGTTTCGGGTTACAGCATTGTGTACATCCTTTCTTTCCAGCAATTTCAAGAGTTTACCCAGGTGGGGTAGCGCCAATGCCGGGTGGGCCTGGGCGCAATAGCTCAATGGCCAGCCAGCTCTCTGCTGCACCAGCTTATCACCTTCCAAAAAGACTTTCATGAGTTCATTGAACCGCGTTTTGTCCTGCCCTACATAGCGCACGATCTTGTCGGTTTGTTCTTTGGAATGCTTTTCGAGTATGGCATTTTTAAGATCCACTGGGCTTGATTAATTTTTTGCGGGCAAAGCCAAAGAGGTCTTTATAGGCTTGCAGCATGTACTTGCCAATATTCCGCACTTCTACTTTTACATACTTTTTCAGGATGGCCAGCAATACAAAAGCCGACACAATATTGAATGCCACTGTTGCATAAGCGGCGCCCATTCCACCAAAGAAGTACAAGCCTGCATAGGTAGCTCCCAGGTTAAACAACATGAGGCAAACGCTTACATAGAAATTAGCCTGAGGTTTGCCGATGGCATCCATGGTTGAGCCAAACTGAAAACCCAGGGGACGTACCAGGCTGAACATAATGGTCAGCTGCAGGATGGGCGCTGCTGCCTCGTAGTCGGACCCTGCCAATATATAGATGATCAATTTAGGGAGCAGAAATATAGCAAGCGAGAGGGGCACGATCAGCGCCAGTATTGTGCCCATCATACGTTCGAGATAGTATTTTACTTTGCCCAGTCCGTCTGTTTCCAGGGTTTCCACGTTTTTGGGAAACAATACATCGGCAGCAGCGAGCGAGGGTACATCGATCATATTGTTGATCCGTCCTACAATGTTGTAATAAGAAACAAACTTAGCACCCTCGGCAGGGCTCAGCAGCGAGGCGGTTACAAAGTGATCGAAAGTACGGGCCAGGTTGGAAAACAGGTTGGTGCCAAAAATGTATTTACCAAAATGGAACATCCTGCGCATGATATCGGTATCATAATGAAAGCCGCGCAGGCGATAGGGAGCCGTAGCTCCGTACAAGACAGCGGTACCCGCCAGCAATGCTCCTATCTGCAGCAATACGAGGTTGCGCAAGGTTAGGTACTCATGGAATACAAAGCTGAGGAGGATAACTCCGGTAAAAAAGATGCCCTGGCGAATGAAGTAAGCCCAGAAGATCTTTGAGAACTGGTAATGCGCCTGCAGCAATATCTCATAATGATTATAGGGAATGAGCAATACGACAAACAGGGCGCTCCAGGCCAGCATATCGATCAGGTCGGGCATTTTAAAAACATGCGACAACCAGGCGCCGCCGGCCGTAAATAAAAGGATCGCCATGATGGAACAGGCAATATTGATGACCAAGGCAGAAGATTGCACTTCCTTCTTTTTGTCGGCATATTCGGTAAGTCCCAGGAATTTGATGGTTGGGTTGCGCAGCAGCCCTTGTTTGATGGTCTCAAACAAAGACATGATGGTGAGGTACATGGCCCACACGCCGTTTGTTTCCACGCCATGCGGCTGCTTCGAGAACCCCCTGACCAGTACCATAAAGGAAACGGCTCCAAAGAAGAAGAGGGAAAAACGTTGTAATAGGGTATAAAAGATCGAGTGTAACCAAAAAGAGGATTTCAACAGCTTCAAAGTGAACAGGCTTTGGGCGTGAAATTAACATATTAATGAATAGGTGGTTAGTGGAAACTACGCAAGATTGATGTTGCGGGGCATTTTACCCAAATGGGTCACCTCTTTTTCCGGCAGTCCGGATAACCCCCGGTTAGACCATGGATAGGCCTAAGCTAAGGCATGGGTCAGCTCACTCCTAAGCAAGCTGAAAGTAAACCGAAAGTAAACTGAAAGTAAACCGCACGTAAGGTGAAAGGGGCTGGCCGCCGCCCAAAGACCGGGAATATCGCCAGTTGACCCGGGCTTCTTCCCGGAAATGAAGAGGTAAAGATGGAGCTAACATGCTTATGAAAAGGTACGAAAAAAAGGATCATGCGGCGGATGTGGCGCTGGAGTTTTTGTGGGGGCATCTTTAGTACATTTACAATTCCCGGTACCACCCGGTACGGGAAAATTTGGCCGGAAATTCGCAGGTAGGCCGGCATCAGCTACAAGATAGACAAGAATATGAAAATTACTCACTGGACCTTATTGCTATTGATGGCAGGCCTTGGTTCCTGTCAGCAAACTGCCCCATCAACAAAAGGGGTAGTTGTGTTTCAAAGCGACTTTGGACTCAAGGACGGCGCTGTAAGCGCCATGAAAGGGGTAGCAACGGGCGTAGACCCCGATCTGAAGTTGTATGACCTTACCCACGAAATACCAGCCTATAACATCTGGGAAGCGGCCTACAGGCTACAGCAAGCTGCTCCATACTGGCCGGCAGGTACTGTGTTTGTTTCTGTGGTGGATCCCGGTGTGGGCACCAGCAGAAAGTCGGTGGTGGCAAAAACACGCAATGGACAATACTTTGTAACCCCGGATAATGGCACCTTGACATTGATAGCAGAATCGATTGGCATTGATTCGGTAAGAGAAATTAATGAAGTATTAAATAGAAGAAAAAACTCCCAGGCTTCTTACACTTTCCATGGGCGGGATGTATATGCCTACACCGGCGCCCGCCTGGCAGCCGGAGTGATCCGTTTTGAGGAGGTAGGAACCCTGTTGCCGGACACTGTAGTAAAGATAGCCTACCAAAAACCAGTGCTGAAAGGAGATACCCTGATGGGTAGCATACCTGTATTGGACATCCAGTATGGAAATGTTTGGACCAATATCAATGATTCGATATTCAATAAGTTACAACTGTCAACTGATAAAAAAGTAGATGTACTTATCAGTAGGAGAGGCGCCATTTTGTTCAACCGGCAGGTGCCCGTGGTCAATACTTTTGGAGCCGTTCCGGAAGGTCAGGCATTGGGCTATATGAACAGTTTGATGAACTTTTCCCTGGCGCTTAACATGCGGAGTTTTGCCGACTCTTTTCACATCAGCAGCGGACCGGAATGGAAGGTACAGATCGTGCCCGTGAAATGATCCCGAAGGCTTTCGTATTCAGGGAATTGTTATTCTCCACAATCGTGGAAAAGTGAGGTCAAAAAACACTTTTTATTAACGGGTTTTCCGGGCTAAATAGGGTAGATTTGCCACCCATCACGATCTGTCATCCCGACGGACATAAAATGGATAAAATCAGCTAAATACAGCTATGGAAGAGAATCTCACACCATCAGAAACGAGCGATCAGAACAGGATCGTTCCTGTGAACATTGAAGAGCAGATGAAAACCGCCTACATTGACTATTCAATGTCGGTCATTGTGGGTCGTGCTTTACCCGACGTAAGAGATGGATTGAAGCCGGTACACCGGCGCATCCTGTTTGCGATGAATGAAATGGGTGTTACGCACAACAAGCCATTTAAGAAGTCAGCCCGTATCGTAGGGGACGTACTCGGTAAATATCACCCGCATGGTGATAGCTCCGTATACGATGCCATGGTGCGTATGGCGCAGGACTGGAGCATGCGCTATACCCTCGTTGATAGTCAGGGTAACTTCGGTAGCCAGGATGGCGATGGCCCGGCGGCCATGCGTTATACAGAAGTGCGTCTTGAAAAGATGGCGGAAGCCATGCTGGAAGATATCGACAAGGAAACAGTGGATTTCCAGCTCAACTTCGATGACTCCATGAAGGAGCCTACGGTTTTGCCTTCGCGTATTCCCAACCTGTTGCTCAACGGGTCCAGCGGTATTGCCGTAGGTATGGCCACCAACATTATGCCGCACAACCTATCAGAGGTGATTGACGGCTGTATGGCTTACATCGACAAACGCGATATTTCTATAGAGGAAATGATGGCCTACGTGAAAGCGCCCGATTTCCCAACCGGTGGTATCATCTACGGTATGGAAGGCGTGAAAGCGGGTATGGCTACCGGTCGTGGACGGGTCGTACTTCGTGGCCGGGTGGCGCTGGATGCCAAACCCAGCGGCCGTGAGCAGATCATCATTACTGAAGTGCCTTACCAGGTAAACCGGGATGCTTTGTGCGATCGTATTGGCCAGCTGGTCAATGAAAAGATAGTGGAAGGCATTGCGCACGTCAACAACGAATCGAACGAAAAGGAAGGGACCCGCATCGTGGTAGACCTGAAAAGGGATGCCATTGCCAATGTGGTGATCAACCAGCTTTACAAATACACCGAATTACAAACTTCTTACGGCATCAACAATGTGGCCCTTGTAAAAGGCCGCCCGAGGATACTGAGCGTACGTGACATGATCACCGAGTTCGTTGAGTTCCGTCATGAAGTGATCGTGCGCCGTACACAGTTTGAACTGAAAGAAGCGCAAAAGAAAGCACATATCCTGCAAGGTTACCTCATTGCCCTGGATCACCTGGATGAAGTGATTGCCATGATCCGTGCTTCTGCCACGCCGGAAACAGCCAAAGAGAACCTGATCAATGCAGGCTGGGGATTGGATGAAATACAAGCCAAAGCCATCCTGGAATTACGTCTCCAACGCTTAACAGGCATGGAGCGTGAGAAGATTAAGGAAGAATATGATGAACTCATGAAGCTGATCGCTTACCTGCAGGAATTGCTGGGTAATGAAGGCATGCGTTATGATGTGATCAAAAAAGAACTGACCGAGATCAAAGAGAAGTTTGGTGATGCCCGCAAATCAGAGATCACTTACCTGGACGATGAAGTAAGCATCAAAGACCTGATCAAGGAAGAAGATGTGGTGATCACCATATCTCACCTGGGATATATCAAACGTACTTCTGCCAACGAATACCGTGCGCAGAAAAGAGGCGGACGTGGGGTGATCGGCGGCCGTACAAGGGAGGAGGATTATATCGAGCATCTGTTCGTGGCTTCCACCCATCATACCATGTTGTTCTTCACTGAAAAGGGCCGGTGCTTCTGGCTCAATGTGTACCAGATCCCCGAAGGTGAAAAGACCAGCAAGGGAAGAGCCATCCAGAATATGATCCAGCTGCCGCCGGATGATAAAGTACGTGCGATCATTGATGTAAAAGACCTCGAAGACAAAGACTTTGTCAAGAGCCATAATATTGTACTTTGCACCAAGAAGGGTGTACTCAAGAAAACTGAACTGGAAGATTTCAGCAACCCCCGTAAAACAGGCGTTAATGCCATCACCATCCAGGAAGGCGATGAGCTGCTGGAAGCAAAAATGACCGACGGCAATTGTGAGATCATGCTGGCTGTGAAAAGTGGCCGCGCCATCCGTTTCCCCGAAGAAAAAGTAAGAGCTACAGGTCGCGGCGCCATTGGCGTGGGCGGTATCGAAGTAGAAGATGCGAATGATGAAGTGATTGGCATGATATGTGTCGGCAAGGAAGACAAAACGCGTACGGTGCTGGTGGTCAGTGAAAAAGGTTATGGTAAACGTACAGCGATTGATGAGTACCGGATTACCAACCGCGGCGGAAAAGGTGTAAAGACCATCACTGTTACTGATAAGACCGGTCCGCTGGTAGGAATACTGGATGTGACCGAGCAGGAAGACCTGATGATCACCTGCAGAAGCGGTGTTACCATCCGGATGCCGATCAAAGGCGTTAGTGAACAGGGACGGGCTACCCAGGGGGTAAAACTGATCCGTGTGAATGATGGCGACGAGATCGCCGCCATTACCAAGCTGGATGAGGACGATGAAGAAGCGGCAGAGATCACAGCTGTAATAGCGCCTGAGGGGGAAGGAGCACCGGAAGCAGCTGCGGAAACGCCTGCAGAAGGATCAGCGGAAGGATTAAATGGTGATGAAGAGGCAACCGGCGACGCTGAAACCGCATCTGGAGAAAATACAGAGAACCCATAATCAAACCAACTATCACTTTAAACTAATAAGCAAACAATGAAAAAGGTATTGCTGACCGTATTGCTGGCCGCCACAGGTTTTGGCTTGTATGCACAGAAACTGGACAAGGCCAAAGATCTACTCGGTAAAAAGAAACTAACTGAAGCAAAAACCGAAATAGATGGGGTATTAGCGATTGAAAAGAACCAGGTCCTTTCCGAACCTTATTATCAAAAGGCCAAGATCTACCTGGCTATCAATAAGGATTCAAGCCTGAAAGCTACCGTGCCTGACGCAAGGGAAGCAGCTTTCGCGGCTCTTAAAAAGTACCTGGAACTGGAAGGAAAGGAAAAGGATGCTACCAAGAAATACCTGTTGCTGACCTTTGATGGCAATCAACCCCTGGTAGATGTATACAGCGGCTATTCAAAAGATGGCGCTGCTTTCTACAATGCAGGTAATTATAATGATGCGTTGACCAATTTTAAGAAGACCCTGGAAGTATTTGATGTACTGGCAGAAAGAGGTATTGTTCCCATGAAGCTGGATACCACTACCACTTTGTATGCCGGTATTTCTGCTGAGAAGGCTTCTAAACTGGATGAAGCCGCCATCTATTATTCCAAAATAGCAGAAGCAAAATGTAAGAGCGAAGGATTTGTAGAGATCTACAAATGGCTGGCCGATCATTACCGTCAAAAAAATGATATCGCTACCGCCCAAAAGTTCTCTGCACTGGGTAAGGAAGTATATCCCCAGGATCAATTCTGGACTGGCTTCGACCTGGAAATGCTGAGCGACAAGGGTACGAAAGCTGACCTGTTCAAGAAGTATGAAGAAGTGATCAAGGAAAATCCTGATAACCATATTTTCCTGTTCAACTATGCGGTTGAGCTGTACAAAGAAGGTTACCAGGAAGACATCACCAAGCGTCCGGCCAATTCAAAAGAACTGATCGGCCGCGCTGCTGAAATGATGAAACGCACCCTGGAAAAGAAACCTGATTATGCCAATGCCAATATGGTAATGGGCCAGATCCTGTACAACCAGGGCGTGGATATCAATACAGAGAATAAAGCTATCCGCCCACAGGGGGGGACTAAACTCACACCTGATCAACTGAAGAAGAAGGAAGAACTGCGTCAGGAAGTAATTAAGAAGTTTGATGAAGCTACTCCTTATTTTGAGAAGGTAGATGAGCTGCTCGATAAGCAGGCTAAACTGAAAATGGACGACAAGGAAATCCTGAAGAATGCTCTTGACCTGTTGATTACCATCAACGAAGAGAAGACCAGCCAATTGGAAACCAAGCGGAATGCCGCAGAAACTAAAAAGGCTGCTGCAGAAGTAAAGCAGTATGAGGCAGAGATCAAGAAATTGCAGGATAAGACCACAGTTTACACAGAGAAGTTCAACAACGTAGACCGGAAGCACTAAAAGCGTCTCCGCAGCCTGAAACAGGGTTGCGAATTGGTGCACCAGTTTAAAGAATATATAAAAGAAACCCTCGTTATTACGAGGGTTTTTTTTATTTTTAAGCAGATTCCTAACCTTTAAATCAACGTGAGTAATGACTACCTACAACGATTTGCTGCTAATTGTGTTTATTCTTGTCACCGTGCCGTGTTTTACGTATTGGATGGGCTACCGGAGTGGCGAGAAGTCGGGCGAATTGAGGGTGTATAAGGACATCCATGACAAAAGCCATGCAGACCTGGAAGCAACGCCATCATTGTCTGATTCTCCGGCTTAAGGCTTACAGTTTAAATTACGAATCAATCGACTGGAAATAATTACACCGAAACATTATTGGATAAGGCAAAGTCTCAGCTTTGCCTTTTTTGTTGTCCTGAAGCGGCCTTTCTACAAAAGCCGATCGGGCTAAGCCAGTCTGCTGCCTGTAGAAAAAGGGTAGATTAATTGATTGGGCGGGGAGTGGCATTTTCGGAATTGGAAGTATTGTGGAGCCCGAAAATAGCGATCTGGAGAAGAAAGGAGATAAGCACTTATATACTGTAAAACTCTATTTAACATAACGTTAATTATAAGAATAAAGCGCCGGCCAGAAAAAATACAAGTAACTGAACTATAGATACTTACGAAAAATAAATACCAGTACAATGCTCCGGGATAACCTGTTTTTATACTACCTTCAATTTAATCACACATTATAGATCAGTAATTGGCTGCAAATCCGCCACCGGATTGCATTACAGCACCCTATTACCCAAATTGCCAGGATTGAAAACAATCAATATTAATAAGCGTCGTCAAAACAAATCTCCCCGGGAGATTAGCTTGGGCAATGGACAGCGCATTCAATTCAAATCTGCGCGGGAAGCAAACCGCTTTATTGCGGAAACCAACCGCTACCTGACAAAGGTTTTGGTTACCCTAAACGACACATATATACAGGTTTGGACCCAGTACCGCCAGTTCTGGTTTATCGCCTCCAACACCAATACCGGCACCCGGTCCAATTACCTCCAGCGGGAAGCTGACGTAAAAAAAGCCCTGGACTCCGCCGACTTTATGTTTAATAAATTCACCACTACTTGCTGGGGCAGCAATGACCCCTACTTTGCCTTCATTGACCTCAAAAAAATAGCCCTGTTCCTAAAAGATGCGGCCGAAGATTTGGCCGCCTTCCACAAGGGCCGGGACCATACCGGCAACTATTATTCCTGTGTGGTCCTAGTGGACCGGTGTATTGCGATCCTGGCAAAACTGGAAAGCTATTGCTATGAGGGTTCGCCCGCAAAGGGGTAATTATGGGCATCAAAAAGCCCGACGTTGATACGCCGGGCCTGTCCAGGTTTATGTGTGAATTTTAAAGATAATTATTAATAACCAACGGTGGTATGGTCATAGCCCTGTAAGGTGGAATTGTAAAGCCGACATACCGGACCGTTGGGTAATTCTTTTACTGCTTTTCTATTCTCAGAAAGTATAGGTACCTCCCTTATCGGTCACGATCGTGAGTTTCAATTTGGAAAGCTCGTAAACAGCGCTGGCGATGGTTTCAATACTACCATCCATAAAGGTCACCACCTTACGCACCAGGTCATAGGATGCCACCACTTTGGGAAGATCCGGCGGGGCCGTGCCGACTGTAACCGTCACACTTGCTTTCCTGGTGGTCCCGGAATAATTGGCGTTCGCGTACGTGGTAAGCTCAATGGTATAGGTACCGGGTTCCGGGAAAGTTCCGGTGGCGGTCTGCCACATGGCGCCAGTGATAAGCGATGCCCAGGGAGACACGCTGCCCGGCCGCCCGGTTACCGTCCATTCAACCGATTTATAGTTACTACTACCCCTTGCATCCAAGTTCACTTTATTGCCGGTAACTGTATAGCTGATCACCGCGGTCTGTTCGGTGGATGGTGGCGCGAATACCGGCACCGGTGTCCGTGTGGAGCTGCTGTTGAGTAAAAACCATTCAAACAGGTTTACCGCCGGGGCAATCGTGCCCTGACTTCCCGCCGGCATCGGGATCTTATCAGGATTATAAGCCTCACCCCATCCACCATGTATGTCCCGGTTGAACAAGGTAATTGTAGCGGGTATGGCTGGTTTCCAGCTGGCAACACTATCGTAATAACCTGTGGAAGCCGCCACCGGCGTACCACCATTGGGGTCTTTTAAATTGTGGAAAATCCACAAAGGCAATTTTGCACCAGCGACATATTGAAACCCGCTACCCACTTGCCAGGTCATGGCAATGGGAGCTGCAGCATCAAACAGCCTTGCTGTCGCTTCCGATAGCTTTATGAAATATCCGGTACCACCACCGCCCCAGCTCAGGCCGGTTAAATATTTGCGGGTGGTGTCTACCGGCAAATTCTTAAAAGCCCAGTTACGGGCAAAGCCTGGCTCGTTAAGCGTAAAGGCAGCGTCGCTTTGCACTGCTACGGCGATGAAGCCGTATTTTTCCACGCCTGCTTTGAATTCGGCCGGTAGCTCACCTACGAGTTTATCCAGCTCCACCGATGTTCCCTTGCCCCGGCCACCGATGCCGTGCAGGAATACTATCAGGGGTGCTTTGGCGGGGGCTTTGGAAGATTTTACGACCACCATGCCAAATTGCTGTCCCGTGGTTACAGGATACTTAGTAACGGTTTGACCCTGCCCCTGTAGTGACAGTAAAGCAAGGAGAAGAAAAGAAAAATATTTATTCATGTTGATTAATTGAAGACATACCAGAAAGATGCGCCGGCTTTGAAGGTGCGCGATTCAGAAGGCAGAAGTGTGAAGGTGGTCACCGATGCTGAATTATATATATTGCCGCCGGCGGTATCAATCGTGAGGTTACCGCTGCCTGCATTTTTTACGTGGTAGACCCGTTTGTTACTCAAGGATAGATCCGGCAACGTCCATGTACCTGTGGTGCCGGTGAACACATAATTTGGGGAGGTGGTAAAATTTAAAGTGCTGGTTGCATCTTCAATAATACTTTCCTCCAATTCATTTTGAATGGTTAAGCGCCCGGATATGGAGGTAGTAAAGGCTTGTACATCAAAATTGCGGATGGATACCAGGTTAAGGTCTTTCGTTTCACCACCGAATATATTACGGCTAGCCGTTAATGTCTGATCAGCCAGGCCCAGCGGTAATATATGCGGCACTACTTTAAATTCTTTGGTGGCCGCATCCCACACCACCACAGAATCAGCCGTGGTACCAACGGCCATGCTGTCCACCTTCATGTTGTCCAGAAAATGGGTAACACCCCCGAAATTTATTTTGTCAGCTGATGCGGTATAGGCATCCAGGTCCCCTAAGAATATTTTGTTGTCGTTGAAAAGCGCTAATGCTCCCTGGTACGCATTGCCGTTGCTACTGGTAAGTACGACTGCTTTGCGCAGAATGGTATTGGGATAAGCTGTACCATGATTGATTAAAAAACCGGCGTTACCCACATTGTCAAAGAGGCGAACAGCCGCCCGATCGGTAGAGCCTAGAATACTGGTTTGTAAAGCAAGGTTTCCCGATACCCGAAAGGGCATACCGGAAAATTCCATGTCAGTGCCATTGTTCGCAAACTGCGCAATCGTTGCACCATTCATCATTTGGAACTGACTATACCCAACGCCACTGCTAAAGAGTTGCATTTGCCCCGGCCCAACGCTCCACCGGTCTGTTAAATCATCGAGGGACTTTAAGTTAATCGAAGTACCTCTAAAATCTATTTGGTTATCACTTGTTGCATAGCTATCGCCGCCACGAAAAGTATGCATGGCCAGGCGGCTGGTGGTACCATTTTTTAACTGCACTTCCAGAATATCTTCCAAATACCTCAGCCCTCCGGAAAACCAATTGCTTTCCATGCTGCGCCACAACCGCGCATTGTTCGGATTCTGATTGAAAATATTAAACCCCCACTTTACCACGTGGTTGCTTTTACTTCCATCATCGTTGTTATTAACACTACTTACAAACTGAAATTTGGAAGTACTATCGTTCGTGATGGGCGGCAACACTTCCAACCAGGGGCGCAGTCCTGTACCCGAAGGTTGTAGTATTCTTAAAGCCGGGCTGTCAGAAGCGCCTTTGTTTAATACAAGCGTTCTAAAGGTCCGGTCCCATTTTAGCGAATCGGAATTGTCCAGTTGATTTGCCGCGTTACCAAAAGCAAGGCGCCCTTGTGGCAAGGATGGTATACCGCCGCCGCCACCGCCACCATAAGCCCGTATGGCGTCCATGACGGCCCGGTTAGTTGGCAGCATGTTGTGGCTGTTACTGTCGCTTGTGCTCAGGTTGGTGGTGATCTTCCTTATCCAGGTTTGATACAACCGTAGGCTGTCGTAAGCTGTAAGGCGTTTTGCGCTGTATTCATTCACCTGGCTGGTTACCAGCAAGGGGCAAATTATTGTCAAAAAAATGGAAAATAGACGCTTCATAGCTTTAGGGCTTTCTGTAGAAAATAATTTGTGTACCGGCTGTGATACCGGTAAAATAGATGGTGGCAGGGCCTTTGATCAATGTACCAATGAGGTTGGGGCCGGCCACCGTCACCGGTGTGGCGCTCATGATCTCATCACCGCCCGGCGTGGTCCCGATCTGTACGCTTGCCAGGTTAACCGTGGGTTTGAGTTCGATCAAATCCACCACCACCCCATTGGGTACCGTATAGGAACCGTCCCCTGAAAGGTTGGTAGTTATCCTGGTGCCGCCGCGGGATGGAATCAGTAAGCTCATAGATTAAAATTTATCGCAGTCATTCCCATTGACCCCCTTTGAGGTATTGGAAGTGGTTGTAATGATAAGTGCAGTAACCTGCGGCGCAATACCCCCGCCCGAAACATCAAAAGCAACGGTGTAGGTGGTGGTATCAATTACCTCCGGGTTACCAGTACTGATGGTGGGGGTTTCTTCTCCTGGCTGTAAGAGCCAGCCACCGTTTATTTTTAATGGCCGGTCACCGGTATTTTTAAAGAGGATCGCGGTACACATGGGGGTTATTTCGTCATCCGTAGTAGATTGCCATAACCGCGTAACATTCTTATAGGTTGCCATTAGTCACCAGATTTATAGATCAAAAAAAAAACAGGGCAGCAACGAGGATACCGGTACCGGTAGCAATCTCTGCACTGTACTTTGTCAGAAACCCTTTTGCCCTGGCGAGTACACCCGCGTAATCCGGCCCAAGGTTCGTTTTCAGGCTTTCCACGTAGGCCACGCGGGCCTGCGCTATATTACCATAGCTGAGCTGCGGGTATTGGTTCATGACCGCCACGCTGTCAACAGTCACCGTGGTACTGATAGGAATATTGCGCCGAATTCTTTCACAAGCCTCATTAATCAGCTTAGGACCACGCCCGTGGTTAATGGACATATCCAGGCAAAGCGTAGCGAGGCTTTGATTGTCTACCTTGTCCAGGTTATTTTTTTTCCAGAAGTTGACGGTAAAAAAATCCAGTACCAATTGATCCAGCGCCGGGTTGGGGATTACATCACCCGACTTCAGGGTATGCGTACGCTTCCAATCGTCTATGATCTTCCACCCTGCCCACGCCGGCCAAAAATTGCGGGCAATGCCTTTATAGGTTTCACCGCCGGCGTCGTAGGACGCATTGCGGTAACCGCCTTCGTTGGCCTTTACTGTTTTATATGCTGTGAGAAAACTTGCCATAGCTTATTTATTTTTCGATGAGCGGATCATTTCACGCACCAGGAGAAAACCGCCCAGTAACAATACTCCATTGGTCACCATCTTACCCACGCCTTCACCCAACTTTTCATACCAGGGCTTGTTATCTTCCTCCTTCTGCTTTTCCAATTCTATTTGCTCCAGGGTAGACAATGCCCCTTGCTGCCTTAAAGCATCAATGTCGAAATAACCGGGTTGATGCTGCACATAGTAGAAAGTCCCATTGGGGTTTTGAAACTGCCACCATAGGCTTTTATCGTTTGAATTCTGCACCCAGGAGTATACCACCCCTACCGGCAAACCGGCTTTTACCCCGGCAATTTTCTGACTACCCGTCATATCAGGTACCTTGTTGTACACATCGACAATTCGTTTGGCGATGAGGGTTTTACCAACCACCTGTGATGCGCTGTATACTGTAGGTTCCGCCATTACTTACTTTTTTGATTGTTTTTGCCACCAGTAGCCAGGCCAACCACCGCCGCCCCACCCAATACCCACCATAACCAGGAATAATCTTTCTTGCCGGGTATGTAGGCTGTTTGTGTGTTTGTCGGCAATGGTTTTACGCCACTATCTACCGGACCGGTATAACCATTTACAATTTTCCATTGCGTGTCGAGATCAACGCGCAGGCGCTCCGGGAGTACGAGAAATTCATCGATATAATATTTGGCAGCATCATACTGCGCATAAGATTTGGTGAGCCAGGTGAGCGCTACGGCTCCCGTCATGGTGATGTAGGTAATGGGCGCAAAGGGTTCGCCCAGGTAAGCATTGTTGTTGCACTCAGCGCATACTTTCACCACAAAGCGAGGGTCTTTTTGCAGGCTGTTGATCCATCCGTCAACCAGGCCTTTAGCTTTAGTAATAAAGGCAGTGTTGTTGTACCTGCCCTGCGCCTGTGCCTGCTCCAAATTCTTTATCTGATTGTAGGCAATGACTATTTGCATTAGCACAGCTTCCAATGACTTTTGTAGTTCAATGATCTGCTGCTCCTGTTCTACAAAAAGGATGGCGTCGAGGGCGTACATTTCAAGGTCCATTTTCCCGCTGTCATAGTTCACGTATACATCCTGGTATTTCCCATTTAAAAACAGGTTCAGGATGATATACGGCGGATTGGCGGCAAGGGAATACGTGTTATTATTCCCTATCCGCCATTGCATAAAAGCCAGCTGATCGTAAAAATATATAGGTCTCTCACGGAAGTAGTAAGGGGAAATATCCGTTGGCAGGTTACCTGCGGGGCTGCTTTTAGAACGGGCACCGTCCACTGAATTGTAATACGGGATCCGGTCCGGCCGCTTTAAAACCACATTGGCAAATACCAGGTATTGCCGGCTCACAAAATTGGCAGCATACTGCCCGTAGTAGCGGCGCAGGTTATTGTATAGCCTGGTAAAGACGTTTGATATCGTGGTTGTATTGTAGCTACTCATTAGATGAAAGTTTTTACCATCGCGATCAGCGACGGTTTTTCCTTAATGGCTTTTGTGAGCCTTTCCAGGGTTTTCAACCAATCAGCATCCGCAGTGGATAGCTCATTGATGAACTCACTGATGATGGCGCTTTGCTCCGGGGTCAAATCAGTACCCTCTACTACCTCAGCCTCTGTAATATGGTTATCAACCGGGCCGGCATCAGGAGGGGGAAAACCGGCAACACCTGGCTGTCCGCCGAACATATTCCCGAAAATTTGTGGCGCGTGGGGGGCCAAGGCACCCAGTACTTTATTGATCGGGCTATCTGCTGAAGACTTTAATTCCTTATTGTCCTTTTCCAGCTCCTTCACCTTGGTACGTAATTGGTCAAGTTCCACTTCCGCTTTATAGGCTGTCAGCGCCTGTGAAATTTGCCTTTGTACATCATCCTGGGAAATGCCTACCGGGCCACTGATCTGCGCCTGTTGGCCCTCCTTTTCGACAATTTCGAAGTGTACCCAGTGGTAGCCCTTGGTCGGGAGTTTATTGGGTTCAGGAAAAGCCGCGATGGTATAGTGGTCCCGGCACAGTACCCGGATATCTTGCCGCAGTTTCTCCAATGCATCCCCGGGGGATTGCCCTTCCTCCTGCTCACTTTGCAGGCAAATGTTTCCCCCTCCAATATTTTTATAAGGATAGATGCGCCAATAGGGCATCTTCGTATTTTCAAACCAGGTAATAATATCTCTTGTGCCGCGTACCATAGTTACTTTTTGTATTCGTTCTCGTATACGTCCTGCGTCATATCCAGTATCTCTGTCCAGGTGAGCTTGCCATCACTACACGCCGCGGATACCTTTGCGGCAATCTTCAGCAAATTATCATGGCGGTCATCCGGCCGTAGGGTGCGCAGGTGAGCGATCACACATTGTACAACCTCATCCGGGGTGGCCTTTTTCGCGCACTCGTTGGATATCTTCAGTGTTGCCAGCACTTCGGGCAATAGCCGCTTTACTTTGGCGGCAATGGCATCATCCAGGGTACCTGGTATGAGCATCGTAAGCAAGGGGGTAAGGGGACTGTCCATTACCAGCTTTAACTGCTCCACCACTTCAATCCCAATCGGGATATACTTTTCCGCTGCCGCTTTTGTTTTGGTGAACAGCTTTTTAAACCATCCGCCCACCCGCCTGAAAATATTTTGCTTTGCCATTAGGTACCTTTTTTAAATTCGATATTCGAAATTCTGCGCTCCTGATCTTCCAACCGCTCCCGGTCTGCGGCCTCATTGATCATCAGCTTTTCTACCTTCTCCCCGATTGACTTTATTTCCTTGTGGATACATATAAGGAAGTAAGCAATGATGGAAAGCAGTCCGGGTATGAAAATCTCCATAGGGGGATGCTTTAATTTTCAAAGTGAAAGCCGATCAAAAAACTTTCACCAGCAACAATGCCCGCACCGGTCGGAACCGCTACGAAACATTTACTGGGGGCAATCGGGGGAATATCAACATAAAATAATAGCCCGTTATTAGTGGCCTTATTCATGGAGGTAAATGGAATCCGGTCAATGGGCTGTTTGTCATCCGCGCTACCCAATACCAGGAAACTTTTTAGAAATACCGTGTTGTTTACCACGGGCCTGCTCTTGGGGGTCACACTGACAATTGACACGGTATACACCTCTATGGCCACGATCTTTTTTGCCTGCCTTAAAATTTCCTGATCCTTCAGGCTGTATTCTGTCTGCACCCCATCGATCAACACTTCCACGAGTTTAAAATTGGTCGTTCCTTTTGTATTGCACATGGTATAAAATTTAAAAAGCCCTACCCTGGTGCGCAGGTGCAGGGCTTTGTTCATGCATTATTTTTTGCGGTATACTATTACAGTGTACCAATATTGCTTGCACCACTGATCAGGAAGCCATAGCAGTACAATACAATATAGTTTCTGGTGGCTGCTGCCACTTGTTGCACCAGTAGTCCGGAGAAGGTAGGAACGGTCAACGTGACCTCATTTTGATTGCTACCATTCAGGGTAACATCGGCGCCCATCATTACGCATCCGTCCATCTCGTAGCGCTCTGAAAAGGTCGTTGCTGAGGATTTTTGGGTGGTGCGTACGCAAAGCATTTCGTCGGTACTGATCGCCGGACCGTAAACGGTTTCTCCAACCTTGATCTGGTAGGAACCATTATAGAAGATATTGAAATGCGTGTGAACAGTCTCCAGGGCTACAGCCGGGAATTCCAGCACGTTGGGGTAGGTCTGTAAAATACCAACACCAGGCGTCGCGGGGTTTTCTGCCAACAGGCGCTGACCCATTGCATAGACCACAAACGTATCGTTCAAATCGAGCTTCCGGTCATGCTTCAAGGAAATACCAGTATCCTTTTTTAACGAAAAGGTATACTGACTGGTGGCATTGTCCATCAGCATAGCAACACGGAGATAACTCCAGGATACTTTTTCTGCGGAAACGCCTTTTGATACTGCCCAGTCGCGTACCCTTTGCAGCGCCTGGCGTTTTTTATCGGGGGTTAAATTTACTATTGTACTCATTTGAAAAATAATTTAGGGATTGAAAAATGAATGATTGACCGTAGGGTTGACGGAAAAGCAGGGGGTTAGAGGTTTACAACCACACCACCGCTACCTTGATCAGTCGCGCCCATAACATCGGTACCGGACATTGGCGATGTGTACCGCTCATCGAAATACACCTGCCCCAGTACATCGCCGTTGCCTTCAATCGCCGGAATCGAGGTGTCGAATTTGGAAGCAATTTCCAAACCGCCAATGGTACACAGACCTTCCCCGAAACCTTCTACACCACCCAGGATGTTTTTGTCCTTTACATATTGTGGCGCAAACGCTTTGACAACAGCGCCTACACCCAATTTTATAAGGCCCCGTTTCCACGGCACCATCTCTTTTATCTTTGCAATTTTGTTGGCTTTAATGGCCGCATAGCCACCACCAACGTTACCCAACGTGCTGATAGCAAGGCCGGGGAGGTTGAGTTTTTTTATATTGAACTTTGCCATTTTATGAAGATTAGAATTTAAAAATGTTGTTACGATCACCAGCACGGGCAATCGCCGGCGCTTTTCCCAATGTAGCCAGGGATTTTACTTGCCCGGCCTCACTGATGCACCGCTGATCGAAGCAAGGCGCTTGTCGAGGTTCGCCGCTTTTTTCTTTGCATTCGCTATCTGCGTGTTGTGCTTTTTTACTTCGGCTACCTTTTTTAGGTAGTTTTCCTTGGTAGCATTAGAAGCGCTTTTTTTCGGCTTCTTGGGCAGTGTTTTCAATTTGAACTTTGCCATATAGATGATCGTTTAAATGTTGACAATTTTGTTACTTACTACTACTTCTTAAAGGCCAATATTCCAACTACTACCACGGCCGCAATGATCAACCCCGTATTATCCTTGTCCGCCGCTGGTGGCGGTGCAGCCTGGTTTGTATTGGCAGGTGGCGGGTTGTAGCCGCTTTGTGGCAATGGTTGTGGCTGGTTGGGTATCGGATAGCTCACATTCACCGGGCGCGGATCCGAAGGCGAACCCATTGGCACGTATAACAAGGGATTAACAGGAAAGCCGTCCCAGTCGGCGGAATCCGGCTTCCATTGGGAGGGATCGCCCCTTTTCCACTTTATATCTGTCCCACCAAAAATTGAATTGATGATACCGGTAACCTTTTGCAGGGCCATCGTGATTGCCTGGCCTTCCGGAGTTGAGCTGGCGGCTGCACCTGCCGCATCGCCACCGGTACCGGTGCTACTGCTGCTACTTGAACTTCCGCCCTCTGATGTAGGGCCGGTAATCCGGGCGTTCGAATTTGTGGGAGCAACCAACGCTTTGCGCCACCATTCGGTGGGGTCCATGCCCAGCTGGGCACTCAGCAATTTGCGCAGCTGAGGAAACACATCATTTTCGACTTTGATCCCTGCCCAGTCACCAAAGTCCCAAAATGAGGCCACGGCTGTACCGCGCTTTTTTACAACGATGCTGGGGCAGCGGTTAAGCAGGTTGTCGTTAGTGGCATACTGACTTTTTATCTCCTTTGGCAAGTCTTCAGGGTTTTGGCCCGCGGGAATAAAAATGTAGAGTGCCATGAGTGCCAAACCGGGCATAGCTTCCTGCAATACTTCACGACGCTTTTTTCCGAGAACCAATGTTGAAAGCCCGCCTTCGATCTGAGCAGTGCCGTCAGTGTAATAAACTGCCTTTCGGCGTGGCTGCTGATTTATTCCACTGAGTTCGTATATGCGTGTCATGTTGTAGTCGTATTTAGATTCAAATTTCTTTTCCTGGTTAAAGCCAGGCATTACTGCGTCCAGGATGATTTCGCGGCCATTATTTTTTACCACCACGTATACATGGGTGGGTGGCATTTTTTGCTGTAGGACCGGATCCGGCTTTTCGTAAGAGACAAACCGGAAAGTCCCGACAATACCGAGTGCGTCCAGGCATGAAGCAATAAACACACTGTAGCTTTTGCAGTCCCCAACCCCACTCCACCACATTTGCGCCGGCCGCCTAACCCACTGGTTATTTTTCGGGTCGGTCTGATAGCGGATGTTTTCTTTCACCATCCGCCAAATGTTATGGCAGGTATCGTAGAGCGTTGAACCTTTCAGGTGTGGCGCAAATGCCGCTACCTGGTGCCGTTGCTCAGAATATACCTTCAGTACCTTGGTGGCAATGTCTGCCGTATCCCCATCCTTGTAAAAGAGCGCTTGGCCTTCCGGCCGCGGTATTGTTCGATTGCCCAGTTCACGCCGCATCATGAATAGGGTTTAGGGGTATATCGCGCCAACATATTGCGCGTTGCTGATCTCTGCATTGAAACACTTCATGGCTTCGGCTTCATCCTTAATGAGCTTGCCGTTGGCACCTTGCAGGTAATCACTCACGTGATCCGTACGCCAGTTCTCTATCCAATAGCCTGCACCATCGTAGAACAGGTATACCAGGCCATTAAATGGATCAGTGCCGGCGGCTATTTCGTAATCCGCTGCCTCATCCGTGTTTTTGCTTTTATTCTTAGTCGTGAGCTTTGCCATGATGTATTAATTGAGCACCCCGTCAACTTTTGGGGCGCAGGTAAAGCATTGGGATTGATTGCCTGTGATACCAGGTACCGGCGTCGAGAAATTGAGGTCAACAGTTTGATTGACGGGCAGGCCAATACCACCCACGTACAGCATACCATTGAAGTTTACCCCGGTTACCGGAACCTTTGCGATGATCTTTAAAATGATATCCTTAATGGCTAGTGCCGTGGACAGGTGATTGATGTACACCGGTACCGTGATCACGGTCTCAGCTGCGGGCGTTATCTGTAGGTTGGCCCCTGCCCCATCCTTTACCACAGAGGCGAGTAATTCCCCATTAAATCGTAGCTGTCCGAAAAATCGGTTGAACGCGAAGGTTTCACCACTGGGGTTTATAATTCCCAGCTCTACATCGAACCATGACTTACTGAGATCACTGCCACCATACTTTATTTTTTTAACTGAAACGCTCAGGCCACTGGCTGCGCCAGCCTTCATCCACAGGTTGTAGACCAGGTAACCGCCGACGCCAATTAATAAGATTTTGCCAATTCCCATGCGTTCATTTATAAATTGGCCATAAAGATGAAACCTATGAAACGCAGTGGCTACACGATTGTGCAATGTGATACCGAAAGGTTACAAATATTACAATAAAAAAACCCTGGAATATATCCAGGGTCTGCCGGTTGGGTACTTGTCTGCCCTTATGAAAAATAAATCGTGGTAAGAATAATTGATACATCTAACCCTTCCCAGTCCGCAAATTCAGCAACTGTGACCCCTTGGTGTTTCTTTTTACCAAGCGCATCCTTTACTTTCTGTATCCGGAACCACGCACCCTTGTAGCTCTTTATATGCCGGAACACTTTCTGAACATCGGCGGGGGTTATGAGCGCCAACGCCGGATTGGGTAACTGCTGCGATTTCATTGCGAATGTGGGTTTAGGTGATGCCGCGGGGGTAGCCGCAGTTTTAACTGGTATCCCTGTTTTAATCTGCTATTTGCGCAATTTTTTTTCTGTAAGTGCGTATTAGATTATCAGTAGGCAACCAGTTACCAAATATACATAGTATAAAATTACTTTACAAATCAGTACACAATTACTGTACATTGGAACAATTATTGCCTTTTCTGCACAGAACTTCACACCTTATCCGCGGGGATTCCTCGTGAACAATACAGTATCTTTACACTACCAAAGACTTTGTTAATGTCAACAATCCATTTACAACAATTTAATTGCCTCTCTGAGCGCCTGGTGCAAGTCCGGGTATTCCTATCTTCATTGACAGGTCTTTGGTCCACAGGGGGGCATAATATATTGTTATGGACTACACACGCTACAATCAACCGCTGACAGAAGCGGAAGAAACAACACTTTATGAGCTTAGCAGAGATCCGGACCCCGTTGCCCGGCTCAAAAGCAATTATTACCAGCTCCGGCAACGGGAAATTTTTTCCAACTATGAGGAAGCCCTGGCGGCAGACACTTCCAACGATTACGCCATGCGGCAGGACTTACAGGAACAGTTAATGGCCGCCCTGGATCAAATGAGGCGGGAATACGACGGGGACGTCAAGAATGCCATTCAAATCCACCTGACGATGTTGGGGGTGGTTTCGTGGCGCCCGGCGGCCTAACCCTACCAACCCAAAAGTTTTACAAATCCCTGGCAAGTGCCTGGGATTTTTTTTGCGGGGAATTGCAGAAATGTAGAAGAGTACAATACTTTCCAAAGTGCACACTCTGTTTGATGCCCTGATAAGTGTGCAAGTGTGCTATTTAGGGTATAACACATTGGTATACAGGTTTGCTAAACATCATATATTGGTTTAGCATTAAGTGTGCTAGGTGCAAAAGTGTGCTGATTTTTGCGAAAAGTGTGCTGTTACCTTTGCCACCGTTCGTACACCAAATAGTGACCTTTCCAAAGGAACTCTTTTGCAACTATCCCTTTTATTTTCAATTCTTTAACGAGCTTGGTTGCTTCAGCCAGGTCTACCCCTTCCCCATTTTCAAATTGTGGAAGTATCTTATATGTCCACGTTGTGTATTGCTTAAGTGGTACCGGCTTCCCCTGATTGGTAAATTGGCGTGAGTAATTTGTTGAGGGCATAAAAATGAAGTAATGTTTAAAGATATCAAACGGCCATCAATATACCAGCACACTTTTAAAAAGTGTGCTAAATGGAAGTGTGCTACAAAAGTGTGCTGTACAAAATCCGCAACCCTGCCCGTTTTCCGCCGATTAGCACACTTAGCACACTTTTTCTCTTTATAACTACTTCTTAAAAGTAAAAGAAGAAGAATCAAAAATATATAGATAAGTAGGCTGGTGCTGTTTTTCGATTTTGCCATGCCGGCCTGGCGGGTTTCGTTTGTGCCTGGTGCCTGGTCCCCGCCCCCGCACACTTCGCTGCGCGTTCTGCTTAGTTGTGGGATTGAAAGGGAGGGGAAAAGAGAAAGGGAGGGGGCAGCCCCTGGAATAAGGACGGCCACCGCAGGGTGGCCGGATAGATCATGTCCCCCGCTACCGCGTGGGTGAAGCAATGGTGGGGCAAGTGCGGGGACGAATCGGCTATGGTGGCGGTACATGGAACGGATCCGGGAAGATATGCGTATAACCGATTTTAAAGCCATTCCCGGCCCTTTATACATTTGTGGGGGGATTACCTTCAACCAACTCAGGAATGGCGCTGAAAACGCTTCCAGTAACTTTTGTCGCGCTCTATGCGGGTGTCGAGTAGAAAACGGGCCATGCGCTTTAGCTTCCCGCTGAGAAAATCACCGGGCAGGTGATCGTAGTGATCCAGGCATTTAACAAAGGTTATGAGTACATAGTACCCTTCTACCTCCTGATAAAGGCTTTGACGTCCCTTTGTGGCAGCCTCCAGCTCAGCTTCGCTCCGGTATCTCCATACCTGGCCAACTGGGAACGGCTCATTGGTGCCGACAATAAAAACCGCGTTCTTGTGCTGCGGATCTTCTGCAAAAAGGTATTCTGACAATTCCATGTCGTGAAGATATAAAAAAGCGTGGGGAGACTACGGTAGGTACTTTCTATGCTCCAGGTCATTGAGCATCCAGGTTGTGAAGGTATCTCCCTCCAAATCTTCAACACGGGGAATGGATTGTGCAAAGTCCAGGGCTTGCCTGTAGGTGCTAGTTCTATATAAACCTATTGCATAACAGTCAAGATCGATAAGCGCAAAAGTTAATGCATCTTTCAGGTGGGATAATCCCCTGGGAATCCTTTCAACTACCTTTTCAAGGTAGTCAGCCAGCTCTCTGACCTCCTGTCGTGTTGGTGCATGTGACATATATTGATATTTAGTTGCAAAAATAAAGTGCGGCCATGAGCGCCGCACTATTTCCCAATTGATCATTATTACCCTGTGCTAACTTATAGCGACAGTTCGTTTATCCGATCGGAATGAATTTGTCAATGTAAACAGTAGTCCATATCCCATTATCAACAATATCCAAGGTAACACTACCAAAGCGATTAAAAAAATCAGGTCGGTCAATGAGCCATTTCTTATCAACCCCCATCCACATGGTATCTTTGGAATTATTGATACCCTCTACATTCACAATCTGCACATACATCAAAAATTTAGCTTTCCCCTTAAGCATTTGGAGGAATTCTGCTATACTGACAGTGTGTATACCTTCCTTCATAACATCAGGGGTTTGCGGTTCAAAGATTTGAAAAACTCGTTGAGGCGGTTATTGGCTTCATCACGGTCCTGTTCAAATTGCTGCTTTGTTTTAAACAGTTGCCCTACGCCTGGCTTTAAGCAGTAGTGGGGGACGGTGATCAACTGGTAAAATTTGTCGGGGTAGTCCTCTCCCATATCAACGACATAAGAAAGTGGGGCTTTGTGGGTAGCTTGCTTTACTTCTTTTATAGTGCCCCAACCAGGTGTGTTTCCGAATTTGCCAACGTAGTAAAGCAGATCGCCTGCCTTGTGTGAAAGTGTGTCTATTGGAGTATTCATGTTGTTGCCATTCTTTTGCCGGCATGGTACCCGGTGGTTTGATTTACTGTACGAAAGTGAGTAGAAAAAATGACACTTGCAAGTAATTTTATACCTTTTAGATTAAAATTACACACTTTTAACTTTTGGGCGGTTGTGAAGGGTAGTTGGTGATATTGTCCATGGTACCGGATACCTCCCCCTTTTGCTTAATGATCAACACTTCCCGCAGCATATATGGGCTTACCAGCTCCTGTCTATTTTCGTCAAGGCGCACCAGGCACCCTATGCGCCATATGGTGGACTTAATACGATCTACCTGCGCCTGCGTGAGGTTGCGGAAAGGAATTTCTTTACCGGGGGTGGTGGTCACTTTTACAGTGTAGAGTTGTGTGGGGTTAGGGGGCTGAGACATTTGTCATCGTTTGAGGTTTAATAAATTCATGCCAGACCATTACACTATACGCTATGTCCCCATTCAGATTAGTTGTAGTCTGGTATTTTAGTTCAAGTCGTAGCTTTTTGGGATGCTGTGAACTTCGTTCATTAACGCCCGCTATGAATGCGCTCATATAGAAGTTTACATCTTCCTCTAAGGAATCGGGGTCAGAGCTGCAAAATATTTTAATAGGCATAGAATCAATTTTTTGGCTCCCAATAGATGATATTGCCAACGAACGGGAAGGCGTGACTATCTCGCCAAAAATCCATCATTAGCGAAAAGGCACCGGTGGGGTTGTCAAGGGAGGATCCGGGCGGGCGGAAACCATCTTTCCAGGCAAGTCGGTCTTTGTCGCAGGACAACAATGTCCATGTATGTCTGCCTATAGACAAATCATTGTTATATGGATTTGTGCCCGTGGCTTTTGCAAGACTATCCAAAGCAAGCAGGGAGATTTGCAGGGCCTCCACTTCATTGGGGGGTAGCCTGGGTACGTGGATGATTACAACAGTCCCCGCCTCTGTGATAGCAATGGTTTTTACATCGGTGCAAATCTCGCTACGAAGGAGGGTGCAATACTTCGTGCGCATTCCAAAATAAAGAGAAAGGGTATCACCGACATTGACCGGGTATTTACGGTAGGCGCGTATTGTATGTGGCTTGCTGCCTTCTTTTACAAATGGGCAGAATAACTTTTTAAATCCATATGCTGGCATTGCTATACTTTTTTGAGGTTTGGAAATTCATGATGAGCTTTGCCATCCAAAAGGTGGCCGGCTTTCTTTTTACCTGTACCCAGGAACATGCACAGCTCGTTTTGTGTATCCATGCAATAAATTTGGGCTTCGGTGCCATCCATCCACCTGCCACCATTCAATCGGCCAGGGTTGCCCAATTCATCGGTAAAGTTCAATAAATGGCCATCATAACAGGTATCAGTTGCTGAGCAATACCAGTACGGCGGGCTGTCAACTTCATATGGTATCCATTGGCCCCATTGTTTGAAGAAAAAAGGAATACTTGCACGGTTACAATAATCACGAATACCACGCGCCCAGTCAGGATGCATGGGGCGGGCTTGGGGTCCGGATTCTCCGCCGCAAATGATCCATTGAATATCGTTTTTTGCAAATGTGGTTCTACCGATCAAATGGGATAGCTTGATAGGCGCCAGCATCGGTTCGCAGGAAAGGAACCGAACCGCGGCGGGTATCTGTAAAAGCAAGGGGATACGTTCATCGGCTGTTTTTTGATCCTCTATACTTACACCAATCCATATCCCTTTGTTAGTAATTATATCCTTGTACATCACATCATCCGATTCCTTCAGCCAGTTAAGGAATTTCAACGCCCGCTCAGGCCGTTTGGTCAACACCTGGTAAGTATGCCGCCTGGTATATAGCATTTTTAGAAATACCTGATTAATGAAGTAAAAGGGCACAGCTTCATGGAACAGGTCACTCATGCTATTCACGAACACCATAGAAGGCTTTTCCCAGCCCGCTGGGGCGTTTAATCGCTCCGGGTGAAGGTGTACCAGCTTAAAATTTCCCTTGCCATTAAAACGCTCATAGATGCGTTCAGCGTAACAGTTCTTACATCCCTGGCTTACTTTGGTACAACCAGTGACAGGATTCCAGGTGCGGTCTGTCCATTCGATGGTAGTAGTATTCATTTTACAATATTTATGTAAAGGCTATGGTGGGATACGTATATTGATCTGACTTCCTCAATAGTCAGAGCGGAGCCTTTTATCACACGGCGGGCTATTATATTTTCACGTATACCACTATTCAGTGCTCTGCTTTTAAATGGTCCAATAGCTTTGCCTTATCTACCACACCTCCGCAGATATCGCATACAGTCTGATATTGTGTCATGGCTGTACGTTTGGTGGAAGTACCAATTTTGAATTGGAACTCATGTTTTGTTTTGCGCAAAAGGCTTTCATGGCTTGTCCTTTAAGGGGATCACCGCAGGCTTGCTCACAGATGACGTTTAACACTGCATCCAAAGCAGTCGCTAGTTCGGTGGGGGACAATCCGCCGGCTTCGATCGTAATTTCTTTCCGCTCATTAATGCGGATGGTGGCTGTTCTCATATTGATTATTTATTGGCTTCAAAAAATGCTTTTGCAAAACCCAGGGGCGTGGCGCTTCTTAATGCTTTTGTTTTTTCGCTCTTACCACCTAACTTCTGTAACCAGCTACCCTGAGCACATGCTTTGACAGGTTTCACAGGTGTTTGCTTCAGATTACTATTAAACTCCCCCCATAAGATTGTCTTTTTAGTATATGGGTCTCCATAGTCACATGGATTAAAGAGCAGGGAGCGGAATGGCTGTAACTCTGGTATACGCTTCTCTATTCGGCCAACCGGATTTTCCAGTACCCAAAACCCACGAGGCTTTAAAATGTCAACGAGGTGAAAACAAATAAGCACCAGGGCGTCACTCAATTCTGTGGTACTTTCAAAAGGTTCAAAGCCTATTGTTGGCTTGTCCTTGGATGGCCATGTCCATGCCCCCGATACTGAATAATCCGTGCATGGGGGAGCAAAGAATAAACCATAAACTTCCAGCCCAGTTTCTTCAATTTGAATTAAAAGCCAGCTGAGGTGTTCCAAAATATCTCCTTCAATTTTTTTATCCCACAACATCACCGGGTACCCGGCATCAACGTATGGTTTGACCCATTGCCCCGTATAGTCGTATATACTGACGATCAATTTTTTTTCCTCTGGAAATGGTAGTCTCATGTGTCAGTAATTCGGATGGTTGCTATTTTCGTAATCAAATTTTAGAATAATGAATTGGGGTTAAGATCATAATTGGCCCAAAGGACCTCAGTAGCTGCTCTGCCGGCAGTTCGCACTGACCCCATCCGGCAGGTCGAAAAGTCTTTATATAATTGATCATATAGATCGGATTGATACCCGGACAATAGCCACTTACCTTTTGCCGCTTTCAATAACTCTGATAACTCTTCGTGATCATTAATAGAAAGCTCCACTTTGTATTTAATATTATAGGATCTGGAAGCAGGAACGTAGGGAGGGTCAATGTAGAATACAGTTTTGGGGCCATCATATTTTTTTATGAACTCCCGAAAATCCAAGCATTCAATTTGAATGTGTCGAAGTTCCTGGACAACACGGTGAAGTCCCTCAATTTTATTTAGATAACGGGCTGTAGATTGGCTGCACTTGTACCGTTGGTCGTTGATAGTATAGCTCCAGCTATTATACACCCGAAGGCTACCACAATTGCCAAAGCTCTGATTGGTTCTCAGGAAAAACACACGGGCATTTTCAATGCAGTCCTGGATACCATCCATGTAACATGCATCGTATTCCTGCCTGCTATGGGGGGTTAATTCCAAGCGATGAATTAATTCTGGACCATGGTCCCGCAGTACTTTAAAAAAGTTATAAATGTCACTGTTCAGGTCATTAATAGTCCTGATCTTTGCCCGTTGGTAATTGAGGGTGATAGATGCGGATCCGCTAAATGCTTCTGCTAAATGGTATACACGTAATAAGTCCAATTTGCTTTTTATCCATTCATGGACACGGGGCGCATTTTTGCCGCCGAAGTAATTAAATGCCGATATGTTTTTTAGCTTACTCAAAATAGGCTTGTATTAGCTGTAAAAATGTTTCCTTGCAGTAATTGATCGCTCCCATAGCATTCCCATTTATAAAAGTTGACCACAGGGGGAATATCCAAAGCCTCCCGGATCCGCATTGCAATTTGCTCATCTGAGGTAGCGACGGCGTATTGTACCTCCCAACCCTGTTTTAATTCACTCCATCGAAGCAACTTACAGAAGGCCCCGATAGCACCCCTATTGCCCTTTGCAATCTCAATTAGCTCCTGTACATGCGCAGGGGTCAAATTGATCATGCCGTGGCTGATGCTGCGCAGGTAATCCATGATTTGTTGATCTTTGGTCATAAACAATGGGTTAAAAGAATTCTGCTTGTTTGGGATCACCAGGTTGGCCGCCTTTCTCACTTCGTTTGCCGGTCCCATTATAATTTTCATCAGCCAGTAGCCACCACTCTGTCCCATTCGTTTTATCCTTGCGTAGACTTACCGGCCGTGCTTGGCAATATTTTTTCATCCACTTGGTAAGCAAATGGGGGGTAGTAGGCTGCATACTCATTTCTTTAGCCTCCGTGTTCCATGCCTTCAACAATTCTTTTTTCTCAAACCAGCCATTACGTTTATGCTTAAAAGTCCCTGCATCATCAGTGGCATCGATGAAGTCTATAAATTCGGCCGGGGTCTCTGAAACCATTTTCCGGCTTTCGTAATTGCTTTTGGGGTAGTCAATCAGGCCCTCATGCAAGTAGAGCTGTACACACCAACAGTAATAGTTGTAAAACTGATTCCATTGTTGATCGTCCCACTCCTGAAATAGATAATGGCCAAATTCGTCGTAGGGGGTGTGGTTCTCATCGAAAAAATCATCAAACTCAATTACATGCATGCGTCGGCGGAAACTGGCGCCCTCACCCTTGAAGACAAAGTTTGTATCAAACCACCATTTAGGGGAATCTGCAAAGGGCAAGGTAATATAGCCGGTATGTCTTCTGTTGTAGGTAAAGTCATTGGTAATTGGTACGAAGAATGAACCAAAGTCCAGGTTGTACCGGCAATCCTGCATAACCACCACTTTGGTATCTACCCCTACCATTTCAAACCGGAATGGATAATCTTCTTTAAACTCACGGCCATCAATAATGGTGGTGCTTTTTAAAAATTTAATGCTCTCCCCTACTATTGATTTTCCCGTGCCGCCGTTCTGTTCTGACTTATCTTCCGGTATCTTATGATCTACCGCAATGACCGCTTTTGCAATGCGGGTTTTATATCCGTGTAGCATATAACCAATGCTGCTGCTTATTGACAAAAAACGTTTATTGGCTTCATGTTCGGAAATTTCTTCATTGCTTTTGGGGCTATGGCTGACGAGCAATATATACTTAGCCATCACGCATTTTTTGAAGGTATCTGCGTCTGAGTCGCCATCAGGCGTAAGGGCTAGTTTCATATCTATGGGCGTGAAATCCCGCTGTATCATTGATGATGCCCAAATAGCCTGTTGTGCAGCTGTATAGGGTTGCGTGGTAGTGCCATCCTTGGTAACCCGTACAATACAATTCTTAAAATAGAAAAAGGCTTCTGTAGCAGTGTCTTTCACAAACTCAATGGCTTTATATTTCAATCCCTCCATGATTTGTGGTACAAAATAGCTCTTGGCACCCCGCCGCATCATTTCCAATACCCCGTCATACTCTTTATTCCTCAGCCAGTCGAGTACGTGATCTTTCATATTGATTATTCCAATCGGCTCACATATATTGTCCTTAAACCGGATATACTGATAGGAATTGTTGACCAGGCGCAGTCGGTGGTAACCTGCCGCCTCCAAAAACTCAATGAGCCGGTTGTACTTCAGGTTAAATTTCAAGAGTGGCTTACCGTCTTCATCGGTGCGCTTTTCATCTTCCGTAACGGACCAAAATTTTATATAGGTTTCTTCTGCATCAATAAGCCCGTTGGCCTCTTGTCCATTGGTGGCAGGAAAAGAACTTGCGCTACTGCCCACGCTGCTTTTTGCAGGCCGTTTCTTATCATTCCGGTTGGGGCTTTGTCGCTTAGCAAATTTGCCAGCTTCATGCGAATTGTGATCATAGGCGCTTTTTATGGTGGCGGTTAATTCGTCGGTTTTAAGGTCACTAGCGAACCCTATTGTATAGTTCAGGCAATCGTTGATATCAATCCCCTTGCGGTTACAATTACAAGCAAACAAATGCACGTAGTTGTTTCTACTACCAATTGTATAAGTCAGTTTTTTATCGGTGAAATTCCTTACCCAGTCTAGTTCATTGTCCGCTGCTTGAAACGCTTGTTCTTCTTTGCGTGATAAAGCCACGGGGGCAGGCGGTAAAAAAAGATCGCCAGGGCGAGGGGTAAAGACATCGCTATTATAATTAACAAAGCAATCGGGGTCAAAAGATAGAAAGCATAGGCGGCTAATGTCCTTACCCGATGGGTCAATGTCAATATCATATTCATGCTTAAAATATTTTTCCAGTGCGAGGAAATTGGAGGCATGGTTGCCCGCTCCGCCCGATACTTTAACGACTACTTTTAATCCATTGCCTGAAGGCGAAGTAAATACCAGGAATGTGTAAGGATCTCTTCTAAGCAAATCGGCTAAAAATAGCAACTTGCCCAACAACAACTTGTCTATATCCAGGCAAATGAGGTCACTGTATACACTATAGTGAGTTGCCTTGCGCTGTGAAAAAGTTCCCGACCAGGTAACTGCGGGCAGTCGCTTTTTTTCTTTGTCATATCGGGCTTTCAGAATTGGCAAGGTGGCTTGATCTGCCACCTCCATATTTAACATAAGTTCCCGGATGCTATCTATTTGCTCCCGAAGTTCAGGACCAAATTTAATTTGCGCGAGGACAATATGGACGTAGGTTTCCTTTCCAATATTGTCTTTTGCACCATTGTAGATTTGGATTACAGTCGTTTGGTTCATTCGAATTTAAAGGGGGGTTAGTCATGGGAAATACGCTGATCGATCGCAATACGCAATTCTTCTGTATTGCAGTACAGCTCAACAGTACTGGCAAGTGTTTCTATATCGGTTTGTTTGTTTGGCCCAATAGTCCACCCGTTCAGATCCGCTGCAACTTCACCCTGTAATTCTTCCAGGGCATATAACAGAATCCGTAATTGATCTACTGTCAATTCAATTTGCATGGTAAAGGGGGTATGGGGGAAGAAAAAGGCCGGCGATGTAGAAACACCCTGGCTGCATAACCGACTTGAAATATTATTCCGCGGTGACCATTGTTTCCTCAGTCGCTGGAAACAGGGTTGCGGGCTTGTTTAAGACAAGATCGCTAAGCGTTTGAGCAAATACAGCCTGTTCCGCAGGAGAACACTTTATTTGCCCGTTAATGCGGTAATAAAATGGGTTATCTGATCGCCAGCCCATTTTGAGTTTAACCGCATCCTTCCACTTGCTGGGAAGATTTCCCAGGGCTTCCCAGGTTTCCTTCAATGTTTTATTATGGATCATGCAATGATTTTTTTCACTTTTAACAGTTTTTGTTTACTATGTACAGTAATTATGTACAATTTTATGTAGTATTCCTGATAGTACAAAATATTTGTGCAAAAAGGTATAGTAAGTCTGTAATGTGATAAGTATTTTATACCAGTTAGAACAGTGACTTTTGTTTTAACTAAAAAAAGCCTATGGCACAATCCATACACATTGGATCAATAATTAAAGAAACCGTTGATAAAAAGGGGTTGCCAGTAGCGGAATTTGCCCGACGAATGAATATGACAAGGGGCGGAATAAAATATATTTTTGATAATCAATCAATTAATACTGATTTGCTTATGCAAATAGGTAAGATTCTGGAGTACGACTTTTTCCAACATTTTACTTCCGGTGGCGGGGTAACAACGCCTGCTGCGGGTAAGGCAAAGCGGAAAGTGTCAGTATTAATCGAGGTGGAGGAAGATGGTAAACAAGACAAGCTCCTGAAACTATTGGGAGTAACTGTTAAGTAAAACTATGCATATGTGCCCGGTTGACTTGCACAGTTTTAAAATTTATCGCCTGAAAGGCCCGTCATTGCTGTAAACCCTTATTGGGCCTGCTTTTCATACCGTTAATTATAAGCAAGAAGCGCCGGACGGTTTAATAGCTCTAAAACAGCTCAAAACCAGCCGGCGCTTGAGTTATATACGGTTTTCAGGGCTTCAGGGTTCAGTCTGACATACATTAAATTTGAGGCGAAATAAATCTGCTTTTACATCAAATAGAACGCCCGGGCCGGTTTTTCATATTCCAGAAATTCCTGGTCGCGGAGCATCTGGCGCAAATCTTTTTCGATGTTCCGGGCGATGGTTGTCATCGGCGTATCTGTGGGTTTGTTTTCGAATGGATCCTGTAAATGGATGGCCATTTTCTCGATCAACAGAAATGATGCGGATACGGCCATTACCAGCGGAATTTCCAGAAATCCGAAGTATTCGATCAAACCAAATGGCAGCAGGCAGATAAACAGCAACAGTGAAAAATGAATGTACAAACTGTATGTGCTGGGAAATACGGTATTCTTGATGCGCTCACATTTGCCCATGGCATCGCAAAGTCTGGTGACGGTCCTATCGAGCTCAACCTGCTGATAGCGGTTCACCCAGCCGTTTTCCAGGGCCCTTTTCAGGTCACGGCCATGCTGCTCCAGCAAGGCCGCCGGCACATTGCTGTAATGACTCACAGCCTCCAGTTCACGCTTGCCCAGGTATTTGTCGAGCCCCATGGTGGCCGATGTGCCGCGCAGGTTTTGCCCAAGGCTGAAACACCAGGCTATTTGACGGCGGATCATCCGTTGGCGGAACAAATGAACATCGTCGCCCTCTTCCCCGATATCGGTAAAAGTGAGGATCTGCCGGGCCAGGGACCGTGATTCGTTGACGATGGCGCCCCAGATATGGCGGGCCTCCCACCATCGATCATAGGCCTGGTTGCTGCGGAAGCCCAGCAAGAGGGAGATCACCGTGCCCAGCAAGGCTGGAATGGCCACCGGTATAGAAATGGGCAGCACGCGGTTGGTCTCATGCAAAATCGCTATCAGCGAGGTGTACAGCAGAATGATCAGTAACTCATACCGTATTTTGCCGAATATGTATCGCAGCGGGATATTCTTCTTTAACAGCATAATTGTGTTCTTTGGTAAGTAAGTTTTCTGAAATTCTCTTGCCGGAAGGCTCCTGCTTTTGAACTGGCTCCTGTACTGGTGCTTGTTGTTGCTCCGGCTCTTCGGCCTGCTTCTTTTTAGGCCTGAACTCTTTCATCAGCGGCACGCCTCCTTTCTGGAATAAAGGAACCGGGTTTACGCTGCCCGTGTGTACAGCCTGGTAAACATAAAAGTCCGGGCACACGATGAGGTCAATGTCATTGGCATCCACAAAATTCCTGAATACGGCTGCAGTATTGCCATATTGGTGCCGGATGACGATGCTGCGGATGGTCTTGGGATGCTGCAGTTTTACCCGTTTGCAGGCATTGCGGAAAGCCTCTGTTACGAGATCGGCATAAGGCAATTTTCCCCGGATGTCAAATACATCGCTCACAAAAAAAGGAATCTCAAATGCATGGAACAGGATGATGTTGAGCGACTCTCCTTCCAATGATTGGGCTGTTTTATCGGCCAGCTCCAGCGAGGCTACAGAAAAATCTGTAGGGATCAATACATTTCTCATGGGTTCTTTTTTGTATCAATAATTTGTTTATCGGATACAAAATTCAGGGGCGGCCATTAGGCTGATTTAAGCAATGGATTAGAAGCCTGTGAGATGATAATTAGAATATGATAAAAGAAATAAGAATATGATAAGAGCCATTAAAGTCGGCAATTCTATTTAACATAATTGATTTGGGAGGGGCTGCTTCAGCTATCCGGCGGCTGGCAAACCAACGATCACTGTGGTCCCTTTTCCTACCTGAGACTGGATCCGGATGTCGCCCTTGTGCAGGCGAATGATGGTGTGGGTCAAGGGAAGACCGATGCCGTATCCCTCGTAATGATTGGTATTGGAAGCCCGGAAGAAAGGGTCGAAAATGTACTTGATCTCAGCAGCAGGGATACCGATCCCTTCGTCTACAACAGCGATAATGATCTTCTTATCGGAGGTTGCCAAAGACAGTAGAACAGATTTGTTATCAGAGTACTTACAGCCGTTTAATACAATAATGGTTAAAGCAAGGTTGAGTAGGTGATCAAAGCCTTTTACGGACACCAGGCGCTCATCATCGGGCCGGTG
>CBIHOV010000016.1:0-164079 GCA_966211765.1 uncultured Paraflavitalea sp.
CTATGAATTTCTTGCAACCACCTGTTGTAAACAGGCTCGCCAGGCAAAGCATATATATTAACTTCTTCATAATAATTTCATTTTAGGTGACAGTGATGGTTAGAATCCTGCACGTACGGTAATATTGAATGACCGGGATGTGGGCGTAGAGAAGGAGTAAATACCCTGTGACCCGTTGGAAGAGCCAAAGGAACTCACTTCAGGATCGGCCCCTGTAAAATGCGGGCTGTGGATCCAAAGATTTCTTCCGGTAACCGTTAATGACAATGCCTTGAAGGGGGTACGCTCCAACAAGGAGGGGCTCAGGTTGTAGCTCAGGCTTACGTTGCGCAGCTTGAGGTAGGTGCCATCCTGTATAACAGACTCGGTGATACCGTTGAGCCTTCTGAAATAATCCTTGCCGGTAACTGTCACATCATTCGTTCTTCCAGTGGATTCCTTGATACCGGGCACTATGCGCGGCGCCCTGTCTTCGGTTGCTTTGGGCGTACCATAGAAATAACCATATCCATCTACGTTATTTTCAATATCGCCGCCTTTCTTCATATCGAAGAAGATGCTGAGGCTAAAGGGACCATAGCGGAAGGTATTGCTCATGCCGCCCATCCAGTCGGGCGTAATGTTACCGATAATGCTGTCTGTGGCAGCACGAATAGGTAAACCGCTATTGTCCATCAAAATCTGGCCATCAGGGTTGCGTTTGTACCTGCCTCCGAATTTAACGCCATAAGGCTGGCCTACTATTACCTGTGTAAATCCATTACCCAGTTGTTGCAGGTCCTCGTAGATGGCCAATACTTTATTATTGATCTTGGTGAAGTTCAGACCGATGTCCCAGCTAAACTTGCCGGCTTTCACCACGGTAGCATTCACCAATGCTTCCACACCTTTGTTTTCCATCTCAGCCGAATTAACGGTGGTGCCGGTATATCCGGTAGAAGGCGCGATGGCCACACCAGGTATCAGACCGTTCGTTGTCTTCTTCCTGAAATAAGAAACCTCCAGGCTGAGCCTGTTGTTGAGCAGTCTTGCTTCGAGACCTGTTTCAAATTCACCGATCTTTTCATTCTTCAGGGAAAGGTTGCCCAATGTTCTGCTGAGCAGGAAACCTGATTGTCCGCTGAGGGGAAACCTGATATTGCCGATCGCTGCGGGCTCAAAAGGCGTATTGAGGGAGTAGGCGCCTACACCGTCATTACCTACCACGGCATAGGAGATCCTAAACTTGGCAAAGTTTAAGAATGCTTTTGTTTCGGGAGGCAACAGTTCGGAAAATACAAAGCCCAGTGCAGCAGATCCATACGGATAAAAGCTATTGTCCTTGGCCAATACGGAGCTTCCGTCATAACGGCCGGTCAATGACAGGATCAACAGTCTTTTATAATCAACATTGGCCTGCGCATAGAAACCCACTTTGCGTACCTCTGAATGGTCTTCTGTAGCGGTAATGGTAGAGGCGGCACTGATGTTATCGAAACCGTTTACACTAAGTCCTACGCCGTTTTGCTGGTAGGTTTGAATATAGCGGGAATACAGGTTGTTGCCCAAGAGCAGTTCCACATTAAAATCACCAAACTCTTTGTGGGCATTGATAATCAGATCGTGGTTGAACTGCCGGAAGTTGAGGTTGCGTTCTATAATGCGGCCGGTTGGTAAAGCGGCTGATCCAATATTCTCCTTGTATTTATCCTGCTCGGAATAGATATCAGCTCCAATCCTTTCTACAATGGACAACCAGGGTAGGGGGGAGTAGTTGAAGGTCATGACGGGCACAAACCTGTTGACCACGGCCTTGTTGTAAATATTGTCTACCACCCAGTAAGGATTGTTGCGGGAAAAACGGTACAGACGTTGTGTACCATCAGGATTGGTGGGCGGTTGCAGGTTATAACTGACCGGTGCTGTCAACACGGTCCACAGCGGACTTTCCAATACATATCCTTCGGGTGAGCGATCGTTTTTGGAATTGATATAGTTGAACTGAAAAGTGCTGGTCAGGTTCTTATATATCCTGGTAGTATATTTTGTGAACAGTGAATGTCTTTTATAATCTGTGCCGGGTACTGTTCCATCCTGTGTGAGGTAAGAATAGGAGAGGAAGTAACCGGAGCTGGCTCCACCTCCTTCTACGCTGACGGTGGTATTGCTGGTGACACCTGTGCGGAAAAATTCATCGGTAGGAGAATATTTGGGCGCAGGCTGACCATTGATGCGCAGGGTATCCATTAAAGGTCCCCACACAGCACTTGTCTTCTGCGTTTCACCATTAAAAAATACACCGGCTTCTCCCTGGCCATATTTTGTTTGTATTTCAGGCAGTAAAGGTTTTTCAAAAGAAAGATCCTGGGAAAAAGTAAGGGCTGGTTTGCGGCCTTCTTTACCATTTTTGGTGGTGATCATGATCACGCCCCTGGCGCCGGAAGAACCATAGAGGGTGGTGGCGGCTGCCCCTTTCAACACGTTGATGCTTTCAATGATGGCGGGATCAATATCTGCCAGGCGGTTTGTACCAGGGCCGGAACTCAGGTTGCCGGTCTCATCGTTGTTGATGGGTACGCCATCCAATACGATCAGGGCCTGGTTATCGCCAAATACAGATGAGGCGCCGCGGATCACGATCCTTGAAGAGCTGCCGGGTGTACCGGAAGAGCTGGTGATCTGTACACCAGACACTTTGCCAGCCATGGCATTTACAATATTGGGTTCCTTTGCTTTCAGGAGCTCATCTCCTTTTACTTCCTGTGTACTGTAGGTGAGGTTCCTTTTCTCTTTTCTTACGCCCAGGGCGGTGACCACTACTTCATCTAATTGTGTGGAGGCTTGCGCCAAAACGACGTTGAGGTTGGCATTGCCGGGCGCAAGGGTTTGGGACGTAAATCCCACTGCGCTGATAACGAGGCGTTCACCAGGCGATACCTGAATCTCAAAGCTTCCGTCCCTCCCGGATACGGTAGCTTTATCGGTACCTTCAATGGCAATGGTAGCTCCTACCACGGGCGCACCGGTATTGTCACTGACTTTTCCTTTTACTGACTTCTGTTGTGCGACTGCGAATAAACTGCAGACGCATAAGCATGCCAACAAAATTGCATTTTTCATAATACAGCAGTTTTGGTGAAAGAGTTGTTACATTAATAAACAAAATGGGTTGTTTAACCCCGGACATATTAGCGATAACAAATATAACCGACCCTTTTGGGCTTGAATGTTTGGTTATTGACGGCTAATGAACAGATATTAACGTTAACAATAGATAAGGCGGTGAAGACCGGCCGATTGCCGGCATCATAGGTGTAGTTTGGCGCTCAAGATAACTATGGCATTGTCCTGAGCCAGCTCCGCAGGTTGCAGCTGTAATCAATAGTCAATAAAAAATATGCCAGCCCTTAGTTGCCGTAAAACCGCCAGTTTGTCTTGAAGTCTTTTTTCAGGGATTGTTTAATAAGGAGGGCACGCAGCATTTCTATGGGCATGCTGTTTTCGCGCAAGATGGCATCGTTGAATTGCTTGATGCCCATCTTCTTTGTGTCGACCAATTCTTTTTTCAATGCATACAACTGGAGGCCGCCAATCATGTAAGCAATCTGGTACAGGGCATAATCCGTGCGCCGGAAGTAACCTCTTACTTCTGATTCTGCATTGGCGCGCTCGTGACCTACCCTGTCTACCAGGAAGTCGATACATTGTTGTGGGGTCCATTTACCGAGGTGGTAATTCATGGACAAGATAATGCGTGCACAACGGTGCATACGCCAGAAGAGCATGCCGATCCTGTCTTCGGGTGAACGGGGAAAATTCATATCCCATAGTGCCAGTTCCCAATAGAAAGCATGTCCTTCTACCCAGAAAGGGGTATCGAAAGAGCGATAGCTTTTATAACGGTTTGTCATGAAGCCCTGCAAATGGTGGCCGGCAATGAGTTCATGGTGCACGGTGGACCTGGAGAAGTGCGGATTGTTACCCCGCATGCTCATCATCTTATCGTCGTAACTCATGGTATTGGTAGGATAAGAAATAATGAGGTTTTGACCACCGAGGAAAAACGGGCTGGTGCGCTGGCGTTCGGGCGTCATCATAAACATGCCCCAGTCTTCTTCGGACAGGGGATCGATGGTAACGAGATCGTGTTTCTTTAAAAAGTCAACAGACTGTTTATAGAGGTCGTACATAGCGGCGGGTTGTTTGCCGGGCTCTACGTAGGAGTTCTTCACTTTTTCCTGAGCGGCTTTCCAGTTGTCGCCGAATCCCATTTCGCGGGAGGCTTTGAGTAGTTCGGCATCACACCATGCAAATTCTTTGGTGGCAATATCGATCAGGTCCTGCACGGAATAAGGAATGAATTCAAGTCTTAGCTGGCGTGTTACTTCTGCTTCGCCTACGGGATTGGCAGGAATGCCGCTTCCATCATCTTTTTGCAGGGATTCTATCCGGCTCTTTTTGGTTAGGCCATCAGCATATACTGTGAGGAGGCTGTCGAGCTCTGCATAGGTTTTGGGAACCCACCAGGTAAACAAGGGGTCATACCCGTTATAGAAAGTATAATAGTCTTTTAAAGCGCCCTGCAATCCGCCGATTGCATCGGATGCGGTCCTTGCCTGTTTAGATGGCAGGCTATCGCCTTTTTTAAGTGCCGCTATGGACTGGCGCACCTGTGCGCAGGCTTCGTTCAATTCCTTGGCCACCTGCGGACCATTCACGATGCCTCCTCTTCTTCTGGGTACCACCAGGGTGTACAGGCGATCAGAAAAAGGCAGGTAGGGGATAACCTGTTGATATTTCCGGTCTTCCTCTTCCAGTCTGAATTTGGCATCATCCAGCTTTCTGTCAAACAGCAGCCAATCTGCCTTGCCATCGATGCTCATCTCTTCAAAATCCACCTGGTCCATCTTTTTCTGGTAGTCGGCCAGCAACTTCAACAGGCGCTGCCTTCTTTCGGGAGAGTTGTAAGTATCTGCACCCTGGCGGTTCCAAAATTCTGAACGGTTGGCATTGGTAGAATAAAAACGAATGATGCTTTCGCGGTCTGCCTGGTAATGTACCATCAGGTCATTCATTTCGCTGGTTTGCAGCAGGTACCGGGCCTCTTTTTTTGATGATTGGGCGATACTGAATGGTTGATGCAGCAGGAATGCAAGGAAGACAAAGGCAGTTTGAATGATTCTCATACAGGTGGTTATTGAAGTGATCGGAGCAGACCACTTCAAAATTACCGGGTGGGTGCGAAAAAGCTGCAATGCTTATTGATGTAGTATTTACCGTTATTGGTAAAAAGACTCCTTCACCATGCTCCAGAACTCATCCAATGCAATTAACCGGGGTTTCAAAAAGGAGATGATAGCAGCCCAGTCGGCCTGCTGATGAATATTTACACCCCCGATCATTTTGCTGATGGTGCTGATGGTTTTGCCGTATTCGTCCTGTTCGACAGGCTGCCATATCCAGTCATCTTCGCCCAACGCATCGTTCAGGATGGCTTTTAATTGTAACAATTGTTCATACTGCAGCTGCCGGGTGGCCGGATCGTTGTTTGACAACTGGATCTTTATGACTGCATGGTCGCGGTCGGCATCCATTTTAAAGTGAATGCCGGCAATGCCTGTTTTATAATTCAGCCAGCTGACGGACTGTCCTTCGGCCGATAGCACGGGCTGCATATACTTGCCGAATGCGGTCCAGAATGCTTGCTTTTGTTTCGATATCTCCTCCCTGGTGTACATACCCAATACGTTATGCCTGCAAGATACGGTCACAAACGAAAAAACCGGTCTCCGACCGGCCCTCAAAGTTGATACATTGACCCTTTACCAACTGCTCTCTTTTGCATTAACAACATCCTTGCATGAGGCATTGTTTGCGAAAAAAAAGATAGTTGAAAAAGGTTTTTTGCATAGCGCTTACCTGATATTTTTGACTTTGTATAGCCTTGAAAAAGCCATCCTTATGCATCAGGCAGGGGCGGAAACAAGACGACCAACCTCAACCAATTTTGAAAGCTACCACTAATCAATAAAAATTATGGCCAACAGTAACAGCATGCATTCATGGGTGTTTGGTTTTCAGGATATTGACAAAACAACAAGCCATCTGGTGGGAGGCAAGGGCGCCAACCTGGGCGAACTTACCAGGATTGAAGGGGTCGCCGTACCGGATGGTTTTTGCATTTCAACGGAAGCTTTTAAAAGGATCATAGGGGAAGCAGCACCCGTCAACGAATTGCTTGATCAGTTATCCCTGCTAAGGGCAGATGAACGTCCTAAGATCGGCGCCTTGAGCGGTAAGATCCGCAGCACCATCGAAGGGATAGCTATTCCCCCCGACATGCAGTCGGCTATCGCCCGCTGGCTCACCAGGTTTGATGCACAAGCTGCTTTTGCGGTGCGGTCCAGCGCTACGGCAGAAGACCTGCCCACGGCCTCCTTTGCAGGCCAGCAGGATACTTATTTGAACGTTATCGGCATGGATGCCATCCTGCAACATATCAGTCGATGCTGGGCTTCGCTGTTTACAGACAGGGCGGTGGTATACCGCATTCAAAATGGATTCGACCACCGAAAAGTTTACCTGTCGGTGGTGGTTCAACAGATGGTATTCCCGCAGGTGGCTGGCATTCTATTCACCGCCGACCCACTCACGGGCAACAGGAAAATAGTATCCATTGATGCCAGCTTTGGATTGGGCGAGGCCCTTGTGGCTGGTATTGTCAATGCGGACAACTATAAGGTACGCAACGGCAAGCTGATCGATAAGAAAATATCTACCAAGAAACTGGCTATCTATGCCTCTAAAGAGGGTGGCACAATAGAACAGGAGCTTGAACCGGAACAGCAGGCGAGCCAGGCGCTCACCGATGAACAGGTTGTAGAATTGGAGCGCATCGGCAGAAAGATCGAAGATCATTTCGGTAGTCCTCAGGATATTGAATGGTGCCTGGCAGATGATGTCTTTTATATTGTTCAAAGCAGACCCATCACTACCTTATTTCCCATCCCACAGGCGAATGACCAGGAAAACCATGTGTATGTATCTGTCGGTCACCAACAAATGATGACGGACCCGCTGAAACCATTGGGCTTGTCTTTCTGGCTGCCATCGGCCCGTGCCCATATGTACACAGCTGCCGGGAGGTTGTTTGTAGATGTGGCGCCCCTGCTGGCTTCGCCTGCCAGCAGAAAAACGGTCATTGATATTACGCTGGGCAAATCTGATCCGCTCATAAAAGATGCGCTGTTGACTATCCTGGAGCGCGAAGATTTTATACCATTGCAACCAGATGATAAGGAAGCTTCAGGCCCCGGCAAAACCAATCCGGCTATGCCGTACAATACACCCATTGAGAACGATCCGGCAATAGCGGTGGACCTCATCCAACGTAGAGAGGCATCTATAGAAGCATTAAAACAAAGCCTCCAATCTAAGTCAGGACCGGAAGTATTTGATTGTATTCTCGAAGATATCCAGGAGTCAAAGAAGCAGGTATTTGACCCCAGAAGTATGGGAGCGATCATGGCTTCCATCAACGCTTCATCATGGATCAATGAAAAAATGAACGAGTGGCTGGGTGAAAAGAATGCCGCTGATATCCTTGCGCAATCGGCGCCCAACAATATTACTTCGGAAATGGGATTGGCTTTGTTGGATGTGGCTGATGTGATACGTCCATATCCTGCAGTAATCAATTATTTACAACAGGTAAAGGAGGAGGACTTTTTGGAGGAACTGCTTAGGTTTGATGGAGGAAAAGAAAGCCGGGACGCGATCAATGCTTTTCTTAACAAATACGGCATGCGCTGTGCCGGAGAGATCGATATAACGAAAACCCGCTGGAGTGAAAAACCAACGATACTGATTCCGCTGATCCTTACCAATATCAAAAACTTTGGGCCCGGCGCCAGCAAACAGAAATTTGAGCAGGGGCTGCAGGAAGCAATGAAAAAAGAACAGGAGTTATTAGAGCGGTTAAAACAACTACCGGATGGTGAACAGAAAGCCAGGGAAACAAAGGAGCAGATCGACCTGATCAGGAATTTCGCCGGCTATCGTGAATATCCGAAATACGGCATGATCAAACGCTACTTTGTATACAAGCAGGCTATCATGAAAGAAGCTGAACAACTGGTAAAGTACCATATTATCCATGCAAAAGAGGATGTATACTACCTCACGCTGGAAGAATTGCGCGAGGTGGTGCGCAACAGGGAGCTGGATCAGGAACTCATCACCCAACGAAAACGCGCCTACAAATTATTTGAAAAACTAACGCCTCCGCGTGTTATGACCTCCGAAGGGGAGATCATTGCAGGTAAGTACAAACGGGAAGACCTGCCTGCCGGAGCGATCGCAGGCCTGGCAGTTTCATCCGGCATGGTAGAGGGACGGGCACGCGTGATCCTAAACATGGAAGCCGCTGATCTGGATGCCGGAGATATATTGGTGACCCCCTTTACCGACCCCAGTTGGACACCCTTGTTTGTATCGATCAAAGGGCTTGTGACGGAAGTAGGTGGACTGATGACGCATGGAGCCGTCATCGCCCGTGAATATGGCCTCCCGGCGGTTGTAGGTGTGGAAAACGCTACCAGACTGATCAAGGATGGACAGCGCATCCGAGTGAATGGAACGGACGGCTATATAGAAATACTTTAACCAATGTTCCTGCGGGATCAATGTTGAAAGTCTTTTAGCTTGATCTTGTTCGCCGCCTTTAGCGGCATTTCGATCATCATATTCTTCAGGGGTGTATAGGGCAGGATCTTCCATATCTGCCGGCTCAACCAAAGCTTAAAGGGTGTTTGTGGTACAAACCAATGAGCACCTTCCGCCAGTTTTTGACAGGCCGCTACCAGGGGACGCATTTGTGCTTCATAGCTATCAAATGCTTTTGTGTGATCGCCCTGGGCAGCCTGAAGTTCTCCGGCCAGGGTATAGGCGCCGATGACTGCCATACTGGTGCCCATGCCCGACATGGGCGAAGCGCAATGGGCGGCATCACCGAGTAGGACGATGCGCCCCTTCGACCAGCGATCCATTTTGATCTGGCTGATGGAGTCGAAATAAAAGTCAGGCGCCTGGTCCATCCACTTCAACAACTCCGGCACCTGCCATTGTTCACCGGCGAACCGCTCGCGGACCATAGCTTTTTGTTGAGGAATGTCGCGGTGGTGGTAGGAGATCTCCGGCGATGCAAAGTAAAAGCTGGCCCTGGCTTCGGTATCCTTTTTGGCACTGAACACACCCACCCGTTTGCCCAGGGTGCCATAGTACAGACCGGCCATGTTTTTCAGGTCCATAAAGTTCGGCGTACTAAAAATGGCGAAGTAAATGCCCAGGTGGTGTAAGTATTTCGATTCTTCGCCAAAAACCAGGGAGCGCAGATTGGAATGCACCCCATCAGCGCCCACTACCAGGTCGAAGCGCCGGTCGGCATTTTTGATAAAGCTAACGGTTACCCCGGTAGGGTCTTCCTTCAGGGCGGTGATGCTGTCATCGAAAATGTATTCTGTATAGGCTTTGGTGGCATCGTATAATACGGTGGCCAGGTCTCCGCGCAGGATCTCCAGTTCGCCGCTGGTAAACCCATCCGGCATACTGGCCAGCTTTTTATTGTTTTTATTCACGACGCTGATCTTGCCGGCGCGGGTCTCGAATTGCTTTATTGCCTGTACGATGTTCATTCGCTCCAATACCTGCATGGCAGGACCCCGGAAGTCTATTGCATAGCCGCCGGGACGAATGCCGGGTGCACGCTCAATGACTGTTACTTCAAAGCCATAACGGTGCAGCCAAAATGCCAATGCCGGACCGGCCACGCTGGCGCCTGATATCAATACTTTTTTGTTGTTCATAAACCAAAACTAAAACGGCTCTGGTCGACGGGCAAATCTCAATAGGCAAAACGGCAAAGGGAGCCGGTAAAAGCGGGGATAACGCCGGTAAAAAGCGCGCTTTTCATCATCATTTTACAACCGGGATACACTTTTTTACACTTTAAATGCTTCATCTACAATGCGCTATTCTAGCTTTGGTTCAAAGCGTTCAACATGAAAAAACTACTGCTCACGATAGCCATGTGCTATGCCCTTAACCAGGCAGCCGCGCAATCCACCTATCCGTCTGAAATATTAGATCAAATAAAACAGGTAGAAAACAACCTTGCCGGAAGGATTATCATCGACAAGCCCTACAACCTGACCGAAAGGATGGCGCACTTTAAGATCAAAGGATTAAGTATGGCAGTGGTGCACAACTATCAGGTGATTTGGGCCAAAGGGTATGGCTGGGCCGATGAGCAAGAGAAACGCCCTGTTACAACAGCCACTTTATTTAAGCCCGGCTCCATCAGTAAGTCATTGAACGCTGTAGGCGTATTAAGATTGGCGCAGGATAACCAACTGGATATTTATAAGGACATCAATGAATACCTCAGGTCATGGAAATTCCCTTATGATAGCCTATCCAAAGGAAAGAAAATTTCTATGGCCAATTTGCTCAGTCATACCGGGGGCCTATCTGTATATGGCGGCTTTCCGGGTTATGATAAAAAAGGTAAAATACCTACCATTCCTCAAATTTTAGATGGCGCACCGCCCGCCAACACGCCAGCGGTGCGATCTATGTTTGAACCCGGCAAACAATTTCAATATTCAGGTGGCGGTACCATCATCGCTCAGCTGATCATTACGGATGTTAGCCATCGATCTTATGAGCAGTTTATGTACGATAGTGTGCTTAAACCACTTGGCATGACCCATAGTTTCTATTCAGCAGCTCCTCCTGTGAAAGGTAAACCAACAGAAATGGCTACGGGTTATACAAGAGCCGGTACGGCGGTGGAGGCCACCTACCATGTTTATCCCGAACAGGCGCCCATGGGGCTATGGACTACGCCGGCCGAGCTTTCCAATTACCTCCTTGAAATGCAACTGGCGTACAAAGGACAATCTTCGAAGGTCTTAAACCAGGAGAAAGCCCGGCTGCATTTGACTCCGTACGTTGATGGATCATCCGCAATGGGCGTGTTTATTGGAGAACGTATTGGTGGAGAAAAATATTTCTTCCATGATGCAGGCAATGAAGGATTCAGGGGACTGTTTTATGGCAGCGTGGAAGGCGGGAATGGCATTGTAGTATTCGTGAATTCGGATGATGGCGATATTATCCTGGAATTGTTAAACAGCGTTGCTTCGGTTTACAACTGGAAGGGGTTTGACAAGCCGGCAAGGGTTAATACAATCAAAGTACCTGAATCCCTGATGCAGCAATATGTGGGTGTTTACCTGTATGATGGGATCATTGCTGACGTAACTAAAGAGCAGGATGGATTACATTATTGGACAAATGGCCAGGATGCAAAAATGTATTTTACCTCGGATAAAGATTTTATTAATCTTGAGTTTCCGTCCGAAAAATCTTTTATGATCGATGGCAAGGGCAACGTAACAGGTTATTCAAGAAAAGTCAACAAAGTGGAATATCCGCCGGCAACCAGACTGATCCGTATTGATACCCTAAAGGCAAATGAAGGCCAGATCAATAATTTTGGATGGCATTTATTGGAGACTAAAAGATTGGACGAAGCCATTGTGTACTTAAACCGGGGGATAGCACTGGAGCCCGGTAATATCCCTGCTAAAGCGCACCTGGCCCATTGCTACCTGTTTAACAACGACTTTGATAAAGCTATTCAATTATACCGTGCCTGGCTGGCACAAAAACCAGGTGATCAGGCAGCTTTAAAAACAATGATCAGGCAGGACTTTGATTTTTTTAAGGATCATGCATTTGATCAAATAATAATGGACAAAGCAAGCAAAGCCCTGAAATTATAGTTGGGCCTTACTGGCAATGGACTTGCTTGTAATAAGCAGCTGCCCTGTCTACCGAGGCCTGCGCCACTTTGATCTGGCTGCTGCTTTCCCGGGCCGAACGGGCAATGAGGGCCTTGTTCTGTTCGTAGGAGAGGGGGGTGAATAATTTTGATACATTGCCTTTTTGGGTAGAAGCCAGGGGCAGGGCAGGCATCGTAACATTACAACTCAGATCAAGGTCCCGGAGGGAGACCTGCTTGCGCTGGCGCTGCTGATCGGTAATGCAATACACCTGCAGGTTGGTAATATCGTACACAATACTCCATTTGGTATAACCCGGCTGTCCTATTTTGTTGAGGATGGAAAAACCGTAGTCGATAGGATCCTGGGTATTATTAGCTTCCTGGTATTGGCTGACCATGCTGCAGGCCGTGGCGAATCGCTCCACAGAATTGTCGAAGGCGCCTGACCCTTTTGTATCTTTTACCTGCTTCACCGCCGCATCATATCTCGTATTCGTTAAAACCGGGTAGGTCAGGTCCTTGCCCTGGTGCACGATCATTTTACCGTTGATGAACTCGATCGTAGCGGCATGGCCCCCCGCATCGGCTACCAGGTAGTGCAGCGGGGCGGCATCGTCGCGGTCGATGCGTAGTTTTTTATCCGTAGCGATCACCTCATCGATATTGGCGCAATTGTCGAGCTGGTATTGGATCCATTGCAATTCATTCAGGGCTGCCCGTTTGTCGGCCTCCGGGTACACCGTTTCATTCAGCCACATCAACTCTACCACCAGTCCCTTTTCATTCATGCCGCCATGGGGGAATTCCTTGCCAAACTGGTTGAAGGTAATGCTGCCATAAGCAGCTATCCAGGATAAAGCTTTGCTGCCATCCTGGCCAAAAGCGCTTTTTGCCATCCCTCTTGCGTTGGCCATCATCATGCCATTGCCGCTTACCCAATCGTAATTACGGCCAAAGATATGCCGGCCATTTTTGCTCAGTAAAAAGGTGGAACAGGCAAAGGAGGTGCCTGTGAAGACAATCATTAACAGGAGGGTGGCAGCTTGCTTCATACTACAATTTACCACATAAATAAATGACAGGGGTGAAAACACCTTTTTATTTCCAGTGAAAGTACTGACTGATACAATGGGAATTAATTGAATATTTGCGGGTTAAAATATTTATTCAACTAATTCTTTTTTTATGCCAGATTTTATATCATATGATGTGGGGCTTTTTAAAACCTTTCTTACTAGTCATAACGTGCCCACGGATATTATAGATGAGCTTGTTGAATTGGGCGACCCAACAGATCCGACTACCGTTGCCATGGTAAGTCTTGTTGATCCCGATATAGCCCATGGACCAGATGTAATAAAGGTAAGCAGGAGTGGAGAGACACATAAAATAACCTATACTGCCAGTGGAGGCCGTCCTAAGGACATCACTATTAATGCCAAAGTACCTCCAAGAAATGATGATGCTGCTTTTAAAGCATTTAAGGCATTTTTAACAAGATTAGGATACGAAAAGTGATCCGGCTACTTATTTTGGGATAAACTGTCCGATACCTTGTCGAGCAGTTTATCCCAATTAGAAGGCTTAAGCAGGTTGCTGGAGCAGAGTAAATTCCGGTTAAATATGTATTTTTCTTCGTACACAAAGCCCGCAATTTCGGGGAAGTATACAGCAATGCCATTAAGACGTGTTTTGTTCTTGTGCCTCCATTTGCCGAGAATGCTTTTGTCGACAGCAGCTAAAAAATGGGTGATATTGTTTTTTAATTCATTGGTAGTTGTTTTATCTAATCGAACGTTTTCCAGAAATTCTATCAGATCAATGGTATTTACACTCGCTCCAATTATGCTTTGCATATTCCTGATCCCGATTAGCCAATTCATATCTTTCTCAGCCATATCAAGCAACTGTTGCGCTATTTTTTCAAATTCCTCATAGTGGGTTTTGAAATTACCAAGATCAATATAAAACAAAGAGGATTCGTCAATATTCCGATCATTTTTAATTAACCTTTCCAGGGAACTGATGATGTAATGGTCATAAACAAACTCACCCACGTCTATTAAACCCAGATTAGGTACAGCATTAATTAATGCTTGAACAATCCTTTTAAAATTGAACATTCCGAGCGATATAAAATTTTGTGTACCTATGAGGTATTTAGTGACTGGAGAAAAAATGGCGCAGTTATCAAGCAGGGTAACATTGCAATTGTTGAAAATGGCCAGTTCAAATTTAATTGACTCAAATGCTTTACAAAATTCGATGTTCCACAAGATCTCAAAGCTCACTTGCTGCGTTGTAGGAATACTGCAACCTTCTACAAATCGCTCGGCCCGGGATACGCTTGTTTTCCCAGCTCTTTGAAAAAAGCCAAATCCCGAACCATGCCCCAGCGAGATCAGGTAATAACTTGTTGGCTCTTGCTGTCTTGATTGAATAGCCACCACAGCCTGGTTCAGCGACTCGGGGCTTGTGAAGTCAAACGATTCACCGATCGGAATTATTTGTTGGTCATCCTCATCGTGCAACACCTCAAATAGGACATCGTGGGGCACTTCATTACTCCGGGTAGTTATTTTTAAATAATAAATCTTGGATTTTTCATTAAGTTTAATAGCCTTTAATGAGGTATCGATAAGTAGGTTTTGTGCATCCGAATATTTTATTGAGTCAAATATTATAATGATGACATGCTGCATAAAAGGATCATTTATATATTAATTATTCTGGAGGCCCTGGGGGGCAACTTAGCCTTTTCACAGAAAAACCAGCTCATCCACGTCTATAAATTCCAACACGACAATGTTGCCAATGTTGCCAGTATAACTAAAGATAGGAAGAACTTTATCTGGATATCGACCCAGGGTGGGGTATTTAGGTTCGATAGTAAAAATTGGGTTAAAACACCTATCCGTGATGGTGCAAATAACTGGTCGGCCATACGAAAAATTTGTTATAACAACAGAACAGACGAACTGGTGATCCTCTCTCCCGATAAAGGGCTTGCCCTACTCAACAACAACGGCGATTCAGCTTTTTTCGAACCACTGGATCTTCCTCTAACCCTGGGCCCGGGCGACTTGTATACCTTTGAGCCATTCAACGAAAAATATATTCTTACCACCCAGAAAGGAATCTATATTATAGGCATCGATCCGGTTGCTGATAAAAGGGCGCATTCGCTTAAAGTATTCAATATGCTGATAAAGGATCCACCGCTGTTGTTTAAAAAGATCGGCAAGGATCAGTTTGCTATCGTAGACCAGGAAAGGAACCTTCTTGTATATGAGATAAGCAAAGGCAATGCCCCGCGGCTATTGTTTAGAATAGCATTGCGTACTGAATTGACCGGCGTTTCAGAATTGTTCACGCTGGCATCCTTCGGGCAATCCTTCTTTATTGGCAGTAATAAGGGATTGCTGGTAATAGATAAGCAGGGCGCCAAGGTGAGTTTTCGAAGCCCCCTGATAAACCAGGTAGTGTATTCCCTGGAGTGTGCAAGCAATGGAACTTGTTGGATAGCGGCAAATGATGGTTTTTTTAAACTGACGACTGCAGGAGAACTCATTAGTATTGAAAACAATAATACCAACAAGAACGATGACTGGCTTAAAACCGTTTATTCCATTTACCCGGATGATAAAAATAATGTATGGCTGGGTACCCAGAATGGATTGGCGTTGATCGAAGATAAGCCGGCCTCCTTTTTCTCCATTACAAATACAAGTGCAGAGAACAGGCCATTGAACCATGTGTACCATTTAGGCGCCAGCGGCAGTGGAAACCTGCTCATTTCCTGTGAAGATGGCCTGTATGAATTTCCCAAAAACCATGAGGCAAAAATCATTGCCAAAGACAATACCTTCTTTTTAAGCTTCCCGGGTCCCCATAACGAAACTTTTGTATCGGACCTTACCAATACCTATGTAGTAAGAAATGGCAAGCTTATAGACTGTACCATTCCGTACCCCGAATTCAGGCCCTATAAAAGTTTATCCTTCAATGATTACGAATATTTCAACGACTCTATTGTATTGTTGAGTACCGAAGACAACCATGGCGTTTTACTGTGGAATTATAAAAAAAGGACGGTGAGGGATCTCCAATTTCCAAACGGCACTAAGATCGAACAGGTAAATACCTTAAACAAGATCCACAACACCCTTTTTATTCTGACTGATTCAACGGTGCTGGTTTATGATACAGAGCACGGAAGTTTAACAAAGAAAACCATTAGCAATCCAAAAACCGGGATTAAATACGGGCTCTTTTTTGATATGGTAAACATGGGCGGGCGCTATTACCTGTCGAGCTATGGAAATGGCGTGGTGGTTACTGACACCAGTTTTAACCTGGAGCAGCTATTTGATGAAAGCAAGGGCTTATCTGACAATGGCGTTTACCGGATCCTGCCTGTTGGAGATTCCGTTGTATTCATCAGTACGAATAATGGCATCAATGTATTAAATATCCATTCAGATAAGATAACAAAACTGTTCGTTGAGGACGGGTTGCACGATAATACATTTGAAGAGTTTAGCTCCTTAAAATACAAGGGTATCCTGTATTTTGGCGGCAAAGGCGGCGTAACGATCATTGACCCCGCCAAAATGAAGCCGGATACGCATTTGCCCCATTTGATCTTCTTAGACTATAAAACAGTAGATCTGGACAATACGATCTCCCAAATTTCCTTATTAAAGAAAGGAGCCATCGATATTCCCAATAATATTACCCAAACAACCATCTATTTTCAGAACATCGTGTATCCTTATGATAATAAAGTAAAATATGCCTACAAAATAGCCGGGCTGCATAAAGAATGGATAAACCTCAATACGCAGAATTTCATCACCCTTATCGGCCTCTATCCCGGTACCTATCACCTGCAGGTAAAAGCCTTCAGTGACGAAGTTGTGACCGGTGAAATAAAAGAACTCACCCTGGTTTTTCATCCCAAATGGTACCAAACCCTATGGTTTAAGGGAGTAATGATCGTATTGATCATTGCGCTGGGTTATGGGGCATATCGCATCCGCATCAATCAACTCGAGCACGAACACCAGATCCGTACCAAACTGGCCAGCGACCTGCACGACGATCTGGGTAGCACGATGAACAGTGTAAAAGTATATGCCAACCTGGCCATCATGGACCCCGGTGCCGAAAAATACCTGTTTAAGATAAAAGAAAGTGCACAGGAAGCCATTGTGGGTATCCGTGATATTATTTGGGTGCTGGATGATAGCAAGGATACGATTGAACACCTCTTTACCAGGATCAGCAGCTTTGCAGCCTCCCTCTGCGAAGCCAATGATATCGCTTATAAACTGGTCATTACGCAGGAAGCCCGGGATTATAAACTGGCGCAAGGGGAAAGAAGAAATCTCTATATGATATTAAAAGAGGCCGTAAACAATGCCGTCAAATATGCCGAAGCCCGGGAACTTGTACTCAGCGCATCCCTCAAAAAAGGAAAGCCGGAAATACAAATTACAGATGATGGGAAAGGCTTCGATACCAATACTACCACAGACGGCAACGGTCTCAACAATATGCAGCGGAGGTCCAAAGAGATCAAATTCCATTTCCATATAAGCTCGGCTCCGGGAAATGGCACCAGTATCTATTTTCAAAAGATCTGATACCAGGGACGGACCTGCTATTGCTTACCAGTCGGCGCATACCCACTTTGTTGCAGGAAACGGCCAAAGTCCTGGATGGTCAACATATCTTTTACCGCCTGCTTTTTATCACTGGCTTTATTGTAATAGGCTTCACATATCTGGTACCCCATATAGTAACCCAGGTCACCGGGTATACCTGGTTTGGTATTCCGGCTATTGTACAGCCATTGACCAACATCCTCGCCGTTCATCTGCTGTTTAAACTTTTCCCACAACGCTGTTTCGTTGGCATTACCATAGGCATGCTGCTGGTTATTGAGGTGGTAACCCAATATGAGCCAGGTAATAAAATCGGCAGCGCCTTCATTCACACTCTGGGCCAACAGGGTATTGCTGGCAACAGTTTGCTGCTCCACATGGATCAGTTCATGAATGAGTACGCTGAAGAGTGTAGAAGTATCTGTTAGTCCGATGCGTTCTCTTTCGCTCAGTTCTGCTTTCCTGACAGTATTGCTATCGCACAAAAACTCGGCGCCGATCAACTGCCCGGAATATCCATCAGGGGTTCCCAAAGCTCCAAACACACCCATCGAAAAAGTAGTCGGAGGGAAGATAGCATCCGGATACAAGGCTTTCAACTTCCGGGCTGCTTCGATCATGCGGGGTTCCAACCGATGCAATTGCAAAGTAACCGGCCGGATGCTTTCAAAATACGCTTTATGGCTTCTGATGGTTTCCATGATACGGCTCACCTGCGTTTTCATCCTTACCTCAAAAAAGGTACGCAATCCCTGCGAGCCTTTCATGATGTACTCGTTCATGATGAGCTTATCTGCGCCGGGCTTGTCTACCTGGTCAAAAACCTTCCAGAAATTAGCGATATCACTGGTCACCACCTTCATTTGGCTGGGATTGCCCAGGGCTGCTCTATTGGCCAGGATGCTTTTGCGGAGTGGCGGCCAGTGGTCAGTTTGCGTGATGAATTTGAGTTTGCTGTCGGCGATAATGGCGTTTGTGTCATACAGGTGCAGGGAGATGGCTTCCTTAATGTACCGGAAGGCTGTCGTCGTATCTCCTGCGAGTATCCTGGAGCCCGCGGCATTCAAATATACAGATGGCGTATGCAGGTAAAGGCCCTGCTGGTAATACAGGAGGTCGTTGTAGTTATAGGTGGTGGATTGTGCAATAGTTGTCTGGATCGTCATCAATAAAAAGCAGGGCAGCAATAATTTTCTCATTGTAAGGATCAGTTTAGCCGTGCGAAATTAAAGCAAAACCAATCACCCCATCTGTACCCACCAAAAAAAGCAAAATTGTGCCTGTCTACATTGGATGGCAGGGGGTAATTTTGTGCCACTATGGAGCCAAGCATCCACCTGATCAAAGCTACCAGCGAAAAGGAGTTTGAAGACGGTAAAATATTGTTTCAGCAATATGCCCAATCATTGGCGTTCGATCTGTCCTTCCAGCAATTTGACAAAGAACTCGACACAATTGCCACCAAATACAATGCCCCTGAAGGCGCACTCTTACTTGCCTATGATGCGGACAAGCCGATCGCTTGTATAGCAGTCAGGCGTTTGGAAGTGGGTGTTGCAGAGTTAAAAAGGATGTTTGTAGACCCCGCTTACAGGGGCCATCAATTGGGTCAGCGATTGCTGGCAGGAGCGCTGGCCGAGGCCAAAGCCCTCCACTACCTGTCTATCAGGCTCGATACCGTGCCGGATATGCAGTCGGCCATCAAACTGTACCAGGCATTTGGATTTGTGGAAATTGAGCCCTATCGTTACAATCCCATGCCGGGGGCTATTTACATGGAGAAGATCTTGTGATGAAGCGTAGCCTTTATTTTGCCCGTTGAAGCTTAAATGGAATTAAATTTCCTGAAACACATTTACCCCATACTCGCCGGGGCGTGATTTCCACTCAAAATGCTCTACCAGCCTGATCTTTCCTGATCCCTCAACCGATAGTGCACAGGTCGATAACCCATTGTCTAAAATGCCGTCTGTTTGAAGTTGGCAATAACTAAAGGTCAAAACACTGCCATTAATTTGCCCAACAAGAAATCCCTTCCTGATCTTTCCGCCAGCATATTCCCCATAGACGGTATTGCCGGTTTGCTGGAAAGTGAAAATCGTATCGCTGTTGACAACCCCATTTGGAGCCGTCTCAATGACAGTCATTGTAACTTTATCTAAAGTTTTTAACATATCTCATTGGTTTGTATAGTACCTCAAAGAAGAATGGTTGACAGCGATCAATTCTTTTTAAAAAGACACCCATATTATTATCATTGCGAACTTTGGGAACAATGGATACGTTGTAAATTACGTACCCCAAACCACCTTCAACCAAATGCGCACAAAACAACTCTTAACCGCCTTTTGCCTGCTGGCTTTGCCGGTATTGGCCGGCGCCCAGCTAGCCAACCCCGTAAAATGGACCTTTGCGGCCAAAAAGATCAACGCCCAAACCTGGCAGGTACAGATCACCGCCACCATTCAATCCGGCTGGCACCTCTACGCACAGGAAGCAGGAGAGGGGCCTGTACCCACCACTTTCAAGTTCACCAAAAACCCACTGGTCACCACCAGCGGCAAAGTGAAAGAAGTGGGCAAGTTGCGTAAGGCATTCGACAGGAATTTCAACTCAGAACTTAAATACTACGAAAACCAGGTATCGTTTGTGCAAACGGTCACCATAGTTGGCAAAGCAGTCACGGATGTAAAAGGTTCCGTGGAATATATGGTGTGTAACGACCATGAATGCCTGCCTCCGAGGCAAGTGGATTTTAACATCGCCGTAGGAGGGAAGTAGACTTCCCGACGCACGAGGCTCAGATCCCTTCAATAAACGCGATACTGATGCCTACCAAACAGTCGTCCTGGCACCCATTGGGCACATAACCACACAAAGAGATCATCCCTCGATTGTTGGCTTCAAAAAATGTGGTGGCGTCATCCCGCTTCTTCAACCAGTCCTGTTTGGCCTTTTCATAGATCATATCCAGGGTTACCGGAGCGGGCGCAGCTTCGTGGGAGCCCAACTGGGCTTCCGTTTCTGTCCATTCCTGTAAAATAGTGGTCACAACAGTGGTGCCATTGTGCTGAGCGAGCTTGAGCAGAAAGGAGCGCCCCACCACTTTACCGCTCCGCACGGTGATGGTAGTTTCTGAACCATGGCCGGTCCAGGATCCGTTCGTCACCCTATAGCGATAAGAATTATGGGAAGAGTCCTTAAAAGCTTTCCAGGCGCTGTAACTCCTGAAATAATCAGCACTATGAGAAAGCGTGTCCTTTTTGCAGGCAATAAAAGCCAGAGCGGAAAGAAAAACAAGCAGGGTATAAGTTGTTTTCATTACAAAAGTTTGTAGTAACAGATCACTGACCCCAAGGCATTAAAATTCGTTGCACCCTATCCCTATTTTCCCTCTCGCCGGGCACATTTCCTTATATTGTGTGAGCATTTTTTCAGCACGATTCACATACACATTAATCACCATTTATCAGCAGCACTATTGTTAACCCGCAAAATTTTGATTTTATGAAACATCTATTACGTTCTTTACCCTTGCTCTTATTGACGACAACTACCTTGTTTTTTGTATCCTGCAGTAAAGATGGCGATCCCGGTAAAGATGGCGCGCAGGGCCCTGCCGGATCAAAAGGCGATAAAGGTGATAAGGGCGACCCCGGAGCTGTGGGAACAGCCAATGTGATCTATTCCACCTGGCTGGATGTTGCTTATAAGCCTGATACCGTACACCTGGCTGGCGGCAAGATCGACACCATTGGCTGGTATAGCGGCATTGAGGTGCCCAAACTTTCCAAAGCCCTCCTGGCAAACGGCGAAGTGAAAGTATACATCAACCTCAACGAATCTACAGACCCCGTTATCACCCCCATACCTTATGTAGACCTTAGTGGCATCAACATTAGCTATATAGCTTACGAAAAAACAATCGAGTTTTATTCCAACATAAATGCAAGCACTTATCTCGATGCCGGCTCCAATAAAAAATACCAGCAATACCGCTATATACTTATTCCCGGCGGCACAACAGCACGCACGGCCACAGGCAATGTAGATTGGAACGATTACAAATCAGTACAGGCATTCCTGGGTTTAAAAGACTAATGTCTGCCTGAGCCTGTCGAAGGGTGGGTCGCCCCCTAAGGGCGGCTCACCCCGGTCTAAAGGAATCTGTCGAAAGGTTTCAGGTACGCAATAAAAAAAGTCTTCAGCCACTTCGGTTGAAGACTTTTTTATTATCAATTTCAGGCACCCATAAACAGGTGAAAATCTTAGCCCATACGTTCCAGACCTTGTCCGATACCGGCGCTGATCATCTTTCCATACCCATCATCCGGCAGGTAAGGAATAAAGGATTGCGCCAAAAGATAATATTCCCGTGCCTGCGCAGGGTTGTTGAGGTCCTCATGACCTTTGGCGATATTGAGGTACAGCGAGGGATAGCCTTCCTTGATGCTGTCATCAGACACCTGTTGGGCATAACCAAGGGCTTTTTCATCCCAGTTCAGCTTTTCTGCTGCAGAGGACTGTTGCCGGGCGATATAATGGGCTGCAATGCATTTTTCCAGGTCTGTTGCTGCCATATCCCAGGCCTCCCGGAAAGCCTGCTGCGAAGCTTCCTGTTTTCCCATGCCTTCCAGCATCATGCCGTCGGCACACTTTTGTACGATTGAATTGTCGGTATCAAAAAACATAGCTGCTAAGATATTAAGAATGCACTTAAGCTTTGTTAAGCCGATATTAAAAAAGCACTAACGCATTTGGGCAATAAAAAATTGCCGGTTACTCAGCGTAAAACAATGCGAAAATCCCCACAGCTTATCCCCATAAAAAAAAGCCCTCAACACCATTGGTTGAAGGCTTTTTATTTGCACCACTGTCCTGATTAGCCCTGTAAAATGCTATATGATGATGACATCGCTCACTGCTTAAAGAACGGCTTCACCGCCAGTACCGTTTTGCCTTGCTCGGCCGACAGGAAATACTGCCCCTGCATCAGCGGCACCACATTCAGTGTGGTTTTGCGGCCGGTGCTAAAACTATATTCCTTCAGCATCACCACCCGGCCCTGGCCATCGGTGATCCGCAGCAATACCTTACTCGCCGCAATACTGCCATCGAAAGTTACCTGCAATTCCTTTTCCACCGGGTTGGGCCATAGCTGAATGCTGTTATTACCCTGCAGATCAATACTGGCCACCTTCACATCGGAATATTTAAACCGCTCATTGAGATCGATCTGCTTCAGGCGGTAATAATATTTAATGCCGCCCACCACATCCCGGTCCACCCATTCGTAGGTTCCACCGGCAATACCCTTACTAGCCAGGGTACCCAACCGTTTAAAATTGGATGGATTACCCTGTTCCGCACGTTCCAGTTCAAATCCTTTCGCATTCTCCTCATGGTCTGTAGCCCATTGCAGCAGGATGGTATGCTGCCGGGTGATCGCATCAAAACGCGTGAGGTTTACCGGCAAGGCCACCAGGGTGGCGCTGGCCATTACAGCCGGCGCAAAATCGGCCAGGCTCACCCCAAAATTGGGTTCTGTGGTCACATCAAATCCTGTGGCTACCACATCAAAAGTGCCCACGCCGCTGCCCGTCATCGTATTGCGTACCGACAATATCTCTACCCAGTTGTTCAGTGTCCAGTTGGCCGGAAACAAAAAGGGCGTCTGGTCGCTAAAGAATGCCTGGTAATGATAGAGCCCCTGGGTTTTACGGGTGCCCGACTTGGCCACATGGTAATCCGTCGACAAATTGTTCTCCAGGTCCACATTGTAGCTCGCCAGCCACCGCAGACCAAAGACCAGGTCTGTTACATAATCGGCCGTAGTAGGTGGCGTGCCTGCGGAGATCCGCATTTCCACGCCTACCATACCGCCACCTTTGTTCACCGCCCTGATTTCGTAAGTCTGGGCCGGCACACTGATCGCCGCCGCCAGGATCAAGCTTATTAAAAACAGTTTATTGCGCATTGTGTGTTATTGATCAGTTGGGTAATTGTTGTGTGATCGTCCGGTTGGGGGTAGGTAATCCTACCACACCCAGTATTACATTCTTATCATTCACGGCGCCATTGTACTTCACCGAACCATCCATATTCACATCCGTACGGTGATAAATGATCAGTACATTGTTGCTCGTGCTCATGCCTACCTGGGCCAGCACCGCATTCTTATCGTTGTTGCTGCCATTGTAGCTCACCACACCATCGCCATTTGCATCGCCGGCCCACAGGGTCATTACGCCGCCCTGGTTGTTCCGCGCATCGGTACCCCAGGTAGCCGTAGCAGGCGCACTGAAGTCGATCGCCGTAGCCGTGGCCGTGTTGAGGGCCACCGGCGCAGCCGTCATCACACCCAGGTGATTGCGGTGGCGGATAGCGATATAATAATTGCCATTCGGCATATTATTGAAGTATACGGGTGATGCGCCATCGAGGTCCACGATGCTGCCATTGCGCAGCAGGAGGGCCGATCTTGCTGCCACTACCTGCGTAGGATCAGCAGGGTTGCGCAGCTCCAGCCATATCCAGTCTACCAGCGCTGTATTGCCCGTGACCGCCAGGCGGCCAAGCGGAATGCTTGCGGCCGAGCCACCCACAACCGTAAATCCAAGGGCAGGGTAGGGATCGCTCAATGGCACCAGTGTTTTCGCACGCAAGCTATCCACCATCAGGCCCTGTGCCGCCACATAAGCTCCCTGCAGGAAGGCTTTGGCCGATACGATGAGACCAGCCGGCGTACTGCCCACAATTACCTTCACCACATCCGTAGTAAACAGGTGGCCATCGCTCACGATCAGCAGTAGGTCGAAGGTCTTGCCCTGGTCAGCCGTACTTACTGCAAAGCTGGGGTTGGCTATTGTTGAATCACTCAGCGTAATGCCTTCCGGCGCCACCCAATGATAAGTCAGTACATCGCCATCGGGATCAGTAGAGGTTGCTCCGTTCAGCAGTACTGTAGCAGGCGCTGTCACATTGATATCATCACCCGCCTTCGCCACAGGCGCCCGGTTGGTCGACAATACCGTCCACGATACGGTTACCAAACCATTACCATACTGTCCACTGCTGTATTTGCTAAATGGTCTTGCATTGAAAGTTAATTGGTAATTACCCGGTGTAAGACCCGTTGTGCGAATGCCCGATACATTGTATACCGTATCATTCAAAGGGGTTATGATCAATCCTGAAGTGGATAGCTCACCACCATTCAGGGTGAGGTGCATAGCCGTATCCAGTCCCGCAGGGCTCAACAGCTTATTGGCAAATTTCAGCGGAATGGTATCCACCTGCCGTGTCAGTGCGGCGCCACCTGCAAACTGCCATTGAGCAGTAAGCGGTACAGGATCTACATACAATTGCACCGTAGCCGTATCGATACCGCCATTGGCTCCCGTAGCCGTCACGCGTATACCTGTATTACCGCCATTCTGCAAACTAACCGGCACGCTCACATTGCCTGCCACTACATTGGCTTCTGTACTTAGTATTACAGCGCCGCCCAGGTCCGTTTGTTCAATGGTCACCTGCGAAGCAGCAGCACTCAGGGCAAATAGTACCCGCAGGGTATCACCCGATGTAATGCCATCCGTATTGGAGAAGCCTGCATCAGGCGTTACCCGTAGGTTGCTGATGGTGATCAGTGCCGACCGATCCACCGTCCAGTTCACCGTTTGTGTGCCTGTTCCAAAATTGCCCAGCGCGTCTTTCACCAGCGCCATATTGATGCTGAAAGTATAATTACCGTCGGGATAGGTGAGCATACCAAAGTTGCCGGCTGCCCAATGTCGCAGGTCGGTATTCGACAACTGCGAAATATTGAGTGCCTGCACTTCGCCATTCCAGGTCAGGCTTACCGCTGCGGTATTAAAGCCCACTACATTTTCATCAAACTCAATATTCACAAATGGTATATGCTGTCCATCCAGGCCGCCGGTTGCCAGTTTTTCCAGTTTCACCAGCGTTGGTCCGGCATTGTCTACCGTCAGCGTAATTGACTCTGTAGACACACCTGCCACATGACTGGCCGATTGTATATTCGGTAGGTCGACCGTGAGCACATAAGCACCCGGTGTGGTCAGGATAGCATCCAAACCGGAGAGGTAGAACAGCTTATGATCAGCCCGCACACTATCGATCACCAGGCTGCCGCTTTGCAGCACACCGCCTTTCGTGATGGTGAAGCGTGCCGGTGTCACCGTAGTCACATCCACCGGCAGGTTAAAGAGTACATTGATTGTATCGAAGGCTGCCGCAGTAAGGCTCGGCGGGATGGCCAGGAAGGCTTCCACCGTAGGCACATTCAGGAACTGTGTCCAGGTCACTTGTTTACCTGTCGCTCCCTTGATACCGTAGAGGTCAGCGATCTCAGCCGCCTGCGCGGTAAAGGAATAGAAACCATTGCCTGTCGTTACACCAGTGAGGTTTACCTTATAAGTCACCGAATCGATCTTCGTGATCACCACACTGTTGTCTATGATATTCGGTCCGCCCTGGAAGGTCAACGTAAGATCTTCCTTCGTAAAGCTGGCCGCATCGATCGCCTTATTGAATACCACCGTCAATTCTTTCACTTGTACGGCCGATACCTGTGCCGGCGCGCCATTAATGCTTACAATTTCCGGTATATCCAGGTTCTTCGGTTTCCATACTAGCGTATAGGTCACGGCTGCCTGGGTAGAGAAGGTATCCACGAAGTGGAATTTGTTCTCATACACGGGGGGCCTGCTCACTGGTAAGGTCACAAAGGTCAGCCATGCATTGTTCAATGGTATCAGCTGTCCATCGCTGCGCGTTACGCTTTCCAGTTCATACAATTTATTGCCCGGATCATCCAGCTTGATATAATTCCAGCCCGCCACAGAAGGCGTTACGGTAAGTGCATTGGTAAAGCCGGGGCCTGATACCGGTGTATTGAAACTACCCGATGTAGCCGGACTCACTTTCGCAGTCTTATTGCCTTGTGAGAAGTACAGGATATCCGGTTCATCATTCACATCAAACAGGTCATTCACCAGGAAGTCTGTAATACCATCATCCAGGCTGCCATAGGCTTTTACACTCCTTGTGAGCTCATGCAGCTTCACGCCTTTCACCAGACTCAGTTCAGGGTTACCAAAACTGTTGGCATGCACCACATTGGCTTCATAGCTTACAAACTTACCCAGCAGAGAGCTCGTAAAGTACCACTGGCCAATTCTTGTAGAGAGCGCTGGCACGGTACCAAAGTTGATATCCGTTACTCCCAGGTTCTTTGGTTGCCCTTGCAGGTTGGAACCAACCAGGTTGAAATTAATGGCCAGGCCTTTTTCGTTCTCAATGATCTTCGGTTGGGCCGAAGAGATCATCATATTCACCGCAGCACCATAGCCCTGGTTCTCGATCATCACTGCCAGTTCAGCAGGCACCGATGGTTCAATAGCAGGATCGGTGAGCGGATCATCACCCAGTATATTCCTTTGCATAAAGTAATGCAGCATCAAGTTTGGACTTGGGTTCACCGTCAACGGCACCTTCGAAAGCGGCATATCCACCATCGCCTTCGCATATGGATCCCAATACCGCACCGTACCACTGAAATTGTACACCTTTGGTACTGTAGGCGCTGCACCAGGCTCGGGTATGAAGAGGAACTTCACATTGCCTTTTTGTTGCGAAGCGATAATACCTGTACCTGTTACATTCGCCAGGTTGGTCAGGCTCTTCGACTGTATCTCAAACAGGCCATTGCTTGGTACACCATTTTCGTCAGTGATCTGGAGCGTCACACTCAGAGAGTCCATCGCATCCGTTGGGTGACCGTTAAATATCTCCAGTGTACCTTCAAAAGCTTCTCGTGTCATCGTCAGCGTTTGGCTGAACTGTACTTTCACAGAAGCACAAACCGTTTGCTTGCTTTGTTCATCCAATATCCGGTCGAGGTCCGCACGTACTTTCAGGTACATGTCATCGATCGACTCATATCCTCTGTCAATTGAAGTATTGTGCGCATCCACCAGCGAATCTGAATAGCTCTTCACCTTCATCCAGTTGATGATATCAGGATATTGCGCATTGGGCGTCAGTACACCCTGACTGCGTGCATACAACGAAGTATTCCACCGCGCAAAGAAGGCTTGCAATAAAGCAGGAGAGATATCATAGCCCGTCATGGCTGCCAGGATCGTAGCCTGTTTGTCGGGGCGGATAGAATCCAGATTCGTCAAATTGCTGCCCATCAATGGCTTCAGATCGCGCCATGCATCATTATGAAGAATATCTCCTAAATATAACTCTGACCAACTCTCACGCAGCTCATAAGCATGCATCACAAAATCGAGGTCATCCCTGATCTGCAGGAATACTGCATTCAATTCATCAGCAGCGCTGCGTGCACTTGTCTTATTCATCATGCGGTTGCTGCCTACATCCGTATTCATACAACTGGTAATAGCCTCTTTAATGCTCATCGGACATTTGATCCAGTCTGGTGTTGGATCGGGTGTAAAGCATTGAATATAATCGATCAGCTCACCATGCACCAGTTTTGTTTTCGCAACACAGGTCATGATACCGCCAACGCCACCGTCCGGTACACCGCAGTCAAAGGCCGCGTCGATCATATCGAGAATACACTTCATACAGCTCGACTTCTCATCCGTATAGGCAGGCGTATTTCCTGAACCACCACCACCACCCGGCAGTTCACAGTACAGGCAGGGGATATTGAAATAAAGGCCATTGCCGCCATAAGGCAGGCTGCCGCCACCTACCAGTGGCTCCGTACCGCCTCCGGGAGGACCTGAACAGGTACGACCCGTATAGTTGATCAGCGTACCAACTTTTTGCCATAAGCCTGTAGACAATTCACATTTGTACACATACAATACAAACGTATAGTCCGAGCAGGTAGAGCCACCACTGCTGCCACGTGCACTCAGGCCCAGGGCTGCCAGGGAAGTTCCCATTTTGCCGCCAGGCAAGGGCACTCCGCGCCGCTTCATGATCACCGGTATCTGGATGCTTTGTTGCGCAGCCAGGGTACCTGCCACATAGTTCGTCACAAATTCGTATTCCACATCCTGTGTAGGCAGGTTCAGCTGCACATTCTCCGCTGCAATAAGACCATGGTTCGTGAGCGTCACATTGAACGCATAGGTTTCTGTACCCGATAAGGCCGGCATATCCTTCGGCATATCGATCGTTACCACCGGCATCGGCACATTGGTCTCAAACTTGGTGACCAGGGTCACATCGTATTGGTCTTCGATGGCCGTAGGCTCTACCGTCCAGCTGAACGTGATGGCCTGGTAATTCAGAAACACACTCGTAGCCGTTGTATCGCCCGGATTGATGGTGATCGTACCATTATAAGGCAAATGCTTTTCTTTCTCTACCACTATGCGGTGTTTGCCCTCAGGGATATTGCCTGCAGCAAAAACACCCGCAGCATCCGTATTGCCTTCTGCATATATATCACCCGTGAAGTAATTTTTGATCTGTACATGCGCGCCGCTCACCTTGGGAGCATCAGCCGCATAGAACGTGAACTGGTTCGTCACGGTTACTTTCACCGCGCCTTTGGATTCCGCTTTCTTCTCAAAGCTGAAAGGCACACTGAAACTATTGCCATTCTGCACACTGATGCCAATACTGCCCGTAATGGGATAATTGAAAGGCACTTCAGGCAGGGCCTTGAACTTCAGTACCACGATGGTCGTATCGCCCGCGCCAATAGCAGGCAGGGAGATCGGTGTTACGCTGCTCAACCAGTTTACCTGCGGCAGTTGGATGTTGATGGCACCTGTGCTACCCGCACCTTTATTCACGAGCATCAGGGTAGTCAGACGTTCGCCAACGCTTTGCGATACCGTCACATCGATCTTCGTTATATCCGATACCACATAGGCTTGCAGCGCCTGGCAGAAGTAGAATACACTATTCACAGGCTGAACAATGCCTTCTGTAGCCACTGCCTGTAGGTTGACTGCCTCAAAATAGTTACCAGCTGTTAAAGCCTTGCCGATGACTGTATAATGCAGGTCAGCACTGGCATTGCCCGCCAGCAGGGCGATCGTATCATAACGTATCACCGCACCATTGGGCAGGCTCAACGCCTTCAGCGTAAAGTTGGCAAGCGATTTATTGCTCAGGTTCTTTACAGGCAGGTTGCCGCGCAGGGTATCATTCAAAAATACTTTGTACTGCGCCGGGTTATTGTTGTTGATCAGCACACCCAGGATATCAAAATTATCCTGCTCTGCCGTAGCGCCCAGTCCGGGGAAGCCTGCACCCACGATATAGTGGCCAGCTTCATTGCCCAGTGGCGCAAACTGCGTGGTATAATGACCGGCTGCATCCGTTGTTGCACTCAATTCACGGCGCAATCCGTTCGTGATCACATAAATTTCCACTTTCGTATTTGCCGCTACAGCGCCATTCGTCTTCGTAGCCACACCCGTTACCGGAATGTTCACGCCTTTAAAGAAGTACGCGCCATCCACCACAGCTGTAGCTGTATAATCAGGGCTCACCACTACATTCACCGGCTGCGAAGTATTGTTGGTTGTCAACAACTCTTCCATATCCTGGTCGGGGTTCACCTCATAGATCAGTTTCCAGTTGCCCGGCAGGTTTGGCATCTGCACTGCATTCACCACCTGGGCGCTCTGGCCCGCCGGAATGGAAACGGCTATAATATCTTCTGATACCAGGGTATCAGCCAGGTCAAATACATTGTCTTTGGACAGGTAACCGCGCACCTTGATGCCGCCCGGAGCTGTAGAGAAACCGGTATTCGTAACCGTGAGCTGGTAATTGAAGATGCTCATGGCCTGCACCGTTGCATTGGTGAGTTTTGCCAGTGGCACCTGCAGGTCGGGCTTGTTGCGGTCTGACACCATTACCCACACCGAGCCGGTGGCAAAGCCGTTGGCCGTTGCATGGAAATATACCTGCTGATTGCCATCCGCCACGTTATCATTGATTGTCGTTACGGGTACATCTACATATGCCTGACCAGCAGCGATCACCACCGAAGGCGGTACTGTGGCCTCATTGGTATTTGAAGAAGTCAGGTTCACCAGTATACCCGCGGTAGTAGCCGTATTGCGGGTCACACGGATGGTGCCTGCATTGCTCAGTCCTTCTGGCAAGGTGAGCACCGGAGCAGTCACTGTCAAAGTCTGTCCGTCATTATCACTGATGGTGATATTCGTAGAGACAGAGCCCGCCGTTGTGGGTGGCGCACTACAACCGCAACTGTTCACAAACACAGCTGCTGTAATAGCTACCACACGTTCACCATCGGCCAGGGTATTATCGATCACACCTACATTAAAGGTCTTTTCATTCTCGTTAGCCGCCAGGGAGATCGAATTGGGCAGCACAAGCGTATTGGGCGCACTGGCCGACAAATTCACGGTAAAGGCCGCAGTGGTGCTGCCTGCCGTACGGCGTAAGGTAGCTTTGGTGGCATAAGCGCCAGCGCCTTCCGCAATAGAGTTGCTGAGCAATACCAGCTCCAGGTTGGGCAGGTCATCATCCTGCACCGTGATCATACCGCTCGCCGCTGTGTGATTGGCTGCACCGGCATTGATGTTCACCGGTACTGCGATCTCAGGTATATTGTCCTGCGCCAGGGTCACCGGCACATCCACAAACAAAGTACCTGCAGATATGGTTACAGAAGCCGGTACCGGGAAGCGCCCCTGGTTATCCGAAGTCAGGAATACCGTCAGCGGAGCTGCGGAGCTCAGGTTGGTATTCACGCGGAAGGTGGCCGCACTGCCTTCCATGATCGTGGCCGGCAGGTTGGTGATCGTGAGACTTGCCTGGTCATTGTCCAGTACCTGTAGTTTTATTTTCGCTGCGCCATAGCCCGCTGCACTGCCTTGTATACTATCATTTAAATTTCCATCAAGGGCCGCATTGTCAGGAGCCGCCACCGTAAAGGTGGTGCCCGCCTGCCCGGCAGGAATGGTTACCGTAACTGGTAAAGTAAACCGCGCAGGGTTCGATACCACGAGGTTCACCGTCAGGGCGGCAGTAATAGCCCCCGTTCTTTTCACAGAAGCCGTCACCGCAGGTCCACCCTCGGTTAGTTGATTGGAAGAAAGTTCCAGGCTCAGGAGTTTGCTGGTGCTCCAGGGGTTGGGTTGTACACCGGTATTATTGGCCGTTGCGCCCGCTGCTTCATGCACCGTAGCGCCCGGTATCAGTTCCACCACAAATACGCCTTGCGCACCAATGTCAAACAAAGCAGGGATGGTGACCAGGGCGCTGCGCTCCACATAACTGGACGGGTGAATGACAGCCGCATCGGTATAATTCACCGATTGTATCAATGTCCGGTTCTGACCGGAAGGCGATTGCATATAGATACGCTCTGTCCAGTCGGAAGGGGAGAGGCCCGTACCATGGTTGGCCACGCGCCAGGTGACTGTTACCAGATCATTCGGCCCCACGGTAGTAGCAGGAGATCCTACGATCTCCACAGACAGGTCAGGGGTTTGCAGCACCGCAAAAGTATCCGTTACCTCCGCAGCAGCCAGGTAATTCGTATTACCCGCCTGGTTCACTTTTATCACCACCGTACCTGCATTTACGATCGTAATCGTATCGCCGGATAGGGTAGCAATGCCCGCCGGGTTTGTCACCAGGGCTATAGCCACCGGTAAACCGGAAGACGCATTCACCGTTAGTTTGAACGGCGCGCTGCCTACCGCTTTATCAGGCGTAGCTCCCAGGGAAATGGTTTGGGAAGCTTTTTGTATCGTAAGGTCTGCGCTGTCCTTGCCGACATAATTGGGATGACTGATCGTAGCCACTACTTTATAAGTACCGGCATTTGAAGGGGCGCCAGGTACAGCATTGAAGCTAAAGCTCACAGGCAGCCCCGCTGGGTTGGTAGTTACTGTAGGTGTTCTCGGCGTACCATTGTATACCTGTACCAGGTTGCTGAAGCTCAGCGTGGCAGCGATCGGCGTCACCACAATGCTGATCTGCGTGGTGGCCTCATTGTAATTCTCATTGCCCGCCTGGAATGCCCTCACCACAATAGTGCCTGCGCCATTGATGACCAGTGTATCGTGTTTCAATACACCCGGACCGCTCAGCACCGTATAAGTAATAGGAAGACCCGAACTGGTAGTTGCCTGCAGCACCACTTCAGCATTGCTGCCAAACACAAAATCCGGCACAGCAGGGAAGGTGATCGTCTGGTTTTGCCGCTCGCCCACAAATACCACAGGGTTTGACTGCGGGCCTGCACCGCAACTATTGGTATAGCTCACCGTATAGCTGCCTTCATCAGGCGCATTATAGCTGCTGCCCGTAGCGCCGTTGATAGGCGCACCGTTCTTGTACCACTGGTAAGCCAGCGCACTGTCTGCCGGTGTATAGGCCGGTGTGCTCAGGTTGCGCCCGCTGGTATTGACTACCGGTTTCGTTTGAGGCGCACGGCCAAATACAAATACATTCAGGTTCACCGAAGCACTACCGCAGGTATTGGACACAGTGAGGCTCAATACATGAGGCCCACCTGCTGTCCAATGCGCCACCGCCGTACCTGCCGTGGTATCGAGCGTAGCGCCGCCATCCACCGACCACACATATTTGTACTCAGGTCCGCTGAGGTTATTGACCGTATAAGTTTGATCGCCTACGCAGGTGTTAGCGGCACCGTTGATGCTGAAATTTTCCGGGGCGCGCATGATGCGCAAAGCTGCGGCATTGGCGCCGCTGGTATCACCAGGCGAATTGGCAATCACCCGGATGCGATAGCCGTTGCCCGCGCCGATATAGGTGGGGATGGTGGCATCGATCGTATCGGAGGCAAGCCCGGTAAGGGTACCGATATTGGTAGGATTGGCAAAATTGCCATTCACATCAGACAACTGTGCCGTAAAAATATTGTTGCTACCGAAAGGCGCATTCACCGCAAATGGCACGGCCACAGGACCGCCCGCGCACAAAGGACCGGTGATACCGCCGATGGTAATAATGAGTTCAGTAGGAGGCTCTACCTTGAAGCTGCCCAGGTTTGTAAGGCTCCAGGCGCCTTTCGCATCGATGGCGCGCAGGTAGAGTTTATGGTTGCCGACAGACACCGTGGCCATGTCGAGCGCAAAGCTGATATTGTTGAGGTCGATGCCCGGCGTTACCGGCACATTCGTACCCTGGCCAAAACCAGGATCGGTATCAACAAAATATTCCAGCTTCACAATATTGGAAGTCGTGCTACCGCCAGGCACCACAGCATCTTTGTAGAAACTGCGGTTATTGGTAATGGTCCATTTGCCATTCGCATCCTTAAAGCGCGTATACAAACGGTGGAAGCCCGCCACAAGCGCCGTCACATCCGCCGTAAAAGCAATGGTCGTGAGGTCGGTGCCCGGCGTTACAGGTATATTGATACCTGAGCCAAAGCCCGGATCGGTATCAAAATAATATTCTCCTTTTACTACATTGGGCAGGGTGCCGGATGAACCTGCCAGGTTCTCTTTATAGAAGGTGCGGCTATTGGTATGCCCCCAGCTGCCATCCGCATTTTTGAAGCGTACATACAAACGGTGAAAACCGGCTCCATAGCCGGTAATATCAAAAGCAAAAGACACATTCGGAAGGTCGAGCCCCGGTGTCACCGGAATGGCTGTAGCCTTGCCAAAGCCAGGGTCTGCATCCACATAATATTCGCCGCCCACAATACTCGACAGCGGACCATTGGCGGTCGTAAAGTCTTCTTTATAAAAAGTACGCACACCCGTCAGCGACCAGCCGCCTTTTGTAACCGGTGTTCCGTTTTCAGTTACCTGGTAAGGGGGTATAAAACCGCGTGTGTACAGGTGGTGAAACCCCGCTGTTAAAGCGCTGATGTTTACCTGGAAATTGGCCGTCACATCTGCACCCGGGGTCACCAGTACCGTGGTGGCCTTGCCCATGCCGGGATCCGTATCCATAAAATATTCAATCTTGGTCACCGATTGCGCCTGGACATCCGTCCATACACAAAGTCCCAGGATCAAAATGGCAATGCTGTATTTATACGCCTGTTGTAATAAGGTTCGCATATTAATTGTTGGTCAGAAGGGACCCGTTTTACGGGTTATCAATTGAATGGCAGGACCAGCCCCGAAGGAGGGAGTCACCATCCGTATTTAAGTCAGTAAACAATGGCAGATTGAGCCACCCGAAAGACTATCGAAGCCTCACGTTGCCTTTATGCCTCGATGCCTTTTTAATTCCCGGCAGATTTCACTTTCACCTTTACATCGATCGGATCCGTATTGCTGCCGATCGGCTGCACCTCAAATGAATAGATAGCGGGCATCGGCGGCATACCAGCCAGTATATAGGTATTCTGACCGCTGTACATACCGCAGTCAATAGGATTTCCCGCTGTGCTGCCATAGCCTGCACCGATAGCCGGTGATCCTGCTTTCAGTTTCCACTGTCCTTCATTCGTAACGCCCGTGCCAGCACCCACGAAAACGTTGGCCATTGTAACATTTTGCTGATTGCCATTGGCCGTGCCAAATTGTGACTCATTCCCAATATTATTGGAGCTCAGGTTGCCCGTGCCATCAAATTGTCCGAACACCATAATATTGTTGGTGAAATTGCTGTTGTAAGCAAGCACTCTGCCGCGTCGGAAAACATTGTTCTGCACCAGAATGATCGCACTGGCGTGTGCTGCAAGGCAAGTACTGGTGGTTGCATCGCCTCCCCAGGCTTCGAAAGCAATGAAATTATTGGTGATCAGCACACCGGTGGAGGCAGAGTTTACTGCTATCTTCACACCATAGTTCTGGGAAATGATCACGTTGTTGGCAGGGATACCGCTGTTGTTGCTATGGTAATAGAGGTTGATGGTGCCGATAGAATAGTCGGGCGTAGCACCATTGGGAGAAGAGAATTTATTGCGACGGATAAGAATATCGTCTGTGAATATGCTGATACCGCTGCTCAGGAAATCGATCCCCATGATCACCGATCCTTCCGACCCCATATTATAGGTTATCCCTCCCACTTTACCTGAGTGCAGCAGTGCCTGGCTATTGGGATATTCATCGAGGAAATAACCCGGCCCCAGTACAATGAGTTTTTTGTTAAAGCTAGCTCCTCCATAAGAATTGGGAGAGCCTTCAATATGTAGTGTATCACCTGCAGCGGCTCCATTATGGGCGCTTTGCAGATCCGAGAAATCGGCGGCCACACCAGGGTTGTTGTTTACCCGCCAGATCTTTGCCATACTTTGTTGACTGTTCAGTAAAAGGCACAGCAGTGCCAATAGAGTAGTTGCTCTTTTCATAAATGAAAAAGTGAAAGGTTAAATAATATTGGCTTTAGAAAATTGGTTGTTGTTCCGATGGTACTTTATAGGAAAGGATTCCGTAGACCAGGAGCAGGGAACTCCATATCACACACACACATTGTTTTCTACAGACTGCAATATAGTCCGACGAATGGATGCCGTATATCCTGTTTTTAGGGGATATTTTGCGGAAAGTCAATAATTACCAGTTAGTGGTATAGTCCGGCCAGGAGCTTTCAGCCAGGAGAAAATCACATTAAATGACTATTTTTAGTGTACAGGTCAGTCCTTAACAAGATCAACCTAACCCAACCAATCTTTCAACACATGCACATAAAACAAGTTTTCACTGCCGTTCTCTTCCTCAGTTTGCCTGTATTGGCTGGCGCGCAGAAAATCGTTCCCGTCAATTGGACCTTTACAGCCCAAAAGATCAACGACAAAACCTGGGACCTGCAACTCATCGCTACCATTCAGCCAGGTTGGCACCTCTATGCGCAAAATGGGGGAGAAGTACCCATGGCTACTACCTTCAAATTCAAACCACATCCCCTCGTAGCCACCACCGGTAAAGTGAAAGAAAATGGTAAGCTGAAAAAGACTTACGACAGAAATGTCGACGCAGAACTCAAATATTATGAGCAACAGGTCAGCTTTGTACAAACCGTTACTGTAAAAGGGAAAGCCGCTACCGATGTGAAAGGCTCCGTAGAGTTTGTCGTATGCAACGACCATGAATGCCTGCCTACCAAAGAAGTGGAATTTAAGATCGCAGTAGGAGGGAAGTGAATGTTGGAGGCCTCTGTGTACTAAATCTGATCAAGTATCTGAATTACTTCCTTCCACCGTTCCGGTATCAACATAGCTCTCCGGCGTATAAGTTACCCGGGCAAAATTCTTAGTGATCAATTCTGTGGCCACTTTCTTACCACTTTCAAACTTCAAAATCTTCTCCCGCCATATCTCATTCTTGCGGAAGAATTGCTCGCCGATCTTCAGAAATTGGTGGTCTTTTTCGTATACATGGTAGGCGTAGTCAAGCTCTTGGTCGATGCGCAGCTCTCCTTCCAGGCATTTCTCCGTAAACCACAGGTTAATCTGGAAGGTATGTTGCGTATCGTTCCTGAACTGGTAATCCCGGTAATTGTAAAACACCGTAGCGCCACTGCCGAATGGCAATACCCGGCCATCGTCGGGAAAAGGATCAAAGGAATGGTGGTAGCGTTCCGTGACCGTCAAAGGGCTATGGATCACCAGCCAATGGATCAGGTTGGATATCTGGCAAATGCCGCCGCCAATTCCCGCCCGCGCTTCTCCAAACGACAATTCCATGCCAGGCAAATAGCCTTTTCTTTTGGTGGGCAATCCTACCAGCTTACAAAAAGAAAAAGTATCTCCGGGTTTAATTAATATCCCCGTTATGCGCTTGCTGGCTAACTGAAGGTTCGTTACTTTATTCAGCTGTAATTGCTCATTGTTTTCTCCCAGTTTTTTCAGTAAAACGGATTGATGCTTCCTGATCCGGAAGGGAAGTTTATCATTTTGCCGCGTGTGGGCATAATGCTTATTGTCTAATTGCCACTCCAGGCGCCTTTTCAGCCGCCGGGCCGAAACCGCTAAAAAATACAGGATAGGATGACGTTGACTTAATAGTTTGCGGGGTTGTGCAGGATTCATGAATGGGTGCTTACCGGATAAATATACACAAGTCCCCACAAATCCAATACATTCAAATTGACCTGCACTGCACCTTATTCCTTATCTTAGTTGACGCCATACCAACACCCATCCCAATGATCAACGCCATCAAAAACAACCTGTGGAATCAATTCGGCGCCAGCATCGACATGCTCCGAAATGCCATCGCGCTTTGTCCCGAAGAAACCCTCCTGGCCAATAAAAAACTGTTTTACCAGGCCTACCATACACTCGTGTTCCTCGACTACTACCTCACCAACCCGCCCGACGGCTTCACCTCCCCATTGCCATTTAGAATAGCGTCCCCCGATGAGCCATTGGATCAGCACGCCATTGACGATATTGTCCCCAACAGGATCTACACCAAGGCAGAATTGCTGAACTATTGCCAGGCTTGCCGCGAAAAATGCCGCCGCATCATAGAGGCTCTTACGGAAGAAACATTAATGGAACCCTGGATAGAGGATGGGGGAGATAGGGTATACCCCATGTTTGAATTATTATTGTACAACATGCGCCATGTACAACACCATGCCGCCCAGTTGAACATGCTCTTGCGCCAAACCATCAACAACGCGCCGGGTTGGGTATCGAGAGCTAAATAAAATAGATGATTGGCTATCGGCTAAGCTCTTTCTTTTTTGTCCGCAACTCCTCCAGCAGTTTTTCCATACCACCCGCAGCCAGCGAAGGCCGCACCTGGTCATCACGAATGCCCTCCATCATTGAAGTGCCCAATACCGCCACATCCGTCAGCTTCCAGCTGCCCGCTGTCTTGACAAGGATATACTTCACCTTCATCTCCTGCGTCTTTAATGGGTGCTTGATAAAAATAGTAGATGCCACAGTGCCCCGGCTGCCCTCAACGATCGGAGGCTCATAGGTGATCGCATTTACATCCTTGAAGTTTTCCCGTATCCGGGGGAAGGCGATCTTAGAGAATACAGTTTGGAACAGGCTGTTAAATTCAGTCAATTGCTCCTTCGTGGCCTTGCTATAATAGTCGCCCAGTAAATAACGCCCCACGCTGTTCATATCTACCTGCTTGAATACCTGTCCGTCAGTACCCTTCCGGATAAGGGTCACAACCGTCTTTACAGGGTTTGAAACATCCTCTGATGGCTTGGACTGGCCACCCACCACCAGGGTGGAGAGCAGGAAAATAAGGCAGCAGGCGGAACGTGTAGAAAGGGAAAGCATAACGGGCGCTTTTTGATAATTATTAATAACTTAGTTACTCGCCCTTAAAAATACTTAAATAATGATCATCCTCCCCCTATTTGGAGCCGTCTTCATCATGATCGCCACTATCTTCCTCTTCAAATGGCGGAAGATGACCCATACCGGTATCAGGACAGAAGGCACTATTGTTGAACTGCAACGCAGAAAGAATTCCAGGTCAACCTTTCCGGTGGTCAGCTTTCAAACCATCGGCAATATATCCATTACCAAAGTGCCCGACTTTTCCTCCTTCCCCGCAAAAATTAAAGTAGGTGATAAGGTAAGGGTGATCTACAACCCCAACGATCCCAATGATTTTGTAGTGGAAAGCGGACCAGCCCGCAGCATAGGCTTCCTGCTCATCGGCCTGGCGCTGATCATCATTTGGGGAGCTTTGAAATGGAAGCAGATAGAATTTTAGAATACCCCATCGAAGTATTTGCTGTACCAGCGGGTGGTGTAGTTTTGTAGCAAGCAGTATCGTCTACGTTCACCCGCATACCGCATCACTGTATTCCCCCGTTGTAAAAGCTTCCAAAAGCTTGTATTCCGGTGAGTCTGTATCATACGAGCAGGTACGGCAGGGTAGGGTGTCCTGATCGCCCATGTATTTGACCACTTTGTTTTGGTATATATATGTCCGGGTTTCAAATGTATCATTGCCCTGACTGTTCAGCAACGAGACACTTGTTTCCCTGGTAAAACAAAATACAAGTTGGCCATGCTCATAATAACTTTCTTTTCTCCAGTACCCATCGGCCGAACCTTGTACCACTATTTTTACGATCTCCCCATTGAGCAGGTGATAAGTGACCGTTCCTTTCCCACAGTCGCTGGCTTCCCAGGGAAATTGCTGTTGGGTCAATCTGGCGCCATTGATGGCACGGTATACTTCCCGGATATGTTGTATTATTTTTTCGGGAGCAACCGTGTTGTCTCTTTCTGTCAATGGACTTAGGCCTGCAGTATCCCGGCGCTGGGGTAGATCAGCGGTTGTTGCCGGGGTCTGGCCTTCCCGGGAATTTTCAATCTTATTCGCAGGCTCCAGCTTACCTGGAGAAGGAGTACAGGATAGCAGCAAGCACAACAACAGCATTATCGCCACAGTGGCGCTATAAATAGGATGGGCTGCAGCATTTCGCATAAGGATATTTTTCAGTCACAGGTATATTTCCGGTTGCCTCCTGCCCTAAAATAGGCGTCCCGGACCTGCCATGCAACCCCGCATAGCTCAATAGTCATTCGCACTGTTTGAAGTGACGGTTTAGACTGGTAAACTGACAAATAGTAATCACCGGAGTAAAGGTCAATACAAAGGAGAGGAATAGTTAAGGGGAAACTTATATTGGATCTCTTTACAATGGGATCGGTGGCAACACCGTCTTTTCCCATTGCGCATACATCTTTTTCAACCGGTTGAATATGTCTGGCTGTTTGGCGGCAAGGTCATTTTTTTCTTGCTGGTCGGTGGCCAGGTTAAAGAGATATTCGCCTTTTTCATCTTGCAGGTATTTCCATGCGCCCGTTCTAACTGCCTTCTGTTTGCTGCGCTGAAATGTGCGCCAATAAAAGCTACGTTCAATATTCTTTTTCTTCAATGTAAAAATGGGCATCAGGTCTATACCATCCAAAGGAAAATCGGGACGTGGTTTTGCACCGGCTGCCGACAGAATGGTGGCCGTCCAATCCATGGTAATCACAGGCTGCTCCGTAAGCAAGCCGGGATTGATCTTGCCGGGCCACCGCACAAACGCAGGCACCCTTATTCCTCCTTCCCATAAAGAGGCTTTGGAGTTGGCCAACCCGCCATTATTCGAATACCTTTCACCGCCATTGTCATTGGTAAAAATGAGGAGCGTGTTTCCGGACAATTGCTCTTCATCCAATGTTTTCATGATCCTTCCAATACCGTCATCCAGGCTTTTCATCATCGCCGCATAAACGGCCGGGGAACCGCCGCTTCTAAAATTCACCGAATCTGCATAGGGTTTATCATCGGGGCCCTGCCATGGCCAATGAGGTGCATTATAAGTAATGGTTAGGAAAAAAGGCATCTTGTGCGGCTGTTTAATAAAGTCAATGGCTTTTTGAGAGAACAGATCTGTCAGATAACCTTTTGGGTATACAGGATCGTCGTTTTCATAAAGGTCATGCGTCCTTAAATCTCCTTTATGAGAAATATAATCGGCAGCACCACTACGAATACCAAAGAAATAATCAAATCCGCATTGAATGGGACTATGTTGTGGGCGCAAACCCAAATGCCATTTTCCGACCAGTGCAGTTTCATAGCCTGCCCTTTTCATTAAAGTAGCTACCGATGGATAGGCTGTAGTGAGACCGAAAGCTGTATCGGTTTTCTCGCCCGTAAGCGGTTCTATCAAACCAACAGGTGTTCTGGCAGGATAACGCCCCGTCATAAAGGCTGTGCGGGTGGGGGTGCAAAGCGGCCCTGCGGAATAGGCATTAACGAATTTAATGCCTTGTAATGCCAGTTTATCAAGGTTGGGCGTTGCATAATCCTTACGTCCATACCCACTCAGGTCGCCATAACCCATATCATCTGTCATAATGTAAATGATATTAGGACGCTGGGCTGGTGCAATAAGCGAAATAAAGAGTATCAGCTGGGATATTAGGAAACACCTCTTAAAGTGTGGAGTCAACTGATCCATAGTTAGATAGTTTATTTGATGAAGGCCGTGTAGGCATGTCTTGAGGGTCGCAATAAACAGCCCGCTTTTATCCCTTAAGGTAACCTATTTATTTAAGGATTGGACCCATTTTTCCATCCACTCAACAACCCATCCCCCCATTCCCCCAACACATACACCTTCTATTTCCCCGGGCATCTACACCCCATTAACTTGCACCCTCAATGCAGCCAGCCCATAGCATCAGTAGCGAGTCAAACAAGAACAAGTAAAAGAAGAAAGCCAGCCGCAAAAACAATCATCTTATTTAATCTTTCACCTCAGTGTATGAAAAATTTACTATGGGCATGCGTAGTCATTCCCTGCCTCATCCTGTCCTGTAAAAAAGACAAACCCGAAGACTCTGGCGATCCCGGCACAGGCCCTAATCCCAATCCCAACCCCGGCACCGAACTGCCCGTAGGAGAATTGAGAAAGGCCGGCACACCCATTCCCGGTACGCTCGTTCAAAAAGAGATCGGTACAGCAGGAGGGGAGATCGTCCTGGGCAAAGTGAAGTTTGTATTCCCGGCAGGCGCCCTCGACAAGCCCGTAACCTTTAAGGTACAGCAGCTGCTCAATACAGCGCCCAATGGCATCGACAGCATCGCTTACCGCTTTGAAAGCACCGCCGATATACAGACCAGCAAACCTGTAAAAATGGTCTATACTTTTCCGAAAGACGAAGATGGCAAGCCATTTATTCCTGGCGGTGAGCCCAAAGTACTTGGTGGAGTAGCTGTCCATAAAACAGAGAATGGTTCTGCCACCGGTGTCTACATCAAACAACCCGGCAAGCCCGTCATTGATGAGGCCGCCGGTACTGCCACCCAGGATTTCCCCTTGCGCATCTCCAATGGCAAATTCGACATCGTCAACTTCCTCAAATATAAACTGTGGATCAATAGGAGAGATGGCGATACCGTCAGCAGCACCACTGTAGTGTGTGATGATGAGATTGAGTACCGCGTCACCAAACTCGGCATAGATGATATCGACGACGACCTCATTGTACCCATTCCTCCGGCAATACCGGTCAACGCAAACAATAACAGCTTCATTACCGATATCTACATAAACGGTGTCCATACCGGCGTCAACGACCTTTATGGCAAAATACGGTCCAACACCACGGAGAACCAATTTACCTACCAGGCCCCCCGCGTAGTGCCCGGCGGGCCCGACAAGACCAGCAAGTCCTTTGCCATTAGTTGCGACATACTCGCCGTCAAAGGAGATGTATCAAAATATTACCTGGTTTCTAATGTGAAACTCATCAACGAAACCACCATCAGCATCAAAGGAAAAAATGTGGTGAATGTGAAGGCAAGCGCCCTGGAAGAAACTGCCAGAAAGCACATCAGCATCGACCTCAGTAATTTTCTAAACCCCGGCGTGGTAGCCGAAGGCTTTATAGAGATCAATGACGTGTTTGCAGGAGTAGGCACCTACCAAATGAACTATCCCATTACTGATCATGTAATGGCGTCCGCCAGTTCCGAAAACGCCTCCTGGGGTACCACCACGCCCGATCCCGAGACCAATGGCCTCCACCAATACGCCACCGGCAGCGTCAGCATCACCACCTACGATAAGATCAACAGGATCATCAAAGGCACTTATTCATTTTCGCTCGTACGAACCATCAACGGCAAAGTAGAACGCACAACCATGTCAGGTAAATTTCATACTCCCTTTACCACCGCCCCATAATAGCAGCAGGCCGGCTGCAAAGCCGGCCTGCATAAATAGGAGTTCCGATATGGTGACTGATCCTATCACCGCAACTGCTTCCTGATCCGGCTCAGCGATTGCTGCGTGATCCCCAGGTAAGAAGCAATATCACTCAGCGACACCCGCAAAGCAATCTCCGGTTGCCGCAACAGGAATTTCTTATACCGTGTGGTTGCGTCTTCTCCCATTAGCGCATGCCGTAGCTGGATCTTGTCCAGCAAACCCTGCTGCGTGATCTCTCCGATAAGCGCCTTAAAATAAGGGATCAGTTCATAGAGCGCATGAAGCTGCTCCCTGGTAAAGACGATCATTGTTGTATCGCAGGCCGCAACGATGTTCTCCTGTGCAGGCCGGTTATGCGTGAGACTGTCAAGTATCGTACAGAACTGGTTGTTCTTGAGAAAGAATTGCGTCACCGGCTTCCCGCTGTCATTGATCGTCACGATCTTTAAAATGCCATCACAAATAAAATACAGCTCCCGCGCTGTTTTACCTTCTGCCAATAGCACTTCTCCTTCCTTTACTGATCCTAAGCGGATATGTTCACGAATGATCCCCTGGTCCCCCGCAGGGATATCCCTGAACAATTGCAGGTAGTTGATCAATTGGTCAAATGCGGCTGATTCCATAGCCTTCCCAAGTTAGTCTATTCAGTTGGATTGATGCCTTTACACCAACACCGTACCGCCATCCACTACCAGGGTTTGCCCCGTACAAAACCCTTGTTGCATCAGGTACACAAATGCCTTTGCAATATCTGCCGCTTCTCCCACACGTTTCACCGGCAGCGCATTGCCCACCGAAGTATACAGTTGATCCCGGTCTTCCGCAGACAAACTGTCCCACAAATTCGTTCTCACTACCCCAGGAGATACCAGGTTCACCCGTATCGGCGCCAACTCTACCGCCATGGCCCGCATAAATCCCTCCATCGCCCCACAAATGCTGGCCCCTAACGACCAGCCCGCACCAGGACGCAGACTCGCAATGCCGCCGGTTAGACAAATAGAACCACCCGCATTGATCAGTGGCGCTGCGTACTTCACCGCCGCAAAAGCACCCCAATAGCGCAGCGTAAAATAATCCCGCGCCTGGGGAATATTCGTGGCTGCCAGTGTAGCCAGACTGATATTTTCCCCCGCCGTATACACCAGGTGATCAAAATTGCCCGTCCGGTTAAAAAACTGGCGGATCATTGCCTCATCAGACAGGTTGACCGCATGTCCCTCACTGCCTGCCGGCAGTTCTTTCAAAGCCTTGTTTACCCGTTGCTGATTACTGGAGACCACTACTACTCTTGCGCCATCCGCCGCAGCCGCAATGGCCGTAGCCAATCCTAATCCCGAAGTACCACCCAGGATCACCACCCGGGCATCTTGTAATCCATGTTTGTTCTGTTGCTTTTCCATATACTAAATATTAGAACACAAAGGTCTTACTGGCCCTTGGGTCCTTATTTACCATATGGTAAAAAGCAAACAACTATCAGCCTTCACCATCCACCCAACCCTAGGCTTTTTGAAAAAACCTCCACAGCCACCAGTTTACAATGACAGGGCACCTACCTGTCCATGTCCTTGCCGCCGCTGCCAAAATGCCGACAAAGGCCAGCGCCGCTCTTCCCCATAGATCTTCTTTCGCAGTGTTTGATATTGGGTAAAATGTCGTTCTAAATCAGCCTGGTATACCGCGATCCTTTGCGGATCAGGGGTCGATAATTCAGCTTGTACGATAGCAGCGGCCTGACAAGCAGAAGTGATCGCAAAACCAATACCCATCGAAGAGATCGGGTCAAACGATACTGCTGCATCGCCAATGGCCAGAAAGGCCTTGCGGTCGGGAGAATAGGACATTTGCGTGTGCGCATTTTTGATCCAAACCCCTTCATGCGAATGAGCACCCTTTACCAACTGTTTCACCTGCTTCGTTTCCTGTAAAAGCAGGTTCCAGTTGCCTGTTTTATGATAATTATGTTTCGAAATAAGATCAGCATCCGAAAAGAACACTACCGTCATTGTATCGCGTGACAGGATAGCACTATACCACCAGCCGTTTTCCACTGTTTCCAGCACTACATTATGCGCCAGTGCCCGGCCATCCTCAAATTGCAGAAAAGCACCCACACCCATCAGTTGATCGGCTTTTTTGGTATCAACCCCTATCTGCCGGCACACTGTGGCCTGCCGTCCTGTGGCATCGATCAAAAAGCGTGCACCCATGCCAAAACTGCCCAACTCAGGATGTTGCAAACGCAGCCTCCACCGCCCGTCATCCTGCTGGGTATAATGCGTACATTTAGTACGTGGAAAAATATGGCCCCCTTTATCCGAGACATGTTGCAGCAAAGTGAGGTCAAACTGCATCCGGTCCAATTGATAACTGGCAGCTTCTGTAGTAAAGATCGAATCCCGCAAAACAGGCTGGTCAATACCCCAATAAGAAGTATTCCCATAAGTAGGGACAAAACAATCCGGCCCGAAATCATCCCGCTTCAATTGCAAATAATCCAGCAGGCCGAATATACCCGCACTCACATGTTCCCCCACACGCCGCTGGTCCAGGTCCGATTGCTCTATGATCGTTACGGAAAGATCCTTTCCGTAGGTCAATAAGCTGATGGCGGCGGCAGCCCCCGCAGGGCCGCCGCCAACGATCAGCACATCTGTATTAAATTGCTCCATAAAAAAATTAACGCCTGTTTCTTGTTCCTGACCTCGGCAACCCCAATCCCTGCGGCACCACTTTAATAGCCTTAAAAGCCCTTTTCTCCAGTGCGGCTACCAGGTTTTTCGCCCGCCCGCTCCGCGCAGCCACCTTCGGCATGGCTGTTTCAATATAGAAGATAGGAATGGTTGTTTCTGCATCTTCAGGATTGTTACTAACATTACTCACCGGCATACTTTCATAGCTGAACAATTCATTGTTCCTTTCCGTTTCCGTAAAGAACGGGAAAGACCGGTCTCCGGCATTCCTGTCACGTATAAATGCCAGCGAAAACCAAAACTCCACCATCTGTACAAAATTATTGATCCCTCGCTGGTAATTCATTTGCTGACCGGCGGGAGCATTGGAGGCAGCTTGTCCGGCTTCAGTAAATTCACCTACCAGTACATCCCACGCACTTTGGGGCGGCCACCAATAAGAATAATAAGTAGGAGGCTTTGGTTTTAATCCTTCACCATCGTCATCGGGTATTTTGTTCACTGCAGGATCGGTGAAATTCACATACTGGATTGTACACTGGAAGAAATCTGCCTGCCAGGGACAGGCCATCCGTTTCGTGAGATCTCCCGGTTGACATCCGTTGCTATCACATTCATCCCTCGAAGGGCTTAAGCCAGTAAGGTTATAACCGTCTTTCCCAACCGTATCCATGATGATAAATGGGGCCGAATAAATAACAGGATTTTGGAGGTTCCAGGTTACTTCAATACCCGGGCACATAGGTAGTCCCACACAATTGCCAGGAGCAGCTGTATCAGCCGCGTTCACCGGATAAGGTGCATAATCAGGATTGCTGTCAAAGAACCCATTCGCCCACTGACCCAGTAAAAAGTATTGTGTATCGTTTAAAGCAAGGAACTTGATGATGGTGGTATTACTCACCGAATTACTGCCCGAATTGAGCGGTACCATCGGAAAATCATAAGCCGTATCAGTTTTGAACAACTTGCCCGATGGCTGATTTGGAGAAGCATCACCTACCGTGTTAGGGGCCCTGAAATAAGAAAAATAATTCTCCCTGTTTGGCCTGTTCTCCTCCCCGTTATCAGTGAAGTCGAAAATATTCGAACAAAAGGCCAGCATCGGTTGAATATTCGCTACCCACTGGTATTGGCCCATCCGCTTCATGATCGGCAAAATATCCCGTTGATAATTGGCCCTGAATGAATAATTCCATCCATTTCCGCTATACATTTCCGGCACCAGTGCAAAATAGCGAACGCCTACATCAAACATGGTGTCGCTCAAGGTTGAGATGTTTACAATTTCAGGGGCGAAATCCGGGGACCCCACGATCACCCAGGCTTGTAAGGAAACAGCAGGAGTACCGTCACTATAGGTAATGGTACAATAAACAGGGCCATCCGAAATATCATCATTCCAGGTACTGGAGCCCCCATAGCTGATCAGTGGCTCATTCCCACCGGCATCACCAAAACCGCCCAACACGATCACCCGGCCTTTGTCATCAACCACTAAATTCCCGAGCGTGGTGACCGGTGTTCCATAAAGCACATTATCAGGGGGGAAATGTGCCGGATAGCCTGATGGTACACTGGCCGCATCAAAAGCAGCAAAGCGGTTACTGCGGGATACAGTACGCGGTCCTGGATCAACGATCAGGGCTTGCCGGGCTGTATCACCTACTATTTCCTCGTTGCGAAACTCCCCCCCGGGCAGTATAGCTGTTGGTAGAGCCAAACAGAAGATTGCCATCCTGCTCACTGAACTGATACCACGCAGCTTTCTTGTTGGCCAGGTGTACCGTCCATTCGATCGAAGCTACATTGGGTGTTTCCATCGTAATTTCATTACCGGTATCATCATAAATGGCAAATGGCTGTCCCTGTCGCCTTACCATCCCTGCGGCATCTTTAAAGTTAATAACAGGACCGATCGCATTGCCGAACATATCTGCTTCTAATGGCAAGCCTCCGGTTACATTGGGAGAAAGCAAAAATTGCTCGCGACTATTCCCTAGCCGGGCTACCCCCACAGAGGGGTGAATAGATAAAGGCATAAAATAAGTTTAATTGATTAATGAAAAAAGGAGCCATCCTTTGCAATAAAGCCCGGGATTTATTGCTTGCTAAAAGTAAGGGATAAAAACTTTATTTCATTTATACATATCAGTTATGCATTGAATTGTTTACTCTTTTTGATCTATGGCAAATAACAGCAGCAGGGCCGTTTTTCATCAATAATTGTACCTATAGGCAAAGGCAGGGTCGATGCTGCAAAGCCCGACAAGATGGTAGAGCTCTTTAAATACGCCATTGTTTCCGTGGCCAACAGGGGAAATCCTGGCAGCCCGGCTGCCCCGCAGAACTTTTTTTTGTACCATCGTAGATTTCCTATTGACATTGTAGACTGAGATCTGTAGTTTTAATTTAGTTAATCAAATGATAGCGTTTCAAACAATCCAATTCCGGTAAGACCACCCAATACCTAAGTAAAACCAGCCAACAAGGCGATCCGTACCCTATTAGACCAACAAGATGCCTATCATTTGATCAACAGTTTAAGATCCATTATCCAGTCCAATTTCTCTGAAAACCAGGTTAAGTGATTCTGATCCCGTCCAAAATGATTGAGCCCCTCCCGGAGGGGCTTTTTTTGTATCTTGCGCCCACACCCACTAACCCCCATGATGTCCGAATACGCCACCTATACCAAATTCTATGCGCCCGAAGATGCGCAGTACCTCATTACCCTTTTACAACAACACGCTATTCCCTATACCCTCGAGCATGAGGTCAACCAGCTCGACAAAGTGTACCTCGGCGAAACCATTGAAGCCATGTATGCCTTAAAAGTACCCGGCAACCGCTTCAACGATATTCATGGCTTACTGGCTGCACAGGCCAAAGCCGACTTCGCCCAGCCCGGGTTCGACCATTACCTCCAGGCCTATACAGCACCAGAATTGCGGGAATACCTCAATGACCCCATCGGCTGGAATGGATATGATAGCCAGGTAGCCAAAATGCTGTTGGCAGAAAAAACAGGGGAAGAGATAGTTGTCCAGCCCGTAAACGGATCTGTAGCTTTTGAGCCTGCAAAGATCGACAACAAGTATCTTGCCCTCGCATACCTGGCCTGCATCCTCGGCCTTTATTTTGTTTACCTGAGCGTGGCAGGTTTCTTTGCAGGATTGGCCATTACCCAGGCCAAAAAGACCCTGCAAAACGGCAATACGGTAAAATTATATAGCCAGGAGGCTCGTAACCACGGACAAAGGATATTAATCATCGGCCTCGTTTGCACCATTGTGAGTTGCATTATATTCTACTTTACCTACATGAAATGATCTTATGGAAAACTGTTGACCGGTGTATCCCTACAACAGACTTCAGGAATAAATAGACAACTGCATGAAACTTATTTCAGCAATCCTTTACATTGGCATAATCGTATCCCTTATAGCTTGTAATGGTACCGATGCCTCCAATCCAAATGGACTTTCTACCGATGCATCCGGTTTAAAGACCAAAGACAACAGCGCCCTTTCCACCATCAGCCAAGACAGTATCACACTCACCACCCTGGTAAGGAACGTTTATGAATGGCAGCAAAAATCACTCAAGGGAGTGAACGATTTTGATATAAAGAAAGTTGACCCTGCTGATACAGTATACAAAAGCATTGATTGGACTAAACACAACAACATCCTGAATAAGCTCAAGAGGTCAGGCTTCTTCGCTACGGAGTTTTGTGAGAACTATCAAAACATAGCGCTGCAAATAGACACAGCTTTAAAAAGCGGCACCGCTGTATGGCCAGAGGGAGAATTACCCACTATTGGAGGTTATGAAGCAGACCCCTGGTTTAGCGCCCAGGACTTTCCGGACGATAATTATTGGGAAAGAATGACCCTTGCCAATATCCAGGTCGAAAAAAACAGCGCAAGCTTTAAATGGAACATTGCCGGGGATTACAATTACCTGATGAAAGCAAAAAAGGAGAACGGTACCTGGAAGATCAGCTACATGCAAGGCCTTGATCTTGTAAACTATTCCTCTTCAAAATAAACACGTGAAGTATTTACTGGCTGCAATATTAGTGATCTCCCACCTGGTTGTGTACACACAGCAAAATTCTCTTTGCGATACAGTTTGGAAGAAGGCAGAAATAGAAGCCTCGTACCCTGGAGGCATCCCTGCATTGCAAAGATACAATACCAAAGAATTGATGCATACCGTCATGGAATGCTATGAAATGGACAGCATCATGATCCCGAAAATGACGATGAATTTAACGATCAACCAGAAGGGTGATGTGGTAAATGCAACCATTGTAGACAGCGATATACCTGATAGCAGTAAAGCCCGGTTGATCAAAAAACTACTTACCATGAAAGGCTGGATACCTGCACAAAACAAGGGGAAACCGGTATGCAGTATTTACCGCTGGCATATTATGTGTATCCTGTGGGAGGAGGAATAATAAGGTTTATACTGGCGGGTAAAAGAGGTCCCGTTACGACCAGGACCTTTTGGACCCACAACCGCCAACTCCTCTTTAAAACGCATAGTGCTTGATATTTTTCAACCCCTTCTCTTCATCGATATCATATACATAGTGCGCCAGAAAGGCGTGAGGCCAGGTGAGAAAGCAGCCCCGGCTGGTATAGACACTGGCCCCGATCCTGATCTCAAAATCTGTATATCCTCCATCAATGGGGCATCCCCTAAAACGGTAAATCCGCGAAGGCAATGATTGAGAAAGCAGCACTTTAAACCGGGCAAAAGCAGCAGGCGTCAGTTTGCCCGTAAAGTACCGTCGTTTAGCATTTCTGTCGCCATCCGGATTCTCTTTACTATACATATTGGGTTTATCGATAAAGGTCACCTTCCCCAGGCTATCAATCGTTACCCAACGCCTACTCGTCCAGGGGCCTGAAAAGGATATTTTCAATAAAGAGAACTGTTCGACCGGTTCTTTGATCCGGTCCAGATGCATAAACCGTAACCATTTATCCTGACCTTCGCCTTTCAAAAGAAAACTGTCCTTTCCGATAGCAGAGAGCAGGTAGTCATAATATCGTACAATATCCTTACGGCCCTGTCCATCAGTCTGGATGTAACGCTGTTGGATGCGCAGCGTATCCCCAATCAGCCGAAAGATAGCGGTATCGTTGTAGAGGTTGACTGACGCCCTAAGCGTCGAATCATTTATAAATTTGATGTATTCCAGTTCAGGTCCGATGAATATCTTGCCCACCAGATCGTTACGGTTACCTGATCCCTGTCCGGCACCACCAACTGTCAAAAAGAAGAAAATAAAATAGATATGGTAAAAAGGGCGTAGCATGCAAGAAGATTTGGAAGAATTAATTATAAGGATTATCACTATTACAGCCTCCACCACGCAACCAGTCCAAAATCAGTTAGCAGTTGACAGGCATGTCCTTCCTTATCAAAACCAATATAGGTCGCATAACAGCCGTCACCATATCCCGTTGTGAATGTAGCTAAATTATGGCCCTCAAATGCATGCATATAACCCCGGCGCATCGTTTTGTCGGTCCCAGTAAAGACCTCTTCCCATTCAGAAAACTTTTTTTGATTGAAATAGTAATTAGCAACCGAGTCGATAAACAAGCCAATGCCTGCATCAACCCCATAACAATAAATATTTGTGTCTTTGATAGGAATTGGCTTTTCGCCTTCCTTTAAAGCATATTCCCAATGCACAACCGGGATATCAGAAAAAACAATCCGGCTGAAAGCAACCCTTTCGTCTTTATCGGTTTTAGCCAAGGCAAGATGAACAGGAAAACTTCCAATAGGAAAATGCTCTGTAAAGGCTGATGCGTCCCGCATCACAATAGGGTCTGAAGCGATGATTTTTCCGCTTTCAATCTTAATCGTACCAACATCATACTTATAAAAAATATAGGTCATTTCCCCTTGTACGACCTTCGTGCCCGGTACGAACGCAGCCTCAAAAATAGGAGGGAGTGTAGTTCCCTGAAAGGTCGTTGTGACCATAGGCTTTGAGGTATCAGGCTTTGCCATGACTGCCTCTGTCAAACCAATACCAGGTTGTTCGTAGTTGGTACAGGAAACCCATATTACCAATAATAAAATAGCAGTGATTGTTGATTTCATGAGACTAATTTGCCTGCCTTTGTCTTAATAAACTCTATTTGCGCTGGAGTCAGCTTGGTCTTATCAATAAAGTTTCCAAACTTTTTGGTGTGATACAGGATCAGGAATTTCCCTAACTCTTTATGCCTTGTGATATGCGTCCACAACATCTCACTTTTGAAAGTAAGCCCTTGAATGGCGATCCCATTTTCACCAAAAGTGTAAGTGATCTCATTTTTAAAACTTGGATTGGAGATAAACTGCTGATATGCGATCAACAAAATGAGGATAGGAGCAAACAAAATAAACACGCCTGAAGCAATTTCATACCAGGGTGTATCGGAATAATATTCAATTACATGGAAATGGCCCAGCGCGGCGGTAGTCAAAATATAAATCCCCAATAAGGTGCCGATTATATAGACAGGCTTTTTATAAATCCCGATAAGCATCACACGTACATATTCCTTATTGGTCATGCGGGTAGAGATGGTGAAATTATCCATATAGGGGAAATGTATCATTGTTTTATTGAATACAATGCCCTAATATAAGCAGGATTTTAAATAACTTATAGTAAGAACAACAGTCTTACCCCTCTTTTTTGCATTTGATCAGAAAGAAAGGGTAATTCTCGGCTACTTCAGTGATTTCAAATAACCCGAACTGATCAAACTCCGCATGAATGGATGCCAGATCATAAAAGAACATTTTAACGCCACCGAACATTTCATAACGGTCCTTGCTTACTAATTTGCCTTGACCATAGGTCTGCGCCTCCTTCGTAATAACAGTAAATACCATATAGCCACCAGCTGAGAGTTGATGGTAGCAGTCATGGATGAGTTTTTCCCGCTCGCCGCTATCCAGGAGATGTATTAAAGCATAGCAAAATATGCCGTCATATTGATAGTTGTCAAAGGGCATATTGGTTACAGAACCATGATGAATGACCATATCCGTACCATAGTGCCTGGCCGCCATTTCAATAGCAGTTTTGGATATTTCAATCCCTGTTACGGCCATACCGCTGTCTATGAAAATTTTCGCATTCCGCCCATAACCAATGCCGGGAATAAGGACATTCCTCACTGACTTTTGGACAAAAAAGTCTCTCGTCGATACGGCTGACTTTGCCGATTCAAAGCCCCACATCTCCTGCTTTTCAGTAAAAGCCGATTCCCAAAATTCAGGTCTCTCCGTTTCATTCATCATAATCCCTTTGATTCTTTACCAAAACGTCAGGATCGACACGGTTGCAATAAACCCGATGACCATTGCCGCCTGATAATAACACCAAAACACACTCATGCTGTTCTCCTGCTCATAACGGGCTATGCAGATGATAAAACCTATTACCGGTATCCAGTACAACAGTTTATTATCCATAAAACAAGCATTTCCTTAAAGTTAAGCTATTGTTGATAAATAGCGATAAACTTACCGGACAGCCCGATACCCCCCAACCCCAGACCAGGAGCCAGCTCCAAATTCACAGGCAAGTATAGCCTGCATGCAAACGTGCCCGAAGCAACCGCGTTGCCGATTGTTGGGTGCCCATTGCCGGTCAGGGCCATCGAAGTATTACTGATTGTTCTCTTAAATGAAATAGGCAAGAAGTTCATCAATAAGGGTCTTATTTCGCCTGCTTTCGTCCCTCACATACCCCTGGATGTTATCCTTGATGGTAGTCCTCACAAAATCGCTGAGTTCTGTTGCTGTCAACGTCGTAAATGCCCCTGGATCGGGATCAAAGCTGCAATACAGTTCAGTGATGATCTCGAGCGTGCAATTCCGCAACACCTCCTCTTCACTGTTTTTTAACAGCTGCAAAAGCAGGGGTAAAGCTTTTAAAACTGCAGGGTAGTAGGTCCCCGCATGGTTATTGCCAATGCCAGATAAAACACTGTTATAAACAGGCCATTTGTCGGCCTCATTCCTCAGTTTCACCAACCCCAATAAACTATTCGCAGCCTTCTCAGGACTGTAATACGCAGGTCCGTTATACGCATCCCATCTTGTTGATTGTATTGCTTCGATTACCTGCCGTTCAAATTCGTTAGCTGGTTCCATATTCTTCTTATTAACCCCTCTTTTTTTCTATAATTCAATTGCAGCTCAAAGGTAGTCAGGTCAAACTCGAAATCGACGTTGCGATCATACTGGTTTTCAGCAGTAGCCAGTTCTCCAATAGCCTTGTTGCCGCATTGACTTTTAAAATATATGCCATCAACGATCTGCTCAGGTCTGATCTCTTTCACCATACCTGTTTCATTCAGCACATAAATACTATAGTAGGTCCCCGCAATGAAATAATCCGGTTGCTCAGTCCTGACAGCACTTTCTATGGCCGGCTGTTCTTCAAGCTCCACAATAATTGCTCTTTTGTCGATATCGACCAAGTATCCATGTCCACCTGCAACAACAAATCCCAGCCTGTTCAGTTCGTCTGTCACCACCAGGTTCAAGCCATTATAGGATGACCTGGCAAAACAGCCCATCCATTCTTCAAAATCATTATCCGTGAATTTCACCCAAAGCCGCCCGTTGAAATGCTCCCCAAAATGCTTTTCAATATATGCACCCGATGTGGGTATATCAGACAATATTTCTGCTCCCATGATAATTATTTTTTGATACACTGCACGAACATCCAATATACTCAAGTTTACAGAATCTCCATTATTTATCCCCTGGGTTTTCCACAGCAGCAATTCATAAGCAACAAGTCCGAACTACTTGCGGCAGGAACACATACATTTGCCACCGCATTACCGTTTAAACTTTTCAGAATGAGCAGCGACAAGGAAGAGGTTGTACACAGGAACAAAAAATTTGAGGCCATCAGTTATGAAGGAAGAATTTTATCCAACCGGGTATTCGTCAAATGCACTTTTTACAAATGCAGCCTGAAAGAATGCTTCTTTGATGATTCCAGTTTCGAAGATTGCCTCTTTGAAGATTGTGATATATCCCTGTTAAAGTTCAAAGACACCGCTTTCAAAAACATCACCCTTCGCAATACAAAAGCTGTTGGCATTATGTGGGTCGATGCCGAAAACCCCTTTTCTATCACCGCTTCCAACAGCCGTTTGAGCTATTCGAGTTTTTATGGTAAGAAATTGAAAAAGATCCGCCTCACCAATTGTATCGCCGACGAGGTCGACTTCACCGAATGCGATCTCACACAGGGCACCTTCACAGGTACCGATTTCCGTGGCGCCCTGTTCTCCAATACCATCCTCTCCAAAGCAGACTTTGTAGGCGCCCTCAATTATGCCATCGATACCAAATCCAACAAACTCACCGGCGCCAAATTTGCCCTGCCCGAAGCCCTCTCATTCCTGTATGGCCTGGGCATTGAAATCGTCGATCCCGATGCATAAGCAACAGAAAATGACCACTTAACTGCTACAAATAGCCCTGGCCCGGCAATTGCAACACTGCTACCAAAAAGGCCATGTTTTCAGCGCATAAAATAGAAGATTATAAGCAGTTTCAACTTTGGGCTGTACGATCGGATGACAGCGAGGCCTGTTACATCCGCATCAAAGAAAAAGACGATACCGGCGATAATTTCAAAATCCTGCTCAAAACAGTCGATTGCAGTTTTGTAGAAGGAGATAAGGCAGCCAGGCAGAAAGCGCTCGCAGAAGTAAAAAACTATATCGACAACAACTTATAGCCTAAAAGCAAACCCCGACTCCAGCACGCGCGCGCCTGTATCCGACTCTGGGAACATTCCCGCACACTGGGAACATTCCCGCGCAAACTTAACCGTCCTAACCCGATGAACAGACCAGGCTAACACCTAGTTTTATGCCAACAACGATACGATCACATGAAAACTATTGTCTGCCTTTCTGGCTTCCTACTCATCTGCCTGATCGCTTCCCCACAGGCCCCTGCCGGCTACACCCTGGCATGGGCTGATGAGTTCAATACATCCACACTCGATACCTCCCAATGGAAATACAGGATCGATGGAAGCGGCACCAGCGCCCAACGTAAAGAAAACGTGGTGATAGACAATGGGAAGGTCCGCATCAACCTGAAAAAAGAAAATTATCGAAACAAAGCCTATACCGGCGGCGGCATCATTACAAAGCGGCCACACCGTTATGGCTATTATGAAGTAAGCGTAAAACTCGACGGCAGCTATGGCTGGCACGAAGCCTTCTGGACAACCTGGGTAAGCGGTTTCGATGATCGCGATACCAGCTGGAAACGCCTTCCCGGCCGCATCGAAATAGATTGCTTCGAACATTACCCCGCACATGCTACTAATTATTTTACCTACGGCGCTATTGAATGGGCGCCCATGCACGGCAACATCAACAGGGATTACCACACCACCACACCCAACCTCAACACCTCATTCAATACCTTCGGTTTCGAATACACACCCGATTACCTCAACTATTTTTTCAACGGCAACCTCCTGAAGACCGTTAACACCCGCGATCTCCCTGCCCACGATTTTTACCTTTGGCTCACTACCATTGCCACTAAACCTGATGCCACCGACTCCGGTGCCGTCTTCTTCGACTACCTACGTTGTTATAACATAACACCACAACAGTACGCCATCCGCAAAGCGGGCTTCCTGCGCCAACTCGATACACTAAGAGGCGCCACCCGGTCGAAGGGACGCGATCTGTGGATAGAAGCCGAAGCCTTCACACAATTGGGTAGCTGGACAAAAGAGTGGGATAGTGGCGCCAAAGTAATAAAGGGACAAACCAGCTTCCTGCCAGACCGCGATCGCGCGTCCCTCACCGCCTCCACCACGATCAAGGTCGATTCCGCCGCCACCTATACTTTATGGGTCCGTTCACGCGACTATACCACCTCATCCGGTACCCGCAAATTTAAAGTGCTTATCAATGGGTCCGAAGCAAGCCAGACTTTCGGCGATCATCGCACCAACGGGTATGATTGGGAAAACGGCGGCCGCTTCTACCTGCCCGCCGGCAACAATAAGATCGAAATATTTGACCAGTCACAATACTTCCCCCGCTGCGACAAGCTCCTGCTCACCACTGACCCCAACTTTACTCCCTACGGCATAGGCGGCGCAGCCAATACCATCATTTATAACTGATCACTCACCAGCTTGTCATTTCAAATGGAGCGCAGCGGAGTCAGAAATCTGTTATCGAAGCAAACGCATTGCCGATTCTTCCCGCCGAATGGCGGGACCGATTGCCGGCTAAATAAACTGCTTTCGATACTCACTGGGCGTCTGCGCCTTCACCTCCTTGAACTGCTTGCTGAAATGCGCCCAGCTCTTGTACCCACTTTCATAACACACTTCCAGGATCGGCTTGCTTGTACTCGTCAGTAGCTTGCAGGCATGAATAATCCGCAAGTCCCTGATAAAATCAAAATAGGTCTTCTTGATATTCTTCTTGAAGAAACGGCAAAAGGTAGGAATGGTCATATTGGCCACCGCAGCAATTTCCTCCAGCGTGACCGGCTCCAGGAAATGCTTGAACGAATAGTCGATGATCTTTTCAATTGCCGGGTTTACCGCCACTGCCGGGTCGTGAAAATCTTCTGTCAGTATTTTATATTGTGTGGAGGTTCCTATTGTATGCAGACATTGAAACAATTGCAGCAGCTTATCAATGCCCCGGGCTTCATGCACTTCATGCATAGCCGGCGCCACTGCTTTCTTCAGTCGCTTTTGCAACAGCAGACCGTTGTTCTTCTTCAGCAAAGTTTGGATCGCCTTCATCTCCGGCATTTGTAAAAAGCCAGGGCCCCAGCAATCACCCGTAAAATGCACCACCAGTACCGAACACACCATCGAAGGATGATGCTTCCGGAACCAATGCGGCAGGTTGCCCGCAATAAAAAAAACATCATGCACTTTGTAATCACATACATGGTCACCGATCAGCGCCGTGCCATGGCCTTTAAGGATAGTGATCAGTTCATACTCCGGGTGCTTATGCCAGTTCGTCTCAAAATGAGGCGTCTCATATATCCGGCACGCAAAGCTCTGGTTCGCATCCGGCTCCACTTTTTGAATAAGCGTCTTCACAAGTAAATAGAAAGGATTTTATCAGTCTTTTGCCATAAATGTACCCACATTTGATAAGATAGCATATTTTCTTTTCAGTTTAGCGGTTGTAAAGAGCGCCGGATCGGCCAATATTTGCAGTACGCGTAAAAACATAAAAACGATTATATGAAAATTGTGACAGGTGCTACCGAATTCTTCAAAGGAATTCCCGCCATTAAGTATGAAGGCTTGCAATCCGACAATCCATTGGCCTACCGCTGGTATGATGAAACAAAGGTCGTAGCCGGCAAACCCATGAAAGACTGGCTCCGCTTCGCCGTAGCCTATTGGCACTCATTCTGCGGTTCAGGTGCCGATCCCTTCGGAGAAGCCACCCACCTCTTTCCCTGGGATGTAAAAAAAGCCCCCATCGAAAAAGCCAAAGACAAAGCTGATGCCGCCTTCGAATTCATTACCAAACTCGGTCTGCCTTATTATTGCTTCCACGATGTCGATGTAGTAGAGTATACCAACGACGTCAACGACAATGATAAAAGGCTCGATGCCCTCACACAGTATTTGAAGGAAAAACAGGCCGCCAGTGGCGTAAAGCTCCTTTGGGGCACTGCCAACCTCTTCTCCAATCGCCGCTACATGAACGGCGCGGCTACCAACCCCGATTTCCACGTCCTCACACATGCCGCAGCACAGGTGAAAGCAGCCCTCGATGCTACCATTGCACTCGGTGGTGAGAACTATGTATTCTGGGGTGGCCGCGAAGGCTACATGAGCCTCCTCAACACCAACATGAAGAAAGAAAAAGAACACCTTGCCCGCTTCCTCCATGCAGCCAAAGACTACGCAAGGAAGAATGGCTTCAAAGGCACCTTCTTCATCGAGCCCAAACCCTGCGAGCCCACCAAACACCAATATGATTACGACGCAGAGACCGTAATAGGCTTCCTGCGCCAGTACGACCTCCTCAACGACTTTAAGCTCAACCTCGAAGTTAACCACGCCACCCTGGCTGGTCATACCTTCCAGCATGAGCTCCAGGTGGCCGTAGATGCAGGTTTACTCGGCTCCATGGATGCCAACCGCGGCGATTACCAGAATGGCTGGGATACCGACCAGTTCCCCACCAATCTTAATGAACTCACTGAGACCATGCTCATCATTCTCGAAGGTGGTGGCTTTAAAGGTGGCGGCATCAACTTCGACGCCAAGATCCGCCGCAATTCTACCGACCTCGAAGACCTCTTCCACGCACACATCGGCGGCATAGATACTTTTGCACGCGCACTTATTACTGCCGATACCATTCTGCAGAAAAGCGCTTACAAAAAGATCCGTCAGGATCGCTACGCCTCCTACGACAGTGCAGAAGCCAAAGCCTTCGAAGCTGGTCAGTCAACCCTGGAAGACCTCCGCGCTTATGCAATCAAGAACGGTGAGCCAGCCACGCGCAGCGGCAAACAGGAATACATCGAAAACATCATCAACAATTACCTGTAAAGATGAAAAAGTTAACGATTTTACCCCTGGCTGTTTCAGCAGCCCTTGCCATCACCAGTTGCAACGACAGCGGTCATACAGAGCCTGAAAAGGCCGACGCCAAGCCCATGCCCACCGATTCCACCGGCATGGACCGCTACCTGTCACAGCCCCTGGTCAGCCATATTTACACCGCCGATCCTTCTGCGCATGTCTTTAATGGCCGCATCTATGTCTACCCCTCGCATGATACCGCTACCGGTACCCCCGAGAACGACAACGGCGATCATTTCAACATGATGGATTACCATATCCTGTCAATGGATGCCGTAGGCGGTCCCGTTACAGATCATGGCGTTGCCCTCGATATCAAAAATATCCCCTGGGCAGGCCGTCAGCTTTGGGCCCCCGATGCAGCCTTTGCCAACGGTACTTACTATTTGTATTTCCCGGTGAAAGACAAGCAGGATGTATTCAGGATAGGGGTGGCTACCAGTGCAAAGCCGGAAGGACCTTTTGTAGCAGAGAAAGAACCCATCAAGGGAGCTTATTCCATAGATCCTACCATCTTTAAAGACGACGATGGTAAGTATTACATGTATTTCGGTGGTATCTGGGGTGGACAACTCCAGCGCTGGAACAACAACAAATACGATTCCGCCGGTAAATTGCGCAAGCCCGATGAACAAGCTATCCTGCCACGCATGGCACGCCTGTCTGCAGATATGAAGTCCCTGGCTGAACCAGTGAAGGAAATAAAGATCCTCGATAGCGCCGGTAACCTGTTTAAGGAAAGCAACAATGACAAGCGCTTCTTCGAAGCTGCCTGGCTGCACAAATACAAGGGCAAGTACTATTTCTCATATTCCACGGGGGATAGCCACAACCTGGTATATGCTATCGGCGACAATCCCTATGGTCCCTTTACTTACAAGGGTATCTTTCTCTATCCTGTGGAAGGCTGGACCAACCACCATTCCATCATTGAGAAGGATGGTAAATGGTTCCTGTTCTACCACGATGTACAACTGTCTGGCAAGACCCACCTCCGCAACGTGAAGGTCACCGAACTGAAATACAACGAGGATGGCACCATCCAGCCCATCCACCCACAGAAATAAGTAGAAAGCATAGCATTTATAGTAAAACGCCTCCTGTCAATCACCTGACAGGAGGCGTTTATTTTCTCCCCCTTGCATTCTATAAATCATATCAAAAGGTATTCTGCCCCTTTAGGGGCTAAAGCCTTGTAGAAAAGAACGCTCACAAATTCTTTTGCCCCATAGGGGCAATCCTTTCGAAGCAAAACTTGTCACGCCCTGCGGAACGGCTCGCAGCTCATAGCTGTTTCCCTAACACCTTCTTCACACAAATTCATACAAACTTCTGTAATTTCATCCTCCATCAACAACCGATAAAGAAAACACATGAGTGATCACATCAAACTTTGGATACTGTTCCTCGTATTGGTTGTTGCCTACTTATTAGGAAGGAAACTCCGCAGTACTCCCCTCAATTGGATACTCTTTGCATTGGTCATATTGGCTTTTGCCGGCCAATTCCTGTTGAAAGGATCAATCTGGGGCTCCTGGAACGCCATTGCAGCATTGAAAGACAAGGAAATTACAGAAATTCAACTACAGCCATCTACACCCAACTGGAAGGTCAATTTAGTGGGCAAGGACATACACCTGTCTGGTAAAAAAGATATAGAGCGTATAGCTCAATTATTGCATAAAGTAGAGATATATACCCCTAGCCATCCTGTCAGGATTTGGGAAACCAAAATGATCTTGATCACATCCACGAGAGATACCCTTGAAATGAAGATTCAACAGACTGTTGACGATGGTACTGTAGTTTATATGTCTTCCACCGCGTGGGTGAGGGATGAACTGGGAACATATCTGGAAAAACTCACCAGGTATAGTGCCCCCGTGTACAGTGACACATCAACTAACAGACATCAGTGAGCACTGCTTGTAAAGTCAAATCCTGACAGATCGCTGTAGACAAAACAAAAACCCTCCGGCTACTAGCCAGAGGGTAATGATCTTCTACGATAAATTTACTGTTGTGATCAGAGATAAGACACAGGTGCACTATTTACAGAACTAATTCGGTCAGGGGGTGATCGGTAATCTGTTGGATATGGATGACTTACTGGACTTTAACGGATTTGGATCTTAAAGCGTTTGCACTGTAAAATTGCACCCATTCTGCCTGCCAAACAAACACATTGACCTGTTTCCACTCCCTTTCGGTAATTCACACTAGCTTCACTAAGGGAATTCACCTACCGGCAACGTCCCGCTTATTGGGGGAATGAAGGCATTGTGCCCAAAAAAGCGTCTACAGATAGATGATCTACCCAAAACAGCTGCCCGCAGTTCGTAATATTCAGGTACGGCCGCGACTAACTGTACAACCAATACAGTTCAACCACGCATGACTGCAAGCTCCTTTCAACAAAAGATAAAGGGAATCTATGGTCCCGAATTCAGGACCTCTAAATGGACCACCTGGCTATTATTGACCGTGGTTCTTTGCGTGTTTGTAGCGTTGCTGGTGCATGCCTGGGGATTCCAGGCTCATAGACCCTGGAAATTATTATTGCTACCAGCATTGTACGTCCTGCTCATCGCCTATGGTATCTGGTGTAGGAAGAAGGCCCATCGCATCCACCAATTTGATTCACCAAAAACAATTCAGGAAAAGACTACCATCATCGAAAACTATACAACCGGCCTGAATGTGGTCTGGCGCTATTCTGAAGGTAATTACCACAGCATTACCTACCGCAACCGACTGTTCATAAGAATAGACCTTCGTTTCTACATTGACCAAAATAAAATACTCGCCAACGTTCAACCGACAGCCAATTATATTACACGCAGGAAAAACCACCTGAATATTGGTCTCGCTCACTCTGCCACCAAAAAGCTGCAGCAATACCTGGAAACCCAATTATAAAAAGGAGTGTAATTTTACCGTAAGAGACTTGCAGCTACACACAACATGCCAGCAGAAATACCTAATACCTAATAGCTACTTCCCCTGTATTCCTTCTGTATTCTGTATTCTAAATGCTGTATTCTACTTCTTCAAATACTTCTCCACGCCCGGTCCAATCGCCTGCAGCGCTTTCGTATTTTCCTCCAACGCCTTATACGCAGCCGCGTTGATGCGGGAAACAGGTGTACTCTTCCATTGCTGCATATCTTTTTCAAACGCACGACCAAACACAGCCTTCGAAAGATCCCTGATCGCACAATAATTGGCAACAGAATGACCATTCTCGCTATCATAATTCGCATTCATGATAAAGAATTCGATCAACTGGTAAAGACTTTGATTTGCCAGACTTAATTCAGTAAGCTTGGCCCGGTACTCCAGGTCTGCACTGCTTTTAAGCTTGGGAAACAACCGATAATCATCAAAATGCCTGCCTTCATGAGCCAGGTAACTAATAGTAAAACGCTCACTCGTCAGATCATAAGCCTTGCGTACACAAAACAATGCTTCGTCAGTAGCCCAACCACCGGGATACAATTTACCAAGCGTGGCATATTCCTCCCAGCCCAGCGTAATAAAATCGTCCATGAATACCACCTTTACAGTCAACCGGTCATTATTAACCGTAAAGGAATAAGTCGTGTCTTTTTCAGTCCGCCATACCAGTAGATCATACAACCGGCCGGTTCTTCCAATACCATTGGTGGCGTGCAGCCCTTTGCTGGCAATATATTGTTGGAAATAAACATCCACACTGTCATCCTCAATCGGCTGACTCTTCCTGGCAGGAAGGGCATTGCTAAGAAATGCTTTTACCTGGGACAAAAAACCCGGTTCATATTTGGTCGAAGCGTCCAGCAGCGAGGCCCGCCAATATTGATGAAAGATCGCCAATAGGGGATCAATAGCAGATCGTTTGGACGACAGGAAATCACTGCTGTCTACCCCAAACTTAAACCGCCGTTCAAACGCTTCTTTGAACTGCGCATCTTTGGCCGATACCTTTTTTTCGTTGTCCCAGGAAAGTAAGGGAAGGGCAGCACCCACACGGCCATCCAGGCAATAGCCGAAAATGGTCTTATAATCAGGCTTGATACTGTCACTTTGAACAGGCTGTGCAGCAGAAGAGGAGGGGAGTAGACCCATAAAACCCAGCAATACCAATACATTGGTCAGCTTACAGATGCCCATGGCGCTTTTTTGTTGTAAAGAACGCCCCTAAACACCGAAACCAATTGTATCAGATTAACTTTTCACCAAAATCCTGAACTTTTGCGGGGCTATTTTATAAACAGACTTAAACGAGCGAACAAAATGAGGGTCATCATAAAAACCATTCCTGAACGCAATATCGCTGATGGAAAGATCCGAATGCAGCAATAGGAAAAGGGCCCGTGAAACTTTGACCTTCAGTTGATACTCTCCGATTGTCACACCCTTCCTTTCTTTAAAGGCCCTGGCCATATAGACAGGATGAACATTTACCCGGCCCGAAAGAGCATCCAACGAATGAAACACCTCCAACTCATTGTCCAGGATACCCGTTACTTGGTCAATCCACGGCTGCGTTCCCCTGGCCAGGGAAACCTGGTTAAGCTCAAAAAGCCAATCACTGATCAGTTCAAAACCCAGGTCTTCTGTGCCCCCGGATCTAAAATTCACCAACAACTTATACAGGGAGGGAAACGCACCGGCGGGATAGTGATGAAATTTATCTGGCAGCTGTAGTGGCATTTCAAACTCTTTTTCCCAACCCGCTTTAAATTCAATATTGAAGCACTTGCCGCCAGCCTGCCTGAATTCATTCTGATGCGTATAACCTGCAGGTCTCAACAATACATCGCCGGCCTGGATAGCATGACTTTGCCCCTTGTCTCTTTCCATATAATGGCCGTTGATCAGGATGCTCACGTAGGCATTGTCATGATAATGTTTATCGATCACCTTGAAAGGGTCATAGTCCGTAATGCACAAATGAAAAAGGCTGTTTTCATTTGCCTGCAACTTCTTTCCCCAATATTCTCCTTGTTTTAAATTCATGGCTCAATACACTAAGTTATTCCAAAAACAGCATTTCGGCCCCAGGTTCACCCAACAGCCTGCAGCACATTCCCAACAGCTAATTCTAGCGCAAGTATGCAGGGTTGGCCTTCTGAGGCAGGGTACTTGTGCTCCAGGTAAATCCTCAAAAAAAATCACTAACTTCTCCCTCATGAAACACCTCCTTATCTGCCTCCTCATTCCGGCCAGCCTCGTGGCCCAAAACTTACCTGACTCGCTGACCAGTAAGATAGATTCCATCTTTAAATTATATACCCCCGCTTCACCCGGCTGTGCAGTTGCCGTCACAAAGAATGGGGCCGTAGTGTTTCAGAAAGGATATGGAATGGCCAACCTGGAGTATGCCATTCCCGTCAGCCCCAATACCATATTCCATATAGCTTCCGAATCCAAACAATACGTTGCATTTTGTATCCTGTTACTCGAAAAAGAAGGCAAGCTCACCCTCGACGATGATATCCACAAGCACCTTACCTGGGTACCCGATTTTGGCCAGAAGATCACCATTCGCCAACTCATCTACCATACTAGCGGCCTGCGCGACCAATGGCAATTGCTCGCCAATGCCGGCTGGCAACTCGATGATGTCATTACACAGGATCACATCATCAAACTGGTGGCCAAACAAAAAGCCCTGAATTTTAACCCCGGCGAAGAATGGCTCTATTGCAATACCGGCTATACGCTGCTGGCCGAAATTGTACAAAAAGCAAGCGGACTCACCCTCCGACAATATGCTGAAAAGAACATTTTCAAACCACTGGGTATGAATGATACCCACTTTCACGACAACTACCAGGAGATCGTTCCCGGCCGTGCCTATTCCTACAATTTCCTACGCGCCGGAAAGTACCAGCATGCCGTACTCAGTTATTCCACCGTAGGCGCCACCAGTTTGTTCACCACCGTCCTCGATGAAGCAAAATGGCTCAGCAATTACGAAACAGGCACAGTAGGAGGGAAAGACCTAGTAGAAAAAATGTACCAGCAGGGCGTATTGAATGATGGCAGAAAACTCAATTATGCATTTGCACTCAATATAGGTAAATACAAGGGCTGGCAACAGATCAGCCATGGTGGCGCAGATGCAGGTTTCCGTTCCAACGCCGCCCGCTTTCCCGAAAAAGACCTCGGCATTATCGTATTTAGCAATTTCGGCTCAGCCGATGTAGGCCGGTTGACCAACCTCATAGCCGATGTATTGATTACCGATACCAAAGAAGAGCCCAAACCTGCAGACACTTATTTCACCGACAGCACCCTCCTTAAAAAAATGACAGGCAGGTTCTATTCAGAACGCGGCGACCTGGCAGAATTCATTTGGCAAAAAGGAGTCCTCAACAGACGCAATCCCAATGGATTTACAGCCGAACTAAAACTTATACAACCAGACAATAACCGGTACAAAACACCCGGGGGAGCCGTATACATATTCGATGACAAGAACGGCAAAGCCGATTCCATCACAGCAATTAACATAGAACTGCCCAATACCATACAATTCCTGAAGCGCCAGCCGGCCACCGCACAAACCATCACAGAAGAGTTTGCAGGCAAATACTTCAGTCCCGAAACAGAAGCTTTTTATTACATCACTTTTAAGGAGGGGCAGCTCTCCCTGGAGCACCACAAGTATGCCACGGTACTCCTTAAGAACATCGCGCCCGATCAGTTCACCACGCCCCATTGGTGGATGAGCCATATCCGTTTCCTCCGCGACAAAAAAGGAAAGCCCATCGCCTTCGAAGTAAATGCCGGCAGGGTATTCCACCTCCACTACGACAAAGTGAAATAGCTAAACGCAAACAGCTTTTTAACCCTGGGGCAAACATGCCAGGAAGATTCCGTATGCAGCCATATTTATACCCTGGAGATCAGCCTTACCCCTGTATTCCTTCCGTATTCTGTATTCTACATTCTGTATTCTCACAGCAATATTGTTTACTTTTTCAATAATAAAGTAACCTCCCTTGCCTGCAGGAGGGTCTACTTTTAACGCCTTGTAACAATTCTTGCCATACCGAAAAACAAATTACTATGTGCCAGAACCACGGCGTAGCCTACATCAAACCAGGAGAAGTAGCTATACAGGAGATCGAATACCCCAAGCTTCAATTGGGTAACCGGAAATGTGAACACGGTGTCATCCTCAAAATTGTGTCCACCAATATCTGCGGCAGCGATCAACACATGGTGAGAGGCCGCACCACAGCCCCTGCAGGATTGGTACTGGGCCATGAGATCACAGGCCTCGTACTCGAAGCAGGCCGCGATGTAGAGTTTATAAAAGTGGGCGATCTTGTATCAGTGCCCTTTAATATCGCCTGTGGCCGCTGCCGCAATTGTAAGGCGGGTCAAACCGGCATCTGTCTTAATGTAAATCCATCGCGGCCCGGCGCCGCTTATGGCTATGTGGATATGGGAGGTTGGGTAGGCGGACAAGCCGAGTACGTAATGGTACCCTATGCCGATTTCAATTTGCTGAAATTCCCCGATAAGGATCAGGCCATGAGTAAGATCAAAGACCTCACCCTTTTGTCGGATATCTTTCCCACTGGATATCATGGAGCTGTAACAGCAGGCGTGGCGCCCGGGTCCATCGTATACGTAGCAGGAGCAGGACCTGTAGGGCTCGCCTGCGCAGCTTCCTGCCACCTCCTTGGCGCTGCCGTTGTGATAGTGGGCGATATGATCCAGGAAAGGCTGCAACAGGCACAGAGCTTTGGTTGCGAAACCATCGACCTCCGCCAAAAGACGCCCTTGCCCGATGCCATTGCAGCCATCACCGGCTCCCCCGAAGTCGATAGCTTTGTAGATTGTGTGGGCTTTGAGGCCCGTGGACATGGCGCTGACACCACTACCGAACAGCCTGCCATTGTACTCAATACCGCCATGGCTATTACGCGCGCAGGTGGCGCCATTGGCATACCCGGTCTCTATGTAACCGGCGATCCCGGCGCCAAAGATGATGCTGCCAAAGAAGGAAGCCTGCGTATCCGCATCGGTCTGGGCTGGGCCAAGTCACACAGCTTCTATACCGGCCAGTGCCCTGTTATGAAATACCACCGGCAGCTGATGAACGCTATCCTCTTCGATAAGATACAGATTGCAAAAGCTGTCAATGTTGAAGTGATCACACTCAAAGATGCCCCTCGCGGATACCGCGATTTCGATAAAGGCGCTGCTAAAAAATTCGTCATCGATCCACATGGCATGATACCCAATTAACAGGTCAGTGAGCAGGCACCGGACTTGTATTGGGCAAAGCGCCCACACCATGTGCCACCATATATTTCGCTGCGGTATATACCGGCTTACAGGCACCGCATTCCGGATTCTTTAGAAAATTATCCAGCCAGATCGCATTTGCTTTCAACCATACATCTGTTGACCCCTCATGCTTCAACACATGATAGGCCAACACCGTATAATACTGCATTTCATGCACATGACTGGTAGCGGTAAATCGTTCCCCGATCTTGTTGTTCTTATCCCCCTTTTCAATACTCATCAGGTCAAAGTTTAATTGAAATACCGTTTCAGGCCGTTCACGAAAAGCGTCCTGCACAATTTCCAGGTAACCCAAATAAGTATCCTTATCATCGTAAGGCGGATCCGTTAACACCAGCTGAACGCGATACTTTTCATTGGCGGAATACAACCTGAACCGGCCGCGTAGCTTGATCAGCTTGCCAAAGAAACGATCCCCCTTGTTTGCGAGGCCATAAGTAGCGCCCAGAAACTGGATCAGACTGCTGGCAGGATAAGCATAGGTTGTTTCAACCGTACCTGCAATGACCTGCGAGTCTATATTGATGCTGTTTACCCTGAACTTCATATACCGCGCCACATGTTCACTGAGGCATTTGACCCCGGAAGAATCAAACTTATTTTTCTTGGCCAGTTGCAGCTTATAGTCCGAATTAATGATCTTTCTTTTAGGATAGGCCACCGAACTATCCAGTTCATCAATACACAAGCAAGGCGTTTCCACCGACTCAAAGCGACTCACAAAAAACACCGAGTCCAGCACACGACCGATATATTCCAGTCTGCCAGCAATCACAGTTCGGTCCTGCCCATGCACCTCCTGGAATACACCTTCACCAGCAACCAGGACCAATAGAACGATCATCATTTTCATAACAGCTATTTTAAGGCATGGAAATATTAGCATCTACGCCACCACCAACAAAAAGACTTTTCCAGTTCATCGACCAGCCACTTTTTCCACCCGCCTCCAGGTTGCCCGGCACGGAAGACCGGTGCCTGAAATAATGCAGCTGCAGCTTATTCTTTGGATCATAACCGATCAGCGAATGGATAAAATTCTGGGAGAACATCGTCCAGGGAGCAGATGTTCCAACCAACACACTAAAATTAGGCAGGTAAACACCCGGTTTGTCATCCGGTATTTGTGGTCCCGTATAAGTAAGTTTCGCGATGAGCCATGATGTATTGAAATATTCCTGCCCCGCATTCTGGCTGGCATAATTCTTCAGTTTCCATTTCTTTCCCTTACTCCGGTAAGAAATGATATCCGGTGCTACAAATGGATTCGCCCTGTTCAACCCCGTATACACCTCCGAAAAAACATGCAAGGTATACATATCATTAAACCGGTACCGCACAAAGCCGCCCCCTGTAAAGAACCGGTCCCAATTGTCACCCAATTGCAGGATCGTCGTAAAAAAGGGAAAGTAATCATCGTACATCGTAAAATTGAAATTCCGGAAGTTAAGGCTGAGCATAAAATCCTGCTGCGTTCGGTTGCGGATCGTAGACACATTTTTATAAGTGCCCCGGGGAGAGGCCGTAAAGGTAGTGCCCAGCGTCAGAGAATACTTATAGTTGCAGAATACCGCGTTTGCCGTCCCCATGTAAAAAGGTTCCAATTCCTGGTATACATATCTTTCTTTGGCAAAATTGACCGTAAGCATCGGAGAGAAACTGAATACCAGTTGACTCTTCGAGCGGCTGTCGTTAGGAACAGCGCCATTCCGGTAATTCCCCAGGAAAGCTTTCTCCCCCCGCCATTGTAAACCCGTATTCAACGAGTATTGCAGCGATGGATTGGCTTTCCAGATCCCATAACCCAATCCAATAGAATATCCCTTCTTGATCCCGAAGATACAGGTGGCCTTAAAAAGACTCCCGCCCTTTTGAGCGTCCAGCACAGGCGCCACATTATTGTTAAATACACGTGCACCATGTTGACCTTCCGTATGGGTAGCGATAGCAGTGAGGAATAAGAACACGAAACACCTGCCTGTGTTATAGCTTATTATCCGGCACATACGATCAGTTTAGTTTCGGCATAACAGAATAACTACGGGAACAGGGAGCTGGGGCTATTGAAAGTTACCAATAAAAAAAGTCAATCAATACCGTTTTTACACCTATAAATAGCTCAGCCATCTCCTGGTGGATTGATGGGTCCGTTTGTAGTTGTCAAACCATTTACACAAGGGATACAAAATAAGCAGCACCAATACCCATATCCCATAAACGACAGGCAGATCAAATCCATATCCTTTCAATGCAGGTTTCGATTGTACACTGCTATTCAATACCATATCCCCCAATGGATGGCCCTGTATCACCACGCCAATACATGCCAGCACATGGATCAGTAAAATATGCGCCAGGTAATAAAACATAGGCACCCGGCCAAACACTGCGATCCTGGCTGTCCAGGCATTGAGTGGTCGCTCAGCAAAAGCAAGAAAGATCAATCCGGGTCCAATAGTCATTAATACATAAAGCAGGGAAGGGGGGTATTTGGTCACATTCAAAAAGGAGAGCATACTGAAGACTGGATTTTTTTGCACCGACCAGTCAGAAGGGTCGCCATACAAATTGCCGAGCCGTAAGAGAATAAAAAGGGCAACGGCCCCCAATCCAATCACAAGCAGCATCATCTTTCTCCTTTCCGGAGCATATCCCCGTGCATAAACATTGCCCAAACAATATCCCAGCAACATTAGTCCGATCCAGGGCAGCAAAGGATAGTGCACATGGACCAACAGGTCACCAAAAGTAAAATAGCCCTTCTCATGCAGCAAAGCCCAGAAAAAGTTGTGCAGGTGTATATTGTCCAGCAGGTTATGGCCCGCCACCAGCACAATGCCCGTCACCAGAATAATATACCAGTTGGCATGGATCATGGCCGATAAAACGATCATGCTGATCCCGATGGCCCATATTACCTGTAAACTTTGATAGGTATAATAAGGATTGAAGGTCCGGAACAGCGAAACAATAAAAAGCTCTACCAGCACCAGCCACAAGCCCCTTGTCAACAGGAAAAAAGACAGTTCTTTCCTGCTTTTAGGGGCGCCATACAGATTGGCTGAAACACCGGCCAACAATACAAATACCGGCGCACAATAATGCGTTATCCACCGGGTAAAGAAAAGCGGGACATTGGTTTGGGAAAGGTCCTCAGGATTAAACAGGAACGCACCGTTGTGAAAATAATCACGTACATGATCGAGGGCCATAATGATCATTACAATGCCCCTCAAAAGATCTATAGAAGCAAGGCGCTTTGGTTTTTCCGACTGGGCAGCCGGTACCAGCACCTTTTCCTCAACAGTCGCAACGGCACTACTCATAGAAGTTTCTTTCATAAAGTACAATGTACCATGAAAAGAAAAAGCGGCCTATCACCAAACCTGGTGACAGGCCGCTAAAGGTTCCAACTAACTATTAGGGTATTACCTTCCGCTCCCTCAATTCATCAAATAAGGCATAAAACATCTCCTCCGTATCTACATACTCATGAAAGCCCATCCGCCTCGCTTTGCTGCCATCAGCAAAAAAGTCGTAGTCCCAGGAAAACACAAAATCCCCAAATCCCCAGTTTGATAATTGCGCATAGGAATGGGGCGCCAACCCATATCGCTCCTGCATGTCCTGCCACAGCGGCGCCTTGTCGGCCATTACCGTTTGCAAAGGCATATGCAGTGGTGGAGCTATTTCCAATCCGAAATATTTAGCCAGTTTAGGCCACAATTCATTCCACCGGAAAAGATCACCATTCGTAATATTAAACGCCTGGTTGGCAGCAGCAGGGTTGGTAGCTGCCCACACCGTGGCCTTGGCCAGCAAACCAGCATCCGTCATTTCCATCAACTTGTCATAAGCCCCCGGTTTACCAGGAAAACGCAAAGGCAGGCCAAGCTCTTTGGAGAGGGAAGCATACAGGGCAATACTGAGGGCAAGATTCATGGGGTTGCCCAAAGCCGTACCGCCGACTACCGAAGGACGAATAGCCGACCAGCTCCAGTTTTTACCCACTTGCTTTCGTTCTAAATATTGTTGCTGGTCCACATTGAATTCAGGCGGCATATGACCCGCATCGCTTTCCTTCGCCGGTGTTTTAAAAGGCCCCAGGTGAGCTCCATACACTTTATAGCCCTGCATCAGGCTGATATGTTGCAAGTCACTGGCGATCGGCTCTACAGCCTCCACCACGTTCACCAGCATCGCCAGGTTGGGAGCCACCAGTTCTGCCCAGCTGGGACGATCCTGGTAAGCCGAATAGAAAATATGCGTCACTCCAGTCAAATGCGACAATTGCTCTTTACTCTGCGCCGCATCCAGCAGGTCTACTGCAATATGTTGCAGGCCCGGTTGACCCTTGCCGCCCTTCCGTGAAAGGCCGATCACCTCCCAGTTTCCCAATGACAAAAGATGCTCTACCAGGTTGGTGCCAATTACACCGTTTGCGCCCACTACAAGGGCTGTATGCTGTATCCTATTCATAAAATATTATTGTATTTGTTCATAATCCACTACGATCATATCTGCCAGTATCGGTTTGATGTGCTCCCGGATGAGCCGCTGGTGTTCCGGATGTACATAAAAACTTTTCAAAGCGGCCTCATTGGAAAAGGTCATCACTACACCGTGCGTATAGCCCTTCGATCTTTCAGAAAAATTCTGTCCACAGCTAACCTGCAGAATACCCGGGATCGTTTTGTTAAGCCGACTGATCTTATTCAGCAGCCTGGCAACCTGCTCAGCGCTGGCATCTGCCTTGAATTGAAACAATACCGTATGTACCACCGGGTGAGTGCTGCCTGCGGCGCCTGCCTGTGCACGCAGCGACCAGCCACAGATAACAAGCACAATTAATAAACTAAGTTTTTTCATGATTGTAAGTTTGAATTATAGATTCGTATTCCCCGCCAATCCGCTTTTCTCAGCCACCTCCCGTACCACCTTCGGCGTAATAGCCGGAGTTGCCAGTGCATATTGAGCCAGCTCATCTTTCCGGGCAAACCATACCCCTTCATGCTGCTGCGCATACCGAAGGAATCTTTCGATCACCCGCACCCGCGAAGCATGACCCGATATCCGGTCATGAAAACTGATCAGCATCATACGCCGCCGCACAGCGCCTTCCTCGTACAACTGATCAAACTCATCCTTTAGTTGCTGCTCATAATCCTGCGGCGAAAAGCCGGGAAAATCATAAGAACCAATATCATTCATATGGATCGTATAAGGCATCGTCACAAATGGTTTTCCGTTCAGGTCCTGTACATAAGGCTCGTCGCGGCTCAGGTCATTGTTGTGATACATAAAACCAAGTTCCTGCAGCAGGCCCAGCGTATGCACACTGCCCCTCATCCAGTAACAATCATATCCGCTCGGTGTAGTGCCTGTCGCCTTGAGAATACTTTGTTGCACGCTTTGTATCCAGGCCCGTTCTTCGGCTTTGGACAATTGGTATTGCCAGCTCCATTGTTTGCCGTGTGCCGCCGCCTCATGCCCGCGCTGTACGATCTCCCGGGCCAGCTGCGGGTTCTTATCCACTGCCTGACCCACCATAAATGAGGTCACCTTGATCTTGTATTTGTCAAACAGGTCCAGAAGACGCGGAATACCTTCCTGCACACCATAATCAAAATAGGAGTTCGTAGCCAGATCCGGATAGCCTGGCGTGATCGGTACAGGGATCAATCCCGAAGCCCCACTAATGGGCTGACCGCCCGCCTCAAATTGCAGCGAAATAGAAATAGCCAGCCGCGCATTGTTCGGCCAGAAATCCTGCCCGCCCACGCCCCCGGCAAGAGCTGGCTGTTTGATGGTTTTGCCGGTAGCCCCATTAAATGGCTGGATCGCAAGCCCAGCAGCCCCCAAAGATCCCGTCGTTAAAAACTTTCTTCTGTCCATGGTATACCTTTAGTGTTATGTTTAAATTCCACACTCACTATCATTTGATTCACAACCCAAAGTTGCAAAGAAGCCGGCCGGCGCTTTGGTAAAATTCCGCTACATTTTTGTACCTTTCCTACATGAAACGCTACCACCAGTACCAGCCGCTGTTGATCTCCGACTTCGAGGTAGCCGAATGGCTTCATCCCGCCCACAGGCACAACCACTATGAGCTTATTTATATAAAAAAGGGGAGAGGAACCCACACCATCAACCAGGTCCCTTATCCCTACAAACCAGGCAATGTTTTCCTCCTGGGGCCAGATGATGAGCATTATTTTGAGATCAGCGCAGTTACCCGTTTTGTATACCTGAAGTTTACCGATCCCTATACTTACAAGGACCTCAGCGGCGCCGGCTATAGCTGGCAAAAACTGGAGTATTTAATAAAGAGCCGCGAAACACACGCAGCGGGATTTGCATTAGCACCTGCCGACCAGCGCATCACTGATCAACTCTTTGACCTGGTAACCACCTTGAAGCACGATACCACGCACAATGAGCAACTTATATGGCTGCAGTTACTCGCCATCGCCTCTATACTACAAAGGAATATGCCCGAACTCAAGACCGACACCAACAGGTCTAGAGACATGCAGGCGGTATTCTGCTATTTGCACAAACACATTTATACCCCTGAGCAGCTGAGGGCAGTGGCTATTGCAGCCAACTTCAACATGACAGCCGATTACATTGGCCCCTGGTTTAAAAGGAACGCAGGCATTACCCTCAGGGAGTATATCCATGATTACCGCAAGGTGCTTATCAACCAGCGGATCGCCAGTAAGCAATACAGCTTAAAGGAAATTGCAGCAGAATTTGGCCTCACCGACGAAAGCCATGTGAAGAAAATTGTCGCATAAGCAAGAGTAGGGAAGGTCACCTATCCTTATTGTTCCTGATCGGCAGCGAAAGCAGCAATAATTTCTGCTTTAATTTCAGTCAATGACTTGCTGGCTGGTTGTAAAGCCAGTTTCCGTATCTCAGGGTTAATATTATTGTTGATCACGGCCTCTTTGATTAAATCCATATTGTCATCCTTACAGGCCCGCTCCCAGTAATTGGCAAAAACATTGAACAGCTCATTCAGATCACTCGGATGATGAATGTGAATAGGCGTTACCCTTTTCGACATATCTTTCCTTCCGTAATAGAGCCCTCCAACAAACTCAATATCTTTTTTATCCTTGTCAACCTTCGTAAATAAGATCATGTGCTGGTTATGACTTCTGAAAGGGAGCATGCGCAATTCAGGGCTCGTTGCATTTTTTACTATGTATTGCCTGATATCTTTTAGCTTCTCCTGCAGCAACTTTTCCCGTCTGAACTGCTTAGGAGACAAACTATTGCCTGCCACCTTACAAGAGCTATAGGAGCAAATAAGCATTATTTTTTTGTCCTTTAGATACTCAACAACACCAGGCGTACTAAAAATCCCACCCGTCTCGCTGATGGAAAGTATAAGGTTCCATTTGGCATTTTCTTTTCCGGAGAAGAAATACTGTTGAAAGGTATATATCCATTTTATATCGGTGTTAATGATATCATCTCTTGTAATGCCTGGGAAAATACTAATATGGTTGTCCTTGTCTGAAAAACGGATATTTAAGAATAACTTTTTCGAATTGGCCAGGTTATATATATGTTCATCAAGCAGCGAATTGTTTTTAACATGAAGAACGTTTTCCTTATGCTCTGTAACTGAATTCTCTTTCAGATCGGTGGATACATTATAGTGGATCAACCTTCGCAGTTCTTCTATGTAACTCTTATTCTCTTTATCAAAATACCAGGTATCTTTAATATAGCCTTTGTATTTCTTCAGGTTAAATTTTTCCAGGTGCGTAAAAAGCTCTGAACCATCCTTGTCTGCATCCCTATACTGAGAGAAATATTTATGCACCCTGCTTTCTTTTATTTGACTCAGGTTGATAAAGCCGTCGCTCGATGAAAAAATATCGATGGCCAGCTCAATAATAGCCCTGTCCTTAAAATATTGGGAGAGCTGGTATTTTTGTCCGATTAACCGGTCTACCATCGGACTAAAGATCTCGTGAATGATCACATGGCGCGCAATACCCTTCGGCTTGTATGTGTCGTTGAACGATTCTTCTATCTTTTTCCACAGCAGGTAAAACCATTCATTGAGCCCCCTGTTCCCATATTTTTCATGTAACAAGGGAAATAAAAAGGACTTTTCAGGCATGAATGATTCGATATTGTCGGCCTTGAACCGATGTTCCCAGAAGTTTTCTTTGCCATCGTACATATCGAAATAGTACAGCGTAGCCCTTTCTTTTTCCAGGTACGTTGAGAGTATAGAGTTGAACTCATGACTTTTTAGTCCAAACCCGGCAACAATTAAATTAACAGGTAAATGAGGCTGCTCTTTATTTTCCGTCTCTCCTTTGATCAGGTAAATGATGGTTTCAGTAATTTGAGAGGGCGTCTCATAATAAGCTTGTCTTGTAAAGCGGAGTGTGGAAGGATGACTGATGGTGCCATGAGGCTTTATATACATCGGAGACGCCAGCCGCTTATTGTACAACATATCGCTCATCTTATTATAACAATGGCCATCAGAATATATATGCTTATAATACGAACCTGTCATTTCTTCTTCAATAACATTATCGAGCATCTCATCAAAATTAAAATTGATGATCACATCAATAAATCTATGCTTGAATAAATGCGCCACTATTTCATAAAACAAACTTACAGGGTACTTATGACTATACAGTCTTTTCAATTCTTGTAAAACAACCTCCTTGTCGATCAGGCTGCAAGCCAGCAGCTGGGTTTCAAAATCGGTATCATTCAACTTATAGACCTGGCTTAGCTCTTCCAGTTTTTTATTGATAAAGCGCTCAATCTTTTCCCCATACTTTTCACACATGGCCTTCTTGACTTCTTTAAATGCATCCTTTGCCAGCAGAATTTTTGAACTGGCATTATGGCTTGCGCCGGCGCCTATCACCAAAATATTCCGGCTTCTTTTTTCCTCTATCAGTTCTCCGTTCTTCAGCATAGTCTTTATAGGGTCTCCTGCTTTTCCAATGGGAAAAGAATTCGTGATCAGGTTTCTGGAGAGAATAGATGCCAGTTGTGTTAAAAGCAATTCAGTGTCAAACGGTTCCTTAATGTCAAGCATGCTCAATCAGTTTTATAATATTAAAAAATAAACAAAACAGATTTTTGATAGTATAGAATATATACGATCACACCGGGCATGCAAGAACCAATACTAATTTTTGGTTGTGAACATCAAAAGGAAGAGGCCTGAAAAAAAGATGTTCAAGGGACAATACAAATAGTGAGGAAAGAAGGATGTATAAATTTATTACAATAACCCTGGTTTATCAAATTCTGTGCGTAAAAACATCCTTAGCCTTGAAAAATGCCCCTATTGCCGTCATAACAATGCCTGTCACCCCTGGTAGAATAGGGTTAAAACACGGTTGGTCGCCCTTGCCCCTGGGTCTAATTTTATACAGCAATTCACCCCAACCTTATAAAATTACTCCCACAATGAAAAAAGCAGTTCCTTCCGGTACATGGATCGTAATACTCCTGGCTGTGCTCTTCCTGGGTGGCATGGTCATTTACTGGTACAATTACAATGCAAAAGCCACCATTACCGGCTTGCAGGATGAGATGATAATCCTGGTGGACACGGCTAAGGTGGCGCCCAAATCCGAAGTGAGAAATGCGGTCCTCACAGAACAAAAACTGGCCAATGCGATAGTCATGGCTCCCCTCAAACAGGCCTGCACCGACTTTTTCAAGGCCTGGAACAACAAATTAACGAAAGCCCAGGCCGACGGGTTTAAGACCCGCATCAATACACAGGCCGATATACTCAGGGTAGCGTATACGGCCCGCTCAGGCAACCAGTTGCTGGCAGTGCTATTGATTGCAGTGATCGTGATTACCTTCTTTTGCCTTGCATTCTTTACCAACCTCCTCCGTGATCCCCAGGGTAGTACCCAAAACACTACGCAACTGCAAATTGAAAAAGCCTTTTGGGAATCCCAGGACAATGATCCGGAGAAAGCATCCCCGCCATTCTCACTCTCCCGAACCCAACTGGCCGTTTGGATCACCATCATCAGTTCCGTATACCTGTATGCCGTTTTGTGGGACAGACGCAGCATAGGAGAGATCAACAGTACCGCTTTGACATTAATGGGCATTTCGGCAGGCACTTTTGCCATAGGGGCTGTTATGGATACCACCGAGATCCAGCAGGGGGTAGTAAGGCACCAGGAGGCCCAACCCTCTATTAATTTTTTCCGCGATCTCCTGACCGACAACAACGGCATCTCAGTCCATCGATTTCAAAACCTGGTCTGGACAATCGTAGCCATCATGGTCTACTTTTATCGGTACAGCAATCCGCCCAAAAATAACTTTAACGACCTGCCCACCCTCGATACTACACTGCTGGCACTTACAGGCATTAGCAATGCCACCTACCTTACCCTCAAGACCAGGGAAAATGTTTCCCTGAAAAAGCCAGTTACCCTCCACATAAAATTATTGTTGGACGATAGCATCCCCGAAAAAGCGGCCATTCTTGCCTCTACGGAAGGATTGCGCAAAGCCGTTATCAAGATCATCACCAATATAGGAGAAGAGATACATGCAATGCCCGAACCGGCTGATGCCAAAGACACATTCATAGCAAAGGTTGAACCCGATAAGTTCCAGAAAATAGAAGTTACCTGGAAGGAGAAACCCGATGGTACAGGCATCACTTTGAACGGCACTCATGCAGCCATCATCAAAGACACACCCGATGAACAGTCAATAGAAATTATCCTGAAAAAATAGATCATCAATACTTCCTCATATGATTACCACATTAACAGGCCGCTGTATGTACATCTGGAAATTGAAGCCCGTACTCACCAATGAAATGAGCATCCCCAATTTTGTACTGCGTGCCAAAAAAGCAAAACTCAGCAGCGTATGGATCAAAGTGGCCGAGGGGGGCAATGCATACCAAAACATCACAGGCGCTGTCAAAGAACAGTTCATTCAGGCTGCTGCTAAGCTCAATGAGGCTGGCATTACCGTATGGGGATGGCATGTACCTTATTGTAAAACAAGCCCGGATGCTAAAAAGGAAGCTGCCCTGGTGGCCAAGATCTGTAAAGACTTTAAACTCGAAGGCATCTTAATGGATGCCGAATCCGAGCCCACCTTCTTCAAAGGCGACGCCACTACTGCCAATGTATATGCCAGTCAATTAAAGGCTGCCCTCAATGCACAAGGCAAAGGATTGGCCATTTCAAGCCATGACGTGCCACGTAATTTCCCAGGCTTTCCTTTTGATAAGTTTGCCCAGCATGCCACCGTCAATGCACCCCAGGTGTATTATGGAGCAAGCTCCAGTGTAGAGAACAGGTTGGATAAAGCCATCAATGCCAACAGTCACCTCCATATTCCTTTTGTTCCTGTAGGTGCAGGCTGGGTGGGTGACAGTGGTGGGTGTAGCAGCGCTTCTGCCTGCGCAGAAAGAGCCATTGCCTTTATGAAACTCGTGAAGAAAAACAATTTCCCCGGCTATTCCTTCTGGCATTGGCAGGGGGCCCCTTCCAAATTATGGGAAGTACTCTTTTCCGAGCCGGTATAGATCACCAACGGCTCTCTACATAAACCTCGACGGCGACACCCCAAACTCCTTCTTAAAGGCCACGGAAAAATGAGAGATATAAGAATAACCGCATTGCGCAGCCGTGTCACCTACTGATTTGCCCGACTGCAATGCTTCCAGCGCTGCCTGCATATTCTTTTCCTGGAAGTACCGGAACAAAGTTTTGCCGTAGGTGCTTTTGAAAGCCTGCTTCAGTGTAGTTTCGTTGGTCTCCAGTGATTTGGCCAGACTGATAATGGTAAACTGTTTCTTCCCCTTATAAGTATCAATGTATTTTTTGGCCTGCAAGGCCAGCTTGCTGTGCGACTCCAATGCCGGCCCATGCAGGTGAGGCGCCTGCAATTGTTCTATAAAAATGGCAATTAATTCCAGCGCCCGGGCCTCCAGCACCAGTGGCCTCAAAAAAGCCGGTCTGGGTGAATTACCAGCAATACCATTGATGATATGGATACAATCCTTCTGCAATACCAAAGGCGTCTCCGGCATCAGTATATTCCCCGGCAAAGATTGAAGATGGAAGAAAGCGGCCCAATCTCCCGGTTCCCGCGCGATCAGACTGGTAAGCCATTCCTTTTTCAGCCGGAGCTCAACAAATTCTACCGGGCCTGTCTCTTGCCATTGCAGCGCAACCGGACCCTTATCATGGTACAGGAACTGGCTCCTGTTTCTGGTGATAAATGGACGGCTCACAGGAGAATTGATGCCGTTCACAGTGGCTGCAGGTCCTTTCAGGTAGAAAAACAGCGATACAGGAAAATGCTTGCTGATGGTCCAGCGCAAAGCGGGCTGCAACTGCATCCGGACATGATATAGTTGCAGGTTATTATTTGAGAACAATGGGGTAGGGACAGGCATCATCGCGCGAATAAAAGGGTCAATTCTAAATTCTTTCTAAAGCCGCCGTCCATCACAGGGAAGCGCAGGATGGAAACTCCCGCCTCGCGCATTATTTTCAATGCTTTAACTTCACCACATGATGAAAACGATTGTTTCCCTTGTCCTTGTTCTTGCACTCAGCCACACCTATGCGCAAAATCCCGAATACCCACCCACCATTACCGTGGCGAAGGATGGCAGCGGCAACTACAAGACCATACAGGAAGCCATCAATGCAGTACGCGACCTCGCTTACCAACGGGTTACCATACACATTAAGAAAGGCGTGTACCAAGAGAAAGTAGTAGTGCCTTCCTGGAAAACAAGGATCACCCTGCTGGGAGAAAACAAAGACAGCACCATCATCACCGGCAATGATTATTCCGGCAAACCCTTACCCGGTGGAAAAGACAGGGTGGGCAGAGACAAATTCTCCACCTACACTTCCTACACCTTGCTGGTAGAAGGAAATGATTTCATAGCAGAAAACCTCACCATCGAAAATACAGCCGGCAGGGTAGGACAAGCAGTGGCCCTCCACGTGGAGGCCGATCGTGTCATCATCCGGAACTGCCGCATCATCGGCAACCAGGATACCCTCTATGCCGGCAAAGAAAACAGCCGCCAGTATTACCAGGATTGTTACATAGAAGGCACTACCGATTTCATCTTTGGCGAGGCCATAGCCTTGTTTAAGAACTGTGTCATTAAAAACCTCGTTAATTCCTACCTCACTGCCGCAGCCACCAGGCAGCAACAGCCATTTGGATTCGTATTCATCGATTGCCGCCTCATTGCCGATACCGCCGCCCGTAAGGTCTTCCTCGGCCGTCCCTGGAGACCCTATGCCAAAACAGTATTCATCCATTGCGAAATGGGAAGCCATATTAATCCTGCAGGTTGGGATCCCTGGAAAGGCGATACCATGTTTCCCGATAAGGAAAAAACAGTTGTCTATGCAGAGTATCAAAGCAGTGGACCAGGGGCCAATCCCACAGCCCGCATATCGTGGTCAAGACAACTTTCCGCCAAAGAAGCCCGGCAATACAGCTTGTCGCATATCCTCGGCGGCAAGGATCATTGGGACCCTTTAAACCTTCATTGATCAGTAGCTAAACATCGGTTGTATATTTTTCGGCAAATGCCGTATTCTGCCCGGTAAAATGCCTCAATCACCCCCTTTTTACTAGTTTTTTTAGCATAAATTTGCGTTCCCGGAACACACAATGCACGGTAAACCGAAGTTCCGCAATCCTATTTCAATTCAACTTTATGCAAAAAACGAACAAGGCAGCCATTGGTTTTATTTTCGTTACCCTACTCATTGATGTCATGGGATGGGGATTGATCATTCCCGTAATGGCCGATCTGATCGCACAACTAAAAGGTATACCCGTCAACGAAGCCAGTACCTATGGCGCCCTCTTATTGTCGGTTTTTGCCATCACTCAATTTGTATTTGCACCTGTTGTCGGTAACCTCAGCGATAGATATGGTCGCAGGCCCATCCTGCTGTTTTCCTTATTGGGTTTTGGTATTGATTATATCATCCTCGCCCTCGCACCCACCTACGGATGGTTATTCCTGGGACGTGTGATAGCAGGTATTACCGGCGCCAGCTTTACAACGGCTACCGCCTATATTGCCGATGTGAGCACAGATGAAACCACCCGCGCAAAAAATTTCGGAATGATCGGCGCAGCCTTTGGTTTAGGTTTCGTCCTCGGGCCCGCACTCGGTGCTTTCCTCGCTACCTGGGGCATCAGGGCGCCTTTTTATGCAGCTGCTGCACTTTGCCTGATAAACTGTTTATATGGCTATTTCCTATTGCCCGAATCATTGAGCAAAGCGAACCGTCGCCCTTTCGATTGGAAACGCGCCAATCCATTCGGTTCCCTCAAATTCCTCACCAGGCATCCGGAGATCGGTGGTCTTGCATTCAGCTTTTTCCTGATCTACCTCGGCAGCCAGTCTGTACAAGGCAACTGGAATTTCTTTACCATTTACCGTTTCGGCTGGACTGAAAAAATGGTGGGTATCTCCCTCGCTGTAGTAGGCGTATTGGTCGGAGCCGTACAAGGTGGCCTGACAAGGGTGGTCAATCCAAAGATTGGTAATGAAAAGAGCATCTACCTCGGACTCTCTTTGTATACATTGGGGTTGATCCTTTTTGCATTCGCCACACAAACCTGGATGATGTTTGCCTTTCTCATACCTTATTGCCTGGGTGGTATCTGCGGTCCCTCATTGCAATCTGTTATATCAGGCCATGTGCCCTCCAATCAGCAGGGCGAATTGCAGGGAGCGCTTACCAGCCTTATGAGTCTTACCACCATCATCGGACCACTCATCATGAACGGCACCTTTGCTTATTTCACATCCGGCAAAGCACCCTTTCATATGCCGGGCATACATTTTCTCATCGGGGCCGCATGCATGTTACTCAGCATCTATATTACCTGGAAAGTATTGAGCAAGGAGAAGAAAGAGCACCCTGAGTTAGCAGAAGTAATAGCCGGCAAAGCAAAACTGACCGATACACCCGTGCATTAATAATATTATTCCGAACAGGGAGCACTAATTGGTTTTATGGGTGCTCCCTAAAAAATCTTCCAGCAGTTTATTCCCTTCAGCAGACTTTTCAGGATTAAGCGTATGCGCTACTCCGGGAAGGATTACCCGCCGTGCACCTTTAATTTGCTTAGGTTTCTGTACCACCCAAATACGTGAAAACACCCTTTGGGAGCCCACGCCAGCTACTTAATTTTATGGTCATCAGCCCAGTCTTCAATAACCACTAAAATAGAATTGTATGGCATGGTCAGACCTCATTGCTACCTGCGGTACGCAGCAAACAATGAAAAGAGCGAAAAGCGCTTTAAAACACAAAACTGTTTATAAATTGGGAAAAGGCGGCTTCGATCCCTCGAAGCCAATGACCACACAATGCGATTGCTCAGGCTTCATAGCATGGGCCATCGGCATTCCCCGGGAGTTGCCGCCCAAAAGCAACAAATGGCTAAGCACCGATCAATACTGGGCCGGAGGCAAACCCGTCAAAGCGGGCCTGTTCAAGCAGAAAGACTTGAGTGAAGCAGCCGTCGGCGATCTGCTCGTTTATCCCGACAGTGGCGGTCACCAGGGACATATATCAGTGATAAGCGCCATAAAGAACAATAAGCCCAGCCTCATCATCCATTGCTCCAGTGGAAACTTTAAGAATTTCGGTGATGCCATCCGCGAAACAGATCCCGCTATTTTCCTGGCAGGCAACCACAAAACAAGGTTGATGAGCATAAACTACGAACTCTTTAAAGGCTTTGTAAAGTAGGCGCTTCATGAAAAGCAGACATGGTACTACATAGACCAATTCTCCCTGTAAATGACCAATACTACCCAGGTACTGAAATAACGCACTATTCCGGTATCCCGTATTGCTTGCAGATCTCCTCATACGATTGCCGGGCAACCCGCGCACCAACTTTACCACCCGGAATAATGATGTACCGGAACTGGTGATTGGTAGCGATCGAATTATAGATATTCCTGTCATTCACAAACCTGATCTGCAGGTTGCCGGGCGATAGACGGGCTGTCCAGGTATCCGTAGTCACGCCTGATTGATTATAGGTAAGATCGATCGGCAACTGCTGCACGGTGTTGGTAGGCCAGACCAAAGGGTTATACCCCAACAGTTTACCATAGGTCAACACGGTACCACTGTCGAGAACCTGCTGCGTAATACCAGGGGCTGCTTTATTGTATTTGAATCCCCATACACCAAATACCGTGTCCTTGATATAAGGGGTTGGCGTAAACCATTCGGAATAAATAACATTGGCTGTTCCGGTGGCGCCGGCAGGACCTGTATCGCCTTTTTTGCAGGCGGAGATGGCCAACACCAGGGTGATGGTGCAGAATAGGATGGTGCGAATTTGTTTCATGCCACAAAGCTATCCGGCATTCAAATGTCAGCCTATCACTCAAATGGACTATTGAGCATCCCCCATTGTGTGCAGTATGTATAAAAAAAATCACCGGCATAATGCCGGTGACTCACCTAATGTATAAACCTCTATTCTTATGAAAACAAACTGCTCAATTGTTGTTTACTCTGTTGCAACCAGCTGAGGGAAGGTTTCACGCCGGTATCAAAATAATCGATCGTACGGATCTTCACACAGATCGCTACCAGGTCCTTGTTATCACCATCATCGCCACTCAACGCATTTACTTTTGCAGCATTTTCTACAATCGAAGCCGTACCCTTGATCTTTATATAATAACTGATGCCTTTTTTGAAGAAATCAAGTTTGGCAGGCAATTCCTGGTCAAACTCTGTAAGCGCCTGAGTAGGCCTTTGGATCAGGAACCAGATGCGGTTCTGATCATCTACCTGCACATTGTTGATCACATGTACGGGCAATTTCAACAGGGATTCATTTTCAGTAAAGAACAACGCAGATCCCAATGCGAGGATCTGTTGCTTGATCAGGTTAGCAGATTCCAATGTCTCCGGTTGATTGTAGAATTTTGTGGTGGTCATGTCCTTTGTCTTTTTTTAACTGTCCAGGTTAATGTTTTGAATCGTATTGCTTGAGAACGTACCAACCAAAACAAGGGGCGTACCAAAATACAGACACTTGTAAGTGAACCCATTACAAGAACGCCACCAAAAATAACCTTCCCAATTCCGGAGAGATTTTCCAAAAAACCGCAGTTTGGACCCAAAAACAAGGCAAACCTTCTCCTTTTTTCATTGTTCTCCTTACCAAATCATTTCTTTGCAACATGAGTATATTACAGCCAGCCCGCAAACAGGGGAACAAATTCCAGAACCCTGTTCCTACCACTGTAATGGTGCCGGGCGGTATGCCCAGGGTTTTAGCGGCTTATCTCCGTAATAAGAATGAAGTGGTACCCAAACACCTGCCTGGTCCCTTCAGTACCGATACCAGTGTTTACAATACCCCACCCGCATCCGGTTTGCGCATTACCTGGCTGGGTCATTCTTCCCTGCTCATTGAGATAGAAGGGAAGCGCATCCTTACCGACCCTGTTTGGAGCAACCGGGCCTCTTTTTCAACCTTTATAGGTCCCAAACGCTTTTTTGCGCCACCCCTGGCCCTGAAAGACCTTCCGGCACTTGATGCCATCATCATTTCCCACGATCATTATGATCACCTGGATGCGCCAACTATCCGGTGGTTCTCCCATAGCCAGGTGCCCTTTTATTGCTCCCTCGGCGTAGGGCGTTATTTGGAGCAATATGGAGTAGGGGTACAGCGCATCACCGAAATGGACTGGACCAGCCAGGCAACCATTGCCAATGAATTGACGCTTACCGCCCTGCCCGCCCGCCATTTTTCAGGCAGGGGATTGCTCAACAGGTTCCAGACCCTCTGGTCTTCATTTGCCATCCGGGGCAGCCGCCATAATATCTATTACGGAGCCGATTCAGGCTGGCACAGCGGTTTTGCTGAAATAGGGCAAGCCTATGGCCCATTCGACCTCACCATGCTTGAAATTGGCGCTTCCAGCCCTTTCTGGAGCGATATCCATATGGGCCCCATCCGGGCCGCAGAGGCGCACCTGGCCTTACAGGGAAAGCTCCTCATGCCCATTCACTGGGGTACTTTCAACCTAGCCCTCCATCCCTGGAACGAACCCATCCAAACCCTTCTTAAAACAGCCACAGAGAAAGGCATTCAGGTTTTTGCTCCCCAACCCGGCGAGCCGGCCATGGTCTCCGGGCAATCCTATATCAATCCCTGGTGGGAGCGGAAGGGGTGACAGACAACCTGTTAAGGTCGCCAGAAAGTTGGCCGTTCGCACGCACAACTGACAACTCACTAGGCACTCCTTCGTATCTTAGCGCCCGCCAAAGGGGTAAAAGTGATCATCTCAGTAAATAAAACATCTTGAAGCATCTAAAAGCCATCAATAAATATTTCTGGAAGTATCGGTGGAGACTGGGACTTGGTATCCTCTTTATTATCGTATCCAACTACTTTGCTATCCTGGCCCCACAGGTTACAGGATATGTATTTGAAGTAGTGCAACGCTCACTGGGAGTGGTAATGAAAGACCGGCACCATGCAGAGTACGACTGGCTGGTGAACTGGTTCATTACCTTTGCCGAACAATACAAAGGCATTTCCGTGGTAGCGCTTTGCGGTATCACCATCCTGGTATTGGCCCTCATCAGGGGCATCTTTATGTTCCTCATGCGGCAAACCATCATCGTCATGAGCCGCCACATAGAGTTTGACCAGAAGAACGAAGTGTTTCAACATTACCTCAAGCTCGACATCAACTTTTACAAAACACACAATACCGGCGACCTCATGAGTCGCATATCCGAAGATGTAAGCAGGGTACGCATGTTTACCGGGCCAGCCATTATGTACCTCATCAACCTTATTACGCTCATCGGACTGGCGCTCTACTATATGCTCAAAAAAGATGAACTGCTCACCCTTTATGTGTTGGCGCCATTACCTATACTGGCCATTACCATATACGTGGTGAACAATATCATCCACAAAAAAAGCGAACGCATTCAGGCGCTCTTATCCGACCTCACAACCAATGCCCAGCAATCCTACTCCGGTATCCGGGTTATTAAGTCCTTTGTGCAGGAAGATGCCATGTATGGTTTCTTTGAAAAGAACAGCGAAGATTATAAACGCAGCGCCATTGGACTGGCAAAGATGGAAGCCATCTATTTCCCTTCCATGACCCTCATCATTGGACTGAGTACCATCTTTACCATCATGATCGGTGGCATCTATGCCATCTATGGCACCCATAATGTAGACATCAGCACCATTGCCGAATTTGTCATGTACATCAACATGCTCACCTTCCCGGTAAGTGCCATCGGATGGACGGCCAGCATGATCCAGCGGGCATCCGCCTCCCAGAAAAGACTTAATGAGTTCCTCGATAACAAACCCGTCATCAACAATCCCCCGCAGCCGGTTAGCCCGCCCTTGCAGGGACATATCGTTTTCGACCAGGTCGATTTCGTGTATCCCAATACCGGTATCCAGGCCCTCACCAAATTCAACCTATCTATCGGCAAAGGGCAAAAGATAGCCATCATCGGCCACACCGGATCGGGCAAGACAACCATTGCACAACTGCTCCTGCGCATGTACGATCCCACGGCCGGCACCATCAGCATCGACGGTGTACGTGTAAGTGACATGGACCTGCAAAGCCTGCGCAGGCAGATCAGTTATGTGCCCCAGGACGTTTTCCTCTTCAGCGACACCATTGCCAACAACATCAGCTTTGGCCTGGGTGAAACGCCTGAGCCCGTTGTTCAGCAGGCAGCCCGTTATGCCAGTGTTGAAAAAGAGATCCAGGGCTTTCACGGCGGTTATGCCACCATGATCGGTGAAAGGGGCGTTACACTCAGCGGCGGACAGAAACAGCGCATCTCCATTGCCCGTGCCCTCATTAAAGATCCACAGATCGTTGTATTTGATGATTGCCTCAGTGCCGTAGATGCGAAAACCGAAAAGGAGATACTGGGCAACCTCAGTATGTTCCTTAAAGAAAAGACCGCTATCATCATTACGCATCGGATTTTTACCTTATTTGACTTCGATATGATCGTGGTTATTGAGGACGGTACCATCCGGGAAATGGGCACACATAGTGATTTACTGTCACGTAACGGTTACTATACTTATTTGTATGAGCAACAACAACAGGAGCGTGAGGAAACGGCTGATGAAAATTGATCATACAATTTATTTTGCATCATTCGCTAATTAAGTGCCCGGAAATTTTGTCGGTTCCAAAACAATATTATATTTGTGCCTGCTTTTTTTGTAGAATTGCCAATTATTAAACTGCAAAATTTAAATGACTGTGGCGTACGAAAACAATGACAAAAGAATGGAAAGCGTTTACAGCAAACGCATCAGGGCCGGGAAAAGAAGAACTTACTTCTTCGATGTGAGAGCTACCCGCGGTAATGATTACTACATCACCATTACAGAGAGTCGCAAGAAATTCAACGAAAATGGTTATGACAGGCACAAGATCTTCTTGTACAAAGAAGACTTCAACAAGTTCCTGAAAGCCTTAACCGAAGCGGTGGATTACGTGAAAACTGACCTGATGCCCAACTTTGATTTCGACGCGTACAACCATGACCAGGTAGCCGAAGGCGAAGAAGGGGAGAATGTTTCTGTAGATACTGAAGGGGCAGAAGAAGTGATCACAGCGAGCGCCGCCGTCGTTACACCTGTAAGCAACGTGCCTACTCCTACAGTAGCCGATGCCGGTGATGAAGTCGACAAATGGTAAACAACGAACTAACTACTATATAAAGCTCCTCCTGCAGGAGCTTTTTTTATGCCCTTTTCCGGGTAGATTACCTGACTAAAAGCAAATGGGTGGATCACCTTTACAAGGTGGCCCACCCATTTGCTTATGAATATAAACTGTATTACTTCTTATTCGCGCCACCTTCCCGGGGAATGATCCGTTGCCTGGGAATAGCATTCATCCGGTCGTCCAGGATCACCCCGCCCGCATTGGGCATCGCCGCCACTGCCTTCATGTCAGGCACCAGGCAAGGCATATTATCCGGCGAAAGGGTGTATACCTTACCCCTTTCTGTAGTATGCGAATACGTAGACCTTATCAGTCCCCCGTTCCTCCACCTTTGCGCCTCCAGCAATTTCCGGTACGATTCCACCTTCAATGTATCCTGGGAAGGCAGCGCCCATACCTTCGTCTCAGGCTGGGTAAAGGAACGCAGTAGTTCAGCATCCAGCTTCTTCTTTGCTCCCTCCGAAAGGGGCTTCTGGGCCACAGCAGCCGTAGTGACCACCAGCAACAAGGCAAAAATGATACAAGGTTTCATACAATGGCTTTTTTAGAAAGATGCCCTTTCCCGCCAGTTTACACAACTACTGCTTCATTTTTTTCCAGGCATTGATCAGTCCGTTGGTAGACGCATCATGTCCCTTTACCGGCTTATCGTTTTCCAGCTCGGGCAGGATATTATTAGCCAACTGTTTACCCAGTTCCACACCCCATTGGTCAAAACTGAAGATATTCCAGATCACCCCCTGTACAAATATCTTATGTTCATACAAAGCGATCAGTTGACCCAGTGTATAGGGTGTGATCTGTTTGATCAAAATTGAGTTGGTCGGCCGGTTGCCGGCAAACTCCTTGAAGGGGGTCAGGGCCTCAATTTCGGCTTCGCTTTTACCCGCTTTCTTTAGTTCTGCTGCCACTTCTTTTTCCGTTTTACCATTCATCAGCGCTTCTGTTTGGGCAAAGAAATTCGACAGCAGCTTGGCATGATGGTCGCCAATAGGATTATGACTGATGGCCGGTGCAATGAAATCACAAGGTATCAGCAGGGTGCCTTGGTGTATCAACTGGTAAAAAGCATGTTGTCCGTTCGTTCCCGGCTCACCCCATATCACAGGTCCCGTGGCATAGCTTACCGGTTTACCCTTGCGGTCTACACTCTTTCCATTGCTTTCCATATTCCCTTGCTGGAAATAAGCTGCAAAGCGGTGCAGGTATTGATCGTAAGGCAGGATGGCTTCTGTTTGTGAACCAAAGAAATCAGTGTACCACAATCCCACCAGCGCCATGATCACCGGGATATTCTTATCGAAAGGCGTAGAGCGAAAATGATCGTCCGCAGCATGAGCGCCTTTCAGCAACTGTTCAAAATTATCATATCCAATCGTCAGCGCTATCGACAAGCCAATAGAACTCCACAGCGAATAACGGCCGCCGACCCAATCCCAGAAACCAAACATATTGGCCTTGTCAATACCAAATTTGGTAACTTCTTTTTCATTGGTGGAAAGGGCCACAAAATGCTTTGCAACATGGGCTTCTTCAACAGCCGTTTTCAGGAACCACGCGCGTGCTGTAAGGGCATTCGTCATCGTTTCCTGTGTAGTAAAGGTCTTTGAAGCGATGAGGAAAAGTGTTTCTTCAGGATTGACCTTTTTGAGGGTCTCTGCAATATGGGTAGCATCTACATTCGATACAAAATAGACCTGCATGCCCTCCAGCCAATAAGGCTTCAATGCCTCTGTGACCATATAAGGGCCCAGGTCGCTGCCACCGATACCGATATTTACAATAGAACGGATCTTCTTGCCAGTAAAGCCTGTCCAGGCGCCACTGTGCACCCGCTCGCAAAAGCTGCGCATTTGCTGCCATACACCCTGCACATCGGGCATTACATCCTTACCGCCGGTATAGACCGGCTGACCGGAAAAGTTACGCAAAGCGGTATGCAATACAGCACGCCCTTCTGTGGCATTGATCGTATCACCACCGAACATTGCGCTGATCGCTTTGTCAAGCTCACATTCCTCTGCCAGGTCCAGCAACAACTGTATAGTCTTTTCAGTGATCCTGTTCTTGGAATAGTCAAACAGAATGTCCTCCAACTGCAGTGAAAACTTGCGGAAACGCTCCGTATCATCGGCAAACAATTCCCGCAAATGTGTTTTGCTTATTTTCTTATAATGGTCTTCTAACTTACCCCAGGCCTTCGTACGATGTGGTTTAATAGTTGGTAGCATATCTGGTATTATTGTTTTCAAAAATAACAAAGGGTTTGAATATTACCCTTTACAAAATCGTAAGTGCTAACCTGTATAATCGAAAAATTCAGCGGCAAACAGTTGTTTGACAGGAAAAATAACATTTCCTTCATAGAGCGACTTATCCTTTTAAATTTTCCTAAGGTTCGCCTGACCCTCGACCGTGACCTGCTTATACTACGGTTTTTACAGGTGTAATTGTTATAATAAGCTCATTATGTTTAGTAGCAATGGGTGGCCTCCGGCCGCCCTTTTTTGTGCCTCTCAACGAGCGTCCTCAAAACAAACGCCCATCAAAGCAAAAGGTTCACATTGAATTCCTGTCGCCTTAGTTTATGTCCTCACGAACCATTCCACTCACAACTTCCCGATCACCTTCACCGTATGCTCCACCATTTCCCGCGTGATATCCAGGTGCAGCACCAGGCGTATTTGGCTAGGGGCAATGGCGATGGCCCGTATATTGTTTTCCTTAAAACGCTCCACGATCTCAGCAGCTGACCGGGTGGCCTTCACCTCAAAAATGACAATATTCGTTTCCACCGGCAATAACCCGGCTGTAAAGTCCGACTGGCGCAGTGCATCTGCCAGTATCCGGGCATGTTGATGGTCAATGGCCAGCCGCTCTATATGGTTTTCCAGCGCATAAATGCCCGCTGCAGCCATATAGCCCGCCTGCCGCATGCCGCCGCCAAACACCTTTCGTATCCGCCTGGCTTTTTTGATAAAGGCGGCAGAGCCCATCAGGATACTCCCCACCGGGCAGCCCAGTCCTTTATTCAGACATACCGATATGCTGTGAAACAGTTCCCCATGTTGCCGGGCTGATTCTCCTCTCGCCACCAGCGCATTGAACAGGCGTGCGCCATCCAGGTGCAGGTGCAATTGCTGGTCATCGCATACCTGCCGTATCTGTTGAATGGAAGCCAGGTCATAACAACTGCCTCCTCCACGATTGGCCGTATTTTCCAGGCATACCAGCGAGGTGCGGGCCTTATGCACATCATCGGGGTTAATAGCCTGCAGTACCTGCTGCGCCGATATCCGGCCATGTTCGCCATCCAGCAACCTTACCTGGGCGCCGGCATTGAAGGCAATACCGCCTCCTTCATACTGGTACACATGCGCGGTTCTATCGCAGATCACCTCGTCCCCCGGCTGGGTATGGACCTTAATCCCCACCTGGTTCGACATGGTGCCCGTAGGGCAATACAAAGCTGCTTCCATACCAAACAAGGCGGCAGCCACGCTCTCCAGTTTGTTCACAGAAGGATCTTCTCCAAATACATCATCACCCACAGGGGCTTTCATCATAGCATCCAGCATGGCTGGGGTAGGGCGGGTTACCGTATCAGATCGCAGGTCAACTATCATAGCTTGTAAAGTTAGCTGCGAAAGTACAGGAGATTGAATAAAAAAGACAACCGCTCCGGTAAATTCCGGAGCGGTTGGCAAACCCAGGGGCTTGAGTGGTTCAGCAGGAAAATATTATCTTATTTTTTGATGATCCTGTAAACATGCGGTTCACCATTCACCACCACATGCAGCAAGTACATGCCCGCTACCGTACCGGGAATATTCACCGGCAAATAGTGAACTCCTTTTTCCATGCTCCGCTTACCCGTAAGACCTGCTACTTCAGATCGACGGCCCATCAGATCATATAAACTGATTTCTGTAATATTGTTTTGCGACAACTGGAGCATCAGCGTTGATTCATTCGTCACCGGGTTTGTCGACAATTGTATGCCCGTAGTATTACAACTGTTCACCGTGATGATGGGAGAATACAGCACCATGCTATTTTCATTCGTCGTTTTCAACCGGTAATAAATAGTACCCGGCAGTGGCGACTGATCGGTCCATGCATAGCTGCCAGACGCATTTGGCTTCACCGTACCGGCCGTTGAGAAGTTGACCTTGTCATTGCTGCGCTCAACACTGAAATCAGCAGTGGCGGCCGTACCCGTGGTCCATTTTACCTGTACTGCCTGATCCTTGCACAGGCCCGAGAGCGCTTTCAGTTGCAGGGGTAATATCGTATTCACCGATACCGATGCCAGTGTAAAATAAGGCGTGCTATTGAAGACTGAAGCAGCAACAGTAATAGTAGCGATACCGGCAGCGGCATTGATAGTAATGGTTGGGGTATTGAGGACCGTAGCATTGGTGAAATCACCATCGGCATCTACCAGCAGGCGCAGGTCGCTTGCATTAAGCGGAAGATACCCGGTAGTAATGGCGTTAAAATCAAATTCCAGTTTAACATCGGTATTCGTAAAATTGGTTTTCTGCACCAGCCACTCCCTGAATATCCGGCAGCAAATGCTTGCAGGCTTTTCGTTGGTACCAGGATATTTATTAAGCGCAATATCATTGTTGCTGCCCACCATAAAGAACGACAGGTCACCTGCTAAAATACTGCCGGTATTAGCCGTCTGGTTGGTCATTTTGGTCGGACCAACATAAACAGTAAGGATATCCGGACTGGAAGAAGTGCTTTTGGATTGCTTTTGCAATAAGGCGCCATTATTGTCCCTTCCAATACCAATAATATTGTAATTATAGGCAGCATTGGTGGCCCTGTTCCATACAACCGTATTGTTTGAGGCAAGGTAATTATGGGGTAGGGTAATACCATATTTAATGGCCAGGTAGGTTTCTACCTTTTCACGTGTTGTGGTACTATGCGATGTATTGGCATAGGTAATGATCTCGGCAATGCTGCCATCATAAAACTCCAGGTTACCGGTTCGTTGGTAAGCCAGCGCATTATTATAGCTCAGTGCCGTTCTGGCCGGGCTCGTATAGGTCCCAACAGATGTTCCGGCTTTGAAAGCTTCCCGCTGAAGACAATTATAATCGAAGGTGAGCATGAGCGGATCGTCTACAGCCCACACATTGGGAACAATCAGGTCATTCATGTTCCAGCTGTCATTAATTGAATACCCACCCCGCACATCAAAGGCATTAAAGTTACCCGCACCGGCCTCCCCGGCAAACAAGAACTTACCTGGCGTGGTAAGGTTAGCAGCTCCGGGTACGATCACTGCATAAACCTCGTAGGGAGTATTGCCGTCTGGCAAAATGCCATTGCTGGCAATATCCATAAAGTCTGCATAATCATCATCCTGCCCTGCTTCATCGAAATCAACCACCGGGTTGAAGTTCAGATTTTTACTGGCATTGTCGTAAAACCTGGGTTGATGGTCTGCATTTGCATTCGTAGCATGACGGCTATTGCCCGACTGATCATTCCAGTAGCTAATCAATGTATTATCGGTGGTGCTGGAAGTGCCTATATTACCTTTTATCCAAAAGCTCGCATTCGTAATCCCACCCGGAGCAGTAGAGCAATTCGCAATGGTACGGGTGCCCGTCGGATTCTGGGTCGTCAGGTTTTGCGTTCCACCACCAACGGTTACCTGTGTACATTGTGCATCCACCACATTGCCGGCCGTGGCTGCCGGGTTGATATCATACACAATCCAGAAATAATTGGTACCGTGCTTAAGTACCTGAGATCCGGTAACACTAATAACGCCGGCAGCAGGTGTAATGCTACCCGATCCATACTCCTGTATGGGTGCATAAGCCGCTACAAGTCCAGTATAATAAATATGTATGGCAGAAACATCAGCGATAGCAGTAGTACCCAACATATTAATTTTAAATTCGGTTGCACTGGCAGGGTTTCTGCAACCCCTCATCACCACCTGTACCCCGATCGCCAATTGTCGCAGATTATTACATTTTGAAATGGAACTGGTTACCGTTTGTGTGGCAGTAGAAGAAATATAGCCCATGTCATTGGGCGTCCACCGGAATACCTGATTGGTAGCAGGCTTCTGATTGATATTGTTGGTTTCCACCCCATAGGTTGCAACAGCCCCTGTGGTCACCGCACTGACCGAATAAAAATCAGTAGCCAGTACTCCGCCATTGATGCCTATCGAGGCAGAACCATTGCTTACGTTATTAGCGTTTTGACTATATATGAAGTCAATAGTGTTGCTGGTTTCATACAGCTTTACCTGGAAGGAGATCACCGCATTATTGGTCGAACTGCTCCAGCGCATGGAACTCCATTGGATGGTACACACGCGATTGGGCGAGCTACCGGTTGTCTTGTAAATGACTCCGGCATTACTGGTATAAAGATCATCCCAAAGAGGTGCAATGATGGGGCCATTCCCTGTAATAGAAAGGAGGTTGCCCGACATGTTTTGGGTGGTATTATTTCCTAAACTGATCCAGCCATTCGAACTTGCTTTGAATTCTGTATAGGTATTACAGCCATAAGAAAAGGTAAAACCAATCGCGGATGCGCCGGACAACGCATTGTCATTCGATCCATTGATCGCGGTTGAGGTTGGGTTCGATAGTGCTGTGTAGGTAGTCGTGAAGGCAGAAAAAGTGTACCTGATTTGGCCTTTTACCACAGAGCAGGTTAAGCAAATTAGCAAGGAGAAGCAAAATGCAGTACACTTCCACCGAAGTAGAGATTTTTGCATGGAAAATTTGGATTTAGGGGTTTCCTGTATTGTAGGGGTCAGCTACGTTACTTCGGACATTAAAACGATTTAACATCATGCAGATTGCTTCTGCATGGTAAAAAAAAATAAAGTATAATTGACTTATGTGTTAATGAAAGCAGTTGAGGACATTAGATAGGCTTTGAAAAGCCTATTCAAAAAGCTGCGCAGCAGCTCATATATTTTATTCCTTGATAATAGTCAAACCCACGCCAGGCCTGCAAAAAGCGCGAAGCAAATCTACGATAAGTTCCCATGACTATCACCGGTACCTTATACGATGGGAAGCGTGTATAAGACCCCGGGGTTCATTTTTTGTTTTGGTAAGTAGTATCGTTGTCGAAGCTGTAACGTTGACCAGGAAACCGCTAAATAGAATTCAGAAAGAGGAGAGGAAAGCAGATAGCAATAAACCTTATCGCTTGATCACACCGGTGATCTTAAGAAGTATATAAACATTGTAACCGGGAATAATAGAGGCCCAGCCGGGCTGGCCTGCCTTTTCAAAAATATGCCACAACAGGGCAATAACAAATACAACAACAAAAACCTGGAGGGTTAAAGTAAGTAACATAGAGTACGGATTTAGTTAAGTACAATATAGTAGCCCCACCTTGGTAATACAAGCAAACCTTACCAATTTAATTTATTGTGACCCATGCGAAAGAATTACAGTTTTGACCTATTGCGTCAATGTGCCAAAATTGATCTATCTCAATTTTCACCTTTCGCACAACGTGAAAGCCAGTCATATTTGTCATTTCGACTGAATGAAGAAATCCCTTATCGAAGCAAAACTTATCCCGCTCTGCGGGAAAATTGCCAATTCACCACTCAGTTCCCCTCTTCATACAATTCCAACGGAAGTCCATCAGGGTCGGCAAAAAAAGTAAAGCGCCTGCCCGTATATTCATCCGTACGGATAGCTTCTACCATTACTCCCTGCGAACCAAGCCAATTCACAGCTGCTTCAATATTGGGTACCGCAAAGGCGAGATGCCGCAAACCGCAGGCCTCCGGACCACTGGGGCGGGGTGGGGGATCGGGGAAAGAAAACAACTCGATCAGGTATTGACCGTTCAGGCACAGGTCCAGCTTATAGGATTGCCGGGCGGCCCGGTACACTTCCTGATGAATAGTAAATCCCAATATGTCTGTATAAAACTGTTTCGACCGTTCATAATCCGAACAGATGATGGCGATATGATGTATATGCTGAAGCGTTAACATGAAACAAAGATACCCAGGAATCCTAGATCCTGGCTCCTGCATCTGTAATCGATGTTCCTTCCGCCAGCGCTTCCTGGATGGTTTGCCACCGGAATTCCGATAGCTCTTTTTCTGCACTGTTAAAAAAGCTGCTGAAAATAGGCGAGATGCAAGTCTTTTCGATGGCCCGCAACCACTCAATGATCTCTGCATTGTTCATCCCGCGGATCACCCATTTACTGAGCATGGCAAGGTCTCTCGGCGGTAACTTACCTACAATCTCTTTTTCCAGCCCCAGCAGTTCGGCATCATTGTAATAACGCCACAATAAACTGTTCAGCAAGCTGTCTTCCCGCGTCATGCAATCCAGGTGTGTGACCAGGAAGCTGGTGAATGCTTTGAGGATAAGCTTACCCGCTGCAGCCTTTTCGCCGGCCCCCGCGGCATGGCAGTAAGCATTCATGGCCCCCCGGAGCTTTTGTGCCTGTACCGTATTGGCCTGGTATTGCTGTTTAAAATTAGCTACCAGGTGCGGATGATACGCTATGACAAAAGGGAATATAAAACGTTCTACATGCAGGACATGCTGATTAAAATAGTACAGCGCTTCCCCAATACTTTCCTGGGCCCGGGCAACTTCTTCCTCCCTGGTAAAATCAGTTTGTTGAACCTGCATCCCCGTCTCATACAAAAAAGCCCTTAACCCCTTGTGCACCTGGTTGAAAATATTATAGCGGTCCATAGTATACGAATTTTTGCTACTGATCCAAATATCCGATACCCTTACCAGGATAACCAACCCTATCCGAATGAATTGCAACAACTTTCGAATGATCTGGCACATTTTCCTGCCGGCCTTCTATTGACAGCCCGAGTCCCGCCGAAGGGCGGGAAAGGCGGCTTCGAGAAATTAAGTCCCGCATGGCGGGATAAACGCCTATATCTTATCAACAAAAAAACGGGGCCTGTAATAGCCCCGTTGCTGTAGAAATACCTGCGGCTTAAGAAGCCTGACGCTGTACAAAATCTTCCAAAATAATATCAGTCACTCCATCGTGCCTTTTAATGCTCACTTTGGTAGGATAATAACCTGCTTTCTGGAACTTCGCAGGCTGTGGAATAGCCCTGCTGAAATTGGTCGTCGTGTCAATAAATGCCTTCGTGATCATAGGCTCCATAAAAGTCACCTTACCATCATAACTGCCATAAATAAAAGTTTGGGTAAAGATCTTACCCCCGCTCAACTCGCCGGAAGTGGGATCCAGCCAGTGCATACCCATTTTGGGAACACCAGGTGCCGGAGCAATATGGCCGGCAGGGAAATAGGCGGCATCCGGGAACTTGTTCATTTGAGGGCCTTCTACTACAGCATCCACTTCTGCGGGTGTCGTAAAATAGTAATGGAAATCAAAATGCGGCAACATATACATGGGACCTTCATGACCGCTGGGATTCCAGTCCAGCAATACGTGGTTAAATGGTGTACCATGTTTTTCATTGAGCGCAAGTACCAGGTGGTTTTCATGACCATTATGGTTTGAATTGATAGGAACACTGCTCAATGCCGCATCACTGATGGAGATTGCCAGCTTTTCCGGAGCACCATCGGCCTTCAGCGTCGACCAGGTCCAGGCTTTGCCACTATACAGCTGCAGTACATTACCCTTTAAAATGCCATCATCGTCCTTGTCTTTCTTACATGCGGTTGCCAATGCTGCCACTGCCAGGCAGCTCAAAAACACTTTTTTCATTTGATAATAATTTGGTGCGGTTAAATTGCTATTGAAATAATTTTCACAAAGCTGCAGTACGGCAACCTGCCATCCTATGCCAGCATGCATGAAATGTATGCCAAGGGGTATGAGTTGACGATAATTTTACGGCACATGTAAGTTCATATGGCCAATCATGGCTATATTTGATAAGTATTTTAACCCTCAATCGTTGTCCAAATATTTTCATTTACTCGCTGTATGTATACTGTGGAGCCATACTTCTCTGGCCCGTCAGGTAATTGCCAAAAAGGGAAGCAAAGCTGAATTTCTGGCTGCCCCCACAGCAGGAGTGCCCGATGCCCGGCAATATGTATTTTCCCGGTTTAGTACTTTCAATGGACTGGCCTCTAACCAGGTCAATAACCTGGTGCAGGATCGCAGGGGATATATGTGGCTGGCTACCCCCAATGGCCTGCAGCGCTATGATGGCAATAAATTCATCACTTTCAAACACCAGCACCGCAATGCGTCCACTTTGCCCGATGACAATGTGGGCCGGGTATACATGGATAAGCTGAACAGGCTATGGGTATTGACCGCCGACAATAAAATAGGCATCTTCGATACAGAACACTTTTCCTACCAGCCTGTCAACATTGTCTGGCAAAAAGATACTCCTACCGTCTTTGTAGCCAAGGCCATGGTAGAAAAAGGAGATGGTAAAGTGCTGCTCATGATGGGCTGGCACGAGGTGTATGAATTCTCGGAAGCAGCCAACAGCTTTGTGATCACTGAAAAAATAGTCTACAAACCCGCCCATTGGAAAAGACAGTCATTTTTCCAGGATACCCTCACAGGACGATCCTGGCTGGGCTGCGATTCGGGATTGGTGATGTACGACCCCGTCACAAAGAATATCAATTACCGCGGACACAATCCCGACCACAATAAGATCATAGAAGCCCTGGGTGGCCCCCTTAATGTCCACATACCTTTTATTGACGAGTCGGGGCATGTTGCTATGGCAACCTGGGATCAGAAAAACGACGGCGGCCCACGTTTGCATTATTACAATACCAAAACGGGTGAAACGCGAAAGCACGATATAAATGCCGAATTGTATGGTGGCGGCTATGGCGAGATCCACGGCATACTGCAGCAACGCAACCACCGCCTATGGATAATGGGGCTCCCCTTTATTGCTGAATATGTGGGAGGAAAACACGCATTGCAGGGCTTGCGCAACGAACACAAAGATGAGCAGAGCCTCAGTTTCGACGTGGCCAATTTTATGTATGAAGACCACGCACAGAACCTATGGGTTTGTACCAGCAATGGCCTTTTCCTGTTCAATCCCGATGCGCAGATATTTAATGCCTATAATTTATTGCGGCCCGATGGCGACGGGGTAGTGGATGGCCCTTCCAAATGCGTGCTCGAAGTAGACAGCAACCAGATATGGATAGGCACCTGGGGGGTGGGACTCTATGCTTATGATAGAAATTTCAAGCCCATTAACCTGCCTGCTTCCATGAAAAAATACCAGCAGCCTTACGCTATCTGGACTATGCAGCGCCACCGCAATACCGGCAAGATATGGATGGGCGTGCAGGATGGATTGATCATTGTTCATGACCCTGCAACCGGCCAAACCAAGGACTATTTCTTTGATGCGTTTGAACGCCGCACCATCCGCCAGATGGTGCAGGACAAACAAGGCAACCTCTGGTTTGGTACGCAAGGCGGGCGCGTGATAAAATGGACTTATCAACCCGGCAGGGATATAAAAGAAGGCTTTACCCAGATCACAAAGTCTGCACTGATACTAAAATTATTTGTGGACAAGGATGGCTATGTATGGGTGGGCACCTTTGGAAAAGGATTGTTGAAAATAGATCCATCCACCAATAAGATCATTGAGCATTATGGCGCCAAGGGCCCCAAGGGCAGGCGTATGTGGAACGATAGTCCCAGCGATATGGTACAGCTCAACGACAGCATCCTCGTCGTTGCCAATCATGGACTTTCCCTTTTAAACCTGAGGACCGGCAATGTTGGTTTTATCAGTACTGATGAAGGACTGCCTGCCAATAATGTGATGTGCCTGGCAAAAGATAAGCGGGGTATGCTGTGGCTGGGAATGATCAGTGGTATCTGCCGTGTGAACCTCGACAAAAAGACCTTTACTTATTACGACCGGCGTGATGGCATGCCGGCCGACTATTTTGAATGTGATGATGCCCACCACCTGAATGATGGCCGCATCCTGTTTACCAGCGCACACAACTTTGTAGTGTTTGATCCGGAAAAGATGGTAAAAAATGCCCCGCCGCCGGATGCCGTACTCAAGGATATCAGGTTGGCCAACATTTCCCTGCCAATGGATTCTGTGAGCAAACTCTTCGCCATTCACCTGCAGCATGATAAAAGTTCCATTACCATAGAATTTGGCGGCTTCAACTATACCCGCCAGGATAAGGTTGATTTTTATTACCAGCTGGCAGGCGTAGACAAGGAATGGGTGCATGCAGATGATCGCCGTCAGGCCATGTACAACTATCTCCGTCCGGGCAACTATATCTTCAAGGTGAAAAGTAAAAATGCAGACGGCGTGGAAAGCACAGGCATTACTTCCTTGCGGATCAGTGTAGAGCCTCCCTTTTGGCGTACCGGGTGGTTTTACGGCTTCCTGGTATTAGTGGCCATTGGCGTCCTCTATTGGATAGACCGCGAACGCATGAGACGCATCCGCGAGCTACAGGCCATGCGTACACAGATTGCCGGCAATCTCCACAGCGATATCAATACCACCCTCAACAACATCAACATGTTGAGCGAGATGGCCAAGATCAAAGCCGATAAAGACCTTACGCGTTCCAAAGAATACATTGATCAGATCAGTGAAAAAAGCCACAACATGATCATTGCCATGGACGATATGTTGTGGAGCATAGATCCGCAGAATGATAGCATGGAAAAAACCCTGCTCCGGATGCTGGAGTATGTAGATGCACTCATCAACCGTCACGGCGCCAACATAGATATACTCGTAGATGAACATGTACGTTCCCTGCAGCTCGACATGAAGTCGCGCCATGAAATGTTGCTCATCTTCAAAGAAGTTTTGCGCAATATGGTGCTGGGCTCTATAGGCAGCCATGTGCTCATCAATATCGACCTGGTAAGGTCCAGGCTCAGCCTAAAGGTACAGGATGATGGTATGTATGGCAGTGAGGCAGACCTTTTCCCCATGCAAACCCTCGACATACTGAGTAAACGCACAAGCACCATCCAGGCCGAACTGGATATCCAGGCCGACAAGAATGGTGCTTCTGTAATATTATTGGTTCCTGTAGGTTAATTACTTACCCATCCACTTCTTAAAATCACTCACTTTTTCACGGCTTACGATCGCTTCCTTATCTACCGCTGGCTTTAAGTGCAGCAACAGGCGGTTGCCAAAATAGTCATGGATCTGATCCACACTATCTACCGCAATATAAAAAGCACGGCTGATGCGGAAATAGCGGTCAGGGTCCAGCATATCTTCCATTTCATCCATTGTATAGTCTACCACAAACTTGCGGTTATCGTATGTCTTAAAGAAGTTAAGTCGCCCGTCGCTAAAGAAATAAGCGATCTCTTCTACCTCGATCGACACCAGCTTTTGTGCATGTTTTACCAGGAACCTTTTCCGGTATTCCTTGGGCTGCAACTTTTGGCGCAACTCTTTTACCAGGCTCTCCACATTCAGGTCCGTATGTGTACTGCCGGCAGCATAGAGATCCTTCATTTGCCGGTATTTATTAAGCGCCGTTTCCAGGTCTTCTTTCTGGATCGGCTTCAACAGGTAATCAATACTATTTACCTTAAATGCTTTCAGCGCGTATTCATCATACGAAGTAGTGAACACCACCGCGCTCTTCACCGCTGTACGGCTGAATATTTCAAAGCTTTGCCCGTCACTCAGCTCAATATCCATCAGGATCAGGTCGGGCGAGGGGTTCTCCTGCAGCCAGTCTACCGTACTTTTTATACTGTCGGTAACACCAACTACTTCGGCCTGGGCATCAACGCCGGCCAGCGTTTTCTGCAGCTTCTTGACTGCCAGCTCTTCGTCTTCTACGATTAGAATTTTCATAAATAATCCTTTTATGAGATGTTTTAATGAGGGTGTATCTGTTTTTGAACTACACTGATCTTTTTTTCATACCCACTGTCCCAGATCAGTGGCAATATCACCGTAAAATTGCGCGTGTCGGACAATACCTGGAACCCCGGCTGTTCCAGCAGTTCATACTTCAGCCGGATATTGGCAAGACCTATTTTATTGGAAGGGTCTTTGATCGTTTTGGACTGTAAATTGTTATTTACCGCCAGTTGATTACCCGCCATCGTAAAGATGTCGATCACCAGTGGCTGCTGCCGGGATACAATATTGTGTTTCACCGCATTCTCCACCAGCAATTGCAGGCTGAGCGAAGGCAGCAGGTAGCTGTCATAGCGTTTGTCTACTTCCAGCTGTATCTGGATCGCATCACCATGCCTCGTTTTCAATAACCGGTAATAGGATTGAATGAACCGCAGTTCATTTTGCAGGGTCGAAAGGCCGTCCTCATTGTTCCGCAGCAGGTACCGGTACACCTTACTCAGTTCATCCAGGAAACTTTCTGCCTGCCTGGGGTCTTCCGAGATAAGGGAAGACAAGGTATTAAAACAGTTGAACAGGAAATGTGGGTTTACCTGGCTCTTCAGGGTATCAAACTCGTATTGAATGGCCAGCTGCTGCACCTCTTCTTTTTCGGCCAGGCTGGCTTTCCATTTAATGATCACATATTCCGCCTCCCAGGAGGTGGTAGCGACTAGTGTAAGGGCTATGGCCAGCAGAATGGAGGTCTTAAACTGGTGCACATCCAGCACATACCCCAGGAAATGGAAATAGTCGTAGCCATAGAACAAGCCGGCAAACGTAATACTGGTAAGCATAATATGCGTAATGGCCAGCACGATCAGCCGCAGCAGTGTTTGTTGCAGGTCAGGCAGGCGGATACGAAGCCAGTGCATGCTTACAATATGCAGGTACCAGGAAATAAAACCCTGTGCACAGATAAGCGTAAAGGAGTAGAACCATATCACAGGATCATGCCACAGCCGGTCGCCAAACAGCAAATGGTTCAGCAGCACGCTGAGAACAGGCATCAGCGCGAAAAAAGTGATCCATTCCACCCGCGAAGGTTTCATCCATGCTTTCATCATGTAACCGTTGTTTCTTCCTGTTCGATCAAAGGAATATGAATAACGCGTTGCTTTTCTGTTTGCCGTATAGCTACCGTTTGACGGCAAAGCAAACGGTATTTATTGATGATATTGTCAAGTCCGGCGGGTTCAGAATCCTGCATGCCGATCCGTATTTTTTGTTGCACATTATGCTGTATCTGCAACCATTGCTCGCCCAGCGAACTGATGGTAATGTTCAGGGGGCTGTCCTTACTCACCATATTGGCCGTAAAGGTATTTTCCACCAGCAATTGGAGGGTCAGTGGCGCCATCAGCAGGCTCAGCTGCTCTTCCTTCACCTGCAGGTGGATATTGATCCCATCGCCATAACGTACTTTGAGCAGGTAATAATAACTGTGCAGGAATTGGAGCTCCGTGCCCAACGTTACCAGTCTGTCATCACTCCGCAGGAGGTAGCGATAGACCTTGCTCATTTCATCCAGGAATTTCTCTGCATCCTCCGTGTTTTCACTGATGAGGCTCGACAGGGAGTTCAGGCTATTGAACAGGAAATGCGGATTCATCTGGCTTTTAAGTCCCAATAGCCGGCTCTGCATATACTCCTTCTTCAATTGCTGGGTTTCCAGCATCGTCTTTTTCCATTTGTCAAAACTGTCAACTCCCTCATGCAGGATCGTCACAAAAACATTGAAAATGGCGGCGGAAAGCAGGGTCCACTGGTACCTCACCTGGTTCAGCTCATAATTGAGGAAGTGGAAATAGTCATACCCCCAGAACAGGATGCTTACAATAAGTGCATTGATTAGGATAAACAGGAAAATGGAGATCAGCATCCTTTTCATCAGGTCACTGTCCAGGGGGAAGCGGTTGCGCAGGGTCACCGCAATCCAGGTAAATACAAACCAGAAACTGCCCAGGATCGCGAAGGTGGCCAGGCTGGCCCATAAGAAGACCCTTCCTTCTGTAAAAAAGCGGGCGCCAAAAAGCAAGGAATTGTATACCAATACAATGACAGGCACTACCGCCGCAAAGATCCAGATGTCTTTACGGGTGTATTGTGGCAGTGTAAACCTTTTGAGGGTGGAGTGGGCGTCTACTGTCATTATTACAACAAATTACCATCTTTTGTGAGAGGCAAGTTAAGGGGTTTCTATAGAATGGGGAATAATCCGGATGAATTGAGGATTCCTTTGCGTGAATTGGGAGGGTATTTCAGGAGTTTCCCTTAGGGGGCTCAAACCAATTACACTCCAGGCCCTCCATCCTACATCTTAAATTCTCAATCCTTCACTTGAAGCGTCAATTTCGGCAGGTCATACACCCTCCACTTTCCTGCCCGCCCGTTACGATCCATCTTTGCGGTTCAATCAATTTCATTAATTATCTATTAGCTGTAGTCATGAAAAAACAACGCACCAAAAAAAGCTGGATGGCCTTCCAGGCACTCGTATTGATCACTGTTGCAGGATTTGCCATCTTTGGATTACTTTCTTTTAAAGCAGTTAACCGCTATGCCGACTTCTGGGACCAACTGGGCACCACTAAGCAAAGCGGCACCAATTCCATCAAAGAGAGCTTTCTCAACGGGTATTTTTATTACAGTGGCCGCAATTTCAAGAATATCCTGTCAGGCGATAGGGTTGCTGTGGCCAAAGACCTTCTGGCATATACCAGGGAGTATGTGAATACCGAGGCCTTTGCCAAAAACTATGAGACCCACCGCCAGCGTAGCAAACCTACAGAGCCGGCGCCCGCAATTACCGGCGACTCCATTCGCAGAAAGTTTATCAGTGATATTAAGAAAGGCATAGAAAGCACAGAAAAATTCGGCAAAACTACTACCGATGCCAGCATGAAGAAAGCCATGCAGGAATCCCTTGAGGTGTTGAAAGCCAGTCTGAAGGATTATGAAGATCCCAACAGTGAGATCATCAAAATGTCTATCCAGGGAGAACAACAGAATTATGAATCCCGCATGAAAGACTATCAACAAAGTATGAAGGATTGGGAAGAAAAATATCCAGCAGGCGTAAAACCCATGATCAAAGCCCGGTTACAGCAATTGCTGGCAGTTACCAATGGGGTAGACTTCAATGCCCAGTTGACCGAGCGCTATGGAAAGAAGGTGTTTGTTAAGAAAGAATACGAGAGCAAACCAGCCGACTGGAAAATGGCCTTCCGCGCAGGCAAAGACGTGACCACTACCGTACAGGCTTTTGCCAAACAATGGTTGCAGGAATTGCAATAACATATGCACTCGCTCGCCTCCGGCGAGTGAGCCTATTGGCAAGCCTCCGGCTTGCTTACAACGCTCACAACAAATACGCTGTAAATGAAAAGGATACTCATAATGACCATACTCCTGATGCCTGCTACCGTTTTTTGCCAGGGATTCATGGACCGGTTAAAGAAAAAAGTAGTCAATAAGGCCGAACAAAAAGCTGAACAGAAAGTTGAAAAAGCAGTTGATAAAGGGGTTGATAAGGCTGAACAGGCTGCCAAATCCGGCAATAAGCCGGCTGATGCTGCTCCTGCAACTAAAGAGCCTGCTACAGCAGCACCGGCCGCTGCCACGCCGGCGCAGGAAGTGGCGCCTGCCGCTCCAGCCCTAAAGAGCAACTCCAGGTTTGATTTTATCCCGGGCGAGCAGATCGTTTATACCGAGAGCTTTGAACAGGAAGCCATCGGAGAATTACCCACAGGATGGAATACCACCGGTACCGGTGAAGTGGTTACATTGAACAATTTCCCCGGTAAATGGCTGCAGCTGCACCAACGCAGCTTCTACCTCACCAGCAATGAAAAAGAGTTCGGGGAAAACTATACTGTGGAATTTGACCTGATCCTGCAGTTGAAATACAATGGCCACTTCTATCCCTATTTCTCCTTTGGTTTTTTTGGCACCAACGGTGAACCCGCAGCAAGCAATGATTTCCTTAAAAATTACCGCAAGTATGCCAGCATTGAAGGCATCTTTTATCCCGCCGATGCGGGACGTACCAGGATGGACATCCGCAGCTATAAGGCGGGACGTGTCTATTATGACGGAGATGACCAGGTAGTGGGTGTCATGAGCGATTATTTTGGAAAGCCTATCCATATCGCCATTCAGGTGCAAAAAGAACGCATGCGCATCTGGGCCAACCAGGATAAGGTATTCGATGCACCCAAAGCCGTATCACCAGGCACCCTCATGAACCAGCTGATGTTTGAAGCACATACTTCCAGTTATAAGGAAGGGGAATACGGTATGTATCTGTCCAACCTCAAAGTAGCCAAAGGAATACCCGACACCCGCCACAAACTCGTAGAGGAAGGAAAATTCTCCACCACAGGCATCCTGTTTGATGTAAATGCAGATGTGATCAGACCTGAGTCATACGGTGTATTGAAAGACATCGCCGCTGTGTTAAAAGAGAATGCAGGTATCAAAGTAAAGATCATAGGACATACCGATAGTGATGGCGATGATCAGAAGAACCTGCAATTGTCGAAGAAAAGGGCCGCTGCGGTAGCCAAAGTATTACAGGAGTCCTTTGGCATCGATGCCGCCAGCCTGCAAACAGATGGAAAAGGAGAGGCAGTACCCGTAGGCGATAATAAAACCAGGGAAGGGAAAGCCCTCAACCGAAGAGTAGAGTTCATAAAACTATAGCCATATATTTTTTTTGATATCTGTTTTAAACTTCATAACTTCATCATGTGTTCGTTAGGGTCATATCCTATCGGGCACATGATACTTGTTCATTACGTATTTTCTTTTACCCTTTGCCCACTCCGTAGCTGTACAGGTTTACAGTTCTACTCACTCACACTACCATAGTTTTTGCATTTTCTTGTTAGTCCCACCAACCAGTCCGTTGCTTTTTACATAGCAATGCGGGAGATCATTACCTACCTCTTTCCAATTTCCATTTTTTAACCATTAAAATTCAATGTTATGGGAGTTATTGCATTCTATGAAGGGAACGGAGGTTCCCAAAACCTCGTACAGGCAGTGGAGGACGAACCAGGTCAAAACTTTCGCCCGGTTAAGAACGACGAGATCAGGTCTTGCAAGTTATTGAGCGTACGGCCAGGCTGTGAGATCCGTGTGTATGATTCTCCGGATGGGTCAACCGGAGACGACTACAGCATTATCAATGTAAAAAGAAGCAACCCCGATTACATTGTTGGCACCTTCGAACGCAGTTACGAAGATGAGTACGTCCGCGTTACATTTATCAGGAACAATGGATTAGACGGAAAAGTATCCCGCATAAAGATCAATTAAAGCGGATACAACACAACAAACCCCGTTGTGCTTCAGCGCGCAACGGGGTTTGTTCTTTTATTGACGACTGATGCCCTGCTTCAAGAGGAAGCGATGGATAAGATCTGCTATTTCATAGTGGTACTCTTCCAACGCAAAATGCCCCGTATCCAGCAAATGAAGTTCGGCCTGTGGAAGATCACGCAGATAAGCCTCCGCACCTGCTGCAGTGAACAATTGATCATTCCTGCCCCAGGTGATCAATGCCGGTGGCTGGTATTTGCGCAGGTATTCCTGCCAGACAGGATAGAGGGCAATATTGTTGCGGTAATCATAGAGCAGGTCCAGCTGGATGGCTGCATTACCCTTACGATCAAGAAAGTATTGATCATACAACCAGGCATCCGGCGATAGTTTAGACGGGTCGCCGGCGCCATCTGTATACTGTATCTGCGTACCGGCCGGTGTGAGGATGCCATGCATCGCATTTTCAGTTTCCTCATTGCGGTTGGCCCAATACCGCTTGCCATCAGCAATGGCCGGTCCAAGCCCTTCCTCGTATGCATTGGCGTTCTGTATCAGCAAGGCTTCCACCAATTCAGGTCGCCGCACAATGATCCGGTACCCCACAGGAGAACCATAATCCTGCATATACAGACTGAACCTTGTCAATGATAAAGCATCGATAAACTTTTCTATTGTTTCCGAAAGCTGGTCAAAGCTATAATTGTAAGAGGCCTGGTCGGGCATAGCACTATTGCCAAAGCCCGGGTAGTCCGGAGCGATCAGGTGATAACGGTCGCTCAGTTGATCCAGCAAATGGCGGTACATATGGGAAGAAGAGGGAAAGCCATGCAGCAACAGGATCACGGGGTTACCGGGCTTCCCTGCTTCCCGGTAGAAAATAGGGATGCCATCAATGGCAATTGTTTTGTACCGTACGGCACGGTCAGTAAACGATACCGTTGCGGGGTGAACAGTTAAGTTTTCCATGACTATATTTTTGAGTGAATGCTGTATTAATATCCGATGGTAAATCTTTTACGGCTGAATGCCTGGTTGGCTGCTTCATCCAGCAGCGCTACTGACAGGTCTTCTACAGAAACAGTACTTACCTTGTCAGCATTGAACACCGGCTGATCGCTGCCCGTACGGTATTGCCCTGTGCGGCCTGTTTTTACACCCGGGTGCATGATGATGGCAGGACTGAGAAAGGTCCAATCCAGTTCCTTTTCATTTTTCAGGATATTTAGGTAATCCCGGGCTGCCAGAGCTCCTGGTTTCCATTCTGCCGGAAAATCAGGCGAATCCACCAACTGTACTCCTGGCGCAATCTCCAGACTACCCGCACCACCAACCACCAGCAATCGGCCCACACCTGCTTTTTTTACTCCCTGTTGTATAGCCTGCGCACCTTGCAAAAACTCATCATAGATCCGCGGATTGTGCCAGCCCGGGTTGTAAGCGCTGATCACCACATCGTGCCCTGCTACCAGCTTAGCCACTTCATCTTCCTGCAGCACATCACCCTTTTTCACTGTCAGCAGCGGATCCTGGATCGTTATTTTTTCCGGGTGCCGCACAATGGCCGTTACGCTGTGTCCCCGGCTTAGTGCTTCTGTCAATACATGCGATCCTACAAATCCGGATGCGCCGATCAATGCAATTTTCATACGTTTTGTTTTTATATCATGAATATTAGTGTAACAAATATTATTACAGTTAAGGGTAAAAAAAATTACATGAACTGTTTATGAAATTCAGCCAGCGTTTTCTTGCCCAGCTTCTGTACCAGGGTTTGCTCTACTTCAGTATACAGCTCGTCCAGATGATGGTTGATCTGTCTGCCTACTACGCAATCAGGATTGGGGCTGTTCTTGGTGCGGCCTAAGAGCATTTCCTGCCGTACGGCTTTGTATACATCCGACAACAAAATTTTGGAGGGGGAGAGGGCCAGGGTAGTACCGCCATTTTTGCCTTCACGGCTTTCTACCAGGCCAGCTTCACGCAGGTTACTGATCTCCTTGCGTACCAATACCGGATTAATATTAATACTGCCGGCAATGTACTCCGATGACAGCCACTCACCTGCCTTGTGTGCCAGCAGGGTGAGGATGTGCAAAGAGATTGCAAAGCGGCCATTGTTCATACTGTAATTATTTTTATTACAGTACAAAGATAGGGACTTACAGCAATTATCCAACAAATGCAATGGTTTTAACATTACGAAAGGAATGATGCGATCCGGCCGGGCAGGCTAATCAACCCGGCAATTATATTTTTCAAAATGTGTGTATTGTCTGGAAAATTTTTTCTCCACGTTAAAACATCATTCTTGCGCAGAATGCTAAAAAAGTCCTACTTTAATGTCATCATTGATTGTCTGCCGGAATAAACCGGTACCCGGTTTTTGGTTCTACTCTTTGGAAGCTAGGTCTGTACCCACACAGATGGCTTTGGTCATAGTTCCCCCGTAAATGCCCGGCCGCTTGCAGCTAATAACATGACTGCTGTTTAATCCTGTTCAGCTAAACTAAACGCACAACCAGTTAACACTTACCAGGTGTCCTTATTTTCCTGTATCACTGATCTATCAGTTGGTCATATGATCGGCTGTTAATAAACCCCACTTGCACATGAGCAAACTATCTACGGAAAAGGAACTGATTCAACGTTTTCAGCAGGGCGACGCGATGGCCTTTAATACCATCTACAATCGTTTTTATACCTCCCTGCGCTATTTCTCTCAACGGCTCACCTGCCAAAAGCGGGAATCGGAAGACATTGCCGTTGAAACTTTTGTAAAATTATACCGCCTATGCGGCAATTTTGAGAATGTGGCCAATATCAGGGCCTTTCTCTATGTCACTGCCCGCAATGCCTGTTATGATTATCTTTCTTATACCCATCGCAGGCCCGCTTATGAGAAAGAGGCCAGTGGCGATTTCGCAGAGCAGGAAGTTTACCCGGTAAGAGAGGAACCAGATACCACCCTTGCCCTGAAAGCTGTTTTTGAAGCAGTGGAAAGCCTGCCGGAAGAATGCGGGAAAGTATTTAAACTGGCCTATGTACAAGGACTCAAAACAACCGATATTGCCAGGCTCCTGGCCATTCCCGAGCAAACCGTTCGGAGTCATAGGCGCCGTTCTATTAAATTACTGCGCATTGCCCTTTTTGAGAAACGTCTTCCGGAAGCTGCCTTGATCTGTCTCAGCATGGTCAGAACAGGCACCATATTGCCCATCCGGGAGGTAGTAACTGCCATCTATGCCAATGAAGCCAATTAAAAGAGGAGATTATCGGGTGGGTCCATCGCTACTGCCGGCCCCGCCTGGTAAGGCATTCCAGGGAGTATAACATAACGGAGCCGGCGTAGGGTAGCTGATGGAATCATTGATTGTCTGGAATACAAACCAATCAGTCTTAACCAGAGATCCTATTCTTTACCTGTAAAAACATTGTTGGGTAGCGTCCTGTATCAGGTCCGGATTACCTTCAAAACCTGTAGAAGCCGTTACATCCCGCCTGTTTGGGTCAGGGATAACTAGGTTAGCAGGTAGGTAACGGCTATTCAGCAGGTTACCGGTCCATCACTTCAACTGCAGCATCCCCCAGGGAATATTTCGACAGCAGGTGTAGCCGGTTTTCTTCAAACTGGGAATACCTTATCAGAATATGGTCGCCGGACCAGGTCGCTATTGGATAGTAATTCATAAGGATACGGGCAGCCGGAAACTTATAGTAGCTGCTACCCGGGAAAATGCCGGGAGGCAATAAGAAAAAAGAAACCGGTTATGAAATCCCCCAAACCGGTTCCAGGTGTGTTACAACGAAGTTGATGACTCGGACTCATTCACCTTCTGCAAAACAAAAGGGTCAAGTATCAGCAACATCCATAGACTACAGTTTACATTCAAACCTGTGTGCAAGTTACTGTCACTCATTTGTCCTATCTGCACAAAAAGTTTTCCTATCTGCACAAAATTTGGGGACATTTACATACATCCATAACGGTTATAACAACCTTATTCTCATTCTACTATAACGTTTAAGATTGATTGTATATGCAAAATAAATTATAAGATGGATAAAAACATTGATCTAAAACGATACATTCCTGAGTGGAAAATATTCTTCTGTTATTGATGTTTATTTCTCCATTGAGAAGGTGATATTTTGAACGCTTTTTTAAAAGCAGCACTGAAACTGCTGATTGTATTATAACCTGCCAGTGCAGCAATCTGTTTGATCGGTCTATCCGTATCTTCTAATAGCTTTCTGGCTTTTTCCATACGCATCTGTACCTGGTAGGTATAGATGCTTACGCCAAATAGCTTCTTAAAACCGTATTGCAGCTTGGTGCGGTTCATCCCTGCTTCATAGGCTAAGTGTTGAATCGTAGTGTGTGGCAACTGCTTATGGCTCAGGATATCCTTCACCGCTCTTATGCGTTGAATATCCACATGCTTCAGCTTGATTTTTTTTGCGGTCATGTCCGTTATTTTAAGCAAAGACTATCCATAGCGTATCGCCGGAAATCCGTTGTTACGATGCATTTCACAGGACAGAATATTTTTTAAAAGGCATGTAAATATTGCACCTCACGCAATAGATGTGAAATCTGCGCAGGTACTCATTTTGCTGTAGAATACAGACTCAATAACAGTTAAGTCCAATTTGCTGAGGAGTCAAAGCCAAAGCAGTAACATAGCCTTTTCCAGGCCTGACCCATCTAAATCATGGAAGGCAATGGAAAGGATGTCTTTATAGGGGCGGTACGCCTACCTACAAAGCGGTTACACTTAACGATATTGAACACTCGTTGTAACTGTTTGGGGTAACGCAAATATAGACGCTTTGATGAAAAGATAAAAGGTGTGACTGCAGTTATAGTGCAGGTGTAGGTATTTTATGGTAAAATAAAGGCAAACCCTTATATATCACCTAAAGGTTTACCCGTAACGCCCGGAAGCTGCCAAAAACACGGTTACGATGCCTAACCGCCGGCTATCCCTCCCAACAATATATTATTCAATGATTAGCTTTGACTAACGCAGTTCATATAATCCCGATTTGAGCCATAAACTTCTCCCGGTATGTTTCACCCACCGGCAGGTACTGCCCATTGATCACCACCTTTCCACGGTCCAAAAACTCAATTTTGTTACGATTGATAATGTAAGACTTATGAATGCGGATAAATTTTTCTGCGGGAAGCGTGGCTTCCATCTTTTTCATGCTTTCCAGTGACAGTATCTTGCCCCCGGGGGTGTGAAACCCAATATAATCGCGCAAAGCTTCTATATAAAAGATGGAATCCAGGTCCAGTTTCTGTATGCGGTATTCAGCCCTGATAAAGATATGGTCCGGCATTTCCTTCACCACAGCCGGTTGCCTGGCCTCCAGCCTTTCTTTGGCTTTGATCACCGCCATCATATAGCGGTCAAAGGAGAATGGCTTTAGCAGATAATCCACCACATCATGTTCATAGCCTTCCAGCGCATAAGCTGTATAGGCCGTGGTAAGGATCACCTTACAGCGGTTGCCAATCAATTTCATGAATTGCATGCCACTCAGATCCGGCATATGAATATCCAGGAACAGCAGATCAGCTTCTCCCTGTTCAATGACCTGCAGCGCCTCCAATACATGCGTGGTTTTGAATACGACCGTAAGACCCGGCGTTTTTTCCACGTATTGCGCCAACAGGCCAACCGCCAGCGGCTCATCATCAACAATTACACAACGCACCGGTGAAGTATTACTCATTGATCAGTTCCAGGTTAATAATGAAATGATTGTCTTTATCGTCAATTTTCAGCGTATGCCTATCCGGGTACAGGAGCGCCAGCCTGCGTTGTACATTCTGCAGCCCGATACCGCCGGCCGCATCCTTCAATCCATGTCCTTTGGGGTTCACACAATGAAAATAGATACTCCTGGGCCCCGCATGGATGGTGATCTCAACTCCCTCCTGATCGCCCGAAAAGTCGCCATGCTTAAAGGCATTCTCTACAAACGGGATCAACAGCAACGGAGCGATCGGTAAGGCGGCCGTATCTCCCGTCACATGCATCGGGGCATGGATCGTATGATCAAACCTTATTTTTTGCAGCTCAATGTACCGCGCAATATAATCGATCTCTTTTTGCAGGGGCACTTTTTCACTGGCATCATACAACATATACCGCAATAGATCCGATAAGCTGAGGATGGCCTCCTGCGCACCGGCCGCATTCTGGTACATGAGCGAGTAAATATTATGCAGACTGTTGAACAGGAAATGCGGGTTGATCTGCGATCGCAGGAAAGACAATTCAGATTGCCGGTTCTGTATCACCATGTCCTTTTGCTCCAGTTCCTTATGCTGTGCATAGCGGATAAAGAAAAATACCAGGCCATACACCGTATACAGAAAAGCATAGAATATATTATTGAGAAAGTAATTTTTCAGCCGCAGGTCCCTTCCCGTTTTGTAACACAAATAGAAAATGATGGGGAGAGCGATCACCGTCAATACGATCGCCGGCGCCACCTGCCGGGGATAAAAATGGTAGAACAGGAGATAGGGTACCAGGGCAAAGAGAAAGTATAAAGCGATCTCCAAAAGACGTCCTATAAGCGCCCTCAAACTTTCCGGCATTCCCAAAAAACGTGAGCGCCCATTCACCAGGTTGGGCAGGTCATATGCGATGTGCAACAGGAAATACAATGCCACAAAAATGAGGAACAACAGGATCAATCTTTTTCGCATCGGTCAAAGGTATTATTAATTGCCAAACAGCCTTCAGCAGCAGCCTCCCGTTTGCAGAGATACAGCCCTTGTTTGTCGATTTGGATTGCACACCGCCTCCTGCATTGCTAATTTTCCATCCTGAAGTCGACAATATACATTCACAACGACCGGCAGCCGGGTGTTCCGGCGGACAGGGTTTCTACCAGGTCCAAAGAGCAGTTTACCTGTTTACGTCGCTAACAGGTAAAATACGTTTTCAACAAGATAGCGTTGAAGTGGAACGTACCTGGCCGTCCGGTTATTCCTCCCAAAATACATTTGCATGAACAATCCTGCTACCAGGGGCCAACAGCCCATGCCCATCACTATGGATATGCCTGTACGGTCCAAAGAAAAGGCAACCAATTCCAGGAAAGCCGGGGCCAAACCCACGGGCGCATCAGCCCGCTCATGGATCAGGTGGTGGCCCTTGCTGGCATTGCTGGTCAGTGCTGTGGTGATCTATAGGTTGTACAGTTCGCCCCGGTCTGTGTTCAGTGATCCCCTGGCGCTTCCTTTCCGGCTGTCCGGCAATTTTGGCGAGCTGCGCAGCAACCATTTTCACATGGGGCTCGATGTGCGCACCAACGGCCAGGAAAACCTACCCGTCTATACCGTGGCTGATGGCTATGTGAGCCGCATCATCATTGAAGAATATGGATTGGGCAAGGCCGTATTCATCACCCATCCCAATGGATACACTACCGTATACGCCCATCTGAACCGTTTTTATGAGCCACTGGAAGCGGCCGTAGAAGCACAACAGCGGGCCGACCAGCAACGTGAGCAGGACCTTAGTTTCGCAGCTGGCCGTTTTCCGGTGAGCAAAGGACAGGAAATAGCCCGAAGCGGCAATACCGGCGGTTCAGAAGCGCCACACCTTCATTTTGAATTAAGGAACACCCGCACGGGCAATAACCTCAATCCACTTCTGCATGGATTTGAGATGGCCGACGATCAACCACCCGTACTAAAAGGATTGTATTGGTACAACAGGCAGTACAGTACCTATCGTTCTCCCGGCAGTAGCATCACCCTGGATGGAGTGGAAGGAGCATACCATGCAACCCGGAAGGTCATTATGGTACGGGCGCCCCTCATCAGCCTGGGCATACGGGCCGATGACAAAAGCAACGACAACCGTTTCCAATTTGGTATTTACCGGGCCGAGCTAAGGCTGGATGATTCATTGGTGCACGAAGCCACCATGGATAATTTCTCTTATCCCGACAGCCGCTATATCAATGCCTGTGTGGATTACCCCAAATGGGTACGCACGGGAATGTATGTACAGCACCTGGCTGTATTGCCAGGCAATCACCTGACCGCCTGGAAGGGTAGTGGGCTGCTCGATCTGTCGGATGGACGTGTACACCGCATTAACATCCGGCTGTATGATGTAAGCAACAATATAACCACCTTTGATAACCAGGTACAGTATAGCGGGGCTATCGAAGTCCCACAACCCCTTGCACCTGGTACAAGCCGCTTATTGCCGGGCAAAGAAAATAGGGTAACAGGCAACAACTGTAAACTGTATTTCGGTAAAACAGCATTTTATGATACTGTACACTTTGCGCTGAAAGAACAACCCAATACAGGCGCGCACAAAGCATCTGCCTTGGTAAGACTGCACAATGCTTCCATCCCGGTGCACGACAATTACAAGGTATCCCTTAAAGCCTTGCCGATTGTTACGGATCGATTAAAGAAAAAGGTAGTGATGCAATTGAACAATGGCAAAAAGAAGTTCACCAGCAAAGGCGTCTGGAGCGACAATTGGCTCACCGCTTCCTTCAACACCCTGGGTACCGTTCAATTATTGATCGATACCCTACCACCCACCATCCGGCTGGTGAACTGGCAGTCGGGCCAGTCGTTTACAACTGATGCCATCGAATTGAAACTGCTGTGCAGTGATGAAACAGATGGGGTGACCAGCTTCCGGGCAGAGTTGGATGGTAAGTGGCTTTTGTTCGACAGGAAGGGAAATGATTTTACTTTGGCTGTGCCCAATAATTGCAAACCCGGCAAACATCAATTAGCCATTAGCCTTACAGATATAGCAGGCAATGCCACCCGGCAAACATTCTCTTTTCTAAAGCAATGAGGAATGTATCAGCTAACACTATGAATGCTAATGTTGGTTCTTTTTTGCCTGTTGTTCGCTGGCCAGGAAATGCTCCAGTGCATCCAGCTTTTTAGACCAGTATAGCCGGTATTGCTCAGCCCACTCACTTACCTCTTTTAGTTTGCCCAGGTTGGCTTCGCAAAACCGTTCCCGTCCTTGCTGGCGCACCACGATCAGCCCGCATTCTGTAAGTATTTTAATATGCTTCGAAATAGCGGGCCTGCTCACCTCAAAGTTCTCTGCTACACCGTTCAATGTCAAGGTCTTTTGAGAAAGTAACCCTATAATTTGCCGGCGGGTGGGATCAGCTATTGCCTGGAAAACATCACGTCTCATGATATAAAATTGTGGTAACCGTTTGGTTACAAAAGTAGCGGAAATCCGGCAGGAAGGGCAATTTTTCTGATCAGGGTTAAATGATGTTACTCCTTAATCCTAGCTGATAATGGCATGGCTTTCGTTCGGTGAGTGGAAAATGATTCAGCGCTGGTGGGCATTTCGGTACCGGGAAATAACCCAGGAAATGGGCAGTCCTACAAATACCATCAGGATCGCCATCCCGGTGATAACGCCCGAGGTAGTATGCTTTCCCACACCAGGAGCGGCAGTCAGCGGCAATACCACCAGGTTCATAGCCACCCACACGAGTACGCCATAGGCCAGTCCGGATATGACCCAATTCTTGCTTACCTTATTGATCAATGGCCACACGTAATAGAAGATAGCGGCAAATATGGTGGCGATCAGGAAGTGAAACAGCAGGCCCAGGATGGGCATCAGGGTTTTGTCACCATAGCCAACTTCTTTGCCAAAGGCAGCGCTGGCGATATAGTTCAGGATCGGGAAAGGATTTTTGCCTGTTTTGATCATATAACTCACAAAAGCAGCCAGGATATCCAGGATACCGGCTATTAATCCCGCTTTAAGAATAATAGGAAATGGCTGTTTGCGTGATGCGATGCCCACACCAGGAGCAGTTAATGTAGAATGGCTTATTTTGGTCATGATAGTAAAGGACGGGTTAAACTTCCTCTTACAATAAATTTACCGCCATTTGCAGCAGGCCAATGCAGAGATATACGTACGGCGGCTATCAACCTCCTTACGGAAGGTATCGTCTAATGATCAGCAATCACCTGCTCAAATCAGCTGTAGAGGCATCTGCGCTTAACCTCCTTAAAAGGATTCTTCCGCTCCGCAGGAATGGTGACTGTCGATGCTTTATAATCAGACTTTAACGGTCAATTGTCTGACATACAGTAATTCGTTGTTAATTTACTGGCCTTGCGAAGAAATAGATTAATTCATAATCAGTAATTCTTAATAATAGCCCCAATGATTGCCTGCATAAAAAAGATAGTGGTCCTTGTTATTGGTATTTACTGGTCGGGAATACTCACAGCTCAAACTTCCGATGACCAGTTCCGCATGCCACTCAAATCTGTACTCACTGAAATTGAGCAACGCTATGGCATCAAAATGCAGTATGGGGAAGACATGGTCAAAGACAAATGGGTCAACTATGCCCGCTGGCGCTACCGGCCCGATGCAGAAACAACCCTCACCAATATATTGTCGCCGCTGGATATGGCGGTCAACAAAACAGGGGATAAGCGCTACAAGCTGAAGTATTTTGAATACCATCGTCTCACACCCGAAGAAGGCAAAGCAAGATTGGATTATCTCTCTTCTCTTTATAGTAATGCTCAACAATGGGAGCTGCGGAGAGATTCGCTCAAAAAATGCATGTGGGAAGCCCTGCAATTGTCTCCGCTGCCACCTGCACCTGCCGGCAAACCCATTATTGTCAATAAAAGAACGATGAATGGGTACACCATTGAGAACATTGCCTTTGAAGTGTTGCCCGGCGTATATATTGCCGGTTCCCTATATCGCCCGCTCAAAGCAAAAGGTAAAATACCCGTGGTGCTTTGCCCGGATGGGCACTGGGCACAACACCGGTACAGGGCCGATTGCCAATATCGTTGTGCTACCCTCGCACGCATGGGATCCATGGCCATCAGTTACGATCTCTTTGCCTGGGGTGAGTCCTTATTGCAATTCAAAACAGAAGACCACCGGCGCGCCCTGGCCATGACCATACAGGCTTTGAGCACTATCCGCATATTGGATTACCTCCTCAGCTTAAAAGAGGCCGACAGCAGCCGCGTAGCCATTTCAGGAGGCTCTGGTGGCGGCAGCCATACCATGCTGATCACCGCGCTCGACAGCCGTATTAAATTGAGTGTACCGGTAGTGATGTTGTCTTCCTACCATAGCGGCGGATGTCCCTGTGAAAGCGGAATGCCCATACACCTCTGTGGTGGCGGTACCGCCAATCCTGAAATAGCCGCCATGGCTGCGCCCCGGCCTCAGCTGGTGATCTCCGATGGTAAAGACTGGACAGACCATGTGCCCCAGACAGAGTTTCCTTACCTGCAAAAAATGTATGCTTATTATGGAAAAGCGGATCAGGTGGAAAATGTGCACCTGCCGGAAGAAGGACACGATTTTGGCGTTAATAAACGCCAGCCTTTGTATCTTTTTATTGCGAAACATTTTAAGCTCGACATAGCTTCCCAGCTGGATGCGGCCGGAAAAGTAGACGAAAGTAAAGTAACCATTGAGCCCGAAGCCGCCATGTTTGCATTTGGCGCCAAAGGAGAAAACCTCCCGGCCAATGCGATAAAGGGATTTGACCAGCTGCAGATTCTGTTTAATAATCTAAGGAAATAAAAAAAGCTACCAACAGTAAGCCATTACAACGTTTACGAACTATTCACGATTGCCGATTGCCGATTCACGAAACTCATACTTATGTCCCGTCCCATTATCTTATTACTATTCATACTTAGTGCTACCATCACCTTCTCTCAGACCTACGATCTGCGCTGCGAACACCGCATAGATCCCCTGGGCATTGATAAAGCAGCGCCTGTATTAAGCTGGAAAATCAAAAGCAGCCAGCGGGACTTTATCCAATCAGCTTACCAGGTTATTGTATCCGAAAATGCCGCGCAGCTGGCCAACCATACAGGCAGCATATGGAACAGCGGCAAACAATCATCCGCCAATTCCATCCAGGTGGTATACAAAGGCAAAGCTTTGAAGCCTGCCACTACCTATTACTGGAAAGTACAGGTATGGGATCAAAACAAAAAAGCATTGGCATGGAGTGAAACGGGCCGCTTTACTACGGGATTGTTCACAACCGCCGACTGGAAGCAGGCACAGTGGATAGGGTATGAAGATATACAGGATACCATGCGGATCTTACCGGGTGTTCATGGCAGCGGCAATAAATTGGGGGAAAAAGCAAAGCAGCGGCCGGTAACTCCTTTATTCCGCAAACCCTTCAACATTAATAAAAAAGTATTGAGTGCCGTGGTGTTTGTGAGCGGGCTGGGCCAATATGAAATGACCGTGAATGGTACTAAAACCGGTGCAAGCTTCCTGGCGCCGGGCTGGACCTATTATGATAAAACCTGCCTGTACAATACCTACGATATTACCAGCCAATTGCAGGCAGGCAACAATGTGATCGGGGTAGTGGTGGGCAATGGGTTTCACAACATCAACCGTGAACGGTACCGAAAGCTGGTCACCGTATTTGGAATGCCTAAGCTGATCTTCCAATTGAAGATCAGCTATACTGATGGCTCCTTGCAAACCATCGTATCCGATCAAAGCTGGAAAACAACACCATCGCCCATTACCTTCAATAGTATTTTTGGTGGAGAAGACTATGATGCGCAGTTGGAACAAACGGGCTGGAATAAACCAGGCTTTAATGATGCAGCCTGGAAAAACGCCATACTGGTCACGCCCGCCAAAGGCAAGCTGATGGCAGAACTGGATTACCCGGTGAAAGTGATGCAATCATTCACCGCAAATAAAATAACACAGCCCGTGCCTGGTACCTACATGTATGATTTTGGGCAGAATGCTTCAGGCATCCTGGCAATAAAGGTACGGGGCAAAAAAGGGCAAACGGTGAAGCTAATACCCGCTGAGCTCATCAATGAGCAACAGTTGTCCAACCAGAAAGCTACTGGCAGTCCTTATTATTTTAGCTATACGTTGAAGGGCGATGGCGAAGAGACCTGGCAACCTTCCTTTTCTTATTATGGCTTCCGCTATGTGCAGGTAGAAGGAGCCGTGCCGGTTACCGATGCCGGCAATAAAGAACTTCCTGTTATCACAGGGCTTAGTTTACTGCATACCCGCAATTCCGCTCCGGCCAACGGTTCATTTGTATGTTCCAATACTTTATTCAATCGTATTGACACCTTGATACAATGGGGCATTAAAGGTAATTTCCAGAGTGTGGTTACCGATTGCCCCCACCGCGAAAAATTAAGCTGGCTGGAACAGGATTACCTCATGGGCGCTTCCCTCAAATACAATTTCGAGACCTACAACCTGTACAATAAGCTCATCCATGATATGATGGATGCGCAGTTGCCAGATGGGCTGGTGCCCGATATTGCGCCGGAGTTTGTGCTGTTTGATGGTGGCTTCCGCGATTCGCCCGAATGGGGCAGTGCCGCCGTAATACTGCCCTGGCTGCAATACAAATGGTATGGAGATACCGCCATCATCCGCAAAGCCTGGCCCATGATGGAAAAGTACCTGGCTTTTCTCAAAGCCAAATCAAAGAACCATATCCTGTCGCATGGCTTGGGAGATTGGTATGATCTGGGACCGAATCGTCCGGGATTTGCGCAGCTCACTCCAATGGGCCTTACAGCTACTGCTATTTATTATTACGATGCAGCATTGTTGAGTGAAATGGCTTTACTGCTGGGCAAAACAACCGATGCTTCCGTGTATGCCGCCCAGGCGCGGGAAATAAAGTTGAATTTCAATGACACCTTCTTTAATAAACAAACCAAAGTATATGCCACCGGCAGCCAGACTTCCATGGCCATGCCACTGGTAGTAGGATTGGTAGAAGATCAATACAAAGCGGCTGTGATGAAGAACCTGGTAGATTCCATCAAGGCAACCGGCAAAAAGCTCACAGCCGGAGATGTAGGATTCCATTTCCTGGTGCAGGCCTTGCATGAAGGCGGTGCTTCACAACTCTTGTACGATATGAATTTCAGGGATGATGTGCCCGGCTATGGTTACCAGCTGAAAAAAGGAGCTACTGCACTCACCGAGTCCTGGCAGGCATTGGAAGTGGTATCCAATAACCACCTCATGCTGGGCCATATCATGGAATGGTTTTATGGCGGGCTGGCCGGCATCCGTCAGTCTGAAAACTCCGTGGCCTGGCATGACATTGTGATACAACCAGAATTAGTAGGTGATATTACCCATGTAAGGGGCAGCTACGAATCACTGTACGGAACCATCATCAGTGAATGGAAGAGAGAAGCCGGCGTTTTTACTTTGCATGTAACCATTCCTGCCAATACAAAAGCCATTATTTACCTGCCGGGTGCAGAGGGGAAACAGGTCATAGAAGGAGGCGCTGTACTAAAAGTGACGGCCTATAAAAAAGGAGCAGCCGTAGTGAAAGTAGGGGCGGGGGAGTATGAGTTTGTGGTAAGGTAAAATAAGAGTAATATTGTCACTCAACTTGCTTTGCTTGATGCTATATGGTCTATTCACGTACTTTAAGACCAATTAGATGAAGAAATACTTGCCTTTTCTATGCTTGCCGGTAATGATGATTACCGCTGTAATATCTGTCCTTGCACAACAAACACCACTCAAACTCTGGTACCAGCAACCCGCCAACAAATGGACCGAAGCCCTGCCCATTGGCAATGGCCGCCTGGGCGCCATGATCTATGGCAATGCACTGAATGAACACATCCAGTTTAATGAAGAGACTTTATGGTCTGGTGGTCCGCATGATTACCAGCACAATGGCGCGTATAAATATTTACAACCTATCCGCCAGCTCCTGCAGGAGGGTAAACAGGCCGAAGCAGAAGCCCTGGCCGAAAAGGAGTTCATGGGTGTAAAATATCCTGACCAAACCACTTATGATGCACAGAAAGCAGCCTGGCTCAAAAAAGTAAAAGCCGATACGCGCTATGCAGCGGCTGATTTCAATGATGCCGGCTGGAAGGAAATGCAGGTACCCAACAACAATGGATGGGAAAGTATAGGTCACGATGGCCTGGATGGCGCCGTGTGGTTCAGGACAGCTTTTGATGTACCTGAAGAATGGGCTGGTAAAAATATCTATATCGATCTTGGACGTGTACGCGATGTGGATATAACCTATGTAAATGGTCAGCCCATTGGCGCTACCGATACCCTCACCATCAACCGGCATTACCTCATCCCGGCTGCGGTGTTGAAGAAAGGACGGAATGTAGTAGCCGTGCAGGCCTTGAACTTCTACGACAAGGGTGGTTTCTCCGGCGCCCGGGGCGGACAAAAAGCTTTCATCATTTACCCGGAAGGCAGCACACCGGAAAACAGCAAGCCCATCAGCACCACCTGGAAATACGCTGTACAGGATGATAGTCCACCTATCTTTCCCCGCTACCAGGCCGATTACCAGCCATTCGGTGACCTATGGTTGAGATCAACCTATAAAGCTCCTCACCATGATGGCTTATTGGCGATGGTCACAGATTACCGTCGTGAGCTGGATATTAACAATGCGATCTCGACTGTTTCCTACAAACAACGCGGCATCACCTTCACACGTGAATACCTGGCCAGCGCACCACAACAATCCATCGTCGTTCATTTAACAGCCAGCAAGCCCGGTAGCATCAGCCTTGAAGCCCTGTTGAAATCTCCACATCAAATATCCTCCACCAAAAAAATAGACGATCATACCCTGGCCATTTCTCTGCAGGTAAAGAATGGCGTATTAAAGGGAACCAGCTACCTGCACGTTACCACCCAAAAAGGCACTGTCATAGTAACCGACAGTTCCATTGTGTTACGCGATGCCGACGAAGCAAGTTTCTACCTCGTGGCAGGAACCAGCTATAAGAGTTATAAAGACGTGGGCGGCGATCCGGAAGCCATCTGTAAAAAGTCGCTACAACTATTGCAGGGCAAGACCTATGCAGCCATCAAAACAACCCATATCACTGAATACAAAAAATACTTTAATACCTTTTCTGTTGACTTTGGCAGTACTGCCAATGCAACCTTGCCTACCGATCAACGCATTGATCAGTTCAGTGCTGTAAATGATCCGGCGCTGCTATCGCTCTACATCCAATACGGCCGCTATTTACTGATCTCCTGTTCCCGGCCCGGCACACAACCGGCCAACCTGCAAGGCATCTGGAATGACCTTCTTACGCCGCCCTGGGGTAGTAAGTATACCACCAATATCAATCTCCAAATGAATTACTGGCCGGCAGAACTATTGAACCTGAGCGCCTGTACCGATCCTTTGTTACGGCTCATCAAAGAAGCGGCTGAAACAGGTGAGTTTACTGCCAAAGAACATTACAATGCTCCTGGTTGGGTATTGCACCACAATACCGATCTGTGGAGAGGCACAGCACCCATCAATGCGTCCAACCATGGCATCTGGGTTACAGGTGCGGCATGGCTTTGTTTGCATCTGTGGGAGCATTACCAGTTTACGCAGGACAAACAATTCCTGCGGCAGGCTTATCCCTACATGAGATCAGCAGCAAACTTCTTCACCCAGTTCCTGGTAAAAGACCCCAAAACGGGTTGGCTCATCAGCACACCTTCCAATTCACCGGAACAAGGCGGACTCGTAGCGGGTCCAACCATGGACCACCAGATCATCCGCGAACTGTTTAAGAATACCAGCAAAGCAGCTCAACTATTACAAACCGATGCAGCACTTCAAAAAATATGGCTGGCGCAATACCAGCAGATAGCGCCTAACCAGGTAGGTAAGTACGGGCAATTGCAGGAATGGCTGGAAGACAAAGACGACACGGCCAGCAAACACCGCCATGTATCACACCTGTGGGGTGTGTATCCCGGTACAGATATTACCTGGGATAGTTCAGCCGGCCTCATGAAAGCGGCCCGCCAATCCTTACTATACCGCGGTGATGGCGGCACCGGTTGGAGCCTGGCCTGGAAAGTTAACCTTTGGGCAAGGTTCAAGGATGGTGATCATACCCTGCGTATGGCCGAACGACTGCTGGCTGCCGCCGATGGCAATACCGGCGAAGGGGGTGGTGTATACCGCAATCTCTTTGATGCCCATCCACCCTTTCAGATCGATGGTAACTTTGGAGGCTCCGCAGGCATGGCAGAAATGCTGGTGCAAAGCCATGCCGGATACATCGAGTTGCTGCCGGCCCTGCCTTCTGCCTTGCCCGATGGTTCCATCAAAGGCCTCTGCACAAGAGGCGGGTTTGAGATCGATATGCAATGGAAAGCCGGTGCTTTACAAACAGTATCCATCTTATCAAAAGCAGGTGGCCCATGCACAATAAAATACAAGGGTAAAAATATTCAACTGAATACCCAGAAGGGGAAGCGTTATCCGCTTGCAAACAGCCAGTTTAAGGGATAATCATAATATCCCTACCTTCGGCAACATGGAAGCGGCAGTCAACAAACTATACCAATTCTTCCAATCCAGTAATTACTTTTCTGCCAGCCAGGTACAGGAGATCGTGCAGCTATTTGAAGAAAAGGAAATAGCGAAAGGTGATCTTTTGCTGAAAGAAGGGCAGGTTTCCAATGACTATTTTTTTCTGGGAGAAGGATTCATGCGCACATTCGTACATGATGTAGACGGGAAAGATGTGACCACTGGTTTTGCAGCAGCAGATCAGGTAGTGTTTGAAGTTTCATCATTTTTTAATCGAATCCCGTCCAGAGAAAATATTCAGGCAATGGTTCATTGTAAAGGCTGGTCCATTACCTATGAACAATTGAATTATTTATTCCATGCCTATCCTGCCTTCCGGGAATTTGGCAGATCTGTATTGGTAAAAGGTTTTACAGCACTCAAAAGCAGAACCCTGTCCATGATCACCGAAACAGCAGAACAGCGGTATGAGCACCTCTTGAAAACCAATCCCGATATATTCCAAAATGTTCCGCTAAAGCACATCGCTTCTTACCTGGGAATTACCGACACCTCACTTAGCCGCATCAGAAAAGAGTATTCAAAAAAATAAACTTACAAAAAACGAGTGGGTCGCCTTCCAAAACTTGTCCCGCTTTGCGGGAGGCGGCTCACCCCTTTCTTGCCATTTGGCAAGAGAAAATAACAATATCTGTTTTTCCTTTGCTGTATAAATATATACAACAGCAAGCCATGGAACATTTACCCCTGTATATACCGGTGGTCTTTATAGCCACCACTATACTCACTTTATTTTTCCTGTACAGATCCAGCAATCAGTCCCTGCGACTGGTAACTATCGTAACTAGTTGGCTGGTCATCCAGGCAGTCATTGGACTATCAGGTTTTTATATTGTCACAGATGTAACACCGCCACGTTTTGGGATCACTATTGGCATTCCGGTAGTAGCCATTATCATATTGTTCCTTTCTGCAAAAGGCAGGACATGGATCGATAGCTGGAGTTTATCCTGGCTCACCTGGCTGCACATCGTAAGGATACCGGTAGAGCTCGTATTGTTCTGGCTCTTCCTGCAAAAACAGGTCCCCCAACTGATGACCTTTGAAGGCCGCAACCTGGATATCCTCTCTGGTATCACCGCACCGCTCATGGTGTTCATGGGGTTTCAACACCAGCAGCCACGTAAATTAGTCTTATTGATATGGAATTTCATTTGCCTGGGCCTGCTCTTCAATATCGTGGTCCATGCGGTACTATCCGCTCCTTTACCTTTTCAGCAGCTGGCATTCGACCAACCCAACGTGGCCCTGCTGTATTTTCCCTATATATGGCTACCTGCTTTCATTGTGCCGGCTGTGCTGTTATCACACTTGGTAGCCATCCGGAAACTGATCCTCAAAACCGGACAAACCCTGTAACAAAAACGAACAGTTTTCGTGGACTGGCAGATAGTTAACCTATTGATTATCAGCAATGGCATAAGATGGCATCTTTTTGGGTTCCTAAATCAAATCCTTATGGCAACCCAATAAACCAGCCTGCATGTTCAGAAACTATTTCACCATTGCCTTCCGCAACCTGGTTAAGCACAAGCTGTTTACCGGACTCAATACGTTTGGCCTGGCCACCGGAATGGCCTGCAGCATCCTTATTTTTTTGTGGGTGCAGGATGAACGTAGCTATGATAAGTTCAATACGAATGCCGATCAGATCTACCGGCTAACCGTCAGGATCTCCGGCATAGATGCTGCCGTGTCGCCCGTTCCTATTGCCATGGCACTTAAAAAGGAAATACCTGCCGTCAAGAACGTGACCCGTCTGGTGGCGCTCCAAACGGTCGTTACTGTAGACAATAAAAAGTTTGAGGAGAATCATATCTACTATGCCGATAGCAACCTGCTGCAAATGTTTACCTACCCGGTATTGCAGGGAGATGATGCAGCCAGCCTGCTCAAGCGCCCGGATGGCATCGTCATTACAGAGAACACCGCAAAACGATATTTTGGCGATGCAGGCCGGGCAATAGGAAAAACGGTCATCGTGGGCAATACCATTGCCGGAACCAATATGGTGGTAACGGCCGTCCTGAAAGATCTTCCTGCCAACTCACACCTTAAGTTTGATATCCTGATGCCCATCAAACAATATGAAGGTTTTATCAATCAGAAAGAGGCCTGGGGCAATTATGATGTATATACCTACCTGCAACTGGATAAGGAATTTAAAGCCACCTCCACAGCGCTGCATTCCCTGAAAAACCAGATGGAGCTGATCCAAAAGAAAAACGACAACACCCATACAGCCAGCAATTTATTCCTCCAAAAACTGACCGATATCCACCTGCATTCCCATTTATTGCTGGATGTGGAAGGAAATGGTAACGCCCAGCATGTTACTATCTTTTCATTGGTAGCCCTGTTCATCCTGCTCATCGCCTGTATCAATTTCATGAACCTCTCTACGGCACTATCCGGTCAGCGGGCAAAAGAAGTGGGTCTGCGCAAAACAGTAGGCGCCTTGCGTATTCAATTGATCATCCAGTTTATCTGCGAATCCGTACTCTTGTCCTTTATAGCCCTTATTATTGGCTTAGCCATTGCATCCTTATTATTGCCCCTGTTCAATGAACTGGCTGCCAAGTCCATTACATTAGAACTGGCCAATGTGAAGATGCTATTGACCCTCCTGGGAATAGCCGTACTTACAGGATTGATCGCCGGCAGTTATCCCGCCTTATTCCTTTCCTCCTTTCAACCTGTGAAAGTGATCAAAGGCGTAAAAGCACTCCATGGCCGCAAAACATTTTTCCGGAATGGGCTGGTGGTAGTACAATTCTCCATCTCCGTGATCCTGATGGCGAGTACCCTCGTAGTGTATAAACAGTTACAGTTTATCCGTGATCGTGATATGGGGTACAACAAGGAGAACCTGTTATATGTACCCATTCCAATGGCAGGCGATATTGGCAAAAATACCATGGCTTTAAAGGCTGCCTTCAACCAATCGGCAGCTACCTCCTCGTATACAGTAGTGAGTCACCTGCCCACTTATTTAACCACCGGCACCACCGCCGTGCAATGGACCGTTAAAGATCCCAACACACAAATTGTTTTCCCCGAGATCTGGGTAGATGACAATTTTATCAACATATTTGGCATGCAGTTGCTGGCCGGCAGGTTCTTTTCCAAAGACTTCCAGGGTGATGAGAACAACTATGTGCTCAATGAAACCTGCCTGCGCACCATGAAAATAGACCTGGCACAAGCCATCGGCCAAAAGATAACCGTCAGCGGAAAGCCCGGAGAGATCATTGGCGTAGTCAAAGATTTTAACTTCAAACCCATACAACAACCCATTGAGCCAATCATTATAAAGAATGGCGCTCGACCCAACTATCACTCTAATGCCCATTATATAGTTTTAAAAACAGCACCAGCCAACTTGCAGCAAACATTGGCCCAGCTAAAAAACATCTACCATAATGCCCTGGCTGATCATCCTTTTTCCTTTGGATTTGTAGACGATGATCTCTCGAAACTATACCTGGCTGAACAGCGGATGGGGAAGCTGTTCAATGTGTTCTCCTTGTTATCCATCATCGTATCCTGTCTGGGCCTTTTTGGTCTGGCCACATTCGCCACTCAAAAACGCATCCGGGAAATTGGCATACGCAAGGTATTGGGCGCCACAGCAGCAGGCATTGTAGGCATGCTGTCTAAAGATTTTGTCAGGTTGGTAATGGCATCATTGATCATTGCTTTCCCGGTAGCCTGGTGGGCCATGAATGCCTGGCTCGACAATTTTGCCTACCGTATCAGTTTGAGTTGGTGGATGTTTGCCCTGGCAGGTACGCTGGCCTTGCTCATTGCATTCATCACCGTAAGTTACCAGTCCATTAAAGCGGCGCTCAGCAACCCGGCCAAAAGCCTGAAGAATGAATAGAGGATTAGATCAATAACAATAATAAGCCAATAGTTCAATAGGATAATTATGCTCAGCTATTTTATCAAGACCACCCTGCGTAATCTTTGGAGAAATAAGACCTACAGTGCCCTGAATATCTTTGGCCTCGCCATCGGTATTGCCTGCGCGGGCCTCATCTTTTTGTGGAGGGAAGATGAAGTGAATTTTGACCAGGTACACACCCAAAAAGACCAGCTGTACCGCATTATAGAAAACCAGACCTATGATGGAAAGGTGCGCACCTTCTGGTCAACCCCTGGTCCTTTGGCAGAAGCCATAAAAGCCGAGATCCCCGGCATAGAAAATGCCTGCCGCGTCAGCGGCAGCAAACCAGTATTATTTTCATTGGGCGATAAAGCCATTTATGAAAAAGGCGGCTTTGCCGATCATGCTATTTTCAGCCTCTTTACCTGGCAGTTTGTTCAGGGCAATGCCAAAGATGCATTCAGCCAGCTCTACTCGGTAGTGATCTCCGAAAAAATGGCCGAACAGTTCTTTGGAAAGTCGGCCAATGTGATTGGCAAAACCATTAAGTTTGATAACAACCAGGATTACCTGGTCTCAGGTGTAGTAAAAGACCTGCCGGCCAATTCAACCCTTCAAATGGATTGGATCGCTCCTTTTGAAATATACTTTAAGGAAAATACGGAAAGGCTTACCAGTTGGGGCAACAACAGCCTGGCTACTTATGTTGAACTATCCCCTCAGGCCGATAAGGCAAAGGTCAGCCAATTACTGGCTGGATCAATAAAGAAAAGACTCCCGGAAACTTCCACTACACCTTTCTTATTCAGCATGAACGACTGGCGCCTGCGTGATCAGTTTGAAGATGGGAAACAGGCCGGTGGCAGAATTGAATATGTACGCATGTTCACCGTAATTGCCTGGATCATCTTACTCATTGCCTGTATTAACTTCATGAACCTGTCTACCGCACGCAGCGAAAAGCGCGCCCGCGAAGTAGGTGTGCGCAAAGTATTGGGCGCCGGCAAAAGCCGCCTGATCACAAGATTTATCGGCGAATCCATCATCATGGCTTTGCTGGCTGTGATCCTGGGCCTGATCATAATAGCCCTGGCCTTGCCGGCTTTCAATGTGTTGGTAGAAAAGCAACTCACCCTGGGACTCGACCAACCACTGCACCTGGCAGCACTACTCTGCATTGCTTTATTGTGCGGGCTCGTAGCAGGCAGTTATCCGGCCTTATACCTCTCTTCCTTTAATCCCGTATTTGTGTTCAAAGGCATCCGGATAAAAGGAGGCAGCGCTTCCTTCATCCGCAAAGGATTGGTGGTAACACAATTTACTGTATCCATTGTACTCATCATCAGTACCATCATCATTTACCAGCAAGTGCAACATGTAAAGAACAGGGATATCGGATACAACCGCAATAACCTGCTGTTGGTAGAGGCGCGGGGAAATATTGGTAAAAATTTCGCTGTTATAAAAGATGATTTAATAAAAACCGGCGTAGTGGAGAATGCAGCTTTAAACAGTTTCAATGTGATAGACATAGGCAGCAATACCTCCAACTTTACCTGGAAGGGTAAGGATCCCTCCAAAAGCATTCTTATCTCCCCGAGAGAAGTTAGTCCGGAGTTCATAGCCACCGCAGGAATGAAAATAGCGGAGGGCAGGGACTTTCTTCAAAATGGCCTCGCAGATAGTTCCAATGTCCTGATCACAGAAACCTTTGCCAAAATGATGGGCCAGGGAACGGCCGTTGGCAAAACCATCACCTATCTTTCCAATGGCAAAACTTACCAGGTAGTGGGTGTGGTAAAAGATTTCATATATGGTGATATGTATAGTAAGAGCGACCCCGTGATGTTTTCTTTGTACAAGAATAACTTCCGTTCACTCTATATCCGTGTGGACAACAATGCCAATATGGAAGCCTCCCTGGCAAAAATAGGAGCAGTGCTGAAAAAAGCCAACCCGGGCTATCCTTTTGAATACAAGTTTGTAGACGATCAGTTCAATGACCGGTTCAAAAGTGAAGCATTGATCGGGAAACTGTCGCGTGTATTTGCCGTATTGGCCATCATCATCTCCTGCCTTGGATTATTTGGCCTGGCCGCCTATACTGCCGAACGCAGAACCAGGGAGATCGGTATCCGTAAGGTGTTGGGCGCCAGTGTCACCGGCATTACCCACTTATTGTCCAAAGAGTTTTTACAACTGGTACTATTCTCAGCCCTGATTTCATTCCCCCTTGCCTGGTGGGCCATGCACCAATGGTTACAAGGTTATTCTTACCGTGTTAGCATACAGTGGGGGGTATTCCTGGTAGCAGGAAGCCTGGCCGTGCTCATAGCATTGATGACCATCAGCCTGCAATCCATCAAAGCAGCCCTCATGAACCCTGTCAAAAGTTTAAGAAGTGAATAAGTGAAGAGATGTCTGTTCGACTGCAAACAAAACCCTTGATAAAAAATATCAGGGGTTTTTTATTATTATTTTTATTCTTGTCCAGGATACACATTAAAAATGCCACCGTTCGTAATAATACGCTTTTGCAACATTATTGTAAGAATTGTTCTAAAGTCTGTCTGCACTGCATTTCAGGCCACTTCCTTTTATCGTTTTAGATTATCAATAGTCTCTTTCATGATTTACTAAACCCGACGTAAAACTACTTTTGAAGGATGCGCAGTATTGCTTTTTTTGCCTTTATACCACGAAGTGGTAATGCATACTTAACGGATCATATCATTATTTTCCTGTAATATTGTTTCCCCAACGACGCCTAACACCGACTAAGTATCCGGTTCCCCCTTACTGTTACATTCATTCAGGCACTGATTAGTAGGTTCCCAACAAACGCTTTAAAACAATTCAATCAATGATTGATAACGCATTAAAGTTTGTGGCTGCCGAAGTGAACAGGTATGTTGTCAGGAAGATCAATCCAAAAGATGATCCTACCATCACCAAACTAGTCGTATTAGGCAATATCACCAAAGCCCAGGACAATGACAATGCGCCCAACCCCAATAACCCGGTGGCTGGCAAAGCTGTATTAAGCCTGGTCAATATTGAAGAAGACAGGATATCCAAATCGCCCCAGAACTTTGTGAAAGTGAATGACAAAGTGGAATACCGGAATCCAAAGATCTTCCTCAACCTGTATTGCCTTTTTGCGGTAGCCAATTCCGCCTACGATACGGCCTTGCAGCAGCTGTCGCTGATCATTCAATTCTTTCAATACAAGAACGTACTGACCCACCAGAACAGTCCTGCAGCTTCAGAACCCAAACTCGATCCACGTATTGATAAGCTGGTCTTTGATCTGCACTCACTCAACTTTGAGCAGGTGAACCATTTATGGGGTACCCTCGGCGGTAAATACCTGCCTTCTGTATTGTATAAAGTACGCCTCGTAACCATTGAAGATGATACACCACAAATGCAGGCCGATCCAATCCTGAATCTCGCTATCAACGACTACAACAAGAACAATTGATTGCCATGATCAACCTGAAACATGCACCTTTCTTTAGGCTCTCTTTTCTGCATGATTATTTCACCACTAAAAAGTGTGGGGATGTGGAAGTAGTTCCGGCAAACGATTGTCTGGCATTATTCAAAGGGCTCAATGTACAATGGCGCAACACTGCCAATGAATTCAGAACCTGGATACTGGTCAACGAAGCCGGTGGGCCTTTTATCAACAATCCGCTTGCTACGCCACCCGATGATAAAGTATACCGGAAGTATTATGAACAGAGTATCTTCCGCCTCTACCTCAAAAGCAGGAACAACACATTCTCCAATTACACCAATATAGCACCCGTAAACGGTAAAAAATACTACTTCAGCAACCTGGCTAATAATGAACGCAACGGCGTGTTGTTTGCTTCCAAAGCCGTGGCCGACCATGCCAATGCGACCAATTATGTTCCGGGCGCCCTGGTCATGAAACCCGGTACCGACAACGTTTTTGAAGCCATCACCAAACACACCAGTGCAGCAGTAGCTGACCTGGTGAATGCGAACCTGTGGACGGCCCTGGGTGCAGCAGCATATCCCACCGCCAATGACCAGGTTGAATGCAGCGGCGGATTGTATTCATTTGCCCTGCCGGCCCCCGTGTCAAGGGCAGAGATCGCTATCAATGGATTTGATTTCAACCTCCCAATACCCGGGTTTACCATACCCATTGGAGAAAAAGAAATTCAGTACTTCAATGTGGGGGAGGAGCAATCCATCATTACCGTAAAACTATCACACCTGAAACCAGGCAGGTACAAAATAACCGTCAATGCAACCTCCAAAGAAGTATACTATGATCCTGCTCTCCAGGATGAAAGCATATTGGGTATCATGGAAATATTCAACCATTTACCTGCGGCCAATAATTATGCTTTCCTCAACGCAGGCGAGATCTTACAGCCTAAGCAATACACCATTCAATTTCCGGCCAGAAGGGTATTGTGGAAATATACCCGCAAAGATGCCAGGGCCTTGTCCATCACCGATACCGGTGTCACTGCATATGCCTTTTCCTTACTTGCCAATGATTTCGTTTCCCAGAAACCTATCCCCCTGACCGAGGCTGCACTTACAACCCTGGTGCTCACTTTCAATCCGCCCGACTTCAAGCTGACCCCTTTACCCAATCCGCCTTTCAACAGGCTGGGCAAGTACAACCAGGCCGGCTACGATTACTTATGTTCTGAAATGTATCTAAACTATTAAATAATAAAATCTCCTGATTATGGCCTCCACGTACAAAACTCCCGGGGTATATGTTGAAGAAATATCCCTTTTTCCTCCCTCTGTGGCGCAGGTAGAAACTGCCGTTCCCGCCTTTATTGGATACACTGAAAAGGCATTTAAAAATGGGGAATCACTCCTCAAAAAGCCCACCCGCATCAATTCGCTGAGCGAATATGAAGCCTGGTTTGGCGTAGGTCCCAATGTGACCTACAATGTTTACCTCGACACCAATGATTCGGTTTTGCAGGTAAACCCTTCACAAACCTTCTACATGTACGAGAGCCTGCGTTTGTTTTATGAGAATGGCGGGGGCAAATGCTACATCATTTCTGTCGGAGGATATGGAGGAACTGCTCAAATTGCCGAACTGGTCGGAGGCCTCGGGCCATTGGAAAAGGAGGATGAGCCTACCCTGATCGTTTGCCCCGATGCTGTTTTGACCGACGGTAGCTTGTATGATTTTCAGCAGGCGGCCCTGTTGCAGTGCGCCCGGCTGGGAGACCGGTTTGTGATCATGGACTTGCTGAAAAGTGATGAAAATACACCCAACCAATCCGTAGTAGAGCGGGTAGGGCAGTTCCGCAATAAGATCGGCATCAACAACCTGAAATATGGTGCAGCCTATGTACCTTATGTTTATTCTTCTCTTCCCAAAACCATCCGGTACCGCAATGTGAGCCTTTTCCGCGGAGCGCCTCCCGGAACAGCCCTTGCTCTGGAAGCACTTACTTCCGATAACAATGCCATTCAACTGATCTTCGACCTGGCCAATGCCAAAAAAGCCGGTGACACCCTCAAAGGATATATCGCAGTAGGCGCACCAGGCATCCTTACTGCGCCCAACAAATCATTGGAAGAAGAATTCAAAAAGCTATTCGATGCGTATGCTACCGCACTATCAGCAGATAAACGGGCAAGGTTAAGAGACATTTACAACTTCGTTCAGAAGATATTGGTTACCCTCAACACCTTTCAGGGAACACTGCCTGCCAAAGTAGGTGCAACACCCAATCCGGCTTCCAAAACCACCTCCGTATCCTTTGTACTCAAAGACGATATCACCGGCGTGATCGCCAGCAGTGGTATAAAAGCGGTCATGGAAACCCTCATCAAACACAGCAATGCTTCCAAAGCCGATGATCCCCTCGATGAAGTATTTACCCCGGGAGCCGACTTCACCACTGCAGTGACCTTCTTAGGCGCCAGTTCCGCAGCAACAGATCCGGCCCTGGTGGCACAATATGCCGCTTTTGCCCAGGCTGAGCTGAAATACGATGAATCCAAAAAAGCCGTTAGCGCAGCCTTCACTTCCTTTATTAATTTCTTCTACACCATACAGGCAGCTGCAGCGAATTACGAAAGGACTTTAGACACCAGCCTATCCAATTCATTCGGTGTTTACAAAGACATACTGGCCAAGATATCTACATCAACTTCCCAGTTGCCACCCAGCGGTGCAGTAGCCGGTATATACGCCATGGTCGATGACCAACGCGGCGTGTGGAAAGCTCCTGCCAATGTAAGCCTCAACTCAGTTGTTGGCCCTGTAGTACCCATCGACAATGTACAGCAGGATGAATTCAACGTAGATACCAATGCAGGCAAATCGGTCAATGCCATCCGCGCCTTCACCGGCAAAGGAACCCTCGTATGGGGCGCCCGCACCCTGGCAGGCAATGACAATGAGTGGCGCTATATTTCTGTGCGCAGGTTTTTCAACATGGCAGAAGAGTCTATAAAAAAAGCAACCGGTCAGTTTGTATTTGAACCCAACGATGCCAATACCTGGGTCAAAGTAAAAGGCATGATAGAAAACTTCCTCACTGTATTGTGGAGGCAGGGAGCATTGGCAGGCGCCAAAGCAGAACATGCCTTCTTCGTGAAAGTAGGGTTGGGACAAACCATGACCGCACAGGATATCCTCGAAGGCAGGTTGAATGTAGAGATCGGGATGGCAGTAGTAAGGCCGGCAGAATTCATCATCCTGAAATTCTCTCACAAAATGCAGGAGTCATAGCAGAGAAGGAAGATAATAAAAGATCAACATTAATAAAAGATCATTCTTAAAACAACAATACCATGGCAGAATATCCATTACCAAAATTCCATTTCCAGGTAGAGTGGGGTGGCGACAAAATTGGTTTCACTGAAGTTACCGGCCTTGAGGTCACCACCGATGTCATTGAATACCGCGATGGCGCCAGCCCCGAATTTCACAAGATCAAAATGTCTGGCATGCAAAAGTTCACCAACATCACTCTTAAGCGGGGCAAATTTGCCAAGAACAACCAGTTCTTCAGTTGGTGGAACAAACAATCCATGAACAAGCCCGAACGCAGGGACCTTACCATATCACTGCTCAACGAGAGCCATGAACCCGTTTTTGTATGGAAAGTAAAACAGGCCTGGCCCATCAAAGTAAATGCAGGCGACCTCGGCGCCGATAAGAATGAGGTCATGATCGAGACCCTGGAGCTGGTGCACGAAGGGCTCACCATGGAAGCCATACCATAAACTTTACCTACATGTCTATTTTTGAATACCCCCCCGTGGGGTTTCACTTCAGCGTGGCTTTTGAACTGTTTCCACAAACCCCCAATGATTTCCGTTTCCAGGAAGTCAGCGGTCTCAATGTGGAACTGGAAATGGAAAGCTTCAAAGAAGGCGGCAACAACCGGTTTACCTGGCAATTGCCCGTACGCTCCAAGTATGAAGACATCACCCTCAAAAGGGGCATGATGCTCGGATCGGGTATCGTACTATGGTGCCGCAAAGCATTGGAGAATTTTGAGTTTGAACCCATCAACATCATGATCTCCCTGCTCAATGAACAGCATATTCCCCTCATGAACTGGCATGTGATCAATGCTATTCCCAAAAAGTGGACCGTCAGCAATTTCAATGCAGGGGAAAATGCAGTAGTAGTAGAATCCATGGTATTATCCTACCAATATTTCCAGGTATTGCGCATCTAAATGAATAGCTATGAGTATTGAAGTCAAAGAACTGCATATTAAGGCCGTGGTAGCTCCGGAACCGGCGCCGCGCAATGATAAGCCCTCCGCTGCCATGCTGGAGAAAATGAAGAAAGACATCCTGAAAGAATGCATACAGGAAATTAAAGCCATCATGAACGAACAAAAAGAAAGATAGCCATGCTGGAAATGGGTAAAATAGAGAAGTTGTGGATCGAATCCTTCCTCGACAATGAGGCTGGTTCACAACCACGCAACATCGACGGGAAAACCAAATTCTATGCATTGGTCAACCCGGAAAACTTTACCCGCAAGTATGCCATTGAATATGTAGACCAGAATATTCCCAATACCACCCAACAGGCCAAATACTTCCGCACCAAGCCAGAGGAATTTAAGTTGGATCTGCTCATTGACGGCACCGGCGTGGTAAAGGATGCGGGTATCATCAACATCGGTATTACCAATCCTTTCGAAGATTCAGACAACGATGTGACCGCCCGCATAGAATTGCTCAAGAAATTCTGCTACAATTATGAAGGGGAGATCCACCGGCCTTGTTATATCAAGGTCTGCTGGGGCACCACCGATGGATTGTTCAAAGGCATCCTTACTTCCCTGGACATCGACTATAAGCTGTTCCGCCCTGATGGCAAGCCCATCCGGGCCATGGCCCACATCAGTATGATCAGCGCCGTGAACCCCGAAGAAGCCGTGCGACTGGAAGATAATCGCTCACCCGATATCACCCATCAACGCATCTTTAAGGCAGGCGATCATTATACACTCCTGGTCAACAAGATCTACAACGACCAGAATTATTATATCGACGTAGCTAAAGCCAACAAGATGCCCGGCTTCCGGAAAATAGCACAGGGCGCCAAAATCAATTTTCCACCCATTAAATAGTCAACCAAAGTGGCTGTTGCCAGGACCATACCAACAAATCAAACGCCCGATACAACCACTGTTACCGTAAAAGTGGACGGCGAAGAACTGTCCCGTGAAATAGGTATTGAAGAGATCACCATCAACAAAGAGATCAATAAAATACCCTGGGCAAAGATCAGGATCGCCGACGGCGACCAGTCCATAGAGGATTTTGCGGTCAGTAACCAGGATACTTTCCTGCCGGGCAAAGAAATTGAGATCCTGTTTGGTTACCGCTCCGATACCAAAACCCTGTACAAGGGTATTGTTACCAACCACAGCAACTATATAGCGCCCAAAAAGTCGGCTTTATTAATCGAATGCAGGGACAAAGCCGTGAAGCTCACCGTTGGCAGAAAAAGCAAACATTACAATGACCTCAGCGATAGCGATATCGTGGAAGAGATCATTGGCCAATATGGCCTCGACAAAGACGTAAAGAGCACCTCCATCACCCACAAAGACCTGGTGCAGTACGACCTCACGGATTGGGACTTCATCGTCTCCCGTATGGATATGCTGGGCATGCTCTGTATCGTCAACGATGGAAAGATTACGCTCAAAAAACCTGAGTTGAGTGGTGCTTCCGTATTGGATCTATTGTTTGGCGCCACCATCATTGAGTATATAGCCGAAATAGATGCGCGTCACCAGCCCAAAGGATCGAAAGCATCCTCCTGGGATTACACCAACCAGGAAGTAAAGGAAGTGGAGGGAAATGAACCTTCCATCAGTGAAGAGACCGGCAATCTTTCGGCCAGCGACCTGGCAGATGTGATCGGGCTCGATAAATTCCTGCTCATCAATTCAGGTAAACTTACCGAACAGGAATTGCAGGCCTGGGCCGATGCCAAATTACAAAGGCAAAGACTGGCCAAAGTACGCGGCCGGGTAAAATGCCAGGGGTTTCCCGATGTATTGCCCGGCAACTTTATAAAGCTCAACGGTGTGGGCGAACGCTTCAACGGACCTGTATTTGTAAGCGGTGTAAAACACCTTTACAAGGAAGGCGACTGGACTACAGAGATCAGCTTTGGCTTATCGGCTGAATGGTTTGCTGAAAGCATCAATCCCTACCATCCCCATGCAGCCGCGGGCATGATGCCTTCGCCACAGGGCTTGATGATCGGCATTGTTACCGACATTGAAGATCCCGATGGCGAGCACCGGGTAAAAGTAAGAGTGCCCGTCATCAACAGCAGCGAGCAGGGCATTTGGGCCAGGGTAGCCATGCCTGATGCCGGTGATGGACGGGGATTGTTCTTCAGGCCCGAGGTAGATGACGAAGTGATCGTTGGATGTATCCAAAATGATCCACGCCACATGATCATCCTGGGCATGCTCAACAGCAGCGCCAAACCTGCACCCATTACAGTAACCAGTACCAATGATGAAAAAGGATACGTGAGCAAGGAGAAAATGAAATTGATATTCAATGACAAAGAGAAGTCTATTAAGATAGAAACGCCGGCCGGCAAGAAAGTGACCATCAGCGAGCAGGACAGTCTCATCACCATTGAAGATGAGAACAGCAATAAGATCACGATGGACAGCAATGGTATTACAATAGAAGCGGCCAGTACCCTTACCCTCAAAGGTGGATCGGAAGTGAAGATCGAGGCGCCAAGTGTAAAAGTCAATGGAAGCGCCACCACCGAGATCAAAGGAGGAATGGTGAAGATCAATTAAATAAACGAATATGCCAGCAGCAGCAAGAGCAGGAGATATGCATACCTGTCCGATGGTAACGGGTACCGTACCTCATGTGGGCGGACCAGTGATGCCACCCGGTGCACCCACGGTATTGATTGGTGGTATGCCCGCAGCTACGGTGGGTGACATGTGCACCTGCACCGGCCCTCCGGATACCATTATCAAAGGTTCCGGCACCGTAATGATCGGAGGCAAACCTGCCGCCAGGATGGGCGACAGCACCGCCCATGGCGGATCGATCATATTAGGCGACGCCACCGTGATCATTGGCGGGTAAAGCAGCTGTTATTCTAGATTCTGTATTCTAAATTCTACATGCTATGTCTTTCTTAGGTACCGGTTGGAGTTTTCCACCAGCATTTGATCCCCAACTCGGCATCGTACAGATGACGAGCGATGAAGCAGATATTCAAAGCAGCCTCGAAATATTGCTCAGCACCAGGCTGGGGGAGCGCGTGATGCAACCCACCTATGGCTGTAACCTCGATGAATTGTTGTTTGAACCCCTGACCACCACCTTAAAGACTTATATCGCCGACCTTATCCGTACAGCTATTCTCTACCATGAGGCACGCATCACCGTCAATAAGATCGACATGACCGAAAGCAATGACCTCGAAGGGCTGGTACTCATCAAACTCGAATACACCGTAAAAGCAACCAATAGCCGGTACAACTATGTGTTTCCGTATTATAAAAATGAAAAAAGCTAATCTACCTACTCATGCCTGATTGTATTTCTAAAAATCCCTTGCAGCGTTCCGGCACCAGCCAATATAAGCGGGTGCTACAGGCTTTACTGCCAGGTTATGCACAGGTAGACGAAAGGGATTATGCAGACCTCATCCTGTTTGCTAAAAACTACGCAAGCTACCTGAATTATTACGACCCTTCCAATAAGACAAATGGCGATTGGCTGCCCCTGATGAAAATGGACATCAGCGTTTCCCTGGCCACCATTGCCCGTCAAAACGCAGCCTCCTGGTTTACCTATATACAGGAACTGTATAAACAGATACAGGATACCAGTAACCCGGCCCTGTTAAAACAGTATTACACGTCCATCTATCATTTAATAACTACCCTTATTTATCAGCTGGACGAACAGCTGCAAACCTTACCCAAAGATTTTGCCTATACCGAATACCTCAACATCACCATTGCCTCGCGCCTGGCGGATCAATGGTCCAAACTCAAAACATACTACACCGAATCAGCAAAGCCAGCCAATGCCATGATCGATGAGGCGGCCCCACTATCCCCGCCTGAAACACCCATCCAGGTACAAAGGGCAGGCAGCCTCCTGGTCAATAACCTTTCCGATACATGGACTACTGTTCCTTTCATTCCACCCATCAATGGCGCCACGCCGGAGGAAAAGATCAAGAATACTGTTAACCACAGCATCTTCAAAGGACTGGTAGAAAGCCTGCTCAAAGCATACAGCGCCGTGATCGATAATGCAGGTAAATACCTGCAGGAAACCATGGAGAGTTTCCCTTCCCATACACCGCACTATGCCCTTTACCTCACCTTCCTGAAGTTATTTCGTGTAGCACAGGACCATATTAATAAATTTACTGACCGCCACCTCTCGTTTTATTATAAGGATATCCTGCGGCTCCGGTTGCAGGAAGCACAACCCGACCTGGTACACCTGCTCTTTGAACTGCAAAAGAATATACCGCAGCACTTGTTGAAGAAAGACACCGTTTTCAAAGCCGGCAAGAACAAGGCAGGGCAGGAGCTCTTCTATGCACTTACCGATGACATGGTGGTCAACAAAGGAAAAGTAAAAAGCATTAAGTCCATCCTTGCTCAGCAGGAGGCTGGTTATACCACCTTATTTGCTGCGCCTGTCACCAACTCAAATGATGGTAAGGGAGCTCCTCTTACAACGCCCGACAAAAGCTGGGAACCCTATGGCAATCCCAAAACACATGACACCGCTACCATAGGTTTTGCCGTAGCCCATCCGCTCCTGTATATGCAGGAAGGATCCAGAACAGCCACCCTTTCTTTCACCTTCAACAACAACTCCCTCGACGGCCTGGGCCTGGCCAGCGAACTCACCGTAAAAATAACCGGTAAAAAAGGATGGCATGAGGCCCATGTGAGCCTGGCAGGTGTATTTGGCAACACCCTCTCCGTTATATTCAGCCTGGGCTCCAATGAGCCCGCCTGGATACCTTACAAGGAAGAAGTACATAAAGCTGGCTTTCTAACGGGCTTGCCCGTTGCCCAGCTCCTGGTGAAGAACAACAAAGGCGAGGCCAACAAGATCGAAAAACTATCCTCTGTATTTGTTACCCAGGTGGGGGTGTCTGTAAGTGTGAATGGCATCAAGGATCTTGCCCTCCAAAATGAAATTGGTCCCCTGGATGCGGCCAAACCTTTCCAGCTATTTGGTCCGCAGCCACATATGGATTCCGCTTTCATCATTGGATCAAAAGAGATATTTCTGAAGAATCATTATGCGCCTGTAACCACTACAGTAAATATTGAATGGGATAAAGCCGATAAATTTGCAAGTTCATATTATTCCTATTTTATTAATAAACAGGTTGCCACCGGTTACCTGAAAGATGGAGTTTGGCAGGAAACGGGGTCTTCACAGACAATATTGCCTCACATACATCCAGGCTATAATGGTCTGACACTACATACAACATCAACGCAGACTATAACGCTGGCTCTTCCTCAATTTCAAAATGAATTTGACTTTACGCCCAATCAGCAATATGGTATCAATTCCAGGAATGGCTTCATGAAAATTATTTTCCGTGGCCCTACTGATTTTGGCCATGGTGATTACATCAAACGTTTCACCACAGAAGCCCTTAAAGGCGCTTCTGCCAGTTTGCCGGATGAACCTGTTACGCCTACTGTAAAATCGCTTACCCTCAGTTATAGTGCTACGGCCAATGTTGATCTTTCCCTTTCTACCACAGAAAGCTTTACAGAACAGCAGGGGTTCTTTTACCATATCACGCCCTTTGGCCACGCAGTACAGCACCGTTCCTTCCTGGGACCTACCGCTGCCATTGCATTGCTGCAGCCCTGTAATAATGAAGGGGAGTTATATATCGGCATAGAAAATTTCAAAGCCAGCCAGTCGCTCAGCCTTTTGTTCAAAGTATCCGATGGCAGTGCCGATCCGGCCTTCGACCGCCAGCCCCTCCAATGGACTTTCCTGGGAGCCAATAACCAATGGTTGCCTTTCGATCAATATGCGGTGACCGATCAAACCAACGACCTTACCAAAACCGGCATCATCCGTTTTGCATTTCCTGCCACTGCTACCAGTTCCAACACCAGCATGGGTGAACAGCTTTTCTGGATCAGGGCCGCAGCAGCTATCCATACCCCGGCCACCTGCAACCTGGTGGACATCCATGCACAGGCTGCTACTGCTGTCCTTTTTGATTACCATAAAGCGGGCATCGTGTATACAGATATCCTGGCAGCGGGCACCATTGCCAAATTGATCATCAGCGATTCCTCCATCAAAACCATTCAACAGCCCTACAGCTCTTTTGCCGGAAGGATCAAAGAACCAGCCAATAAGTTTTATAACCGCGTAAGTGAACGCCTGCGGCACAAGAACAGGGCAATCACTATGTGGGATTATGAGCGCCTGGTATTGCAACAGTTTCCGGATATATATAAAGTAAAATGTATCAACCACACCAAAATAAACAGTGTCGGCATAGGTGATAATGAGCTGTGCCCCGGCCATGTGCTGGTAGTGCCCATTCCTGACCTCACCGGCAAAAATGCCATCAATCCATTAAAACCACAAACCAGCATAGGCACCCTCGAAGAGATCAAAAAATACCTGCGGCTCCATATATCGCCTTTCGTAAAACTTCAGGTAAAGAACGCCCGCTTTGAAGAGATACAACTCGACTTTAAAGTAAAGTTCTATACCGACGATGGCGCTTATTACAGTAACCTGCTCATCAATGAAATTGAACAATACCTTTCGCCCTGGGCATTTGGCGGCACCCAGGAAATAGAATTTGGGGGCAGGATCAGCAAAAGCAAACTGCTGAATTTTATAGAGGAACGCAGTTATGTGGATTACCTCACCTGTTTCAAAATGCACCACATTGTAAATGGTATTACATCCGGCGATGTAGAAGAAGCAGTAGCCACTTCCTCCCGGTCTGTATTCGTGTCGTATGCAGGCAATGAAACGCTGGGTATACCCAAACATATCATTGATTATTTAAACCCGGATTGTAATTGCTAATGGAAACAGCCATATTCATACCCAAAAATCGTAAGCTGGAAGATGCAGAGAACTACCAGTTGCTGCGCAGCAAAGGCATGGAGTTCATTGAAAAATTGTCCAGCACCCTGTGGACAGATTACAATACCCATGATCCCGGCGTCACCATTCTCGAGGCCCTCTGTTATGCCATTACCGAACTGGGTTACCGCACGGGTTTTGATACCAAAGACTTGCTGGCTACTGAAGATGGAAGCGTCACAAAAAACCAGGCATTCTTTACGGCACGCAACGTACTGACCACCGAACCCGTCACTGTAGAAGATTACCGGAAACTACTGGCTGATATTATTGGTATCCACAACGCCTGGCTGTTTCCCAAAGCCAATGTGGACGACCTCAACCTCGCTGGCGGCGATCTGGTACCCTCAGCAGAAGTGCCTGTGTATCCCCTCTGCGCCAAAGACAGTCTCGTATACGATCCTACCGACCACGCAGCCATCGATATCCGTGGCCTCTATGATGTGATGCTCGACCTGGAAGCCACCGATGAATTTGGCGACCTCAATTCCGGCAATATCATCTATACCTTCAGCGAACCTCAGTTGCAACAGGTACAGGTAGAGATCGTGCTGCCACGCTGGAATGAGATCGACCTCGATTTCATGAAGGATATTGCCGATGCTACCATCACCATCCAAAGCATCGCTGTTACCAAAAAGCCACACTATTGGGAAATAAAAGTCACCTACAGCGATGCCCGCACCTTTACCTATTATGTGGTGATTGCCCTCCGGCAAAAGGTAAAAGACCTGGATACCCTGATCGAAAAGAGATTAAAGGAAATTGCCCTCGATGATCCTTCCAATACACCCGACCCTACCTTCCCTCTACACAATGCTTTTTTCCAGCTCTACAACAGGAAGCAGCAGGAAACCATCAAGCTCATCAACCAGGCCAAAGCCGCACTGCATGCCCACCGCAACCTCTGCGAAGACCTCAGGCATATAGATACCGTGATACCCGTGCCGATTGGTTTTTGTGCCGATATTGAAGTGCGGCCAGAAACCGACATCGAACAGGTAATGGCCGAGGTGTATTTTCAGATCGAAGAATACCTCAATCCCGATATTAAATTCTACTCCCTGCAGGAAATGGTCAATAAGAACATCCCGGCAGAAGACATCTTTGAAGGACCGAAACTGGAGCACGGGTTTATCGACACCATCGAGCTAATGAATACCCAGCTACGCAGCGAGATCAGGGTATCCGACATTATTAACCTCATCATGGATGTAGAAGGAGTCGTGTCTGTAAAGAACGTATTGATCAGTGAATACGATACATGGGGACAACCCATTTTACCCAGCCAGAAATGGTGCTTGCACCTGCTCCCTTATCACAAGCCCATCCTGCAGGTCAACTTCAGCAAAATATTGTTCTTTAAGGACCACCTGCCCTTTAAGGCCAATGCTAAGGAAACCGCCGATATCCTCTCCGTATTAAGAGGGATTAATGAACGCGCCAAGTTAAAAGGTCATGCCAACGACTGGTCCGCACCTGAAGGCATGCCATACCAGCTGGATGATTATTACAGTGTGCAATACGAATTACCGCAAACCTATGGCATCAGCAAAGCCGGGCTGCCTTCCACCGTACCGGCCGAAAGAAAAGCGCAGGCATTGCAGCTTAAGGCCTACCTGATGTTCTACGACCAGCTATTGGCCGATTTCTTTTCCCAGCTGCACCATGCCAAAGACCTCTTTAGCCTGGACGATACCATTCAGCAAACCTATTTTGCACAATACATTACCGACGTAAAAGACATATCACTACTCTATAAAAAAGTAAATGACCTGCGCACCGGGCTTGATGTATCCCTGCAGGACGCCCTCAAAGCGCCCAAGGCGCCGGGCGCTTTACCAGCCCAGGATGCTGCCAACAACAACCAGCACTATCAGCTCATAGAATCACTCGAAACGTTCTACGATCGCCGCAACCGTTTCCTGGATCACCTCCTGGCCAGGTTTGCCGAGTCATTTAATGAGTACGTGCTCATGTTGTACACCATTACCAATGGAGAAAAGATCAAAAAAGAAAATGACAAACTCATCAAAGACAAGATTGCCTTCCTCAAAGACTATCCCGTAGTCAGTGGCGAAAGAGGCAAGGCCTTTGATTACCTGTCACCTTCCTGGAATACCAACAATGTGAGCGGCCTGGAAAAACGCGTAGCACGCCTTACCGGCATTGCCGATTACAATCGCCGCAACCTGTTCTGCTACATTGATATCAAGATCATCAACGAGGGTACCTTACCCAATCCAAAATATGTTTTTCAGGTTGTTGACCTGGCGGCCAATATTTATTTCGTATCCCTCCAGCAGTACGACAAGTATGAAACCATCGACATCCTTGTCAATAAGGTTTACAACAGCCTGGCGCACAAGGACCATTACTATTTGGACAAAGTAACACCGGCCAAGATCTATGTACGCCTAAAAGACGGGTACGGTAAATCCATCGCTGTCTCCAATTCTTATTTCACCAAGGAAAGCACTGCCAATGCATTCATTGATGACGTGATCGCCAAATTTGCCCCCACCTGCGAGGCAGAAGGCATGTACCTGGTAGAACACCTCTTGCTGCGGCCTCATTTTCCCGTAACGGCTGTACTGCCGCAAACCAAAGAGGAGAAATACAAACTCATGCAGGTATGCCTGGGCGAAGACTGCGACTTCTGCGGTGAGGAAGATCCGTATTCCTTCCGTGCTTCCGTGATCCTGCCTTACTGGCCCGAACGGTTCAGGGACCTGGACTTCCGGCGCTTCTTTGAAAGGACCATGCGTACCGAAGCGCCCGCACACATTTCATTGAAGATCTGTTGGGTGAACTATACGACCATGCAAACATTCCAGGCCCTGCTCAAAACATGGCTGGAAGCCTTGCGCGATTATGAATTGGATTTGATACAGGATGATACACTAAAACAGGATCTGTTACGGGAAGCCAGTAATAAAATGGTGGAGTTCCTGGCCAATGTGCACAGTGAATATCCCGAAGCACGCCTGCACGATTGCGAAACAGGTGTCACCAATCCGGTTACCCTGGGCAGCACCGTATTGGGAAGTTTTTAAATATTGAAAATTACTTTAAATAGCAAGATATGGGTACGTTCAATTTTTATCCTGAATTTGTAGCAGACCAGGTGTTAACAGCCGATCACCTGAATGAGCTGTTTGATTACCTCGACGAGCAGGACAGGCTTACCCGGCGATGCCTTATTGGCATCGGTATCGTCTGCGGACTGGAAGTAACTTACACGGGCCCCGAGATCCGTATTAGCCGCGGTGCAGGTGTTACCTCCAAAGGATATTTCATAGAACATGCCGCCAGCACTTATACTCATTTCCGGCCCTATACCTTGCCCCTCAATCCGGAAAGTCCGCCACCTGCAGAAAGCATCATCAACCCTTTTCCCTATAACACCTTTACGATGTATGAGCTGATCGCTGCTCCCGAAGCAGGCGATACAGCCATCAGCGCCAGCGCAGGGTTCCTGGCCAACTATGCAGTGGCATTGTTCCTGGAAATAAAAGCCACCAACTTAAAAAATTGCACCACCAACGATTGCGACGATAAAGGCCGGGAAATAACCATCACAGTAAAACCCCTGTTGATCTTAAAGACCGACCTCAACAACCCTGCCTTCAAATGCAATGATGAGTCAGACCCCAATCTCTCTGCCGGCACCATCGAAGCCGGCAAAGCCGCCTTACCGGAAATTTTATTAACACGCTACAATATCCCTTATACTGCACTCACATCCTCCACAGCCGTACTCAACGCCTTTCAGGCTATTACGCCCCCTGCAGTGCAGAGTCAAATAGCCACAGCATATACTCAAACCTATGACACTTTTAAAGGCCTGCTGGGCATTGGCGCCAACCCATTCCTTGGGCTTACGGCTACCTTGTCCGGCATCTTTGCCCAGGTACAGGGTGGCAGCATGGTCTATTCTCAATACTTTTATGATTTCCTGGACGACCTCATCAAGGCTTACAACGAATTACGCAGCGAAGGCAATGCCATCATCACCGCCTGCTGCCCCTGCGACAAATTATTTCCTTATCACCTCACGCTGGGCGAAGCCAACAAGAACTCTAAAGATGCCCTCACGGTATATCGCAACTACTTTATTTATTCTCCTTTATTCAATGACCAGAAGAACAGGTTGGCAGCATTGAGGTTGTTATTTGAACGCATGGTAGAACTGGCTAAAGCCTTTGATCTGAGCAAAGCCATCGAGGCATCCAAATTCCCGGTGAAAATAACACCCAGTACCTGGAGCAGGTCAGCATTGTCCAAACGTGCTATTCCATTTTATTATAAACCAGCCCCCCTGTTTGAAAAATGGAACTATGAAAAAACAAGGTATGGTAAGCAAAAGACCAACCTGTCTTATAGTTCCGACAGTTGGAACACAGCACCCGTACTGGACTTTGTAAAGAATCCCCTCCTGTATGAAATAGAACCCTTTACTTTCTTCCGCATCGAAGGTCATGTTGGTAAGCAGTATACCGAAGCATTGGGAGCCATACAAAAGCTCAGGAGCGAATTCAGTCTGCCCTTCGATGTTGTGGTAGTCAAAGCCGGGGAATACAATGAAACAAACATTGACCTTTCAAAATATTCCTGCCAGCTCAATGACCTGGAGATAGCTTACGACATTGCCCGTCGTGAATGGGAAGCCACCGTTGGACAGACCATTGAATGGCTCAATGAAAACCAGGGACAGGCAAGAAAATACATCAAGAACCCTAAGAACCAACTCGCTATCTATATAGGCAAGTTGCAACTGGCCAAAACCTTTATGGTGGATGACCTGCCTGCCTTCATTGCCAGGTATGTAGAGTTCATGGCCTTGTATGAATGGATCGAACTGGAATCCGAAAGCATCAGAGACACCTTAAGTGAGTTGCTCGAAAACGGCAGCCCTACAGAAGGCATCAATACCATTTTCGTGGAAGACCTGATCGATCATTTTGATGAAGTGATGATGAGCGTAAAGAAAGGCCCTTTCCGTGCATTACAGCAGGAATTTAAACGCAGGCTGAAGACCATCTATGCCAACCAGTTCCTGGATTACTATGCCCAAAAACACCCGGGCCTCGATCACAAGGCCGGCGTACCCCGTGGCGGCACCTTCATTCTCGTGTATGCCCATGAACGGATCATTAACAATTCCCTCAATGCGCTCGCAATTGCACCGGGTACCGTCATTGCCGACTTCTACCTGCCTTACCTCTGCTGCAGCGATTGTCCGCCCATTGCCTATATTATAGAAGAGAAAAAGCCCGATCCCATCAGGCCCACCATCAATATTGTACCCAAAGAGTTTTGCAACAACGACGACTCAATATACGATGTAGTGGCATCACCTGCAGGTGGGGTATTGACAGGTCCCGGTGTAAAACCCGGCGAATTCAAGTTCTGTCCCTATGGTCTGCCCATTGGTGAGCACCTGCTTACCTATACCATTGATGGCCAGTCCGTCTCGGTGGTTATCAAAATATTCTCTCCGGCATCAGAACCCGATTTCAATATCGATGTTGCCGAGCAACCTGACCATAGCTTCATTGTTAAGCTGAGTCCCAATTTGACCGATGCCACAAAATATGAATGGTTTGTAAACGGTAGTCTCACTTACACTACCATGTTGGTAGAAGACAGCTTCACCTTCCCGGAAAAACAAAAGTCATTTATATTCGACCTGCGCATCACCCATGGTCCTTGTGAGCCGAGACTGGTAAGCCGGGAGGTCACCCTCACCAAAACGGATGATGAACAGCATTTAAAACGCACAGTTTGCTTCAATCAGAAAATAGAGATCGTGCAGGTACCTGCCGGTAGCAAATTTGAAGTACTGGATCCCGGTGGCCTCAACATTCAGGATGAATTCATCCTTTTTAAAGGAGGCGAGCTGAAAACCACCACCACCTTCAACATCAAATACCGCATCATCGACAGCGGCGGCAATGTGGTCAACACCACGCTGGAACTTACCATTGTTGTCGTAAACCCCCTCTTCAATATCAGGTTTGAAAATATAGCAGGAGCGCCTGGCAGGTATATACTGACGGCTTTAAATCCCAACCTGAGCTTCGCTACCTGGGAACTGGCAGTCAATGGGCCCATCACCTTTACCGCCAATGGAAGCCCGGCAATAATGACCCAAAACTTTACAGATATCCAGGCTGGTCTGCTTACATTGATCATCAAAACAAAGACCGGAGAAACCACCGAGTGTATGGGTAAGGTGAGCATCGATGTAAATCCGGATATCTTCAAAAAAATACAGTCAGCACCCAACGGACTGAACTTCCCATGACTGAAATATGTGCAAGACTAAAATATGAGCAAGACGCCACATATAATTGAGCAGCAATTTCTCGAGGTCACCTTCACCGACCGCCGGGAAGGCATGGGCCTGCAGGACCAGTTGGCCACTATTTACAAAGAGAAAGTACTGCCCTTACTGGAGACCGTGCTCAACGACCACGACCTGGCCAACCACACCATACAGATCGATGAGATCACCATCGATGCCGGTATACTGTCTTCCAAAAACTGGGAGCAGGAGCTCGTGGAGCGGTCCGTACAGCAATTCAAAGCCATCCTGCAGAAAAAACTCCTGTCTACCTGGCCACGCCAGGGCCCTCAGCATGCCCCCTCGCCGCCAACTGAGGAAGGAGTGCAATGGATGCCCGAAGCAATCTTTCATTACAACAGGTTCATCGCATTTGTAAGCACCGGTACGATGGCGGTAAGTGACAACCGCCATACCATACAACAAACCATCACCGTATTGCTGGACCATAAAGCCGATTGGCAAACCGCCGCCAACAGGGCAGTGCTGCTCCGTCTCTTATTCATTGATCAACTGGCCCTGGAAAGACTCATACGCCAATGTGGTGACATCCTGGAAGAGATCATCCATTGGTTGTATGAACGTCCCATACAGCAAGCACCCTTTTATGCAAAACTATCCGCCATACCCGATGGCTACGCCAGGCGCCTCTGGATGAGCAGCCTGGTACTGATCAAAAAAGCAGAACAGCAATCCACCCTGATGGGCGCCTTACCTCATTCGGCCCCGGTATGCTTACTACAGGTATTGATTGCCAATAATAAAGAACAAATAGCATTACAGGATATTATAGAAGAACTGAATCCCCAGGTGGGTAAGCTATTGACAGCCAGCAGCGAGTCGCAAGTTGCTAAAGCAAAAAAGGAAGAACCCTCAAGGTCTGATGCAGAAAATGTAAAAGATGAACAAGAGCAGGAACGATCGACAGAAGTGAAAAAAGCGAAGATCGGAGAGGAGTCAGCCGGAGTAAAAAAAGTAGCACTGCAGGAAGGAACTGCCTTTCACCTGTACAATGCCGGTCTCATCATCCTGCATCCTTTTCTGCCGACCTTTTTCAGCAAGACGGGCTTATTGGACCCGGAACAAAAATGGATCAATACAGCTGCACACCAACGGGCCGTTTTATTAACCCAGTGGCTGGTAACCGGCGAAGAAAAGATGCCGGAGTTTTACCTGCCGCTTAATAAGCTGCTGTGTGGATATCCAATGACAGCTACCCTGGATGATCACCTGACATTAACAGCGCAGGAGCAACAGGAAGCAACAGCCTTGCTTTCCTCCGTCATTGAACACTGGGGAGCATTAAAGAATACCGGTTTCGAAGCCTTGCGTATTTCTTTTTTACAACGTGCCGGCAAACTCACACACGCAGAAATGGGCTGGCAGTTAGTAGCAGAGCAAAAGACATTTGATATTTTAATGCAGTCATTACCCTGGGCCATCGGTCGTATCAAAACACCCTGGATGCAGGAATGGTTGCTCACTGATTGGATATAGCAGCAGGTGGGTCTCCTTTCAGAGGAGGCTCACCTGCTGCTGTAAAGGATTGAAAATATGTTCGCTTCCGCCGATAAAACAACAAGGCATAGCCAGGTACAGCAGAAAGCTGCTGACCCTGCTGCTTTTCTGCAAAGAAAAGCGGAACCTGCCTTCTTTGGCGGCAAGCAGAACGATACCTTTTTTTCTCCATCTGCCATACAGGCCAAACTAAGCATCAGCCAGCCCAATGATCCTCACGAAAGAGAAGCCGATGCAGTGGCAGAACGCGTAATGACCATGCCCGCGGCGGCACCAGTAGCAACACCCGTAAGCGAAGCAGAAAAGGATGTACAAAAACAGGAAGACGAACAGGCGCCCATGCCTGCCATGGAAATAAGCCCCCATATTCAATGCAAGGATGATCCCAAAGAAGTAGAAAAAAAGATAGCGCCCAAGCTGTCCGACACCATACTGCGTAAAGAAGAAGATGCCGGTGAGGATGAAAAGGAACAAGCCGTTCCCACACTTCCTTCCCTGATCACCATCGACCGCAAGATCCGCGGCCCCTGCCTCCCCACTATCATACAAAGACAGGGCAGGGCGCCGCCAACACCTCACCATAGTTTTGAAAGCAGCCTGCAAAGCACCAAGGGAAGCGGTTCGCCTTTGCCTGACTCCACCCGTAATTTCATGGAGAGCAGGTTTGGGGCCGACTTCGGTGGCGTGCGCGTACATACCGGTTCAACAGCCGTTCAGTTGAACAGGGAAGTTCATGCCCAGGCCTTTGCCCATGGCAATGATGTTTATTTCAATAGCGGCAAATATGCTCCCCATACTGCAGAGGGAGGATTTTTGCTGGCACATGAACTTACCCATACCATTCAGCAGGGCGCCAGTAAAACATTGTCGCCAACAGCTATTGCAGCCAAGCGTCAAACCATCTACCGCCAGGCAGCCGATACCTCACCGCCACCACGCATCGCCAATCTCGATGCAGCCGTTAATATTGCCAAAGGCGAAACCGGCAAAGTAGATGCCGGCACCATCGGGCCTGATGGGTTCAGGACCGGATGGGATCGTCTCGTTGATTATTTCCAAACCTCCTTTGGAAGCGAAAGGATATTGGCTGAAGGTGCGCCTTACAAACCGGGTACCGTCAATATAGCCCATATCAAAAACCGTAAGATCATTTCCGGGATGAAGCCCAATCAGCCCGATCCCACCGTGCGGGAAAACAGGGATGCTATGCCAAGCTGGTGTGGCATATTTGTATTTTGGGCCCTCAACAAAGCAGGATTGCCCATGCCTAAATGGACCTTGGGCAAAGCGCCTGTGAACCTGGCATCTGCTTACCCAAGGGGTTACTCACCCCGGCCAGGCGATATTGCCTACAGGAATAAGCTTTCCCACTTTGCCATGGTCGAAAAAACAGAAGGCACCGATGTATATACCGTTAATGGTAATACCGCTGGCGAAAACAACCTGGGCGGCCAGATACAGGTAAAGAAACACGCCCTCAAAGACTGGACCGCCTTCTTCGATCCCCTCTATGGTATTGATCCCAATACGATATCCGCGCCTGCCATGGCCGCGCGGCCCAAGACCCTGCAACAATTACAGCAGGAACTCTTTGGCACCGTACAACGTATGGAAGAGGCAGGCGAAGAAATGACCACCGAAAGCAGTGATACGGCCACAGTACAGACCAAACCAGCAACCGGTACACTGGAAGTAAATGCGGCCGGCATCCTTCAGCCCATTGCACCAGCTGCCTCCTCCGTACAAACGAAACCAGACCCACCTGCCGCCGCAGCGCAGGAAGCACAGGAAAAAGATAAGCTGTCAATAGAAGGTCCTCCGTCCGTACCTGGTCTCCAGCGAATGATGGATACCGGCCCGCCAGCCGCACCTATTAGTAACATTGGCGGAGGCCGCAGCGGTGATATGATCCAATGCTCCTTCCTCGACGATGCCATGTCTCATATTGTAGATTTCCTCAGCGATATTCCCATCACCCTCGATATCGATGTCGCCAAAGGCTGGCTGCTGGGCAAAGTGCGGCAATTGCTGTCCTATATACCCGGCTATCGGGCACTGGGTGTGATACTGGGTTATGATCCCGTGACCAGTTACCGTATTGAACGCAATGGACGCAACTTCATAGAAGCCGCACTCGATATCCTGCCTGGAGGATCCATGCTGCAACGCAAACTGGAAGAGCTGGGCGCCCTCGACCGTGCAGCCGCCTGGATCGATACCCAACTGGCCAATATCGAAGCCATCGTAGCCAACGTTCGCAATGAATTCTTCGCCGCCTGGGAAGCCCTGGGCGTTCGCAATATCCTGGATGGCCCCACCGCCATCCTGCGCAACTTCGGCAGCATCATTGAACGCGCCATCAACAACATTGTGCGCTTTGCCGTAACCGCAGCCGAGGAGTTGCTGTCCATGGTCAAGGAATACCTCGTGAACCAACTGGTTACCTTCATACGGGAACAAACACCTGCTTATCCCTTGCTGCGGGTAGTGCTGGGCAAGGATCCCGTTACGGAAGAAGATGTTCCACGCAATGGCACCAATATCCTCAATGCCATGCTCGAACTGTCCGAAGCAGGCAGGGAACAGCGACGACAGATGCAGGATACCGGCACCTTTGAACGGGTTGCCGCCTGGATCGACACGGGCATAGGCATCTTCAGCGGCGCCTATGAACAGATCATCAATGCCTTCCATAATATCTGGAACCATGTGAGCATCAATAGCCTCATGGACCCCGTAGGCACCTTCCGCATGATCTACAATGAATTTGCAACGCCTGTAGGCCGTGTGCTACAATACATGGCCGATACCGCCATCATGATACTCTCCTTCATCAAGGAAGTGCTGATGCGCCGCTTATCTGTCTGGGCGCGTACCGTGCGCGGTTATCCCCTTGTTACCGTACTCCTGGGCAAAGATCCCTTCACCGATGAGAACGTGCCGCGCAGCATTCCCAATATCATACGCGGTTTCATGAGCCTGGTGGAGGGTGGCGAAGAACAATTCAACCAATTGCAGGAAAGCGGCGCCATCGGCCGGACCGTGGCGCGCATCAATGCCGCCGTGGCCCGTCTCAACATGACGCCCACCTATATTGTCAACCTCTTTATTTCCTTATGGAACTCATTCAGCATAAATGACCTGGTCAACCCAATAGCGGCCTTCCAGCGCATCATCGACCGCTTTGGAGAACCCATCGGCAGGCTGATCGCCTTCGTGATCGAGATCGTAAGGATCGTGATAGAAGTGATCCTGCAGGTGATGAACTTCCCGACCGACCTCATTGCTAATATTATCTCCAAGGCCATGCAGGCCGTTGATATGATCAAGCGCAACCCTGTAGGATTCCTCAAGAACCTCCTGCGGGCCATCAAACAGGGCTTTATACAGTTCTTTGCCAATATTGCCACCCACCTGATGACTGGACTCACGGGCTGGCTCATGGCCGAATTGAGAGATGCCAATGTGCCTGCGCCAGAGAATTTTACACTGCAAGGTGTTATCCGGTGGATATTACAGGTATTGGGCATCAGCATGGAAGCCGTATGGGCCAAGCTGGCCGCCCATCCCCGCATTGGTCCCCAGCGCGTGGCCCGCATCCGCAGCCTGATCAATACCCTCGAAGGTATCTGGACCTTTATCCGCGATGTACAGGAAAGGGGCATGGCGGCTATCTGGGAACGCATCCAAACCCAGCTTACCCAACTCTGGGATACTGTGCTCAATGCTATCAAGACCTGGATCATGGAGCGCATCATCAATGCCGTGACGACCCGGCTGCTCAGTTTGCTTGATCCCACCGGCATCATGGCCGTGATCAATAGTGCCATTGCCCTGTACCGCGCCGTACAAAGTTTTATCCGCTACCTGCGGCAGATGTTGGAAATAGTAAACTCATTCGTAGAAGGCGTTGTCGAAATAGCCAGCGGCAATATTTCCACTGCTGCGAATTTCCTGGAACGCACCATGGCAAGAGCCGTACCGATCATGATCGGCTTCCTTGCCAACCAGGTAGGCCTCAGTGGCCTGGGCCGCAGGATCGGCGAAATGGTAGTGGTAGCCCGTGGTCTGGTAGACAGGGCCCTCACCTGGCTGGTGAACCGTGCGGTGGATACTGCCTTTGCCGTGCTCGACCGCTTGCTGGCCATGGGCAGGGATGCCATCGGTGGCGGAGGCACACCACAGGAAAGAGTCGATAATGCTGTGCGGGATGGTCAGGTAGCAGTAGATGCACTTTCAGGCTCACGCGTAGGCAGGGCCATATTACGTCCAATACTCGCCGCCATCCGCCTGCGTTATGGCCTCACCTCATTGGATGTTGAAACTGAAGAGGGCACCTGGACGGTGGTAGGCGTACTCAATCCACGCGCCAGACGACGTACACGCAAAGCTTCACAGGAAGAAGGCGGCGATGGTGATACGGGCGAAGGGTTCCTCGGTGGAGATGGGAAACGCTATGTCATCCAGAATAACGTGGGCACTATGACCGATTTCTCTGTACCGGGCGTCTTCCGCGAGAACTTTGTGCCCCGAACCGGTAATGACATAGCCTATGTTGCGAATATACCAACCATCCCGGCACGCGACCCTGGTTCACCTTTAACGCCGATCATGATCGCAAACAACTATATGGAAGTATTTGACAATGCCGAAGACCTGAAAAGCCGCTATGCCATGGTGATAGGTGTCAATGCTTACCGCGATCTGAAAGGAGAGAAAGAGCCGCAGGTAACGGCGCTGGTCAATGGTTTCAATTGGTCATCCTATTCCGTTGGCACCTTTGGTATGTCATGGATGCCACGTTGGTGCATCGAAAACAGGACAGGAGATACCCGGACGCTGGAAGCCGTAAGTATGGATGTAGTTCGCAATCAATATCGTACCTGCAGCAACCAGGCAGCGGCAGAAGCCTACGAGCGCTCCCGCATTGTTCAACGTGTAGTACCCTTCGGTTTGATCCGCGACCAGATCAGAACCCACCAGTTGACGGTGCAGGCGGTCGCAAGGTTGCAGGAGTGGAGTCGCACTGTCTACCTCCACACAGGCGATCCGGATGTGGTGAGCTTGCGGGCTACCCCGGGCGGCATCAATGAGAACCAGTTGCGGCAGCAGGCTTCAGCGTTCGCCAATGGTCTCTTTGATCGTTACGACCAGGTGATCCGGGAGTCGGAAGCACGGGCAGGCGGAACCATGCCAGCCATCGTATCAGGAGGGTATGAGTTCAGGCTGCAAATGGAAGGCGGAGATGTGTCGATGAACCAGCAACTCACTTACCTCGCCAACCAGTTAGATATTGCTATCCGCGAACGAATCGGCCGGATCAATGTCAATGTCATCTACTTCCCCGAACCCAACACCCTCTTCAGGGTGGATGCCGCCACAGCAGCAGGCACTGCGAGAGGGGGCAGAAGAGTATCCCTCTTCGGCGCCCGCTCACAGGAAGGAGCTGCCGCCGTAAGGCGCATATTGCGCACCAGGCCCACCGGAGAAGTGCTGTTCGACTCACGCGCCAGGTTGGCCACCCTCAGCAACCGCTTCAGCGTAGGATCGGAAGGCGCTGGCACCTTCGATGCTGAGACAGGTATCCTCGAGCGCCTTACCGTGCAGGGCGTAAAGATGATCATCGCCCAGGAACAATCGCACGCTGATCTCACCGACTTTATCAGGCGGATCAAAGACGCCTATCCGGGTAAACGCGAGAAATCGTCGGATTACACCGCTGCGTTGGAAAACCTCTACCGCAACTATGTGGCTACCGAAAGGGTGGCCAACAGTGCCTCTCTGGAGACCCTGCGCACTGAATTGGCCCGTGCAGCGCCCGATTTCAACATGGATGCCATCGGCGAATGCCTGCGCGAGTCGACGCCCCAAAGTCTCAACCAGATCAAACAGATCGCACGCGAGATCGGCAGCATAATTGCAACATTCGTCAGGAACTTTATCTAATACAGACAAACAACATGCATATGCACGAAGAAGCAAATACACTTTTAAGAACCGACGTAGAGGCATTCAATGCCTGGCGTCTTCAGCATCCCGGTGAGGAGATCGACCTGGGGGGAGAGATTTACGATGGACTTGAACTTTTTGAAGCCTACCTGGTCGGTATCAACTTCACCGGCTGCAGCTTCAGAGACGCCAATCTGCAGGAATGTATATTGTCAGGGGCAATATTAGATAAGGCTGATTGCACAGGCGCGAACCTGTCCTATGCACAACTGGGGCCGGCAGAGTTGATCAATGCATCCCTGCACGGCAAACTAGCCGGCTACCTCGTGCGCGGGGCCAGCCTGCGCGGTACCTTGTTCACCAACGCCAATCTGGCAAGAGCCTCCTTTCGGGAAACGGATATGGAAGGTGCCGATTTCCGGGGGGCCAGCCTCGATGGAACTAAATTTTTCCATACCAATCATGCTGATGCGAAGTTTGATGACAATGCAGCAAGCCAGGCACTTTTCCTATAAACCACCTATACAATCATGATAAATCAACCAGTATGAAGCCAACCTACATCCGCCGCGTTCGCCGCAAACCAGCAGCTTCCAAAGACAACCCCGTCTTCCGGAAAGAAGGTCAAAAGGAGAATACCTTTTTTGGTGACACTGCCCAGTCCTCTTTTTTTCAACCGGCCTCCGTGGTGCAACGCAAATGCGACAAATGCGAAGACGAAGACAAGCAGGTGAAGCGACAACCGGAAAAGAAGGAAGAAGCACAGCGTCCTGCAACTGAAGGAGCCACTGATGTCACCGGCAATTACCTCAACAACCTGCACGGTAAAGGAACGGCCTTGCCCCGGCAGGCGCAGGAGTTCTTTGGCGACAGGATGGGACAGGATTTCAGCGACGTAAAGATCCATACCGGTACAGAGGCGGCGCAAAGCGCAACTGCCATCAATGCACAGGCTTATACTTACGAAAACCATATCGTGTTCAACGAAGGCAAATACAATACCCAATCCGCAGAAGGCAAACACCTCCTGGCTCATGAACTGACCCATGTAGTGCAACAAGGCAGCGGGGCACAGGGCAGTGAAAGTGTACAGCGTAAAGATGCAAAACCTGCCAAGCCCAAACTAGCAGTGGTAGAATGCGACCGGGCTGCAGTCGCAACTGCAAGACAGGCGGCGTTTTTGAAAGCACAGGTAACCATGTTCAGGCTCAGGGGCGTGCATCCTACCCTCGGCGTCTATCAGCAACGCGAGGCCTATAACCTGGCCCGGCGCACCATTTCACGCAGCCTTTCACTCGATCAGGCCATTGACATCATCGAAAAGATGGTAACCGTGCTTTCATCGAACGAAAGGGTGGAATGTGGACCGGAGATCGATGCCTGTTCCGATTGGAATGCTTATGTGGTAGGTAACCGGCCACCCATGCACACCTGTAATAAATTCTTCAAAATGACACCGGACGAACAGGTAAAGACCCTTCTCCACGAAGCCGCCCATGCAGTCGGCATTGGGCAGCCGGGACAGGAGGCTTATATCTTCGGCTTCGACTGCGACAACCCTACATTAGGATCATTCGATACAGCCGACTCCTGGGCCTATTTTGTATTGTGCGCTTCCCATACCCGGTAAAGGGCATAGGCCATCACCCTTAATATCCTTAAATTACATCCATTCAATTTTTGTGTTGCATACCATTCCGAAAAATACAGAACCATCCACAGCCATAGAATCGGCGATTGCCGGCCTGCGCACCATCATTGCCAAAAGGCTGCAAACCCATTATGATGGCGCTCCATTTGAGCTCAAAAGCGGGCTGCAACAAATCTTTGGCGATAAACTAATACTGCAGGACATTGCCCGGCACCTGCCTCAGCCACCTACACCCGAAGAGTGGATCATCCTCATCCTGGCATTGACCCCACATATACGCACCGACTTCTTCGAATCCCTGATAGCCGAGCACCTGCCCAATGGCGGCGACTTTGCGGAGTTTGGCGGCATTAAGGGACAGCATCACCGGGGTGTATTACCCACCGGCGAAACAGCCCAGTTCATCATTGCCGGTACCGACCTGGAAAAAAGGGTAGGGGTACAGCACCTCTTCGACAGTACCCATTACTTCTATCAGCAGGATATCCTCTGGCTGGAAACCGTACGTGAGGGAGAACCGCTTATGAGTGGACGCATCATCCTCTCACCCGAATGGGTACATTTTCTGTTGACAGGTCAGACGGCCAAGCCCAGGTTCAGCGCCGATTTCCCGGCCCGGCTTACCACCACCCGCATGGAAAAGGATGACCTCGTATTGCATCCATTTACAGAAGAACAGATCGAAGATATACGGCGCTGGCTCACTTATCATCCGGCACTGGCATCCGATGCCAACCTTTCCCGCAAGATCAACGTTGGATACCGGGTACTATTCTATGGTCCATCAGGTACCGGTAAAACATTGACGGCAACTCTCCTCGGCAAAGAGTTTGGTAAAGACGTGTACCGGATCGATCTCTCACAGATCGTTTCCAAGTACATTGGTGAAACAGAAAAGAACCTGGGCAAAATATTCGACCGGGCAGAACACAAAGACTGGATATTGTTTTTTGACGAAGCCGATGCTTTATTTGGAAAACGAACCAATGTGCAAAGCTCCCACGATAAATTTGCCAACCAGGAAGTGTCCTTTCTCTTACAACGCATAGAAGATTTCTCTGGTCTCATGATCCTGGCCTCCAACCTCAAAAGCAATATTGATGACGCTTTCCTGCGTCGCTTTCATTCCATCGTATACTTTCCCATGCCCAATGCGCAGGAGCGCTTAAAGCTCTGGAAACATTCCATGCCTGCTTCCATTAAGCCGGGCCCCAATGTTTCACTTCCCGCCATTGCTGAAACCTATGAGATCAGCGGCGCCTCCATCATCAATGTTATTCAATACGCATCCCTTAAAGCACTCAGCAGAAGCAATAAGCTCCTCATGCAGGAAGACCTGGTAGATGGTATCACGCGTGAATTAAGGAAAGAAGAAAGGGGAATTTGAGTAAATTAACCAGGATTAATAATGAAACTTCGCAGGATCTTGCTTAAAATTCCAGAATAGCAGAATAGCAATCTGCCTGGTCCCAGGCTTATAGTAGTATACAATCTGTGTGTGCTTATTTATGAGACCTATTCGGGTGTGTTTTCTTTTTAGCGAGGGTCGGCACATTTCAGGATACCGTTAAAGCGTGGCAATTAATGTTGAGGTCTTAGTCACAAACTGCCTGACTTCCCTTTCAGTCCATGTTGTATGTAGGTAATCTATTATACTATCGAAAGAGAATTTGGCAAGATCAGTCCAGAGTACTTCCTTAACTACTTCTTCTGCCATTTCTTGTATTTTTTCATTACCTGGTCATGGGAAGTAAGTTTCCCTGCTTTCATTTCCAACAAGGATTTATCAATGGCCTTTTGTTGTTCTTCCCCGACTTCATCCCACCAGTCCTGTTGGCCGGCCGCAAAAGTTTTTACGACGCTCAATACAACTTGCTTTTGTTTGGCATTGAGGTGCAACAGATATTGATTTATCTCCTTATCTATGAGTTTTGGAGCGCCCATGCTTCTTTTTTTACAAATTTATTTTTTTGGAAACTACTTTCCAAATCAGGAAAATTTGCTACCCATTGAGAAACTTTCGACCTCGGGCGCTATTATACATTAAAGATCTTTATTGGCAGAGATGAGTACAATAAAACGGATCAGGTAAAAACATCCCATATACAGGCCTTAAACCTACCAACCTAACTATCACCCACCACAGCTACAGGTCAATAATGACCAGCGACAATACTATTATTCGTAAGTATGAAATGTCAGTCCAATAAAGAAGAGATCCTGGCAACGTTAACAAGTACCATTTATTACAATAGAAAAGAGCACATTAACAAACAAATTAGACACACTCAATAATAAAGAAGATTTTATTGAGTTTCTACTGCTGCTAACCATCGGCTTCAAGTCAGATAAAACTATATTGTAATCTCATTATCAAATTAGACATTATACACATCTATGAGTAGCTTGTTTGGAGATATTACAGCAGAAATGACCAATGCATTCAACGGAATTTATAGTAAAGGCAACAAGGAAAGCCTTGAGCTCGCCTTAAAAAAGCTAAAACAGATCGGCTGTACACAGATGCAATCTGCAAAACTGCTGATCAGCGTGCTGGGGCTAAGCATTAGAGAAGCTGATAAGATCGTATTAAATGCGGAAGCCTGGAAAGAAGAAAAGGCCGCCAATAGGGCTGTTCGGGAAGAATTCACTAAATCTACAGAGAATGAATCCGACCATGACACCGAGTAAATTTCCAGCCCCTGATGGCATCTTACCTATTTATTATTAGCCTTTGCTGTGGGGCGCGGTATTCCCAACTGCCGCTTGATAGGTGGACAGCAGGTCGGAATGATCAATGGAGCCATGGTGATGTAATTGGAACCAGCTTTTTTCATCCTTGAGGTATCCAAAGACTCTTGAAGTCCGGATTTTTAAGGCGATGGTCTCTCCGTTGATGGTAAATTCTCCAATTTCAGTGCCTGCAAAAACAACCATCTCCGCGGTTGCATAATAAACAATGTCGGTCAACCTAACCCATACACTTGCCTGGCTATTAAAGATCTTCTCATACACTTTCATGATAGGGCCTATACCTCTTACAATACCACCTACTGGATTATTTAATTGGATCAAACCATCGTTGTACCAAACCTTTTTTAAGGCATCCAGGTCTTTGTTATTAAAACCATAATAAAACGATTCCAGGCAGGCCAATGCGCCCTCCATTGATGACAGATGGAGAAGGCTGCTCTTATTTTTAGCGTCAATACCAAATTCCTGGTTTAGTTTGTCCATTTTCATAAAGAGTGTAGGTTTTAGATCTTTTCAATTTAATTGATGTCAGCACCAATGCGATTTAAATAGACGCCCAGGTTTCGTTCAAAATCATTGTCCTCCTGAATACCCCAGTCCTTCAATTGTTGGGAAATAACCTTTCGTTCGGGCCGTAGATTTGATTGTATGAATGCTGCCCGGGAAGCATTCATATGTTCCATGGATGGAGCCGGCGCTCTTTGATTGATCATTGTTTTTGCCTGCCTCGTAATAACCGGATCAAAACGGCTAATGCGCATCGCCAATTGGTACACAAATTCGTCCAGCCGGTCATCCGCTACAAGCCGGTTGATCAGTCCATAGCGTTCGGCAGTCGCGGCATCCAGGTCTTCAGCGCCAACAATTATCTCCAGGGCTCTTGCCCTGCCTACCAATAGTGGGAGGAATTCCATACTACCGCCTCCGGGTATGGTCGAAACACCCACTTCAAATTGGCCAAAAATGGCTTTTTCGCTGGCAAAACGGATGTCGCAGGCCGCGGCAAACTCAATACCTACACCACGGGTGCGTCCCCGTATCGAAGCAATAGTAATGACCGGTAATTCATAGAGGGCATAGGCTACATCGAACCAGGGCAACAGTCCCGAAGCTGTTTTCCGGCTCAAAATCTCGCCGCCCCTCACCACATCAAAGTGGGCAATAAAATATTCAGGAATGGCACTGTCGAATACAACGACTCGTAATTCCTGGTCGTTTTTCATCCGCAATACCACCTCTTCCAGGCCCGTTAGTAATTCAGGTCCGAAAAGATTGATCGGTGGGGCATCGATAGTTACCTGCCAGAAGCCCGCATTGTGACGGATGAGCCGAAGAGGTGTTCCTTCGAGTTGTTCTGCTGATGTATTCATTGCTTGATTATTGAATGTTTAGCATGGTTCATTTGTTCAGTAAAAGTATCCCCGGCAACCAGTGAATACCAAGGAGGAAGTCGGGGAATAGGACAATATTAGCCGTGAAGCCACCATTTGGAGGAGGTGAAAACTGCCCGGTTGAGACCCGCAAAGGCAACTGAGGGGTAGTGTAGTCGTAAAGATTGCCGATTGCCTCCGGATTGCCTACGTATTGCCTGAACGCTCTATGAAAAGGGGGCCAGTTCTCTAAGGAGCGCAGGCAATCCGTAGGCAATAAGAAGGCCAACAGGCGGCCGATGCCTGTCCCCATCGGGATCAGCGCGCTATAGTTGGTCATAGTTGAGTTGGTAGTTGTTGTCATATCCATCAATTTTGATAACACAAAGCTGAAGCATCTGCGGTTGAATTTCTATACAGTTCTATATAGTAAGTAAAGATTTTATTTTGCAACAGCTGATCAGAAAGAAGAATAAGCTTTAGCACATTTCCATTATTTCGGTCCGAAAATGCCAAGTCCATAAGTGAAATGCTGCACATAAACTATACAGTAAATAAAAAATATAATTGCAACAATTTTTCAGACA
>CBIHOV010000017.1:0-157294 GCA_966211765.1 uncultured Paraflavitalea sp.
TTAGCGCGTATTGGGCCAAAGTTGTCCAAAAAGCCAGTGCGCTTTTTTCCTTTTTCTGGAATTAATTTAAGTTTCTTTCAAGGGGAAAGCATAAGTGAGAGGAAGGGGGGCGGTGGGGCAGGCGGGCGTTGCTGGAAGAGATAAATGGGATAAGGGGGCTATCTGGTACGGGTGAAACACGGAGCATGGTAAAGTGTGGTAGGGGACTGGGTCTCGATGAAGTCCCGATAAGGTCCCGATAAGGTCTCGAAAAGGTCCCGATAAGGGTCAATCCAAAAGAGGAGGAGATTTCGTAAATTCAGTATGGGCGAGCGCCCTTGTATTCAATATCTTATTCATAATCAATTTAATCCGATTTTATGGCAAAGACCGTATCCCCTATCTTCAAGTTCCAGGGAACGATTGAAGATCTCACTTTCGTTAACAGCAGGCGTTACAAGCCTCATGTACGCGCCAAAAAGTATTCCAAAACAGCGTTTGTGATGACAGCTCCGCTGGCTGAAGGCAAGGCCAGGATGCAACAGTGTAACCAATACGCGAAGCCCATCTTCCAAGCCTTGCGGGCTGAAGTGCACGATGGTGCGCTGTGGTCGCGCCTGGTGAGCAAGCTGTTTACCGAGCTAAAAGCCGGCCGGCCGCTGGGCCTGGAATGCCTGAAATGCTTTGAATGTAATTTACAACATCCGCTGGGGGAAGTGATTGGCGGCGGCTATGATCTTTCTGCAACGGTATCGCAAAATCAGCTGGGCCTGTACGTTCAGTTGCACCAGCATCCCGTGGTAGCTGACGAGATGCCGCGTACGGGGTATCAGGTACGCTTTGTAGTGATCATTCCGGATGCTGCCAATGGCACGGTTACTAAAGTAGAAGGGTTGGGTCCGTTGACGAAGTACAAGGAGGAGCTAAGTGGGTTTGACCTGCCTATTAAGCTGCCAGAGGCAGGTGGTCCATGTTTGTTGCTGATGGGTATTGTGCCGCATTTGCAGAATGAAGGGCCTGTAAAGATCATGAGTGATTCGGGGATGCGGGTTGTGTGGGTAGGGGAAGTTGGGAGTGGAAGAGATGCAGCGGTGAGTTCAGTGAATGCAACTGCAGAAGTGGCTGCTTTAGCAGCTGGTGATACTGAAAAGGTAGCAGCAGGAGAAAGGCTGGCTACGGGTTCGCGCTGCCGCGAGACAAGCTTCGAGCTGCGAACGATATGCAGAAGGCTGGGCGAGGTGACCAGGGAGGGGGCTGGAAATGGAACTGTGGAAGCGGTTGGCTTTGCAGTTGATGAGGATGGTAAGGTTAAAACAGTGGTGGTAGGTGATGAAGGGACTGTTGCATTGATGCAGGTGTCCGGATCAAAAGGAAAAGGGCCGGAGCCCTTACTGATAGACAAGGCCAGGCACCCGGGGCAAGGCCTGACGGGAGGTGCTGACCATGAGGATGCGGCCTTTGTACTGGCGCTCAAAAGCGGCCTGGCGCCCAGGGCCAACAACGAAGACGACACACTGCTCAATACCCACCATAGAGCAGGAAGTGGAAGCCACGAGATAATACTTTATAACAAAACATTTAAAAATGAAAAAATAACAGCAAAAGCTGCCTGCAGCATTCAATGCGGCATGAGCGCAAGGCCAAAAAGGAATGCGGAATAAATGCGCGGAATTCATTAGCCGAACTGTTGCTGCAGCTGGTGCGGGATGTGTCGATGAGGGCTTGTACTAAAGCTTTATGCCGTACCTTTTTGGCGGCCAAGGTGGGAGGGGGGAGGGGAAAGTTGTTGTGGCTGCCTTTGGTTTGCAGGTATTGGTTACTGTAGGTGAATTTTCATTGGATGGGTGATTTGGTGGGCGTGGGTGTGTGTAGGCAGCGGCCGGCATGCCGCATTATTTTGCTGGCGGGCTTTTTGATGTTTTTGGGAGGAAGTGGATGGGGCTACTTGAAGATGGGAGTTGGGCAGTGGGAGTGGTGGGTACGTCGGGGAAGGAGGTGGCTTTTGAGGCAGGAATGGCAAACTAATGTAGGCAGGGATTGCGGACGTGGCCCGTCTACGGAGCCGAACAAACAAGTCATGAATATGGAATGCAATACTTCTCGCCCAATCATTAAAAATGGTATAATTATCATTACTGCAGCCTTTAAGGCGATTCCTAAATTGGAAAATCCCTGTCGGAATGAATAATTAGCTTTGACTCTTGTGCGGGTGGCCTACAGATAGGTAAAGAATTATGAGTGTTATTGTTAGCGTAAAATAATAAATTCTTCTGAAATGTAGTTTGTACGCAATGGATAGCCGCATGTTATAACAAAAATCAGGCTCAACGGACTCAATTGCAGAAACGTAGTTTTACTTAAAGTTAAAATAATTGACTTTAATCATGTAGTAAAAGTTCCGGGATAAATAAATTATATATAATTTAATCTTTTGATAATACCCTGAACCTGGCCGCTACGAGAAGCCTACCGCAAAATAGCATTCGCTTATTGCACAGTCAGATTCATTCCAACCAAAAGTTAATCATTACAATTTTTAGTAAAAATTAATGATAACTGGTAAATAGTTGAGTTATTCCTGATAGTTAGTTAGATCAAAATACACAATCCATTTAGTAAATTAAAATGCAAGTCTCGTTTATATGATGATTTGCAATAAATCAGCTCTCGATGTATAAAACTGCTTATGGCGTCTTTAATGGTAGTAGTTGGGAAGATTTTTGTCAGCAATGCTTTAAAAGAAAATATGAATCTGATGGGTATCAAGAAATGCCTGCAACATTTAAAGGTGACTTAGGCATTGAGGGTTATACTCGAACTGGAATTTTATTTCAATGTTATTGTCCTGATATGGAGTACGATGCTAAAAAACTTTACGAAGCACAACGTGATAAGATTACGAAGGACTTAAGTAAAATTTTACTTTATGAAAAAGAATTAAAGGCATATTTGTTGGATACCAAAATCTGCAAATGGATTTTCGTTACTCCAGAATATACAAATAAAGAGCTGGTAAAGCATTGTCGCGAAAAAGGCAGGGAATACCGAAGTATGAAGAAAGCTATATTCAATGAAGGTTTTGATGTTTTGGTACATGATATAGAATTTTTTTCGGCAGAAATACCAATAATTTTGAAATTTAGGCAAGACAAGCTGGATATTGATGCGCCAAATAAAAAAACTGAGAAAGAGTTAGCAGATTGGAAGTCAAAAGAGATTTCATTAGTTGACACTGCAATTAAAAAGCATAAGCAAAGAATGCCTATAGGTGCTACCAATATTGACTCAAAAGTTAATAAGTTAACTCAGAAGTCTATCAGTGATTTTTTGAATGGTGATTCAATGATTAGAAAGTGGGCTGAAAAATATCAAGATCAATATGAGAAATTTCAAAAAGTCGTTAGCCAATTTGAGGAGAGTGTTGAAGTAAGATGCGCTGTTTTTGAAGGGGATAACAACGCTTTGTATGTTGAAATCGAAAAAGAGCTTAACATTAAGATACAGACTTCATTTAGTTTTTTGGATGAAACAATGATAGATCGTCTGACAAATCGGGTAATGGCAGATTGGATTATTAGATGCCCAATAAGTTTTGAATAATGGCAGAATTATCAATAAAGAAGCTTTCATTTACTAAAAGGCCAATTTCGCTTCCCGCTGAATATCGTCCTATGTATAAAATAGCATTAATTGTTATGACTTTAAAAATTTGTTGTCGGGGCGAAACATCTAGCCTTTTAAAGCTTCATTTGTTTTCCTGGGCATTAACCACACAAAACAATATGAATGAACTTCGTGAATATGTTAAGAATAATTATAAAACAGATTTCTCAGTTTGGGGAATAGAGCCGGCGTTAAATAGAGCATTGCAACTAGCGGTTGCTGAAAACATTTGTGATATAGTTAACGGCAAAAACTACAAACTCACTGAAAGAGGGAATAGTTTTTTTGAAAAGATAAACGCCGACAATGAGCTTTTTGAAATAGAAAAGGCGTTCCTTTCTTTCATTGGGAAAAATAGTTTTACGGATAATAGGATTAATTCGATGACACAAAATTGGACTCTTTTTTATGCTTAAAATTCGAGCCATAAAATTAGAAGTAAACACTACAAGTGGATTATTTGGCGCCAAATATGAATTTTTGGATGGGTTAAACATTATTCGTGGAGATAACAGCACTGGTAAGTCCAGTTTATTTCAATCTATACTCTATGCCCTTGGACTTGAGGAGTTGCTTGGAGGGAAAAATGAAAAGACAATGCAATCTGTTTTGAAAGACCAGGTAGAATTTCCAAATGGTAAATTTCATCCTGTCAATCAATCATTTGTTTATCTTGAAATCCAGAACAAGGAAGTCGTAACTGTAAGACGAAGTGTAACAAGCGACGGCAGAAAGGCGCAATTAGTTGACGTTTATTCTGGTGCATTGCTCACGGGTGAAGATGAAAAGTTGCCTAGTCGACCAATGTATGTACATGATAAAGGCGGAGCTTCAGATGATATTTATGGCTTTCACCTTTTTCTTGCTGAATTTTTGCAATGGGAGTTGCCAGAAATAATTACAACTAAAGGAGATATTTCACATCTATATATACAACAAATCGCACCAGCATTTATTGTGGAGCAAAAAACCGGGTGGTCAGATTTTTTTGCAACACTTCCTTATTACGCTATGCGAAACACAGAAAGCCGAGTTGTGGAGTTTTTATTGAATATGGACGTTTCTGAAAACGAAAAAAGAAAGCAACAGATTAGCTCAAGTAAGCAACAATTGTCAAATAAATGGAGTAGCCTCTACTATTCATTAAATAAATTGGCTGAAAAATGTGGGGGTACTTTGAGAGGGGTTGGGCAGAGTCCAAGTATTATCAATAGTTATGGAAGTATTTATATTGGAGTAATTAAAGACGAAATAGAACTCCCAATTGCAGAATATAATGAATTACAAAAAACTGAGTTAGCTCAAATTGAAACCCAAAAATCTACAACTGTCGGGACCAATATTACTAAAAACGAAGAGGGGCTAAGAAACTTAACCGATAAGCTGAATCAACTATCATTAAACTATGAAATGCTCTCGCCCGAGGTGAACTTTGATAAAGAGAAGCTTCGGCAATATAGAGGACAATTAGAATTATTACAAGAAGATTTAAGAAAAAATAAAGGTGCATTAAAGGTAAAAAGCCTAGGCTATGAATTACCTGCTACCACCGCAATAGGTATATGTCCTACCTGTCATCAACCAATCAATGACTCCTTGTTACCAAGTGAAATAAAGCAGACTCCGATGAGAATTGAAGATAATGTTTTATTTCTTGAGGCACAGCTTAAAATGACTACAGTTTACATTGAAGGGCAGGATAAATTGATTATAGATAAAGAGAAGCGGCTTGCCTTTTATCAGATCCAGATTACTGAAACAAGGCAAGCTATCAGGGATGTTAAAAGAGAATTAGTTCAGGATGAAAGGCTACCTTCTGTTTTAGAAATTGAAAAAAGACTAAACCTTCAAAAGAGAGTTGAGTTTTATAGCAGAGTGGTACAAGATTTTAACCTGTTGATAGAGGAACTGAAAGCACTATCGGACGAACTAAATACTCTCCTTACTAAAGAAAAACAAATGCCTACTGATTTCTTTTCCTTTGAGGATAGAAAGAAACTTTCTTCATTACAGAATAATTTTATTTCTCTACTTCGTAAATTTAACTACCAAAGCAAACCTTTTGAAGCAATTAAAATTTCGTATGATAGTTATTTGCCAGTAGCACAAAAAATGATCGGTGAACAATTGTTTTACAATATAAAGTTTGACTCTTCTGCAAGCGACTTTATTCGGTGTCTTTGGGCTTATTATACATCGTTATTTAAGACGGCTATTTCATTTAATACAAACCATCCGTTGTTATTGGTATTTGACGAGCCAAAGCAACAAGACATGGCGATTGAAAATTTTAAATCGTTTCTTTCTGAATTATCTCAATATAAAGAGCAGCAAGTTTTAGTATTTGCATCGTTTGAAAATTCTGATGAATCATTTAATGAGGCAACGGAAGGCTTAAGGTTTCATTTAAATAGAATTGTGGGGAAATTAATAAAACCAATTTCATAAACAGAATAAATGTGCAATAATTGCTCTGCAATAAGAGCATGATTCTTAGACGAAATTAATATCTGGTTATTATTAAAAATTTGAAGTTTACCCAATCCTATATAAATTATACTTCACAATTATTTGTTTAAGCCTCTCCAGATTACTGATTGCTATCCGATAGATAGGTGCTCTAAAAATATTACCAATATGAAAAAGGAATTTTTTGGATTCTATGAGCCTTCTCAAGAAGAAGTTGACAAATCATGGAAGGATGGGATTTTTGTTTTTGACGCTAATGCATTACTTAATTTGTATAGATATTCAGAGTCAACTAGAAAGGATTTTTTGTTGGCAATTACAAAACTAAAAGATAAATTATTTATGCCTTATCAAGTTGGGCTTGAATATCATTCAAACAGGCATTTAGTAATCGACTCTTTGAATAATTCATACCACGCTCTTCTAACATCTATAAGAGATATTTTTGAAAAAAATCTATCAAATTTAATAAGCCAGTACTCAAGGCATCCATCTATTCAGATAGAAAAGTTGAAGAAAATACATGATGATTCCTTAAAAAAAATTTCTACCGAACTAGAAAGGCAAAAAGTAAATCATCCAGACTTTAAAGACACCGACGAAATTCTAACAAAGCTAACTGAATTGTACCAAAATAAGGTAGGTGATTCTTTCAATAAGGAAATGCTAAAAAAGATCTATCAGGAAGGAAAGGAAAGATATGAGCAACAAATTCCTCCTGGATATAAAGACTTAGATACAAAAAGAAAACGAGGTGATCAACATGTATATGGAGACTTGATAATCTGGAAAGAAATAATTGAATTAACTAAAAAAGAAAAAAGAGAAATAATATTTATTACCGATGATCGAAAGGAAGATTGGTGGACTATAGAAAACGGAAAAACGATAAGGCCCCGAGAAGAACTTATAAAGGAATTTTATGACATTACTGGTGTCCGAATTTTAATCTACAATGCGGATAATTTTTTGCATTATGCCAAGGAACGAAAACTAGTGAGTATGATAAAAGAGACTTCAATAAGTGAGGTCAAGGATGTAAGAAAAGCCGATGAAGAATATATGACTATTGCCGACATTTTAAGAGCTACCACTGATAATAAAATTGATGTAGAGCATTTTCTTCCTGCAAGCACAAAACTACCAGATTATATGAGAAATATTGACCGCTTTAATTATTCGGCCGACCATTTGTTTCCTATTAATAATTCACTAACAGAACTTTATAAGAGTGTTAAAGATTATAAATCCACATTGGAACACTTTTATCCCCCAAGCTCCTATTTTAAAGATCTATATACGCAGATTAAGGGAAATAATGGTCATTATTCAAAACTGTTCAATTCGCAGCATCTTGAAAAGAATGACTCGAATGTAGAAGGAAATGAGCAGAACAATAGATTGAACGATGGGCCCCCTGGTAATATTGAAGTTCCTGGGCAATTGGATAATGAAAAAGAAGGATAATAAGGATGCAGTGCTAAATTTAGATTCCTATCAAATTATTATTTTTTCGTAACAGTGAGAGCAATAATTAATCGTGAGTACTTGCAGAACTTTGAATAGTAGCTAGCAAGGATGGGTTGTGAGGAATAGTTGAAGCTGTTAAATGTATTTTTGAGTTAATGTTATTCCCATGACACAAATAGAGTTTTTGGAAGGGGTTATTACGATTTACGAAAGAGCTCGTCAAGTAACGTTGCCGGCTGGATATTCAATACCAGATAAAATGCGGCGTGGCAGAAATCATTCAGTTGCCGGGATGATGGAAGACTTGGTCGCCTACTTCTTGGTAACGAATTATCCTGGAATAGACAAAATTACTATTGACCAGCCCTTATCTATCTCGCAACCAGGTAAAAAAACTAAGGTGATTTATCCAGACCTACTATTGATTCAAAATAATGTGATAAAAGCTGTATTGGATATTAAAACAGATATGGGTGTCTATTACGGCGATGATGGGCCAGCGATTACGGAGTATACCGGGCCAGTGATAACGGAGTCATTGGGCCACTTTCCATTGCAATGTTAGGGTAATGATTTAAGATTAAGCACTTAGTTTCTTTTTCTTTCGGAGCGATTCCCCCTGGAGGGTTATTCTGTGTGAAGCATAAACCAGTCTGTCCAGTATAGCGTCAGCCATAGTACTTTCTCCAATAAGTCCATGCCACTTTTCTACCGGTATCTGTGTGGCTAATATAGTAGCACCCTTATCATAACGTTCCTCGATAATATCCAGCAGCGTGGAACGTGCTGCCTGGTCCACGGAAGTCAGTAAAAAGTCATCCAGTATCAACAAGGGCATCTTCCCCGCCGCTTTAATCACCTTCTGGTAAGTACCATCTAACCTGGCCAGCTTGGCTTTGTCCAGGAACCTGCTGGTAGCATAGTACTGTGTCCTGAACAGGAACTGGCATGCCTTAACGCCTATACATTGGGCCAGATAGCTTTTGCCAGATCCGGTAGGGCCAGTGATGATGATATTTTCCGCCTTATCCAGGAACTGCAGCGACAGCAATCTTTCAATTACGTTTTTGTCGAGGTTCCGGGAGGCCTGGTAGTCGATATCTTGCGGTGAAGTGGTTTGCTTAAAAGCAGCCAGTTTGATCAGGCTGTTGATACGGGTTTTCTGCCGGTGCTCCCATTCGGTATCAACAAGCAATCCCAATAGCTCATCGGTTGTGTAATGACTGTAATGCTGGTCGGTAAGGCTTTGGTAATATAAGCCTGCCATTGCCTTTAAATGCAGTCGCCGCATCTTTTCTACTGTACTGTTCTCGTTCATACTGTGTAATTATGGTGTTTTTGAAAATTGATTATTGATAGTAGCCAGCTCCCCGGATATTGTTGTGCGGTGGGATCTGGGGTTGCTCAACAGCATCTTCTTCCAATTGATCCAGCCCCGCTTTTAGAATACGATCAATGGTGTGATAGCCAGACCTGTGATAGTCAAGCGCACGCTTGCAGGCCTGCTCCAACCTTTGCGATGTGTAAGTGCTGGCAAGGGATAAGATGCCCTGGCATTGCTTGTAGGCAATCTCGGGATAAGTATATTGAGTAAAGAGTCTTTGTATGTAAGAGAGGGTATGGGGACCTACCTGCTGTGCTTTCTGCCCGAAGAACTGAGGGCTCCAGCCATTATAAGCCTGATGACTGGAGGGCATGTGATCTCCAACAGTGGTATACTCTCCTGGCTTGAAGGATCGTTTGTGGCTGGCAATACGGGTGTGGTTATAAAATATCTCTACATTGTCATTGTTGTACTGTACTTCTACATGCTGCCCCTGGTAGCGATAAGGAACACTGTAATAGTTTTTATCCTCGCTTAGGTAGATATGGCTGGTCTTTTGCACTTTGGCCCGCTTGTACTGCCTGAGGTGATAGCGTCCTTGCGGCAATGGCTGCAGCAATTGTTCTTCTGTGTCAATGAACTGCTGGCGACGGGTTGTGCCACCATGCGCAAAGAGGTAGTCATTATAAGCCGATACCAGTGGGGCGATTTCTGTGTTAAGGTCGTCAATGGAGAAGAAGGTATGGCGTGACAGGGGATAATAAATGCGCTGGTAAACCAGTTGCACAGAACGTTCGACCAATGCTTTATCCTGCGGATGATAGGGACGGGCCGGATCGACGGCGCAACCATAAAAAAGGGCAAAATCGACGAGCGTTTTATTGATCAGTGGGGCATACTTATGTCCCTTGCTGACGGCTGATTTTAAGTTGTCCGATACAATGGCTTGCGGAACGCCCCCGAGCCAGTGCAGGCAGGAAGTCAGACACCGGATCAGGTCTTCACGTTTCTGGGAAGCAACGGCATTTACAAAAGTGTATTGACTACAAGGTAATACTGCGATAAAAACTTCTGCTTCTATTACCTCTCCGCTGGTCTTATCGATGTAGGAAAGCTTTTTGCCACAAAAGTCGATGTATAGCTTCTCTGCCGCCTTATGGGAGAGTTTGCCGCTGGGATCTGTACGCTTTTTCCACTGTCGTATATGCCAACAGAACTGCGTATACTGGTATCCGCCCGGATACTTGAATAGATATTCTTTGTGCAGGCTGCCCAGCGTAGCACCAGGCTTCTTTAACTCCTGTTCAAAATAACTAAAGTTACCGGCGAGAACCTCATAGCGTTCTTTCTCGGTCTGGCTTTCTTCTACAAACAGATCAGCCAGATCGACATCTTCCAACTCCAATAATTCCTCATAGGGCAATCCCAGGGCATTAAAGCGGGTCATATAGCTGTCGATTGTCTTACGGTTTAGTTTTACAAAACCAGCAATCTTACGGTTGCTCCAGCCCTTTTGTTTCAGGGAGATGATTGTACGTACTTCCATGATGTTGATTCTTTGACCCGCCATGTACCAGTATTTTTTGTACAAGGCTATTGCAATCATGGAAAGTGGCCCAATGACCTCCGTAATATCGAGCAGTCGGAACCTGTTTTGGCCCATTTACCTCCGTTTTACAAACGGAATAGCTGGGAAAATGGCCCAGTGACTTCCGTTAAGCCGCGTTGCAGCTAACAGATTGGATCGTTGCCTGCTGTTTTAAATGCTCGATGGGGGATTTTGGCCCAGAATGATCCGTTTTGACTGGCCCGGCATACTCCGTTTGGGGTGGCCCATTGACCTACGTATTAGACAATGGGTAGAAAAAGACAAGAACTGGTAAACATTGCAATCAACTCATCGAATGTCATTCGGGATATGCGAGGGAAGACCATGTACTATAACGATGGCATTACGAAACAACGGTTTTCAGTGACGGCAGATGAGGAGATACAAAGTTTTATAGTAGTTATCAGTAAACAAAACATTACTTCATCGGTAGTGGAAAGACATATTTCAAATATCCAAGCAAATAAGGATTTAATGAGTACACGAGTTTACTTCTTGACCGATGGTATTCATCCCAATCGTGCAGTCTATCTTGGGCAACCCGAGAACGTTAGAATACTACCGGAGTTTGGGCATTTTATGAAAGATTTAGAGAAACTATTTTAAACTTTGGTTACGACCAAGTCAAGACGCGTATTATGTGCAAGTATACTATCAAACGCTAATAAGGCTTCTGAAAATAGCACGCTTTATGTTTCTTTCTAGAAGTCGAAGAATTTCCTATCTTCTATTTTTTTCTTATTTCCATGTATTGTCACTACTCAAAAAATGGCACCCCCGGAATCGCATACTTCTTCATCCCGGCTTCATTGATCTCCACGCCGATGCCTGGTTTTTCGGATACTGTGATAAAGCTGTCTTTCACCCATTCTCCTTCTTAGGTTACAATCTCCTTGAACATAGGCTGGATATGGAAATAAGACTGCCATTCCATCACCCAGTCCGCCGCATTTTTGGAGGACGAAGCTGACAATATATACATCACCCAACTCCAGTATTCTCCTGATTTCATAAGTCAGGTAATGGTTCTCACCAGGCAGGGATTCGCGTGTACAAATAGTCAGTCATCAATTATAGACCTCTACATTCAATGAAAGGGTCGCTGCCTCCGAAGGGAAAGAAGGATTACCAGACCCAAATCCAGGTGGAGTGTATTAATAGCCCCAAAGCGAGCTATATACCTGGTAATTTCCTTGCCGACAATCTTTCTGTAATCGTGTCTTTATAGTTTCTGCTTACCGGAATGCTGTGCTGACCGATGAATAATCGGTTTGCCTCAATACCTTCTATTTTATCAAATGCCACAATAAAGGATTTGTGCACTTTTATAAAGCGGCTGTCTCGCAGGTATTGCTCCATACTTTTCAGGGTACGATATACCAGGTATTTTTTCTGTAAAGTATGAATCACGATGTAGTTATCGGCGGCCTCCACAAAAAGCAATTCGCTAATGTGTATTTTTTCCTGCCGTCCATTGACTTTTATAAAAAAGTAATCGTTTATTCCCGCGGAAGGAGAGCGGGTTTGCAGGGCATAAAAATCTCTTGCCTTCGTACATGCTTTGAGAAGGCGGTCAAAAGAAATAGGTTTTAGTAAATAATCAATCACACCCAGCTCATAACTTTCTGGTGCATAGTGATTATAAGCAGTGGTGAGAATGATCATCGGAGGCTGCTGTAAGCTACGCAATAGGTCAAATCCGTTAAGTTTAGGCATTTCAATATCGAGAAACAGGAGGTCAACAGGCTGCTTGCTGAGTAGTTCCATAGCCTGCAACGCACTTTCAGCAATGCCTGTTACTTGCATCCCCTCGATGGCGCGGATATCTTCAGCCAGCCCATTGCGGGCCACGGGTTCGTCATCCACTATAATACAATTTAATTTCATGGGAGTTTCAGTTGAAGTGTTATTTCAAACCGTTCCGGTGTATGCTGTATAATCAAATGGTGCAAACCTGGGTAAATAAGTTCCAGCTGCTTTTGTATATTCCTTAACCCGATACCGCCCGGTTGATGCCCATTGGAACCAGTACTGCTATTGGAAGCTTTGAACAGGAATAAGTTTATTTCCTGGCGACATTCAATATGGATATCGTTTTCGCGGTCTGTCCATTGCGATACATGCTTAAAGCAGTTTTCTACAATCGGCAATAATATAAACGGTGCAATATGAAACCCTGTGACGTCATTAAATCCTTTGCAATCGATGCGGTAATTATCATTCATCCGTTCTTTCTGTAATTCAATATAGGATAAAAGAAACCGGAGCTCCTGTTCTATTTCAATTGCAGGTTTCTCGCACTCATATAACTGGTACCGCAACATTTTTGAGAATTGCTGCAATGTTTCCCTCGCAGGCTGGTTGGTGCGGTCAATTTTATAATAGATAGTGTTCAGCGCATTAAACAGAAAATGTGGGTTTACCTGGCTTTTCAGCCGGTCCAGCTCTGCCTGTAACTTTTCTTTTTCCAGCTGTTTTACATGGTCCAAGGCCTGTAAACGATCGAATGCCAACCTGATAGCTGCCCCACCCGTAGCAATCATAAATACCAGGAAATAAGAGCCAAAGATGAGGTCGGACCAGAACCAATAAAAGTAATGATTGCTCCGGGCTACTTTATCGGTATAGTCGGCCAGGGAGCTTCCATGTAATTCCAGTTGCAGCAGAATAATGGTGCTTCCGCCCAGAAAAATAAGCAGTACAAACCCCAGGGCGAATAGCTTGAATTTGCGTAGGTTGAACAGGCGGGGCAATAACACCTGAACGGTAAGCAACATGGCTGCTATACAAACTGCCATATCTACTGCGGCTGAAACAAAGGCGCTTGCAATATTAGCAATGCCACCTATCTTGAATGTTACCCAGAATATGGAAAATATCAAGATAAACCCGGTATAGTATAAACGGGGACCTGGCATAAAAGTGTCGGTGTAACTAAAAGTACCAATAAATCGCTGAGGATAAATCGTAATCGGGTAAAAGGTAATATTAACCGGGTGAAATGATCTTCCCGGCATTTACCCGGTAAAATAAATGGCTTGCGTAAATAATTTGAGCCCCCTTCAGGGATCCTCTACTTTCGTTTGAACAACATTTAATACTATGAATCGGAAGAAATTTGTTCATTCCCTTACGTTGGGGACGGCCGGATTTTTATTACTAAATAAAGCAGGCCGGGCACAGGTTGCCAACCAACAAAAACAGGTGCCACCATACCCCATTGAGCTGGTGAAAGAATTTGTCGGTGCCGGCCACAAGGACCTGTCTAAAGTACAGACGATGCTTGCAGACCATCCCAACCTGGTGCATTGCAAATATGATTGGGGCAATGGGGATTTTGAAGAAGCTATCGAAGGGGCAGGGCATGTGGGCAACAAAGAGATCGCCGAATACCTGATCGATGCCGGCTCCCGTGTATCGTTGTTTGTGTTGACGATGCTTGGGAAAACGGAATTGGTAAAGCCCGTTCTGGAAGCTTATCCAAAACTTGTATTTGCGAATGGTCCGCATGGGTTCACGCTATTGCACCATGCCAAGCAGGGTGGCAAAGAAGGACAGGACCTATATAATTATCTGCTGGAAAAAGGGTTAAAAGAGCCCTGGGTTAAGATTAAATAATTGCTATTCAAAGAACGGCACGCCCGGTATCGCATACTTCTTCATCCCTGCTTCATTGATCTCCACGCCGATGCCTGGTTTGTTGGATACGGTGATAAAACTGTCTTTCACCCATTCTCCGTCATAAGTGACGATCTCCTTGAACATAGGCTGGGTGTGGAAATAAGATTGCCATTCCATGATCATGAAGTTGGGAACAGCTGCGCACACATGGGCGCAGGCCATGGCGCCCAGGAAGGAGGCCACCATGTGTGGGGCGAAAGGTACATAGTATAAATTAGCCAGGTTGGCAATGCGTTGGCCTTCTCCCAATCCACCGCATTTTTGGAGATCGGGCATGACGATATCCACGGCACCCAGCTCCAGCATCCTCCGGAATCCATAAGCCAGGTAATGGTTCTCACCAGCGCAGATCGGCGTACTGGTTGATTCGGTGATCAGCTTGTAAGCTTCCACATTCTCGGCAGGGATCGGCTCTTCCAGCCACATCAGATTTAAGGGTTCCAGTCTTTTGGCAATAGCTTGGGCGGTGACGGCATCATAGCGTCCATGCATATCAGCACAGATATCAATGTTGGGGCCAACGGCTTCGCGGGCAGCAGCCAGCTGATCGTACATGCGTTGCAGCTCGGCAGGACTGGCAGTCCAGTTGTAGAAATCATACTTGTTGGGATCGTTGGCCTGGTCGAGGTCGAACTTGATGGCGTTGAAGCCCATCTGCTTTGCTTTGGTGGCGGCTTCTGCAAAATCGGAAGGCTTGGGCAGGGCGCGTTGGTACAAGGCGGTATCGCAATACACCCGCACCTTATCGCGGAACTTGCCACCGAGTAACTGGTATACAGGCAAGTGAAGGGCTTTGCCCGCCAGATCCCATAAGGCGGCTTCAATGGCCGACAATACGGCCACATACATTCCGGACTGGGCTCCCTGGAAGAATCCTGATTTGCGGATGTCTTCAAACAACCGGTGTACATTCAAGGGATTCTTTCCTTTGATGCGCTCCCCGAAATTCTTCACCAAATGATAAGTGCCGGGAATGGCATCCACGCCCTCCCCACATCCCCAGATATCCTGGTTGGAGTATATTTTTACGAAGAGGCTGCCACGAATATAACCGCATTTGACATCGGTGATCTTGAGGTCGGAGGGAGCGGAGGGTTTTGGCGTATTGCCAATAGCGGTTTCGTATCCGCTGCCGAAACTGTTGAGTGCGGCGAGAGGCGACATGGCGGCGGCGATGGCGGCTTTGTTTATGAATGATCTGCGTGAATTTGACATAATATTTTGTTTATCGTATTTGCAATAATGGTTTCGATTGGTTCCTTCGCAACAACGAGAGGATTGCCCCTACAGGGCAAAAGAATTTGGCGACGTTCATTTCTACAAAGCTGTAGCCCCTAAAGGGGCATGAATACCCTTCGATACGGCCCTTTCGATCCAGGTGAGCCGCCCCTGAAGGGCGACCCACCCTCTGATATTACCAGGTCCGGTCTTTCAGAAACTGCTGAATGGTTTCTTTGGGAACGGGCAATTCGTTGATGTGGTCATTGATCCATTTGGAAAAGTCTTTCTCAATGTCGTCGGTCCAGCGGGTATCAATCTGGCCGGCGGTGTATTTGCCTTCGCGCAAACGTTGGTGACCAAACATGTCGCGGAGGCGCACAATTTCAGAAGTGGTGCAAACCTTCTCGGCCAGGTGGGGCGGCACAAATACCACCACCCCCAATTTGCCCAATACCACATCACCAGCCATCACGGTAACGGTGCGAATGCGGGTAGGCCGGTTGATGCCTACGATCATGGTATTGAGATCGCCTGGTGGATTGTGGTAAGAAGGATCGTAACTGGTGTAATAAGAAGTAAAGCCACCTATCTCTTTGAGTCCTTCCACATCGCGCAGGGCCCCATCGTATACAATGCCATTGCCGGTACGCGCATAGATGGCGTTGCCTACATTGTCGCCAATGGTGGGTCCATTCCGATGGGCGCCAAACTGATCGGCCACATATACATCTCCCTTTACGAGTATATCCACGGGCCAGGTGTTCTGTCCGCGTTTTCCTTTTTTCTTGCCTACGGTATCAATGGCTTTCCATACATCGGGCCTGGCGGGCATAAACATGGCGGTGACGGCCCTGCCTACCAGTACACTATCAGGATTGATCACCTGCCATTGCTCAGCCACCTGGTAACCATAACCGGCATTTTTCATCACAGCCCAGGCCTCTTCCACGCTTACCTGTTTCATGCGTTCGAGAATCCTATCGGGCACTTTGGGTCTTCCGTCGGGAAAGCGTTCGCCTTTCCATTCAGGCGTTAAGGCGATGAGTTCTTCTTTGCTGATCTGCACTTCCTGTGCAGTGGTGTATTCCCAAAGGATGAGTAAGGAGAATACAGTCAGCAAGGTTTTTAATAGATGCATATGCGGGCGTTTGAGTGAGTAGTTTTTAAATAAATTATTCTTTGCAAAGGTTCCTTAGATCAGGGTGAGCCGCCCCCCGCCGAAGGGCGGGAAGGGCGACCCATCCTTTAGTCTCGTCGTTCCCGCCCTTCGGCGGGACGCTGGCTGACATCGGATAGGCTGTCATTCGACAAGCGTGACAACTTAAGTCAACGACATTGATTCTTTAACTTGCTCCTCTTCCTTCGGCGGATGGTTGTGCCACCAACTTGCCAGAGAAGAACCAGTGATGTTCATTACAGGACCAAAGATGGCCGGGGCCAATCCGGCAGTAGACAGCTTGCCCATGGCCAGGGCCAGCCCGGAGGCGAGTCCGGCATTCTGCATGCCCACTTCGAGGGCGATGGTGCGGCAATCGCGTTCGTGAAAACGAAGTATCCTGGCAGACCAATAACCCATGATATAACCCAGTACGTTGTGCAGGATGGTTGCGATCAATAAGAGGGCGCCTACTTTCAAGAGGTTGTCTCTTCCTGCGGCAGTGATGATGGTGAGGATAATGCCAATGCCGGCCATGGATACCAGTGGCATGGCTTTGTCGAGCCATTTGAATTTTCCGTGGATGAGGTAATGAAAAGCCAGACCAGCGGCTACGGGCAGGATCACGATCTTGGTAATGTCCCATACCATACCCCAAAAGTCGATGGCCACAAAACTGCCACCCAATAAACGCATGAGTAGGGGCGTTAGGAAAGGCGCTACCATGGTTGAAATGGTAGTGACGGATACGGACAAGGCGAGGTTGCCCTTAGCGAGGTAACACATGACATTGGACGCAAGTCCGCTGGGACAACAACCCACCAATATGATACCGGCAGCAATCTCGGGTGGAAAGTTGAACAGGTTGGCCAGGGAAAACCCGATCAAAGGCATGATAATATAATGGCATACCACGCCAACGATAATTCCCTTGGGCATGCGCACTACATTGGCAAAATCTTTCAGGCTTAATTCGGTACCCATACCAAACATAATGATCTGCAAGAGGGGAATGATGAGCTCGGACAGTTTAAAGCCACGGTAGGTTTTGAAATGCTGGGGATAATACATGGCCAGACTCACCACGGCCATCACCATCAAGGTGTAAGACAGCCCTTTCAGCAGTCGGTGTTGGCGGAAGGCCAGTGCCAGGCTGAAGAAGAACAAGAGCAGCAACCAGCCTCCCCACTGATGCTGTTGCTGCAGGGACAGGATGATGTAGACGATCAGGACAGCAAGTGAGATAAGGTAATAAATGGAAGCGCGATTCATATGGCAATGCGTTTGGTTTGTGAAAAAGGCATCGAGGCAACAAGGCATCGAGGCAACGAGAAAAGCTCCTTTGAACCCGGGTGAGCCGTCCCGCCATTCGGCGGGAAAGGGAGACCCTCCCTTTGACAGGCTCTTTTAGACCTTAGCGCGGCTGTAGCCGGAGGCTACCAAATAGGCTCATCCCGCTAAGCAGCGGTAAGGCGAGCGAGTGAATGCATCAACTATATATCCTATCATGCGAACGAATCGCATTCCATTCGGGTGTTGGTGCGAAATAACTTTTATCGGAAGCATGCAAATGTTGCTTTATCACTTCCTCATTCAATTCAATGCCCAGCCCGGGAGCAGTTAACGGCAGGTTGGCGTAGCCTTTGGTGATGAGCTTTCTGCCGTCAGTTGTTTTGACGAGGTCTTCCCACCAGGGCAGATCAATGGAATGGTGCTCGAGGGCCAGAAAATTTTGGGTGGCCGCTGCACAATGTACACTGGCCATAAAAGAGATGGGGGTGCCCGCCTGGTGCATGGCCATCGCTATGCCATTCTCTTCGGCATAATCGCCGATGCGTTTGGTCTCGAGTAAGCCACCGGAAGAAGCGAGGTCGGGGTGTACAATATCAACGGCTCTCTTATCGATCAAGGCTTTGAATCCTTTCAACAGGAAAATGTCTTCACCGGTAAGGCAAGGTGTTTCCAATGCATCGCTCAATGTTTTCCATTGATCGGTCAACTCCCAGGAGACCACATCTTCGAGCCAGGCCAGGCGGTATTTTTCGAGGGCCCTTCCGAGGCGTATGCCATTGTTCAAATCAAAATGGCCGTAATGGTCGGAGGAGATGGGGGTTTCATAACCCACCATACTGCGTACATTGTCTACAATACCGGCCAGCTCTGCCAATCCTTTGTCGGTGATCTGTATCTGGGTGAAGGGGTGTAAGGTGTTGGCATATGACATGGGGTTGTTCATGTCGCCCCATTGAGCCAGGTTGCCTTGGGCATTGCGCCATTTATCTGCATTGACCAGGGTGCCTGGTTTGTCCTTCAATTCATTGATGGAAATATCCATCTTCAGCCAGGTATAGCCCTGTTCTTTCAGCCGGTAATTGATGAGTCGCTTTTGTTCTTCGGGTGAACTGGCTTCGGGGGTATCGGCATACAACCTCACCTTATCACGGTAGCGCCCACCCAATAACTGCCAGGCCGGTACATTGTAGGCCTTACCACACAGATCCCACAAGGCCATCTCAACGGCACATACACCACCGGCCTGGCGGGCTTGTCCGCCAAACTGTCTTATTTTTTTGAACAGCATTTCTACGTTGCAGGGATTTTCACCGAGGATGCGGCTCTTAAGGAATAGGGCATAACGCTCATCGGCGCCATCTCTTACTTCGCCCAATCCATAAATGCCCTGGTTGGTATCGATGCGGATCATGGCTGTTCTTCCGAGTACTGTTGTGACACAGTAACGCATGTCGGTAATCTTGAGTTCGGAAGGAGCAGAGGCGCGGTTGACGCGTTGGGTGGACTGTGCTACGAGGTCTTCCACAGGACTAAACATAAAGGCGCCGCCCAGGGCGATACCGCCGAGGGAAGCGTTTTTGAAGAAAGAACGGCGGCTGTTGTGGGATTCGCCTGTAGAGAGGTTGCCGTTGTGGATTGGTTCCGGATCTTTCAAACCTAATTTGGTGAGGAGATGTTGTGATGGTGTCATAGCAGATAATTTTAATTTTTTTGATTGGTTGGGTTGCGTATATAATCGTTCAGCGGGGCGTCACCTAAAGGCGCCGCAATGTCTTTTCAAAATTGTTTTTCTACAAAGCTGTAGCCCCTACGGGGCAGAATACACGTTTATACATATTTCTTCGACAGGCTTCTTTAGATCTCAACAACAAAGCCAGAGGCTTTGAAATAGGCGTCACTAGCCGGAGGCTAGCGACTGAAAGAGCGTCGACAGCTCAGGCTGACATTTTCTTACCAGGTACGGTCTTTCATGAACTGGTCGAGTTCTTTTCTGCTCATGGGTAGTTTGCCGGGATTGGCGTCGAGCCATTGCAGAAAGTCTTTTTTGATCTCGTCGGTCCATTGGGTATCGATCTGGCCGGGTGTATATTTTCCTTCGCGCAGACGCTGGTGACCAAAGGCGTCGCGCAGGGAAATGAACTCGGCATTCAATACGACCTCTTCCAGCAAGTGGGCGGGGATGAATACCACGCCGCCTTTTTTTGCCAGCACAGCATCGCCCGGCAATACGGTGGCCCGGCCCATGCGAATGGGTACATTGATGCCACCCAGCATCATCTGTTGTATGTAAGAAGGATCGTAGCCCTTGATCCAGGCATTGAATCCTTTGATCTCTTCCAGTCCTTCCACATCGCGCACAGAACCATAGAAAATAACGCCACGGCCCGACTTCGCATAAATGGCATTGCCCAGGTTGTCGCCAATGAGGGTGCCATCTACCACCTTGCCATAACTATCGGCGATGTAGATGTCTCCATTCTTTAATACATCGATGGGCCAGGAATTGGGCGCACCGATGCGGCCTTCTGCTTTGCCTTTGTCTTTGATGAGCTTGTCGGCATCGGGTCGCAAAGGCAGGTATTGGGCTGTGACGGCGCGACCTGTCATGGCGGAATCGGGATGCAATACGATCCAGTCGCCCTCAAACTGGTTTTGGTAACCTTTGTTGCGTAAGATGCCCCAGGCTTCTTCGAGGTGAACACCTTTCAGTCGCTCCAATAATCGATCGGGTACATGGGGACGCCCGTCGGCCGATCGTTCGCCTTTCCACTCGGGGGTGAGGGCTTTGATCTGATCGGGAGAGAGGGTTACTTGCTGGGCGTGGAGAAAGGTGACCAGCAGTAGGAGGATCAATGTGAGTGAGGTCTTTTTCATATAGCAGGTTTTTTTAAAAAAGGCAACGAGGCATAAAGGCAACGAGGCAACGAGAAAGGCTCCTTTAGATCGGGTGAGCCGCCCCGAAAGGGCGACCCACCCTTATGCCGTCTTCGACAAGCTCAGGCTGACATCCGTTAAGCGTTGTTTTCGTTGTCATAATTTTATTTTTTGGTTGATGTGTTCGTCGGTGGCTGCGTGCTTTTGCTGCAGGTTGCCGATGGCTTCAAATTCGTCGAATAGTTTGGTGCTTAGCTTTTCGAAAATGCCGAAGTAATCGGCATACACGGCATGGTGCTGTTTATTGGGTGTATATACATCGGGCAACTCTACGGTTTGCGCCGCTTCGTCGAGTGATTTGTAAATACCCATTTCGGTAGCGGCTAATAACCAGGCGCCAAAACTCACGCTGTGAAACTGCTGTCGCAGGCGCACGGGCTTGTTGTACATGTCGGCGATCAACTGGGTACAGAAAGGCAGGGTACCAAAACTGCCATTCACGGAAAGGCTTTTGATGGTGCGCTGCTCGCCCAGGCTTTTGCCAATGCTGTATATCTCATACAAGATGCCTTCGATGGTTGCCCGTACAAAATGTTTGCGTTCGTGTTTGATGTTGAGCCCGAAATAAGCGCCCCGGGCATTGGCATTCCAGATGGGTGCGCGCTCACCCAATAAATAAGGCAGGAACAATAGCCCCTCTGAACCCACGGGCACCTGTGCCGCTTCTTCGATCAGTTGCTGCATGCTGTGCTCTATATCGTAGGGATTGCTGAAATCGCCAAACTGGCGGGTGAACCATTCGAAGATATTGCCGCCGTTATTGGTGGGTCCGCCAGATACATAACAACCTTCGGTAAGCAGGTAATTGAAGAAACGCATTTGCTCGTCTTTCAACACTTCGGGCCCCATGATGCGCACGGCGCCGCTGTCTTCAATGGTAATGGTGGCATCGCCTTCCCCTTTCATGCCATCGCCGAGGGTGGCCAGGCAACCATCGCTGGAGCCAATCAATATTTTCGTATCGGCTGGCAGTCCGAGTGATTGCTGGTAAGCTTTCTTCAATTTGCCGGCGGTGGTAAAGATGGGCGCCAGGGTGGGCAGCTGATCGGCTGTAATACCGGCATATTGCAAGGCATCGGCCTCCCAGGCAATGGTATGTATGTTGAGCAAACCGGTGGCGGAGGCAATGCTGTAATCGATGAGGTACTCCCCGGTCAACTGGTGGATGATGTAACTCTTTATCGACAGGAATTTACTGGTTTGCCGGAAACGCAAGGGGTCGTGCTCCCTGATCCAGGCTATTTTGAGCAAGGGACTCATGGGATGGATGGGGGTGCCGGTGGCCGCATATAATTTTTTGCCGAGTGCCGAATTGCGTAATTCCAGGGCCTCTTTTTTGGCCCGGTTGTCGGACCAGGTAATGGCATTGCCCAGGGGATTGCCATTGTTGTCGACAGCCAGTACGCTGTGCATGGCGGCGCTGAAACAAATACAGGCCACTTTGTACTTTTTCGGGTGTACGTGTTCGTTCAGCAGGTTCTTTAACACATAGAGGGTGGTAATGAATATCTGCTCGGGATCCTGCTCACTGTGGTCGGGTTCGGTATGGAAGGTAGGGTAGTAGCCTTTCATGGAACCGATGACGCGGCCATTGAGGTCAAAGGCAAACACCCTTATCCCGTTTGTTCCCAGCTCAATGGTGATGATGCATTTCATGTGTATAATAATTATTTATTCTTCAAATGGTTTTTTCTGAATTCACTGGGCCTGTAACCGGTCAGTTTTTTAAAGGTGGTGGAAAAATGTTGGGATGAATAGAATCCGGTATCGAGTGCTATATCGGTGACGCTGATATCGGGGCGCTTCAATAATTTAATGGCTTCTGAAATACGGATGTTGATGAGGTAGTTGATCGGTGAAAAACCGGAATAACTTTTTACCCGCTCTGTGAAAAGGGTTGTGCCGAGGCCTACCAAGGCGGCCATTTCTTCCACGGTCCATTGATGGGAGAGATCCTTACGCAATACCTCTTCGAGGTGCATGAATGTTTTGGGGAAGTCTCTACCGGGATGACTTTGCCTTGTCATGTGGCGGGTAACCTGGATCAGTAATTCATCGACCTGGTGATTGATGCATGCCTGGTAACCAATTTCATGGTTGAACAGTTCGGCGTGTATGCATTTGAGTATTTTACCGGCCTCATTGAATCTTGATAATACGGGTGAGCTGTTCAATGACAACATTTTGCCAATGGCAGCGCCTTCGGTTTCGGAGAGGCCACTCCATTTGCCGGGCAGGAGGTGACCATTCTCTAATTTTTGCATGGCCAGGTGGACCCAGGTATAGGAGCCTATTTCGAGAATGCCATTATCGCTGCCAAAAGGTATGCCGGGTAAGATGACGGCAACATCGCCGGGATAAAAAACATAGGGCTGGTGGTTGATGCGCCATTCGAACTTGCCTTCTGTTATATAATATATCCTGATGCCTTCGGTGATGGTGGTAGGAAATGCATGAAGCTGGATTGCGCCATTCTTTTTGGAACCCACTTCCAGCAAGTGCGGGAACAACCGCAATTCTGCAGACTTGCCTTGTTGTAGCAGGAATTGATTCATATGGCGTTAGATATGGCTTTATGCAACCGTTATCGCTTTTCAGGGTGAGCCGCCTTTGGAAGGCGACGCACCCTGTAAGAGCTTATATAAAGAAAGGAAATTTATTCGTGTCAGATGTACAAAATTCAACACAGTTCTATTTTGGAAGTTTTTGAGGATTAGAGGAAATAATTTAGCAGCTTAACGATTCTTCACCAAAACAACTTGCCGGTATGAAAAAGTATTCCAGCGGCGGTCCTTCCCGATTTGCGGGACTATGGCTGCTTTGCTTTCTTCTCTTATTTATATCTGCTGCCCAGGCACAAATAGTTACAGGTACTGTATCGGATGAAAAAGGTACGAAGCTTTCCGGTATATCTGTAATAGTAAAAGGAACTTCACAGGGAACTAGCACGGACAGTGACGGCAAATACAGCGTTTCTGTACCGCCAGCGGCTGGCAACAATGCTACACTTATTATCAGTTCGGTAGGGTATAAGATCCAGGAGGTGGCCATTGGGGGCCGCACGGTGGTCAATGTATCGCTGACAGCGATCACCGAAGACATGGGGGAAGTGGTGGTCACGGCCCTGGGTATTAAAAGGCAGGCGCGTAGCCTGGGTTATTCGGCTACCAGCGTGAAACCGGAAGAACTGAGTGTGAACCGCACCAGCAATGTGATGAACTCCTTGCAGGGCAAGGTGGCCGGGGTGAATATTTCTTCACTGGGCACAGGACCGGGCGGCACCTCCAAGATCCGCATCCGTGGTCAATCGTCGCTGTCGGGACAGAACAACCCACTGATCGTTATCAATGGTGTGCCGATCGACAATACGAATTTCAACGACAACACGATCTCTGTAAAAGGGGGTGGTGTATTTGCTGACGGCGGGGACGGATTGTCGAGCATCAACCCGGATGATATTGAAAGCATGACGATACTGAAAGGCGCACCGGCATCGGCCCTCTATGGCTCGCGCGCCAAAGACGGTGTGATCATGATCACCACGAAAACGAAGGGAAAGGTAAAAGGTATCGGCGTAACGTATAACCTGAACTATACGAATGATACACCACTGGATTTTACGGAATACCAGAGTGAGTACGGTCAGGGCGAAAACGGTGCTCGTCCCACCACGCCAAATCCTACTTCGGGCCAATGGTCGTTTGGGGAGAAGTTTACGCCCGGCGCCACGCAGGTGCTTTTTAATAACCTTACGGTTCCCTATGAATGGCAGGGAAGCCGCATCAAGGAATTCTACCGGCATGGTCAGAATATAGCCAACACAATCGCTTTTGAAAGCAGCAATGATAAAGGCGGCCTCCGGCTGTCGCTGAACAATACGGAAAATAAGGGCATCATGCCCAATAATTCGTTCAACCGCAAGACGATGAACCTGGGTTTCAGTTATGAACTGACTGAACAGTTTACGGTAGCGGGCAATGTGAACTATTCACGGGAGATCAATAAGAACCCGCCGAATATCACGAACCAGGATAATTCGATTACCACTACGTTGATGGGGATATCCACCTCGATGCCGCTTAGTGTGCTCAATGAAAATAAATACAATGCGGCCGGCAATGAATATCCCTGGAGCAGGTTTACGAACCGTACGAATCCTTTTTGGGTATTGGCGGAGCAGGTACACAATATTAAACGTGACCGCATCTTCGGCAATGTGACGCTGCGCTATGAGCTGCTCAAATGGTTGAGTGTGCAGGGCCGCTTTGGCCAGGATTATTGGTCGCGCGATGAAGATGTCAATAACTTCCCTACGGGCCAGGCTTCGCGCGCAGCCGCGCCTCCCGGTTTTGTGAACGGTATATTTACGCAGGAGTCGCGCCGCTTCAGGGAAACGAACCTCGATTTCCTGGTGAATGCCAATAAAGAGTTTGGCGAGCTGGGTATCAATGTCAATGCTGGCGGCAACCGGATGCGCAAGCGCTCTGATATCAACAACGTGGTAGTAACGGATTTTATCATCCGTGGTTTGTATACGGTGCAGAATGGACGTGCCAAAGACCCTGTGTATAGTCTGATAGAGCAAGGGGTCAATTCCTTGTATGGATCGGCTGAAGTGAACTGGAAGAAAACTTTTTACCTGACGGGTACGGTGCGCAATGATTGGTTCTCCACGCTTTCGCCGGAGAACAGGAGTATTTTGTATCCATCTGTTTCGGGTAGTTATGTATTCTCAGAACACCTGCCCACTGCCAGCTGGCTGAACTTTGCCAAGGTACGATTGGGTTATGCGGAAGTGGGTAGTGATGGCGATGTGGCGCCTTATTCGGACCAACTGTTCTATTCGGTCAATGCCAACTTTATCAATAACCCCAGCGGGGTGCCGGTACCGGTGGGCACGAGCAATATCTTAAACGGTACTACCAGCGGTACTACGCTGCCCAATCCCAACCTGAAACCAGCCCGCGTGGCGGAAACAGAAATAGGGTTGGAGTTGCGGATGTTCAATAACCGTGTAAATATCGATGTTGCCGCTTACCGGAAGATCACAAGTGACCAGATCGTATCGGTACAGATATCGGATGCATCGGGTTATTTCAATACGCCCATCAACAGTGGTAAAAGCCGCAACTATGGTTTTGAGGGCATGCTGAACCTGGTGCCGATCAAGAACAGGTATTTTACCTGGGAGTTCACTGCCAACACTTCTTACAATATTACCAAGGTACTGAGCATCATCACGGACAAGCCGGGTGAGCGCATTACCACGGGTACGCACGTGTTCAATGGAGAAACGAGGCAGGTGGTGGGTCAGGAGATCGGGCAGATTGCCGGTTTTGGTTATGCACGGAATGACAAAGGACAACAGATATTCCAGTCGAACGGTTTGCCCCTGCGCACATCGGACCTGGTATTGTTTGGCAGCGCGCTGCCCAAATGGGTAGGCGGTTTTCTGAATACGTTTAATTACAAGGGTATTCACCTCACGGTGTTTATTGATTACAAGCTGGGCGGTAAAATATTGTCGGGCACGAATTTCAATGCAGTGCGCGAGGGCTTGCACCAAATGACGCTGGAAGGCCGCACAGGTGGTGTGAAAGGGAATGGTGTGGATGCCAGCGGCAATCCCAACAATGCGGTGGCGCCTGTACAAACGTATTGGGAGCATTTACGTACACAACAGATCATAGAAGCGGTGGTGTACAATGGTGGTTACTGGAAGTTGCGTCAGTTGTCGCTCGGCTATGACTTTACGAAACATGTTCCTGCCAAATGGCCTATCAAAGGTTTGAAGCTTGATTTTGTGGCCAACAATGTATTTGTGTTGAAGAAATGGGTGGACAATATTGATCCTGAAACTTTCGGCTTTGGTTCTGATAACCAGGTAGGATTGGAATCACCCGGATTGCCTACCACGAGGAGCCTTGGATTGAATTTGAATATTAAATTCTAAAGACAAGCTGCGAGCTACGAGCTGTGAGCTGCGAGCGGAAAACAGCTTCAGCTCCGGAGAGGATGATAGATCATTCAAAAACATTCATGCTAACATTTTCGATTATGAAAAAGATACTTCATTATAGTTTACTCTTCCTGTTCATGGTCGTCCTGGCCTCCTGTGAAAAAGGATTGTCGGACCTGAATGTCAATAAGACAAATCCTACAGCACTTGACCCGGCGCTGTTGTTGAACCAGGGCATTATCAATAGTTCCTTTCCTGTAAAAACACTTGTGTTTGATGCAGGCATTGTACAACATATGGTAACTCCGAATGGGGGAGTACTGGCAGGCGCCAATTTCAACCAGGACAGCCGGGATGTGACCACGCAACCTTTGTGGACGGCCTATTATCAAAGTGTGATCAAGAATACGTATGACGCGCTGACACGTGCAAAGGAAAATCCGGCGAGGAGCAATATGTATAATATGGCGCGCATTTACCAGAGCTATGTTTTTATGATCCTCACGGATGCCTACGGCGATATACCGTATACAGAAGGCGGTGCCGGTGTGGCCAAGCATATCCTGTTTCCCAGCTATGATCGTCAGCAGGATATATACCCCAAGATCATCCAGGAACTGACGGAGGCAGCAACAGCGCTGAACCCTGCGGGCATTATTGAAACAGGTGATGCCTTGTATGCAGGTGATGTGGCCAAATGGAAGAAGTTTGCCTATTCATTGTTGTTGCGCGCGGGTATGCGGCTCATTAAAATAGATGCTACGAAAGCGCAGGCCGCTGTACAGGCGGCTGTGGCCGGAGGGGTTATTACCACGAATGCAGACAATGCCTATATCCGTCACGATGCGAATTTTACGCAGCCTATCGGGGGCACGCTTAATGGCAGTGAGGCGGCCAATTTCTACCTCACCAAGCCATTTGTAGACCAGCTGAAAAACACCAGTGATCCCCGTTTGCAAGCAATTGCCATCCGGTATGTAGGTGCTACCAGCGGCGCCGGTCAAACGGTGGCGGTAGGTTCCACTGATCCTACCAAACAAATTGGTATGCCCATCGGAAAAGACAATGGTACGATTGGTGCTTCTGCTACGGCTGATGGCCTGGCCAGTTTCTATGATTACACGCAGGTGGACCGTCGCAGGATCGTGAAGATCTCTTCGCCGGTATTCCTGGTGACTGCAGCACAAACGAACCTGCTGCTGGCGGAAGCCCGTCTCAAAGGATGGGTAACCACGGGTACGGCAGCGCAATATTTTGCCGATGGCATCAGGGCGCATATGGACCAGATGGTGTTGTACGATCCTAATTCGGCAGTGGCGGCCGGGGCACGCGATACGTATGTAGCGGCCAACCCGCTCGTCGTTGGCACTGAACTGCAGCAGATCAATACGCAGTATTGGATCGCTTCGTTTTTGAATGGTCCGGAAGCTTTCGCTAATTTTAGAAGGAGCGGCTTCCCTGCGCTGACGCCCAATCCTTATGGACAGCCCAATAACCCGGATGTGCCGAATGGAACATTTATCAGGCGGCTTACGTATCCTACTTCGGAGTTGAGTGTGAATACGGAGAATGTGAATAAAGCAATTACGAATCAAGGACCGGATAAACTGAGTACGCGGGTGTGGTGGGATAAGCAGTGAGGAGGAAGAATACAGAATACAGAATACAGGAGACAGAATACAGGAGGCGGGGGCGGAAAGTGGGGGGTGAGCAGTTAAGCAGTTGAGAAGGTGGAATAGTGAATAGATTAAATGTACGCATATGAGTGACCAGCAAAAATTGAGAAGCCACGATTGGTTTGGCAGAAAAGACAAAGACGGTATTATTTACAGGAGCTGGATGAAAAACCAGGGGATGCCCAACGATCTGTTTGACGGCAGGCCGGTGATTGGCATTTGCAATACGTTCAGTGAACTGACGCCCTGCAATGCGCATTTCCGTGAGCATGCGGAAATGGTAAAGCGGGGAGTGCTGGAAGCCGGTGGTTTTCCGGTTGAGTTTCCGGTGATGAGCCTGGGCGAAACGCTGCTGAAGCCAACGGCAATGTTGTTTCGCAACCTGGCAAGTATGGATGCAGAAGAAAGCATCCGGGGCAACCCCATGGATGGGGTGGTATTGTTGACAGGTTGTGATAAAACAACACCTTCCACGGTGATGGGCGCTGCGAGTGTGGGCCTGCCCACGATCGTAGTACCCGGCGGCCCCATGTTGAATGGAAAATACAAGGGACAGGAAATTGGTTCGGGCACGCATGTGTGGAAGTTTGATGAAGACATGAAAACGGGGAAGATGACGCCGGAAGACTGTGAGTTTGCGGAGAGTTGTATGAGCCGGAGTATTGGCCATTGTATGACGATGGGTACGGCCAGCACGATGGCCTGCATGGTAGAATCACTGGGCCTCACCTTAAGCGGCGCCGCCGCCATACCTGCTGCCGACAGCCGGAAAAAGCAAATGGCGCAATTGAGCGGCCGAAGGATCGTAGAGATGGTAAGGGAGAATTTAACAATCGATAAAATACTCACGCGGGAGGCTTTTGAGAATGCGATCGTCGTGAATGCAGCAGTGGGCGGGTCCAGTAATTTCATCATCCATTTATTGGCCATCGCAGGAAGGATTGGTGTAAAGCTGGATCTCGAAGACTTTGATACATTGGGTAGTAAGATCCCAATGTTGTTGAACCTAATGCCCTCGGGTAAATATTTGATGGAAGACTTTTTTTATGCGGGCGGTCTGCCGGTAATACTGCATGAGCTGAAGGAACACTTGCACAAAAAAGTGGTAACGGTTACGGGAAAGAACCACCATGAAAATATCAAGGGGAATAGTATCTGCTACAATGAAGAGGTGATCGCTCCATTAGAAAATCCGGTGCTGGCAGAAGCGGGCTGTGTAGTGGTAAAAGGCAACCTGGCACTAAACGGCGCGGTAATGAAGCCATCGGCCGCATCGCCTGGGTTGATGAAACACCGGGGCAGGGCGGTAGTGTTTGAAAGCATAGAAGACTATCATGCGAGGATCGATACGCCTGATCTGGATATTGATGAAACCTGTGTGATGGTGTTGAAATACGTAGGCCCGGTGGGTTATCCCGGTATGCCGGAAGTGGGCAATATGGCGCTTCCTAAAAAGCTATTGCAAAAAGGGATTACTGATATGGTGCGGATCTCGGATGGAAGAATGAGTGGCACGGCATATGGTACGGTGGTGCTGCATGTGTCGCCGGAAAGCGCTATTGGTGGTGCGCTTGCACTGGTACAGAATGGAGATATGATCGAACTGGATGTGGAGCAGCGCCGATTGCACCTGGATGTTAGTGACGAGGATCTTGCCACCAGAAGGGCGGCCTGGACAGCACCCCGGCCTGCTGCCAACCGTGGGTATGTGAGCCTTTATATAAAACATGTGTTGGGAGCGGATAAAGGGGCAGACCTGGATTTTTTACAGGGGAATTCGGGGTCTACCGTAACAAGAGATTCACACTAAGCGATACCATATGAAATTATACAACACAACGAAAGGAGCAGTTATTGAAAAGAGTGGACATTACTATGCTGTTGATGAGGATTGGGAGCAGCTGGTGAATGATGACGGGCTGTTTGACAAGCTGGAGAAGCTCACGGGCAAATTGGCCAAAGGGGATAGCAGCCTGATTGAAAATATCCTGCTGCCTATGAGTAGCAAGCAGGAATTGTGGGCCTGTGGGGTTACTTACCTGCGCAGTAAGATTGGCCGGCAGGAAGAAAGTAAAGCAGGTGGAGGTGCTGATTTTTATGCTAAAGTATATGAGGCAACGAGGCCCGAAGTGTTTTTTAAATCTACGTTTCACCGTATCGTTGGGCATGGCGGCCTGGTACGGATCCGCAAGGACAGCAGTTGGGATGTGCCGGAGCCTGAGTTGACGTTGGTAGTAACTGCTTCGGGTAAAATAGTTGGCTACACGATTGGCAATGATATGAGCAGCCGGAGTATTGAAGGAGAGAACCCGCTGTACCTGCCGCAGGCAAAAACCTATGATGGTTGTGCTGCTTTGGGACCTTGTATCTATGTGACCAGGGAACCGCTTGGAGCGGATACGAATATCAACCTGGTCATTAGCCGTAAAGGCGCTAAGGCTTTTGAGGGCGATGTATTGATCAGTCAATTGAAAAGAACACCGGAAGAACTGGTATCTTTTGTATTCAGGGAATGCAGTTTTCCTTATGGCTGTCTGATCATGACGGGAACAGGGATTGTGCCGGGCAGTAATTTTACTTTGTTGAGTGGTGACAAAATTGCCATCACTATCGATCACATCGGAACGCTCGTAAACACGGTACAATAACGCATGACAATACTGGTTATATTACTTGCCATCGCGTTGCAGATCTTTCTTTCTGCCCGGAAAGTAAGTCCGTTTATTTCCTTACTGATCGTTGCTATACTGGCAGGTTTATTCCTGGGCATGAAGCCCGACCAGTTGTTGGTATCGATCGAAAAAGGGGTAGGCAGTACGCTGGGGGGATTGGCGTTGATCATTTGCCTCGGCGCCTTCCTGGGTAAGATACTGGAAGTGACGGGCGCCACAGAGCAGATCACTTCCACGCTGATCAGGGCTTTCGGCCCAAAGCATATTCAATGGGCGGTATTGCTGACTGGTTTTTTAATGGGCATTCCGCTTTATTATAATGCAGGGTTTGTGATACTGGTGCCACTGGTGGTGGCATTGACCCGGAAAACGGGTTTGCCCTTATTGTATATCGTGATCCCCATGGCGGCTTCCTTAAGCACTACGCATTGTTTTCTTCCTCCGCATCCGGGCCCTGTGGTATTGGTAAAAGCATTCAATGCCAATATGGGTTTGGTGCTGATGTATGGCATTCTATTGGCCATCCCTGCGGTGATCGTAGCGGGTCCTTTGCTGGGCAGGTTGCTGCAGCATACCACTACCAAAGAACAGGACCAGGCTTTAACGGCGGTTGCTGTGAACAGCAAAGCACTTCCTTCGGTGTCATCCAGTTTACTATTTGCTTTAATGCCGGTATTGCTGATCGCGCTGGCGGTGGCAGCGGGTCATTTTCTACAGAAGGGAAGTGCGCTGCAAGCCAGTTTACTGTTTATTGGTGATCCGGTGATCGCTTTGCTGATCACGGTGTTGCTGGCCATCTTTCAATTGGGTAAGACGGCTGGTAAATCGATGACGCAAATGATGCAGTTGTTGACTGAATCGATTGCCGGTATTGCTATGATCCTGCTGATCATTACCTCCGGTGGTGTATTCAAGCAGGTGCTGGTGGACAGTGGGACGGGTACTTATATTGCTACTTTCAGCAGCAAGTGGGATATGCCGCCCTTGTTGTTTGCCTGGGTGGTTACTGCTTTTTTGCGGGTGATGATCGGTTCGGCCACGGTGGCCGGCATTACGGCGGCTGGTGTGGTGGCGCCATTAATTGCAACAGGTAATGTATCTCCTGAACTGATGGTGCTGGCAGTGGGGGCGGGCAGTGTATTTGGCTCGCATATTAATGATTCAGGATTTTGGATGTTCAAAGAATTCTTCAAACTGTCTTTGCCTCAAACGCTGAAATCCTGGACGGTGATGGAAACGGTGATCTCTATCATCGGTCTTATAGGGGTATTGATATTGAATGCCATTGTATAACATTGAAAAATAGGCTGTTCATTGATAAAGGATAACATAAAGGGAATTAACTGTACATTTGACAGGGTGCAGGCCCCTGGCTGTAGAACGCTATCTTTACATGAACATGCGGAAATTCGTTGCTTCCATTATTTGTGTCTTTTTGGCTGCCTTGGCCTTTGCGGCTGATCATCCAAGAATTATACGGCTGGGAGTAGAAAAAGGGCTGTCTAACAACTCAATACGCAGCATTTACCAGGACCGGGATGGCTATATCTGGTTTGGTACTTTCGATGGGCTCAACCGCTACGATGGTTATGAGTTTAAGGTCTTCCGCAACAAGCAAAATGACTGGCTTTCTCTTCCACACAACTATATTTATTCGATTCACCAGGACCAGCAAAAGAAGCTGTGGGTGGGTACGGGCCAGGGATTGAGCATTTACAATGACCTCACTTCCAATTTTTCTCCTGCCTATTTCTTCCCTTATGGTACGAAGGACCGGCAAAAGATCACGGCCAATGTAGATGAAGTGGCTTCGGACGACAAGGGCAATGTGTTTATTGCCACAAATGGGAGGGGGCTGATGATACAACTGGCCGGAACAAATACGGCTATTCAAATTCCGGTGAAAGGCGGCGCCATACAGGGTGTTGCCTACGGAGTTGATGTAGAGATCGACAATAAACAAAGGGTATGGCTATTTGTATCGGGCGCAGGACTGTGCAGGTATAATTATGCCACGAAAGAAGTGGAATTGGTAAACAATGGGATCAAATTTGCCAACACCTTTGTATCGGATAACGAGGACAATCTTTGGGTGGGCAGCGCCAATGGCCTGCACCAATATTCGATAACGGGTAAGACGTATGTAAAAACCTACAGTGCGGAGCAAGGGAAACTTTCCTCCAACAATATTGCTTCGCTCTCTTTTGATAAAGAAAGAAACCTTTGGATTGGTACGGAAGGCGCAGGTGTCAACATTCTTCATCCGGCCACAGGGCGGATCGACTATATATTGCCGGGCGAAAACAGCCGTTCGCTGTCGAGTGAATCTGTGACGGTGATCTTCCACGACAATGAATCGAGGCACTGGATGGGTACGCTGAAAGGAGGGGTGAATATCATCGACCCGCAGATCAGTCAGTTCCAAACGATCGCACACGACCCGCTCAATCCCAATAGCCTGGTCAACAATTTTGCCGCCTGTTTTTTTGAAGATGGTACGGGCAATCTGTATATCGGTACGGATGGCGGCGGCATGAGTATCTGGAACCGGAAAACAAATCACTTTCAAAACTTCCGGCACAATGCAGCTGACCCCGCCTCGCTGAGCAGCAATATGGTGACGAGCATCCTGGAAGATCATCGTGGGCAGCTATGGGTAACCACTTTTGGCGGCGGCATCAATAAATTCAACAAAGGGGCTGGTCGTTTTGAACATTACCGGTGTGTGAATGATTCGACGGGTATAGAGAACAGGAATGTGTGGAAATTGTACCTGGACCAGGAAAATACGCTGTGGGCTACGAGTTTCGGAAGCGGAAAACTATACCGGTACAATGAAAAGGCCAACCGGTTTGAAGTATTTGATCAGGTGTTGTATGATCTTATTTCCATTCTGGAAGATAGAAACGGGAGGTTGTGGGCCGGCAATTCGCACCAGTTGATCAGGATCGACCGGCAGGGTAAGCGACACCAGTATTTTGAAATGGGGAAACCGGTGCGGGCCATTTATGAGGATAAGCAGGGAAATCTTTGGGTAGGTACGGAAGGTGGCGGGATCGTATTGTTTGACCGCATAGGGGGAAAGATCATCTCGCGGTTTGGTGATGCGGACGGCCTGTGCAACAATTCGGTCCTGAACATTTCAGAGAACCGGCAGGGGGACCTTTGGCTGAGTACTTTCTACGGTCTTAGCTGTTTCAACCCGGCTAAAAAAACCTTTACCAATTATTACCAGAGTGATGGGTTGCCGAGCAATCAATTTATTTACAGTGCTGCGCTGCGCCTGCGCTCGGGTGAATTGGTTTTTGGCAGCATCAATGGACTTGTATTGTTTGATCCCGGCAATATTGCCCCCCGCAACTTCATGCCACCGGTGCTGATTACGGGTCTTCGTGTGAACAATAGTCTGGTGACGGATGAAGATGCTTATGTAAATGGCATCAGTGATCATCATATCAGCAGTCTTCGCATACCTTATAATAAAGCGGTGTTATCGGTTGACTTTGCGGCGTTGGAATATTCTTCGCCCGGAAAGGTCAGGTATGGTTATTTCCTGGATGGATGGGATAAGGGCTGGAACTATACGAGTAAGATCAGAACGGCCAACTATACGAATCTGCGGGAGGGCAACTATACGCTTTACATCAAATCGACGAATGCAGCGGGTGTATGGAATACGCGGCAAACGATTGTTCATATTACGGTGTTGCCGCCCTGGTACCGCACCTGGTGGGCTTACCTTCTGTATGCTTGTATAGCGGTGGGTGTTCTTTACCTCTATTTAAAATACAAAGCCCGGCAAACCAGGCTGGAATACCAGGTGCAGATAGCCCGGTTGAACGGGGAGAATGAACGGGCTGAAAGAGCCAAAAGTGAGGCTTTGCTGGGATTGGAAAAGGCGGAGCGGCAGCGCAGTGAAACGGAACTGGAGCTGGCGAAAGCTGAAAAAGAAAAAGGAGAGGCAGAGCTGGAAGCGCAAAGGGTGATCAATGAAAAGGAGCGTGACCTCAACGAAAAGAAGGTGGCTTTCTTTACGAATATCTCGCATGAATTCAGGACACCGCTGACGCTGGTGTTGAATCCGATCAAAGACCTGATCAAGAACAAGGAGCCGGGCACTAATTCAACTGACCTGCGTTTGATCTACCAGAATGCGGGCCGGATGCTGCGGCTGGTGGACCAACTGCTGTTGTTTCAAAAAGCTGACAGTGAGCTGGACAGTCTGAAAATCTCAAAGATCGACCTGACGGTGCTCATCAAAGAAGTGTACAGTTCCTTTACGCAGGTGGCCAAAGCAAAAAAGATCGACTACCAATTGCACCTGGATGATGAGGAAGCGCTGATCATGTATGCCGACCGGGAGAAACTGGAAGTGATCCTTTATAACCTGTTGTCGAATGCTTTTAAATATACGCCTGATGAAGGGAAGGTGTGGTTTCGGGTAACACAGGAGGAAGGCCATGCAAGGATCGAGATCAGGGACAGCGGCCCGGGCATTCCGCGGCATGCGCGCGAAAAACTATTTGAGCGTTTTTACCAGGCCAGTACGGCCAAGGCGGGATTTGGCATCGGCTTGTTTTTGGTGAAGCATTTCGTGAATGCACACAAAGGAACGATCGACTATACTACGGAAGCAGGGGCGGGAACTGCGTTTTTTGTGCAGTTGCCGCTGGGTATGGAGCACCTCGATGGTCAGGAGATCCTGGAAGAACGGGGTGCATCGAATCGTATTATTGAAGAGCTGCCGGAAGAAGGGGTTGTTGGGGAAGAGGAGGAGGAGGGACTGTTGCAGGCGCAGACGCCGCTTACTACAGAAAGCCGGAGCATACTAGTGGTTGATGACAATGCGGAGATACGGCAATACATCCGGCAACTGTTCAAGGGCCAGTTTACGGTGTATGAAGCGCAAAGCGGCGAGGAAGCGCTCACGATGGCGCACCAGTACCAGCCGGATATTGTGATCAGCGATGTGGTGATGCAGCAGATGACGGGTATTGAGCTTTGCCAGCGGATAAAGGGGGATAGCTCCCTTGGGCATATTCCGGTGATATTGGTGACGGGCAATGCTTCGACCGAAGCCAGGTTGCGGGGGGTAGAAGGCGGGGCGGACGATTATATTTCCAAGCCTTTTGAAAAGGACTTGCTGATAGCCCGGGTAGCTGCGCTGCTGAGAAGCCGGAGCAACCTGCAGAAATACTTTTATAATGAGATCACGCTCCAGGATAATCCTTTCAAGATCTCGGCAGACTACAAGGAATTTCTGGACAATTGTATCGCCATTGTGGAAGCCCATCTGGACGACGATCAATTCTCGATCGTGACGCTGGCCAGGGAACTGGGCATGAGTTATTCCAAGATGAACAAAAAGATCAAGGCTGTGTCGGGTCAGCCGGCCAATGCTTTCGTGCGGTTTATCCGGCTAAGAAAGGCGGCAGAACTATTTATTAATACCAATTATAATATATCTGAAACGGCTTTTATGGTGGGGATCAGCGATATCAAGCATTTTCGTAAGCACTTTACCGGCCTGTTTGGAATGAAGCCATCTGCCTATATTGAAAAATACCGCAAGTACCTGGGTAAGCAATACAATCTCCATGAGAAGGTGGTGAAAAGAGACGACTCTCCGCGTTAAATGACCGTTTTGTTGAGTATCAGCATTTTATGCTCTCCTGACGTAGTTCTGAAGTATGGGAGGGTGTAAGAATGCCCCCTTTTTATCAAAATAGCCCCCCTACCTCCGCATTAAGTTCCTGTTAAATTGTGATTGATTTAACATTTGATTGCTCCATTACTAATGCCCTGCTCAGGGCGCCCCAAACCGCTTGCGTATATGAAAAGATTAAACATCCTGGACGGACCCCGGCTTTATAGTCAGCACCCCGTTATTTACTCATCTTCTCTTCCACCATGACCAACTGGTCAAATCTTTTTTTCTATAATATAAGTATGTACATGCCGGACATGCCCAGATAGCAATGATCCGGTTAATCGACGAAAACTGAAATTAACCATTTTGAAAAAAACTAGACACTTTATGCAAACGCATGTTCAACCAGGACATAGGGCGATTGTCCTTGTCCTGGCCGCCTTGTTTTTAGTGCCCCTGACGATGCTTGCCCAAACGAACCGGCAGGTTTCCGGCACTATCATAGACGCCTCGACCAACCAACCGCTGATGGGTGTTTCTATTGTATTATCCGGTAAAACAACGGGAACCTCTACGGATGACAAGGGACATTTTACGCTGGAAGCGCCTGTTAAATCGAAGCTTTCGATCTCGTTCACGGGTTATGTGACGCAAACGGTTACGGTTCCTGCTACGGGCGAAATATCGCTGCGACTGGAAGTAACGAACCAATCGCTGAATGAAGTGGTGGTAATCGGCTATGGCCAGGCCCGTAAGAAGGACCTGACGGGCGCCATCACACAGATCAAGCCCGATAAACTGGCGGATCAGAACCCCAATACGGTGCAGGACATCCTGCGTGGTACGCCCGGTTTGAGTGTAGGGCTCGATCCCAATGCGAAAGGAGGTGGCTCGATACAGATCCGCGGTCAGCGTTCGGTGTATACTGAAGCGGGCCACAACGATCCGCTGATCGTATTGGATGGTATGATCTTCTACGGCGAGCTGTCGGAGATCAACCCGGATGATATTGCGCAGATCGATGTACTGAAAGATGCGTCTGCTGCTGCGGTATACGGCGCCCGCTCTGCCAACGGCGTATTGATCGTTACTACCAAAAAAGGTCAAAAGGGTAAACCCAAGATCAATTTTACGAGTAACCTCGGTTTGACTACCATGGGCGCTAACCGCGAGGTATTTGATGCGAAGGGTTATATGCAATACCGCGAAGACTGGTATACTGCGAATACCTATGGGATGAATACCACTACCAATGCTTACGAAGCTTACCAGACACCACAATCGGGATGGGGCACGGCCAAAAGACCTGGTTTTTACAATGCGCCTACTGCAGCGAACCTGACTAAGTATGGTCTCACGCTCGACCAGTGGAAAGCTTATACAACAACATCAAACGGCACTGCATCGGATAATGAGATCTGGGCCAAACGCCTGCTGCTGCAAAGCACAGTGCTTGAAAACTTCAACGCCAATAAGACATTCGACTGGTACGATCAGTCGTTCCAGACAGGTGTGAACCAGGATTACAATATCAGTGTGTCCGGCGCCAACGAGCAGGTGAATTACTACCTGAGTGCCGGCTACCTCGACAACAAGGGTATCATTACAGGTGATAATTATAAAGCGATCCGCTCGAACCTGAAGGTGGAAGCCAAAGTGACGAAATGGTTTGAGATCGGTGGTAATATCAACTTCCAGAACCGTACGGACGGCAGTGTTGCCACGGACTGGCAAAAACAAGTGATCCGGAACTCTCCCTTTGCGCAATATTATGATGCCACGGGCAAACTGGCGGTGCATCCGCAGGGTGACGCTATGTTGAACAACTATGGCTACAATTACGATTTCGATAAGCAATACCTTTCGCTCGATAAAGGATATACGGTGCTGAATGCGATCGTGAATGCACGGGTGAAACTGCCTTTCGGCATCACTTACTCGTTCAACGCTTCGCCCCGTTACCAGCAGTTCCGCGATCGCTACCACGAGTCGAGCCAGCACCCCGATTGGAAAACGACCAATGGTTTGATCAACCGCGAGCAAACACAACGTTTCGACTGGTCGCTCAACAATACGATCAACTGGGAAAAGACCTTTGCCACAAAACACCGTGTAGCTGTTACGCTGGTACAGGAAGCGGAACAACGCTCTCAATGGAAGGACAGGATAGAAGCCCGCGACATCAGGCCCAGTGATATCCTCGGATACCATGAAGTGCAGAATGCGGATAAGGCAAAAAGTAGTTTCGACTCTGAAGACATTACGGAAGCCGCCGATGGTATGTTGGCCCGCCTGTTCTACTCCTTCGACGATCGTTATATGTTTACGGCCTCTTTCCGTCGTGATGGTTATTCAGCTTTTGGTGCGGATAAGAAACGCGCCAACTTCCTCTCTGCCGCTGTAGCCTGGAGCTTTACCAACGAAAGCTTTTTCCACTGGGAGCCTATGAGTACGGGTAAACTGCGGTTTTCTTATGGACAAAACGGTAACCGTTCGCTGGCCGATGTATACCTGGCCCTGGCCAACCTGACAGCAGGTACGGGCGCTACTGCAGGTTACCTTGACAACAATGGCAACCTCGTACAATACAAATACCTGTTCATGGACCGCCTGGCCAATACGCAGCTTTCCTGGGAAAAAACGGAGTCGGCCAATTTCGGTCTTGATTTCGGATTCCTGAATGATCGTATTACAGGTTCTTTCGATTACTATTACACGCCAACGGTGGATATGATCATGAATCGTTCGCTGCCTGGTTATTCCGGTGCTTCGCGGATCGCTTCTAACCTCGGTAAGGTATTGAACAAGGGTTTTGAGATCACGATCAACACACAGAATATTAAAACCCGCGACTTCAGCTGGAATACCACTTTTGGTTTCTCCAAGTATAAGAGTGAGATCCAACACCTGTATTATGAGTACACCACACCGGTGACTGATCCGCAGGGTAATATCACCACCTACAGGGAAAGAGACGATATTGGCAACAGGTGGTTTATCGGACAACCGCTGGGCGTGATCTGGGATTACCAGGTGACGGGTATCTGGCAGGTAAGTGAAGCAGCGGAAGCGGCTAAATACAATCAGCGCCCCGGCGATCCTAAAGTAGCGAACAACTACACGGCTGATGATACAAAAAATGGCAACGGTACCACTACACCAGTATATAACGACAATGACAAGGTGTTTCTTGGACAATCGGCACCTCCGATCATGTGGTCGCTGAGAAATGAATTCTCCTATAAAAACTTCAACTTCTCGTTTAACCTGTATTCTTACTGGGGACATAAGATACTTACAGGTATCTACCTCAACCAGGACAATGGTACTTCTTTGGTGACGAACCTGGCCAATACCTGGAAAAAGGACTATTGGACGATCGAGAATGGCGCCACGAACGTTGCAAGGTTGGATGCCAAGGGGCCTGCAGGTGTAGGTTCACCCGGCAAACTTTACGACCGTTCTTTCATCCGCCTGGAAAACATTACGGTGGGTTATACGCTGCCCCGCAACCTGATTGGCAAAGCGGGCCTGGAAAGGGTGAAAGTGTTTGCCAGTGTGCGCAACGTGGCTTTGTGGAAGAAAGATAAGAACTGGGACTACGGTGATATTGAAACCTTTACCACGCGTACAGAAGCCGATCAGCAATTCCGCTCGGGTATGGCTCCCAGGGCATTCAATTTCGGATTAAACGTATCTCTCTAAAAACGATTGAGCAATGAAAAAAATTCTTCAAACTATATTGAATAAGAAAACAGCATTCGCCGTTGTATTGGGCGGTATGCTTGTGACGCAGCCCGGTTGTACGAAGCAATTCCTGTCGCCGGACCCCACTTCATTTTATGCACCTGATGGTACGCTGGTAAACCAGGCTGGTCTCGACGCGGCCCTGGCTACGGTAGACCGTCACCTGCGTACTTATTGGAGCTATTTCAACTACCAGGATCTCGGGCTTCCCATTGCCACAGATTATATGTTTTCGGACATGGCTGTTGCCAGTAAGACGGACGATGGAAATATCCTCGCTGATATCGCTACGCGCGTAACGCCCACGGATATGCCCGAGCGAATGACGTATTTCTGGGATGAGACTTACAATGGCATCAAATATGCCAATACGGTGATTGCTTATGTAGGCAATGCCACTGGTATGGACGAGGCCACCAAGAATGTGTATCGTGGCCGCGCTATATTCCACCGCTCGCTGCGGTACCTGGATCTGTGTTTCAGGTTCAAGGATGTGCCACTGGTAACACAATTGCTGAAAGCGCCGAAAGTAGATTTCAAAAGCACGAAACGGGAAGAGATACTGAAGATGATCACGGCCGAGATGGAAAAGGCGGTAGAGTGGGTGCCCGAACAAAAGAATATGAGCCTTGTAGGATTGGTCAATAAAGGAGCCTGCCGCCAGTTGCTGATCAAATGTTATATGGCTACGGGTCAATGGAAGAAAGCCATCGATCAGGCTAATACGCTCATCGATCAGTCGGGCTATTCGTTGATGACAAACAATTTCGGCAATTTCATCAACCCTTATCCGCAAACCTGGCCCATCACGCGTAATGTGATCTGGGACCTGCACCGTCCGGAAAACAAAGGTATCTCTGCCAATAAGGAAACGATCCTGATGATGGTGAACCGCAACGGAACGGATGCCGGCACGAAGATGAACTATATGCGTAATTTCCTGCCCTGGTTTGATGCGGTTGGCACTACAACACCCGATGGAAAAAACCAGGCTTTGAGGTTTGTTGCTACTTCTAATGCGCTCTACAAAGTTAATTACGATTATACGCATGCACTGGGTCGTGGTATTGCTCATATTCGTCCTACTTATATGGCCACCAACGAACTGTGGTCAAATATCAGTGACGCCGGCGACCTGCGTCACAACAGTGCGGTAGGTAACTGGGCAAGGGTAGATTCGCTGAAATACAATGATCCGGCGAATGCCACCTGGTTTGGTAAGAACGTGCGCCTTTACAACGACAATACAGGCGCTCTTCTTTGCAACGATACGATCCGTCAATGGTTTGACTGGCCGCATTACAAATATTATATCGAAGACCCGCTTGAAACAAGCAACGTTAACGAAGCGAACCACCGTGGTGGAGCAGGCGATCTGTATTACTACCGCCTGGCAGAAACCTATCTGCTGCGTGCAGAAGCTAAGCTGTACGACAACGACCCCGCTGGTGCTGCAGCGGATGTGAACAAGGTGCGCCAGCGTGCCGGATGTACGCAGTTGTTTACTACTGTATCGATCGGTGATATCATGGACGAGCGCGCCCGTGAGCTCAACCTGGAAGAATGGCGCTTTGCTGAACTGAGCCGGGTATCTTATTGCCTGGCATTGAGTGGCAAAGCTGATGAGTGGGGTAATACGTATACTGTTGAGAACCTTGCTACAAAAAGTTATTGGTTCAATCGTGTATCCCGTTATAATAACTATTATAACAAAGGCAAGGTAATTGTGAAGGGCCGTGCTTACACGATGGGAGCGCACAATATCAACTGGCCTATTCCACAAACTGCGATCAATGCTACTGGTGGCGCCAAACTGCGCCAGAACCAGGGCTACAGCGGCTTTGATCCCGCCATTGTGATGTGGGAAAAGTGGGAAGATGCAGTAGCTGATGAGCTGAAGAAATAGTTGTGAATAGTGAGTGATCAATGATATATGAATGTACCAGTCTGCTTACGGGCGGGCTGGTACATTTTTCTGATAGCGTGTTTGGATAATAATGTCCCATAAAATCTACCCTTTATTATCATGTTTCTGAGAAGTACAGCCTATCTTTTTGCCGCTCTGTTGCTGGGAACGGCGATGCAGGCACAGAAAAATAAGACGGATGGTTACCAGGCTTATCTCTTTGCTTATTTTACAGGCAATGATAAAAGCGAAGAACAGATCCGCTTTGCGCTCAGTAAAGACGGTTATCATTACCAGGCATTGAATGGCGATCAGCCGGTAATTCCTTCTTCCACCATCAGCTCAACGGGTGGCGTGCGCGATCCACATATCCTGCGCGGCGCCGATGGAAAAACCTTTTACATGGTGGCTACTGATATGGTTTCGGCCAAAGGCTGGAGTTCGAACAGGGCCATGGTATTGCTGAAATCAACGGACCTCCTCAACTGGACTTCCGCCGTGGTGAATATCCAACAAAGATTCCCCGGCAATGACAGTCTGCTGCGGGTATGGGCGCCGCAAACTATCTACGACGAGGCGACGCATCAATACATGATCTATTTCTCGATGAAACATGGGGGTGATCCGGATAAGATCTATTATGCCTATGCCAACGCAGCCTTTACGGATCTGGCATCGGCACCCAAACAACTGTTTGTAGAGCCCGGCAACGGGGCTTGCATCGATGGGGATATTGTGCAGAAAGACGGTAAGTATTACCTGTTCTTTAAGACAGAGGGAGGGCGTACGGCCGGGCTTAAAGTGGCTGTATCGGACAAACTAACGGAAGGTTATGTGCTGCGTGATGAATATGTGCAGCAAACCACGGACCCGGTGGAAGGCGCCGGTACCTTCAAACTCAACAACAGTGATGATTATATTTTGATGTACGATGTGTACACGAAAGGAAAATACCAGTTTACCAAAACCAGCGACCTGGCGCATTTCAAGGTGATCGACGAAGAAGTATCGATGAACTTTCATCCCCGGCACGGTACGGTGATGCCCATCACCGCCGCAGAGGAAGCGCGACTGCATGCAAAATGGGGGAGTGTGCGCCCCCGGGGTGCTCATAACCCGGTGCTGGATGGCAAGTATGCGGACCCGGATATGCTCTATTCGGAGCAGACGAAAAAATATTATATCTATCCCACCAGTGATGGTTTTACAGGCTGGTCGGGTACTTATTTCAAAACCTTTTCTTCCACGAACCTGGTGGATTGGAAAGATGAAGGGGTGATCCTCGACCTGCCGAAGGATGTGGCCTGGGGCAAGAGAAATGCCTGGGCTCCTACTATTACGGAAAAAAAGATCAACGGTCATTATAAATATTTCTATTATTTCACGGCAGCGCAGAAGATTGGTGTGGCGGTAAGCGAGAGTCCTACGGGGCCTTTTGTTGATGCCGGCAAGCCGCTTATTGACCAACGACCGGATGGGGTGAAGGGCGGTCAGCAGATAGACCCGGATGTGTTTACGGATCCGAAAACAGGCAAGTCGTACCTGTACTGGGGCAATGGCTATATGGCGGGGGCCGAGCTGAATGAGGACATGGTGTCGATTAAGGCAGGTACTACGCAAGTACTTACGCCGGATGGCAGCTTCCGGGAAGGAACACATGTTCTGTACCGAAAGGGCGTCTATTATTTCCTGTGGTCGGAGAACGATACGCGGGATGCTGATTACCGGGTGCGGTATGGGACTTCGGATGCTCCGCTTGGAAAGATCAGGGTACCCGCCCATAACCTGGTGATCGAAAAAGATACAACGCAGGGCATTTATGCTACGGGCCATAATGCTACGATCCAGGTACCGGGCAAAGATGAGTGGTACATCGTGTATCACCGTTTCTCTTATCCCAATGGTATTCACTTGGGCAAAGCAGCCGGGTATAACCGGGAAGTATGCATCGATAAAATGGAATTCAATAAGGATGGAAGCATCAGGCCGGTTGTACCCACACACAAAGGGGTAATGATCAAGAGCAAGGCCGGCAAACAGGCTGCAAGGCCAGGTGCTGCTGGTAATCCTAATAAATAAATCAAGACTGGAAATCAATAAGAGACTTGTATGAAAATTAAATTGGTGAGCACGCTTATGCTGGCAGGCATTTGCCTCTTTTCTGCCCCTGCTTTTTCGCAGCAGGCAAACAATGATTGGGAAAACCCCGGATTGCCGGATGTAAACAAAGAAGCGCCTCATGCGAGCTTTATGGTATTTGATAACGCGGGAGATGTACAGGCAGATGATTATGCCCGTTCGCGTTCGTACCAATCGCTTAATGGAAGCTGGAAGTTTATTTATACGGACCAGTATGCCAACCGCATCCTGGATTTTTATAAGGAAGGACTTGACACGCGCCAGTGGGCGGATATTGCTGTGCCTTCGAACTGGGAGCTGAAGGGATTTGGCATTCCTATTTATACGAATATCACGTATCCGCATCCTAAGAATCCTCCTTTTATTGGCGCTGACAATCCGGTGGGTACCTATCGTAAGGAGTTTGGCATACCTGAGCACTGGGATGGACAGGAAGTGTTGTTGCATTTTGGTTCGATCACGGGTTGTGCATTTGTCTATGTAAACGGACAGAAAGTAGGAATGACGAAGGCTTCGAAAACACCGGCTGAATTCAATATCACTAAATATTTACATAAGGGCAAGAACCTGCTGGCGGTACAGATCTTCCGCTGGCATGATGGCAGCTACCTGGAAGACCAGGATTTCTGGCGCCTCAGCGGCATTGAACGGGATGTGTATGTATACGCACTGCCCAAACAATCGGTATGGGATTTCTTTTTGCAGCCTGACCTTGACGCACAGTACAAAAACGGGCTCTTTAAAGCAGCTGTAACGCTCAGGAATTTTCAACCAGCCGCAGGCAGTAAGGGAACGATTACGGTGAGCTTGCTGGATGCTACGGGCAAACAGGTATGGAAGCAGGAGCAAAAATATGTGGCTGCAACGGATAGTTTCCAAACGATCCAACTGCAGGGAAAGATCGCCAACGTACAAAAATGGAGTGGGGAATTTCCTACTCTATACCAGTGTGTGATCAACCTGAAAAATGAAGCAGGTACTAATTTATATACGGGAGCTAAGGTTGGTTTCCGTAAGGTAGAGATCAAAAATGCCCAGCTGATGGTGAATGGCGCCCCGCTGATGGTAAGGGGTGTGAACCGTCACGAGCATGATGATGTGAACGGACATGTTCCTTTAAAGGAAATAATGTTAAAAGATATCCAGCTGATGAAGGAGTTGAACATCAATGCGGTGAGGTGTTCACATTATCCCAATGATCCCTTGTGGTATAAGCTCTGCGATCAGTATGGCATTTATGTAGTGGATGAGGCGAATATTGAAACGCATGGCATGGGTGCTGAATGGCAGTCGTGGTTTGACAAGAAAAAACATCCTGCCTACCTGCCTGAGTGGGCGCCTGCGCATATGGACCGCGAGGTGCGGATGGTGGAGCGTGATAAGAACCATCCTTCGATCATTCTCTGGTCGCTGGGTAATGAATGTGGCAATGGCCCGGTATTTCATGATGCTTATAACTGGATCAAACAGCGGGACCCTTCCAGGCCGATACAGTTTGAACAAGCCGGGGAAGACTGGAACACGGATATTGTGTGCCCTATGTATCCTTCGATCAGCAATATGAAGCGGTATGCTGCGGATAGTTCGAAGAAGAGACCTTATATCATGTGTGAATACGCCCATGCGATGGGCAATAGCAATGGTAATTTCCGGGAGTACTGGGATATCATGGCTGCTTCTCCGCGTATGCAGGGAGGCTTTATCTGGGATTGGGTAGATCAGGGTCTCAAGACAAAAGATGCCAATGGGAAAACCTATTGGGCTTATGGAGGCGATCTGGGTAGTTTCTATTGGCAGCACGATGAGAATGGTGTGGCCGATGGCATCCTCAGTTCGGACCGGACTCCTGATCCTGGGGCCTGGGAGGTAAAGAAAGTATACCAACCCATTGATTTTATTGCGAAGGACCTTGCTACTGGCAAACTGATCATCAGGAATCGCTTTTCTTTCACGAACCTTGATCAATATGATCTCAAATGGGAATTGCAGGCTGATGGCAGGAAGATAAAAGAAGCAGCTTTCACGGTTGCGCTGGCGCCGGGCCAGCAACAGGAGATCACGCTGCCTGCACAATTTTGGAAAGCGGATGGGGAATTATCGCTTGTTGTATCGGCCTCTACGAAGAACGCTTCGGGCTTATTGCCGGCAGGTCATGTATTTGCCTCAGAGCAGTTTTTAATAGGCGGTAACTTTTTTGCCAGCATTCCCAAAGCAGGCGGCAACCTGCAGGTAAAGAAGTTGGATGGTAAACTCGAATTTGCATCGGGTGATGTATCGGGTGAAATAGACCTGAAGCAGGGAACGGTGCGTAACTTTCGTTCAAAAACGGGTGCACAACTGGATCGCTTCCCGGAACCTTATTTCTGGAGAGCGCCTACTGATAATGATTTTGGTAATGATATGCCTTCACGCCTGGGCATCTGGCGTGCAGCGCATCAAAACAGGAAGGTGGAGGGTGTAACAGTAGGTGAGCAAACCAGCGATGGTGTGTCGGTGAAGGTGGTATATGAACTGACATCTATTGCGGTGCCTTATACGATAGAATATTTTATACAGAATGATGGAAGCATCCGCCTTACGGCTTCGATGGATATGACGGGACGGGAATTGCCTGAGTTACCCAGGTTTGGTATGCGGGTGCGACTGGATGGCCGGCTCGACAGTTTGCAATATTATGGTCGTGGTCCCTGGGAAAATTACAGTGACCGGAAGGAATCAGCCTTCTTAGGAGTGTACCAGGACAATGTGCGCAACCAGTATTATAAAGGTTATATCCGTCCACAGGAAAGCGGCTACAAGACAGATGTGCGGTGGCTGGCGCTTACGAATGCGCAGGGGAAAGGCTTGTTTATTGAAGGCCTGCAGCCCATTTGCTTCAGCGCACTCAATCATTCTGTGGAAGACCTTGATCCGGGGCTGACGAAGAAGCAGCAACACCCTACAGACCTGCCGCCAACGCGTGGGGTGTTTTTGCAGATCGACCTGAATCAAAGAGGTGTGGGTGGTGATGATAGCTGGGGAGCTTTGCCACATGAGCAGTACCGGCTGCTGGATAAGAAATACTCCTATAGTTATATTATCAGGTTAATCAATTAAATCATTTGATCCTTGAAACAACTATTTCAGGTAATGGCGATCGTAGCGCTGCCTGCTTTGCTGGTGGGTTGCGGCCATACGCAAAAGGCAGCCGGCAAATATGCCGTGGATGGATACAAACTGGTGTGGGCGGATGAGTTCAATCAAAATGGTTTGCCCGACAGCAGCAACTGGGGATATGAAAAAGGATTTGTGCGCAACGAAGAGTGGCAATGGTACCAGCCGGAGAATGCGGTGTGCAAGAACGGGCAACTGGTGATTGAAGCAAAGCGTGAGCAAAAGCCTAATCCCCGCTATACGGAAGGCAGCAAGGATTGGCGACGTAGCCGGCCCACTATTGATTATACAGCTGCCTGTTTGCTCACGAGGGGCAAACAATCCTGGTTGTATGGCCGCTTTGAAATGCGGGGCAGGATCAGCATCAAGGCAGGCATATGGCCGGCCTGGTGGACGCTGGGTAATGAAAAGCCCTGGCCTGGTAATGGAGAGATCGATATCATGGAATATTACCGCAGCAAGTTGCTGGGCAATATTGCCTGCCTGGGGCCCGACCGGAAAGCAGCATGGTTCAGTAATACTTTTGCCATCGATTCATTGGGTGGCGAAAAATGGGCCAGCCAATTTCATGTATGGCGGATGGACTGGACGGAAGATCATATTGCGTTGTACCTGGATGATGTGCTGCTCAACAAAGTAGGGCTGGACAAACTCAATAACAAAGATGGGAGTGGATTCAATCCTTTCCGGCAGCCGCATTATATGTTGTTGAACCTGGCTATTGGCGGGCAGAATGGGGGAGATCCTACGAACACCTCTTTTCCGCAAAAGTTTGAGGTGGATTATGTAAGGGTGTATCAGAAGAAATAAGCAATTGCTTATAAATAGAAACGCTTCCCTTGCATGAGCAGGGGAAGCGTTTTCGTTTAAGCCTTTGATCAGGGTGAGCCGCCCTTAGCGGGCGACCCACCCTTAAGATCAGGTTATTTCTTTGGCTTCACGATTACCCATCTGTTGAGGGTATTGTGATTGGCCTCGATGACTATTTTGTAAAAATCGGATGGCAGGGCGCTTACATCGATCACTGCTTTTTGAGCAGCTACGGGAACGGTGGCCATCAATTGGTACTTGTCTTCCTTTCCTTCTTTAAATGCATTGGTGGTGGCCATCCAGATCTTTGCCTTGCCTTTGGCAGTAGCAGCCTTCCAGGTGATTTCCAATTTCCCATTGTCCAATACAGCATTTGCATCGGTGGCGGAGATGGCGCCGGTTAAGGGAATACCATCCACTTCTATCAAATGGGTGCGTGGTATTTGCAAGCCAAGGAAACGAGCTATGGAGGGCATGATATCTACGATGCCGGGATTACCGGTTTTGAAATAATCATTCAATGCTTTGGCATTGGTAACGATCCAGGTGCTGCGCTCACGGTCTGACTGACCGCCGTGGCCTTTGCCCGTTTTGGCATCCCTGCCATGATCGGTAGTAATATAAATTACCCAATCTTCCTTAAACTGCTTTTGCCGGTATTGTATGGCTTCCCATAAGCGCCCCATTTGCTTATCCATCAGGTCTACCGCCCTGAAATACTCAGGACCATCGCCATAAGCATGTCCCATATCGTCGGTGTATTCGAGGTACACCCAGGAAAGGTCGGGCGCTTCTGTTTTGATATAGTCTACTGCATTGTTCACTACAGCCTCATCGATGCGGTGCATGTAATCACGCTTTTTGTCGTGCGGATATTGTGCGGTATCCAATTCAAGCCCGTCGAAATGATGGGTGAGGGTGAGGCCACCGGTTTCTGGCATGTTTTCGCCCACCAGTTTGGTCCTGTTGTCGAGCCAACTTGAAAAGACGGCCGTTTTCTTTTGTGGGAATTGTTCCTTAAAAAAACGGAAGATGGTCCAGTAATGATAATTGGGTGCTGCAATATCATTGTCCCACACATTGTGTTTGTTGACCCAGGTGCCGGTGAGCAAGGAGTTGTAGCCCACAGCAGAGATGGTAGGCGTTTGTGAGTAGCCTCCTTTTTCTCCGCCTACATGTGCACGGGTATATCCGCCCACTTTGCCTATCGCCTTCAGAAAGGGGGTAGGTTGGCTTTCGATCACATCGGCCGCAATGCCATCCACGATCACAAACAGCGCTTTTTTGCCCTGGGCCCATGCACCCGATCCAATGGCCATGAACAAGAAGAGGAGCTGGTATTTCTTCATAATTAAACGGTTCTTCATTGAAAATAATAATTTTATTTGATCAGCCACATTACTTCATTGATGTTATCGCCTCCCGGGTACTGGCTTTTCACAGCATTCTCTACATTTACGCGGTTGTTGTTGAACTCATCATTGGGGTACATCCATCTTTTGGGAATCTTGCCACCGTTTAACACACCGGGACCTGCTGTTTCAAAGACAGGAAAACCGGTACGGCGCTGTTCAAAAAATGCCTGCCAACCTGTGTTCATAAACTGGCTGATGTATTTCTGGGTAATGATCTGCTGGATGGCGGTGGCGGGCTGAAGGGTGATTGCCGGCTGGGCCAGGTAATTCACGATCGCTGTACTTGAATAGGCGTTATTAAAATTGGAGAATACGAGGGCCGCTTCAATGGCTTGCTTGTACCAGGTATCGGCATTGCCGGTAATCCATCCTCTGGCGGCTGCTTCAGCCAAAATAAACTGCTGCTCTGCATAGCTCATCAACACACTGGGTTCGTTGATGGGTTCATAAGCAAAGCGCTTGTTGATCTGTGAAGCCTTGCCTTGTCCTCTTTTGGCGGTATTGTAGGCCAGGGCCTGGCTGCCCACCAGTCCATCATACGCATCGAAATTTCCTTCGGGCAAGCCTGTAGCGGTGGCAGGCAGGCCATACACGAATAAGCGGGGATCTTTCAGGTCCTTCAGCACTTTCACAAATGAACTGTCGAGGTAATAGTCGGTCTTCATTGAATTGCTATTATAATAGGGGTACTGGTTACCGGTGATATTATAATACTTCAATTGTCCATTATCGGCATTGGAAGCAAATAAGGGATATTTAGCAGGATTGGAAACAATGTCGTTGAACCGTTGCTTGATATTCAGTACGGTACTGCTTTCCTTCTTCGAAAGGCTTATCAGCACGCGCAGGGTATAAGCATTGATGAGTTTCTTCCATTTATCGACACTGCCACCATAGATCAGGTCGCCGTTAATAACCAACTGGTCGGCTGTTAAGGAATCGCTGGCTATTTTTAATTCATCCAGCACTCCTTTATAGATGGTTTCCTGGTTGTCGTATACGGGGCGTGTGGAGGCGGAATCAAAGGTGCTGTTCATCATGGACTGCATCATCTTAGAATAGGGGATATCGCCCAGGCGCTGTGTCATCTCCAGTATAAAATGAGCTTTGAGGAACTTACCGATATAACGGTAATTGGGTTTTCCAATGCGTGCTGCTTCCTGTTCCATCTTCACTACCTGGCTGATGCTGCCATAGTTCATACCGCCTCTTTGCCAGCCATAATACTGGGAATTGCTTGCTCCCTGTGTATATACCAGGTAGCGGCTGGCCAGGGCTGCATCGGCTGATATGTTGTTGAAAGCCTGTTGTTCTATCCTGGGCAACAGCAGGGCAGGATCGGCCACGGTAGGATTGTTGGGATTTTCCTGGAAGTCCTCAAACTTTTTGCAGGAGGGGAGAGCCAAGGTCACTGCAATGCTTGCTATAATAAATAAGTATTTCATCTTAGTATGTTTTGTATGCTCCTGTTGGGGGATGCATTAAAATTTAAGATTAATGTTTACTCCCATGCTGCGCATAGAGGGCGTTTGTAAATTGTCGCTTTCAGCATCGGGGTCTACATTGGGCAATTTGGCCAATAAGAACAGGTTGTTGCCAATAAAGGATACAGAAGCTGCACTGAAAATGCCACGGGTTATTTTGGCTGGCAGGTTGTAGGTCAATACTACCTCGCGCATCTTCAAATAAGTGCCACTGTAATAGAAATAATTGTTCAGCATCTGCCCGCTGGTGGTTTGCATAAAGCCGATATAGTTAACGGCCGTGGTATTGGGCTTAAATTTCCTGGTATCAGAAGTGATATTGCCGTGGCTATCGTATTGAACGGTGCCGGATTCAACCACCACACCTGGTCCAACATAGGTATTCTTACCGGCATTGGCATCATCACGGTATTGGTTGACGGTACCGGGGGCTGTTCCACCCCACCACATTTTTTGGTTGGTGGTAGAGTAGATAAGTCCGCCTAAACGGCCATCCACGGAGAAGCTAAGCGAAAGGTTCTTGTAGGCGAAAGTGTTTTGCCATCCATAGATCCAATCAGCGTCATCATGACCGAAATACTGTGCATAAGGCGAATTGGCCTGCATACCGTTGCTATTATAAATAGCCTGTCCATCCGGTGTTCTGGCTGCTGACATAAAAATCCTGTCGGTACGGTCGCCTTCCTTGATATTGCCAATGTATCCATCGGGGCTATCAGTAGCATCTTTTAACCAGCGGTGTACGCTGCTGAAGTTGATGGCTGTTTCCCATCTGAAACGTTTGTTTTTTACAGGTACTCCACTCACTACAAATTCCCATCCGCGGCGGATATATTCATTGGCATTCTTCAATACAGAAGTGATGCCGCTGCTTTGGGATTGGGGAACATTTACAAAGTTGTTGTAATCGCGGTTGCGGAAAAAAGTAGCGTCCACGCTAATGCGGTTCTTCAGAAAAGCCGCTACGATGCCATATTCACCGGATTGTACGGTAGCAGGCACGAGGTCGGGTGATATAGCGGTAGTGGGCCAGGCCAGTGAAGGCACATTGTTCCACTTGTTGCCTATAGAATAGGTAGTAATATGGGCATAGGGATCGCCTCCATCACCAATGAAACCGGTATTCACTTTTGCCCAGGAAGCGCGCAATTTCAGGAAGGAAACAGCTGCGGGCATTTTCAGTACATCGGATAATACGGCGGATACACCTGCAGAGGGATAAAAATAACCATTGTTCTTTACGGGCAGGGTAGAGGTCTTGTCGTACCGGCCGGTAAAATTGAGGTACAGAAAACCTAAGGTCTCGATGTCAACCATACCGTAGGCGCTCGCTGTTCTGCGTTCCCGGAGATAGTTGGAGGTTACAGTAGGGTTGATGGAATTGCCCAGGTTGTAGAATCCGGGAATGGTAAGGCCATCCGTAGAAGCATAGACTGATTTTTCATTCCGGTAAGTATTGGCGCCACCTGCTGTAACAGAAAGATTGAAATTGCTGCTAAACTCGTGTTTATAGTTCAGGATCAGATCGGTGGTAAGATCAAAATAATTACCCTGGGTAGTTGAATAATTGCCTTTTGAGATATAGTCATAGGCTATATAACTATAGGGCTCCTTCAGGTCTTTGAAGGTGGCAAACTGGTTGAAGCCGGTACGCAGTTTGGCAGAAAAGTCTTTGTTGAACTGGTAATCAAAAGATACCTGGCCGAAATTGTTATCGCGTTTGTATCCGTTGAGCAATTCATTGGCTACAAAGTAGGGGTTGTTGTACCAGGACAAATTGTAATTGCGCTGTTGCAAACCTTCTTTTCCGGGTATCCACTGATTCTTCAGGTCGCGGATGTCGATATCGGGTCCGATCCACAACAACAAATTGTACAGGATATTGGGGGGGCCATAACCAACGGTAGGGTAGTTGTCGCTGTATTCCTTATTAAAGGTGAGCTTGGCGTCTACGCTCAACTTTGATGTGAGCATATAATTACCACCAATAGAGAAGGAAGAGTTGTTGACGCCTGTATTGGGTACTACTCCTTTTTGGGCAATATGGGAAGCAGATACGCGGAAAGAACCTTTGTCGCTTCCTATTGAGGCGGACACGCTATTGGTAGAAAGAATACCGGTACGGAAATAGTTTTTGATATTATCGCGGCCTTTGGATACCCAGGGCAGGGGGATCAACTTGCCGGTGACAGGATCTTTGGGGCTATTGTATTGGGTGGTCTCATAAAAGCCGCTGGGTGTGGTGGGGTCGCGCTGGTCGAGTTTGGGTCCCCATATCCAGCCACCGCCTTCGGTGCCATTGCCTGAGCCATCTACGTAAGCATACCTGCCGGCATCTCCGTTTCCATAAGTGGTTTGCACTTTGGGCACTTTTGTATAACCGGTTTGGAACATGGTAGAGGAATTGAATTCCACGTTCAGCTTTCCTTTCTTACCTTTTTTGGTGGTGTAGAGAATGGCGCCGTTGACGCCCAGTGAGCCATATAAGGCGCCTGCGGCAGTACCTTTCAACACGCTGATGCTTTCAATATCATCTGCATTGAGTTTGTAGGGGTCTGCATTGGGATCGGGAATACCATCAATAACGATCAACGGTGTTCTGCCACGGAGGGATATGCCCGGATTTTGAAACAGGTCGGTGGTGTTCAATACATTCAGGCCGGCCACTTTTCCGGTGAGTGCGCCTACTGCGGTGGCGGACTTCACTTTGGCCATGGTTTCTCCGCTCACTTCCTGTACGGAATAGCCCAAAGCCTGTTGGCGTTTTTTAATACCGAGTGCGGTAGTGACAACTACCTCATTCAATTGTGTGCCTTCTGATTGTTGCAGGTAGATGTCTACTGTAGACCGGCCGCCGAGGGCGATCTCCTGCTGAACAAATCCAAGAGAAGAAAAGATGAGCACCGCATTGGGTGCTGCTGAGATGGTGAAAGCGCCTTCCGCATTGGTAGTGGTACCTTTTGAGGCGCCTTTTACAACAACGGATGCCATGGTTATAACGGTGCTGTCGGTGCCCGATCTGACATGGCCTCTTACCGTAATGTTTTGGGCAAGACCAGTAGCACAAAGCACGAAAAAAAGGATCGCAAGTGAAGCAGCTTTTTTCATGGTTGAAAGATGTTTTGGAATAAAAAATATCGTCTTTGATCCCTGCCGGGATTTGATTCCGCAAATATGCGACTATTAAACCCCGGCATAAATTAATTGAATGATCATTCAATTAATTTATTAATTTACTAACAAAAACTTTACAATTCCTTAATCCTGGTCCGGTTCGTGGAATTATTTATTTATTTTGGTGTATCCGATACACCAACAATCGTTTGCGTGGCTATATTTGCCAGCTACAAAACCAACTACAAAACGCTTATGGGAAGGAAAAGCCTGAAGGAAGAACGTCAGCGCGAGATCATCAAAGCCTTTTACAAACTGGCTAAAAAGGAAGGTCTTGAGAATGCGTCCATCGCTAAAACGGCTGCTGTTATAGATATTAATCCCAGCCTGGTGATGCATTATTTTGAGACCAAGGAGGCGTTGGTGTATGGGCTGATCGAGTACATCCTGGATAAATACCTGCTCATTTATCAGTTACCCAAAGAGCATGATGGCAGTGCTGAAACGGCCTTGCTGAAAGTAATAGATAATATCTTCTCGCATAAATGGAATACGCTGTTTGATGACAGTGTTTCGTATAGTTGTTATGCGCTTGCCTTCCGCAACAAGACGATCAAGGAGAAATATAAAAAGCTGCTGGATACACTGCGGCATAACCTGGCGATCTTAATTGAGGCCTGCAAAAAACAAGGCGTGCTGGAGATAGAAGACCCTGCGGTGACGGCCGATCTTATATTCGTAATGGTGGATGGGGCTTATTATTACCTGAGCCTGGTGACGGATAAGAAAGAATACCAGGTGAAATTGGCGCAATATAAAAACCAGGCACTGGCGCTGCTTAATTTTGTTTCCGTCGCATAATAGACCAGATGGCTACCACGGCAATGACGCCCCAGGCAACGTTGACGGCTATATTTGGAAAGTCCTGTAAGAGGATGGCATTGATGGTAAGCCCTACCGCGCCAGCTACATTCAATACATGATAAGTTTTACTGTCGGGTTTCAGCTTCTTCATGGTTAGCAAGAGGTAACCCAGGAGATAGGCTATTGATCCTGCCCAGCCTACAATGGTGCAGACTGCTTTTCCGAAATATAGTAAGGTAGTAGTTGTCATAAAGAAGGGGTCGTGGCCAAATGTACTGTAAAAACCTAATCCCTTCTATACACATTTTGTTAACTCCAGGTGCCTGGCGAATCCAGGCCATTAAATATTACAACGATGGGCTGGTTTGGATTCCCCAATTTACCTCGATATTATTTTGGGCGGCATATGTTTTCCCTATGCTGATAAGTTTATTAAAAAGCGCTTCGTAGGTAACGTGATAGTTGTCGTGAATGGACTGGGCCATAGCTTTAATTTGCGTGGCCGGGGCGCCGTCATCATATAATTTTGCCAGTTGTTGGTACTCATTTTTGTAAATGGCGATCACATACTTATTCAATGCTATAGCAGTTTGCAACATCTCTTTTGTTTCCGGCGTTTCTTTCAGCTCCTGTAGCTTTTGAAAGTTTTCTTCGAGGAAGTGGATCTTCTGGTCCATCATTTCCTTGCGCTTCATCACCACAGTATGATCTTTATCGCCATCAACCATTCTTACGGAAGGATAGGTGAGTTCGGGCATAGATCCATCATTGGATATGCCGTTGATACTGTTGGCATTTAGAACGGCCAGGTCGAAATATCTTTCCGGAGGGGTAGTCATACAACCTCCCAGTAAAAGGCAAAAGGCCAGGCAGGTACTATACCACAAAGACCGGTTGTTAAAAGGAGCGGACAACATGCTTATTATTTCCTGCAAAAGTAGTCCTTACACCAGGTCTTACCTATTGGATATTCGTAATTGGTACTATTTATTCAATAGCCTGTATCAAATGATTGATAAGTTGTAGCAATAGGAAAAAAACCTGATAGGACGGCCTTTCGTGCTATTTAGAAAACGGTCACCTTTCCACTATTCATATCGTACACGGCTCCCTGGATCAGGAGTGTTTTATTCTTCTCCATTTCTGCCAGGATGGGGCTGTGTTTCCGGATATTTTCTACGGTAAGTTTTACATTCTGTTCGCACACTGCATGTACAAAGCTGTCATTTTTAGAGCTTTTATCGCCAGTGAATCCTGTGAGGCTGGTGACGGCGGGCCTGATCCTTGCTAACAGGGGCGTAATATTGCCCAGCTTTACATCGTCAATGGCGGATTTGATGGCGCCGCAATTTTCATGACCCAATACCAGGATGACCTTAGCACCCGAAACCTTGCAGCCAAATTCCAGGCTGCCCAGGATGTCTTCATTGCTGATATTGCCCGCTATCCGTGCAACAAAAATATCACCTATGCCCCGGTGAAATACATCTTCTACCGGCACTCGCGAGTCAACGCAGGAAAGGATCATTGCTTTCGGATACTGGCTCATGGCGGCAGCCCTTACCCGGGATGAACTGTTGCGGACGGTTAACCGGTCGTTCACAAAATCATCATTGCCTTCTTTGAGGATATTCAATACTTCGGCAGGGGATAAAGCATTTTGTTGCTCCTGTGTCAATACAGGATTTTCCAATACATCACTCTTGTCGATACGCACAGTAGCAGTAGTGTCGGAACCTGCATCCGGGTTTGGGCCCGGCGTAGGAGGTTGTGTAGGACCGGCACAGGAAAACAACAATACCGTGATGCTTACATAAACATAACCATAGCGTGTATATTTTTTCATAATGCAAAGTTGGATGATGAATAATCAATATTGGGTTGAATAATATTCAAGATCAGTCAAGCTGTTTGCGTTTATGGAAGGGGGATGGATAGGTTCGAAAGAGGCCAGGGCAGGAGCTCCTTAAAGATAAAGACTTTTGTTGGGATTACCTGCCCTGGAGCCGGGCCTACTTTTGAGTACCAGCGGCAACTATCCTATAATTGGGCTGGTATAATTTCCTGAACATGGTATAGGTAACTGTGACCATGGCAAAGGCGATGATAGCGTCGGTGGTGGCCGCGAAGCCCAGTACGCTTAATTTGGAGAAAAAGGCAAAACTGATATCGAAAAATACGCCGGCAAAAACCCATTCTTTTAAGCGGAGTAACCTGTTGGGTATTAAGAGTACGGCTACCCCCAGCAATTTAGCTACGCCAAGTATGTAAATGAAGTGTGCCGGATATCCTAATTGCAGGGTGATGTCCCATACCAGTGCGTTTCTGGTAAGTTCACATACGCCGCTTGTTCCAAACCATACAGCTGTTAAAACGATACCTGTCCAATAAATCGCCTTTGTTGTTGTAGTGTTCATGATTTTTGTTTTAAGTAATTTATGAGGACAAAGATGTTTTGAAAGGAAGAGGGGAGGAAGCAGAATCGCTTGAAATGGACGAATCGGGAGGTGAGGCAGACAATTGGAGGTGAGTATTGCCATCCCATGGTTTATTCAGGTATACGATGGGAATGATGACTGGTAATGAAGGCTTTTTTTTATTGGTAATGAGGCTTGTTATGTGGAGGATAAAGAGCCGTTGGTGGTGGTGCCTGAAGAAGCAAACAGCCAGGAACCGGCAGGTAAGGGCGAGACAGTAGCGGGGGATTCACAACTGTCTGTACACCACCCTGTACCTTTTCAGCAGGCTACTGCTATTGTTACCGGGCAAGCTCATATAGTAGCGGTGATAAGGAGGCCTAATTTTTGTTCGACGGTGAGTGGATAACAAAATGCCTATTCAGGAATTTACCCTAAAACAAGCTTCCTGCCTTTGCCGGTGGTGATCAAACTAAACAGACTTTGCTGCATAAGTTGGGTCCATGAATAGGAACAGCTTTCAAAACACTCAATAGCAGGATCTAATCCAAAGTGGGTAAAACGGAGTTGTGTTTTATTATCTTTTTGGGTGATCTCAAAACTGATCTTTGTGCCGGTCCATTCTTTTTTGTCTTCCGCGTAATTGATGATGCTTTCGGTAACCAGCCATACTACCTTTTGATCAGGGATCATTTCAACGACTTTTTGTTTTGACAGGTGGAGGTCTTCATAACGGTAGGTAAACTCATCGTTGAGTTTGCCAGCACTACCTTTCACTTCTCCTGTCCACCAATTTTGAGGATTGTTGATGGCATTAAATACCTGGGAGGGTGTTTGATCTACTATTATTGTAGTGGTAAAGTCTTGTTTTTTCATGGTCATACTTTTTTGGAACAGTTCATTAAATGGCGAATAGGATCAGGAGGTAAAACTACTGTCTAAATGATTGCAACAGCGGGTGTAATGTGGACTTTGAAGCAGGTTGATTTGGACAGGGGTTTACCTGCTATCCCCGGTATCGGTGATATTTCCAGTTTTTAATTTGCTCTAGTTTCGATCCTGGAAACTTGGGACATTTCGATGTTCCCCAAAATAATAAGTCATGTATAAAACACGAGATCGTAGTATGAAATTCATTCTGATGTCTGCCTTGTTAATGACAGCAGTGGTGGCCTGCAAAAAGTACGAAGACACGGATACTAATACTCATTCACCTGCCTGGTATATTGCTGAAAGCGAGCAACTGGTGATCCCTGCAGCCATAGATCTGCCTGACAACCTGCCTAAAGGCAATACACGCGTAGCCACCTATTTTGCAGAAGGCGTTCAGAAGTATAAAGCGCAACAAAAGGCCGGTAGCGATCCTGCCACTTTTGAATGGGTGTTTGTAGCCCCAGAAGCAAAGTTATATGATGCGACCAATGCAAAAGTTGGGACGCACAGTGCCGGGCCCACCTGGCAATTGACCGGCGCAACGGATTCTATATACGGGCAGGCATTCACGCCTGCTAAATTGTGGCCAAGCCCTGATCTATCGAGTATCGATTGGCTGCTGTTGATGCCTAAAACAGGTAAGGTGGCAACGGGCATTTTTGCCAACGTATCTTATATCCAACGTATCGCTACGATAGGTGGAAAAGCGCCGGCCAAATTACCGGTGAGTGCCGGGGAAACGATCGAAGTTAAATACACGGCCATATACCGGTTCACCAAAAAGAACCTCTAATTAAAGCGTTTTGAAATAGCATGCCCGCAGGTGGATCCTGCTTTTAATATTCAGTTGCCCGTACTACTACTTTTGGGATATATCATCCATCATTAAAGTAGTAGTACGGGCTTCTTCATTATACAAACTCCCCTCAAGGACAATCAGGAAAGTCCGGGAAGTTTGTACAATTAATTCTACAAACGTTTCCAACTATTAGTACAAGGCATTTTCTCCCCCGGCTATATCTTCACGCCATTTTATGTCTGATATCTATTAACCATTCATTAATCATCCCAATGAAAAAAGTTTTACTTGTTCTGGCGGTATTATTTACTGTTCAACTTTATGCGGCCGATTACTACTGGGTAGGGGGCGCTGGTAACTGGAGCGATCTGAATCACTGGCGGCTGGGCAGCAGCGCCGGCTCTATCCCCAGCATCGTACCTTCTTCGGTCGACAACGTGTTTTTCGACGCGGGCAGCGGCTTTACGGCTGTCAGCAAAACAGTAACCCTCAATGGCAACGGTTTCTGTAACAACATGACCTGGGGCGCTGTGGCCAACAACCCGGTCTTCGTTACGACCAGCACCGGATTTACCGTACAGGTGGCCGGCAACCTGGCGCTTTCTCCGGCAACTACTTACCATGTGCTCTTCAGATTTCAGGGCGCTACGCCGGCCACCCTTACCACCAATGGCACGGTATTAGGGGAGTTTGGCATGGAGATCGACAAGCCGGGCAGCAGTGTCACTCTGACGGATGACCTGGTCATGTCTGCAAACACCAACGTAAACGGCACCAATGCTGTTTACCTTACAGCGGGCACTTTAGATATTACGGGCAAAAAGATGACCATTTACCAGTTTGTTAGCCAGACCGATAATGTGCGCACGCTGGCAATGACAAATGCCAATGTTTTAACCAATTTTGCCTACCGCTTTTCAGGTCTCAACAAAACCCTCAATGCAGCAGGCTCCACGCTGGTTACTTATTCCTATATAACTGATGGCGGCACTTATAACAAAGTGACTGCCACCAACGGGGCCGGACCCAATACCATCATCATCAACAATACTACCTTTAAGTCGTTGACCTTTTCAACGGCTGTTGGCGCCATCTACTCAGATATCGGGAATGGCAATACGGTAGACACCCTCGTCTTTAACAGGGAGGGCTCCATTGGCAGCAACAATACGATAGGGAGTGTTCGTTTTGGCCTGGTCGGTTCCATTGATGGCACAGGCAATGTGTTTCGAAAAATTACAGCCTTCAACACTTTCCAGGTAAGCAACAATTACACGAATACGGTGGATAGCGTGATACTGGCTCCCAATCGTGTCACCTTATTCAGGGGCACCTTCAACATCAACAAATATCTCTACGTAGCAGGAGCGCTCTGCGATGCCTATACTGAGATCTATGGTGATTCTACTGCCGGCACCGTCAATTTTGCAGCAGGCGCCCTGGTAGATATCAGCAACGTGATCCTCACCGGTGTCAAGGCCAATGGCCCCGTTACGCCCATTGCTGTGAACGGGATTGATGGAGGCGGCAACGCCGGATTCACGATCACTGAGCCCTCAGGCACCGGCACCACCCTGTACTGGGTAGGCGGTGCAGGCGATTGGAATGACAAGAACCACTGGAGCCTCAGCAGCGGCGGCACAGGTGGCGCCTGTGTTCCCTTTAAGTATGATAACGTGGTATTCGACGCCAACAGCGGTCTCGCAACCCGCACAGTGACCACCAGCAGCGCCTCCTTTTGTAAGGACATCACCTGGGCAGCAGGCGTTGGGTCAACTACCTTCAACGAATCCGGCACCGCTTCATTCAGGATATACGGCTCTGTTACTCTGCAGCCCACCGTTAACTATACAGCAGGATTTGAATTCTATGGCAGCGATCCTGCTACCCTCACCACCAATGGCGGTGGGTTGGGCAGTTTGCAACTCTATGTTGCTAAAACCAGCAGCGGTTCACTCACCCTGATGGACAATTGGATCAATACCACCAATCAAAGCAACATCATTTTCTACAGCGGCAACCTGAGCCTGGCAGGCCGCACTGTTACCTGCTGGATCTTCAATAGCAATAACAGTGGGACCAGGAACCTTGATATCAGCAATGCCAGCATTACCGCCAACTTGCGATGGATATATTATGGGGCCAATAAATCCCTGACGGCTACCGGATCGTACATTACTTCCCATGCAAGGTTTCTGTCCAATGCCCCCACGGGCAATTATCCCAGGGTCGATCTCACCGAGATCAGACGGGAAACCTCTACTGATTTCGACATCAGCGGTACCAGCTTTGGACAACTCACCTTTACCTCCACCTCACCCACCAGTCTGGGCAGAATATATAGCGGCAATACCATCCGCCGGCTGGAATACAAAGGCTCCGGTATAATAGGTAACAATACGAACAACAACATCGACTCATTGATACTGGCCGGCTCAAGGAACTACATTTTCGTAGGCACCAATACCATTTTCAAATACATTAAAGCAGAAGCAACACCTTGCAGTGGCCTCAATGAACTACGGGGCAGCGGTGTCGCTACCCTGGCGCTCCAAAGCACCACAGAAGTACATATCGATAATGTGTACCTCCAGAACATGCGGGTAACCGGCCCCGGGGTGCCCTATGTTGTTAACGGCGCAGATGCAGGCGGCAATACCGGGTGGACCATCAATTCCGCAGCCGCAAGCCCCCGTTACTGGGTAGGCGGTTCCGGCGACTGGAACGATCCGAACCATTGGAGCGCAACCAGCGGTGGAGCACCGGGAGCTTGCGTACCCACGGTGTATGACGATGTCTATTTCGATGCAGGAAGCGGATTTACGGCTGTCAGCAAAACGGTTACGACGAATAATGGCAATGCCTATTGCCGCAACCTCAACTGGGCAGGGGCTACCAATGCGCCCATCTGGAGTAAATCGGCTACCTGGGGCATGGAGATCTGGGGCGACAGCATCGTCCTTAATCCTGCTGCTACTTTTAATGCCTCAGTGTATGCCAAAGGCCCCAATGCCACGTTCCTGAAAGGCAATGTATTGGGCGACTTCGATCTATTTATCGACAAACCGGGCGGCAGCCTCACGCTATTGAACAATTACAGTAACCCACTATACAATTTCGGCGTTGTGAACGGCGCGCTCAATGCTTCCGGGTTCACCTTGAATTTACAAGGTCTCGATAATACTTTTTCAGGCAGCGGGAATCCATTCGCTATCGATATCAGTAATTCCAGGATCACTACCGGCGCCTGGAGATTCGTGGGTACCATCGCCAACCACACCCTGAATGCAGCCAATTCTATCATTACTACTACTGAATTCCAGGCCAATGGCATGCAGTACGATACCGTAAATGTAACCGGCAATACCACTGCACATACCTCCATCAATTCCGCTACGATCAACAGGCTCACCTTTACCGATCCCAGCACCACCTCAACAGTGGGCATTAATGGAAGTAACAATACGCTTGGCAGGGTGGAATACAAAGGGAGCGGTACGATCACTGGCACCAACAACGTGATGGACACCCTGATCTTTTTCCCGGGGAATACCTATACCTTAACGGCCGGTACCAATAATACCGTCAATGATGCCTGGTATGGCAGTGGTACCCCTTGCCGCGCCACAGAAATTGTAAGTTCAAGCACTACAGCCAACGCTACCCTTACTAAAAACGGTGATCCGGTAAGCTTCGATTATATACGATTCAGAAGAATAACAGCGGCAGGGACAGCAGCACCTTTCAATGCCCAAAAGCACAGCACCAATCTCGGTAATAACACGAACTGGATCATTGCACCGTACGACGGAGCGGCCCCCATCCTGGGATTGGGACCTGATCTGCCCGTATGGCCCGGCAATTTCCCCCTCACCTTGCGTACCGACGGGTTCTTCGGCGCCCCCGGTTCACAATACACCTGGGGCGATAACAGCACAGCAGATACCTTGCAGGTGACCGGACCAGGCACCTATAGTGTTGACGTCAGCTTCCCCGATGGTTGCTCCATCAGCGATGCGATAGTCGTATTTGAATCTACCACGATGCCCATTACCCTTATCAGCTTCACGGCTAAACAGGCAGATTGCCAAACGCGCCTCCAATGGAAGGTAGCGGATGCTATCAACTTCAGCCGGTTTGAAGTAGAAAAAAGCACAGACGGACAGTCTTATACCAAAGCTGCTGCCATTCCGCTTACAAGTGCTGTTGATTATGCCTGGACCGACAAGGCAGGGGATGCCCCCACCAGCTATTACCGCCTGAAAATGGTAGACATCGATGAGGAGTTTACCTATAGCCAGATCATATCTGTAAAGAATAATTGTCAGGTACAGATGGTAAAAGTATATCCCACAGTAACCGACAACAGTGTGCAGGTAACGCTTCCGCAGGGATATGAGCGCGCTACGATACAGGTGTACAATATCTCAGGGCAGCGCATGAACCCTCTTATTACAGGTACCGGGTCGGTGCGTACAGTGCAACTGCAGGCGTTGCCGAAAACAACCTACGTATTGCAGGTGATCAACGGTGCTGAAAGAAAAAGCTTTACGATCATCAAGCCTTAACCCTTGTATGTTTAATTCGCTTTTATAGGTTTTCCGAGTCATTAAGTACATACTCCGGCCATTTCTATGGCCGGAGTTTTTGTAAATTGCCATTCCATATCGTGACAAACACCACATTGACAAAAACTCCGATCACCATAACCGTACTACTGCTGTGGCTGCTGCCATCCTTTTCCCTGCATGCACAGAACAATTATATCATTAAGCATTATACCAACGAGAACGGCCTGCCTGCCAATGGCATTAAAGGATTGGAGCTTGATAAAAAGACCGGCTTTCTGTGGGTGGGCACCCAGGGAGGGCTGGTTCGCTTCGATGGAAGGAATTTCACCGGCTTTAAAGCCAGTAAAGATGCTTTGACCAATGGCCGGGCTGCCCTGATGGCCCGCAATAGAGCGGGTACCATCTTTTTCGGAGACGAAAAATATTTAGTGAGCCGGATAAACAGTGACCGGCCGGTGTTCGTTTTCACGGATACCTTTTTCATACCGGCGCCTTTCCGGTCGGGCCCCAATGGATATAAACTATGGCCGCCGGAAAAGATTGCGGCAAAAGTCCGTAGCCTGGAGCCATCAGCGTTTCTGCCCCCTTATGTGGTATTCCGGGATGAGGTGGGCGACAGCAGCAGCTTTTCATTTATACATTTGGGAAATGCCTACCATTACCAGGCAGCCCAAAACAGGTTGCTGCACTTTCCAGGCTTCGTGTCGGCCATCAAGCTGAACAAAGAAACTTATTTTGCCCGTTCGGCCCTCGATATTGTCTGGTACAACGATAGCCTCGGACAAGCGATACCCGTTCGCCTCCACGGACTGCCCCCGGGTAACAATTGGAAGAACAAAATACCGCCTCTTTTATGGATGCCGGGCATGGACGCACCCGTCATCATGGATCAATCCAATATCTGGAAATTGACGGGCAGGAACGACAGTCTTCATCTGGAGTTGGTATGCCGGGATTGCTGCCCGCCCAACAGCCATATCACTTGTGTCCAGGTCTGGGAAGAGCAGCACATCCTTTTTTTAGGGAGTGAAACAAACGGCCTCTACGTTATCAAAACCCCGTTCATACGCCCGGTGCGGGCAGAACCCGGTATCGAAGCAGGCAAAGAAGAATATGGACAGATAGAAGCTATATCTGGGACGGTTACCACAGCTTCAGGACTCAGCTTTACAACAGCAGGCACACTGATCAACGGAAAGCCAGCCCTCCGGTTCCCCGGCAGCAGCATCTACAAAGATAGCCAGGGCGATTGCTGGTACTCTTCATTGGATACCATTTTTCACTACTATCACCGCGATCGCCGTCTGGTAAAAATTTCTGCTACTAAGGAAGCCGCCAAGATGGTATTTGCGGAAATGAATGGCCGCATGTATGTTGTTACGGAACTGGTAATAGCCGATATCACCGGCGACGGCTATCAGGTAATCTATACAATACCAACTAACATTAACCGGGACCTAAAAGGTTCCCTGGCGCCCGATGCGGCGATAGTATGGGAACGGGGCACACTGGCCATTGCTGCAGAAAAACCGGTGCTCTTTCACCTGGACAGACCGGCGGCGCTCGACACGATCCCCATTCCCGGCCTCACCACGAAGACAAGGGGCTTGCTCAAGTATGGCGATTACCTGTTGATCGGCACCTATGGACAGGGATTCTATATGTACAAGAACGGCCAGGTAAAAAAGATGCCGCTCGATAAGAATAAATACCTTTCGTATGCGCATTGCTTTATGCCGGATGAAAAAGGATATTGCTGGATCAGCACCAACCACGGACTGTTTAAAGTAAGCCTGCAGGCTTTGACAATAGCCTTTGAAAAAGACCTGCCTGAAATATACTACCAGTACTTTGGAAAAGAAGATGGCATAGTAAATACAGAGTTTAACGGGGGCTGCCAACCCTGCGCCATAAAGCTGAGCAATGACCGGCTGTCATTTCCTACTATGAACGGCATAGCGCTCCTCGATCCCGGGCAGCCACATAGCCCGCCACCGGCAGGACAGCTCTTTGTTGATGAAGTACGGATAGACTCAGCATTACACCAGGTAAATGATGATTATTTGCAGGCCCTTCCTTATTATGCCCGCAACCTGCGCTTCAGGCTGACAATGCCCTACTTTGGCAACCCGGAAAACATTTACTTCTCTTATAAACTGGAACCCTATAACGATGAATGGGAAACACAAGACATCCTTCAGAATAATATCCTTCAGTTTGGTGGGTTAAAACCAGGCAGCTACACCTTACACCTGCGGGTAAGGAATGGATTTGGGCCGGATCAGTTCGGAACTACCACCATCAGGTTCCGTATCCTGGAACCCTGGTTCCAGACCTGGTGGTTTTATATGCTTTGCGTGCTGGGTTTTATTGCCTTAACAGGGGGATTGGTAAAATGGAGAACGGCGAGGATCGCGAAGCGAAAAGAAGAGTTGCAGCAACTCGTAACATTGCAAACCAAAGATCTGGCACAACAAAGCCAGCAACTCGAAACCCAGCTCAGGCAATTACAGATACAGCAGGTGAGACTGGAAGAGGACAACAACATCAAAGCAAGACTGATTGGTATCATCAGCCATGATATGATCAGTCCCCTCAAATTTATGGGGTATATGAGCAAAAAACTGAGAGAAGGTTTCCAGGAATCCGATACGGAATACCAAACAGCCAGCTTCATTGCCAATGTTGCCCAGGAATTGGAATCCCTTTCGGTAAACATCCTGAACTGGATCAAGTTTCACCACCAGTCAGTAAAAATGAAGCCTGAAAAGTTCAACCTGCAGGAGATGGTTTCTGAGGCGGTTGAAATACCTGCTACGCTGGCAAAAGAAAAAGGGCTGGACTTTGATATTGATGTTCCGGAACAGCTGGAGATAGTCCAATACCGGCAGGCCATTGGGGTCATTGTATATAATCTTTCCATGAATGCGATGAAGTATACTGCAAAGGGAGGCATCGGCATTAAAAGCGAAAACACAAATGAAGGATTGGTATTGAAGATTACGGATACCGGCGCGGGTATGTCTCCGGAATTGGTCAGCAAACTAAACAATACAGAAACCTTTGTGGCCGGTTATGCCATCGGAGAAACATCAAAATACCAGTTTGGGTATATCATTATCAAAGACTTGCTGCGCCTTGTAGATGGCAGCATGAAAGTGGATAGTCTTGTAAGCAAGGGGACTACGGTTACGATTCAATTCGGGAAAATAGCGGACTCATAATATGGTGATTAACTAAGATATGGCTTAAATGATTTAAATTGCCAGGTACCCAACCAAATTGTACCACCAAGCCTGTGTATACCAATGGAGACTGTTTTGATTGCCGACGACCATGAGATAGTCCGGCGTGGGATCAGGATGCTGATCGAAAGCATTTCTAAAAAATACCACTTCATTGAAGCCAGTTCCTGTGCAGCAGTAGCACAGATACTTTCCCGCGAAAAGATACAGTATGCCATACTTGATATGGTGTTGGCCGATGGGAATATTTTATCGGTCATCCAACAGATCGAAGCCTGCAGCCAGCAGACCAATATCCTGGTCTATACTATGAACGCGGAGAAGATATATGCCAGGCGGTTCTTGGAAAAAGGGGTCCGTGGTTTTCTATGCAAACAAAACTCCATCGAAGAACTGGAAAAGGCCATTCGCAGCATTCTTAATGGTCAGGTATATATCAGTGATGAATTGAAAGAATCCTTGCTGAGTACTACGAGGATCCATCTTACGCAAAATCCTATTGATTTGTTGTCCGACAGGGAACTGGAGGTAGTGGAATATCTTGCCATAGGAATTGGCACAAAAGAAATCGCCCAGAAAATGAACCTGGACATCACTACCATCAGCACCTACCGGAGGCGGGCTTTTGAAAAGCTGGATGTGCAGAATACGATTGAGTTGAAAGAAAAGTTCTTACTGTATAAAACATAGGCCAGCCAGGCCGGCCTACGAATACCTTAGCCCACCACCACTTGTTCTGTTTCCACCAGGGCGGGTTCTTCGGTCATTGCTTCCTCCTCTTCCTGCTGGGCTTCAGCCACCCTTTCTTTTTTACCCACTTTTACAAAGGTGAGTCCAAAAGTGATCAACAGCAGGAGGGAGCTGATCCAGATCACTTCCTGTACACCGAAAGCGTTAATAATAAAACCTCCCAACAGGGTACCGAGTGTGACACCGGCATTACCGAAAGAGACCATCAGGCTGGCGGCCAGCTCAGGCGCTTCGGGCGCCACGGAGGTAGAACGTGTTTGTCCGATGAGGAAACCTCCGGTATGAATAAATCCCCATATCGAAATGATGATGGCCATTGGTACAAACAAACCTCCAAAGGTATAAGCGGCAAAGTGGATCAGTATCAGTGAAAGCAGGAATACCCGCGTAGTAAGCTGTACATTTTTACTCAGTGCAATACCGGTAAGCCAGTTGCCCACAATACCGGTGCCGCCAAACAACAACAACATCAGGCTGATCTGGCCTCCGCTCATGTGGGAGATCTTTCCCAAATATTCGGCCAGGTAGCCATAGGTAGCAAACATACCCGCGATCATGATGAGGGTGGCCACCAGGTTTACCCATAGCTGTCCTTTGCGCAAGATGACGAGCTGGTTTTGAACAGAAGTTTTTTCCGTAACAGGCATTGTAGGAACCAGGAACACCAGGGCAGCAAAGGCCACCAGGTTGATGATGCCGGCGAGGAGGAAGGAGGCCTGCCAGTTGAACAGATCAGCTACATAAGTAGTAATGGGTACACCCAGTACGGTAGCGATGCTTAAGCCGCCCAGCACCACCGATACGGCTTTGGGCGCATCTTTTGGCTCTACTTGTTTGGAAGCTGCTACGGTGGCCACTGCCCAGAATACAGGATGTAGGAATGCAGGTAAAATGCGGGCGATCATCAGCATGGCAAAGCTGGTGGAGAATGCCGAAAGTACATTCGATAATACAAAGATGGCCAGCACCAGGCACATGATCACCTTGCGATTGATCTTTGCGGTAAGCAGGGTAGTGAAGGGGCCTGTCAAAGCAATGGTAAGGGCAAAGCCACTCAACAGCCATCCCGCTGTATCAATGGAAATATTGAATTCCCGGGCGATAGCAGGGAGGATACCGATGACGCCAAATTCTGTAGTAATGATGCCGAAGGCCCCCAGGGCCATGATGTAGATAGACCTTTTCATAAATAGGGATAACTGAATGGTTCGATTAAATAAAAAAAGAGCTGCGATCAGCTGCTGTAAAAGCAGGGATCGTCGTTTTGCTTCTGTGATACAGGCAATAAAATCGTTGGAAAAGGGTGTATGCCCAAAAGTACTTGTGCATCCACCGGCTAACAGCTTTGCAGGGGACCGCAGCTGCGGTACTGACTACAAAGATACATAGAAACATCGAAATGTTTCAATATGTTTAAATTAATTGGATTTCTTAACAACCTGATAAAATGGCATGTCTTGCCTGCAAGAAGGGCTTGAACCGTCTGTTTTCGGTCATGGGACCAACGCAAGGTGAGGATGGATTAACTCCATGAATGCGGGGCGCCCATGGGTTTACAGTATTTTATGTATCTTAAGGTCAAACCAACTGTTTTATGAAGTTCCCTGCAACGCTTACAGGCCCCTGGGCCTGGTGGCAAAGAATAGTATTCCGCTTTTTCTTTCTGTTCTATTGTATCTTCCTGGGTCCCTGGAACCTTGTGGGCGTGGTGCCCGGCACGGATTTCATAGTGCGGAACTATTATATCGCCTACAGGGCGACCGCGGTTTTTTTCAATGAGCATCTTTTCCATATCCCCCCCAATACGCAAACGCCCAATGGGAACGGTGATTACCCGGAACAGTGGATGGAGGTTTGCATGAGCCTTACCCTGGCTATTGCCGGCACGCTTATCTGGTCGCTCCTGGACCGCAAAAGAAAAAACTATACGGTACTCAATTATTGGTTCTGCCTGGGCATCCGGTACTTTATCATTATGACAGGCTTTCTTTATGGCATTATTAAATTGTTTTGCCTGCAGATGCCATTTCCCAGCCTCAGTCAATTTGCCACGCCCCTGGGCGACTACCTGCCCATGCGTTTCTCGTGGATGTTTGTGGGCTATTCCACTCCCTATCAGTTCTTCTCGGGCGCTATGGAAGTACTGGCGGCCATCCTGTTGCTCTTCCGCAAAACGGCCACGCTGGGGGTACTGATCGCTACGGGTGTTTTCTTCAACGTGATGATGCTGAACCTGAGCTATGATATACCGGTAAAGATCAACGCTATTTCGATGGTGGTGTTGTGCCTGTACCTGCTGGCACAGGAGCTGCCCAGGTTGTACCGTTTCTTCGTACAGCTGCAAGCCACACCCAGCCCGGTGTTCCTGCAGCCATTCGAATCGAAAAGAGGCCGTATCATTGCGATCGCTTCCAAATGGATCTTTGTAGCGCTGGTGCTCTATGCACAACTGGAGTATGCCATTCCCGCAGCAGAACGCCGTTCCGCCGTTACAAGAACGATACCTATTCCAACAGGCATCTATGATGTAATAAGGCAGACCTCTCACGGAGATACGATCGATATCAGCAAACCCGATAGTTTATACTGGCAAAATATGGTATTTGAAAAGAGCGACGACGGCAGTATCAAAACAGCCGACAAGCGTTTCCGCCAGCGATATGGTCGTGGTTACTTTAACGCTAAGTTTGACAGTGCTGTGCAGGTGATATCCCTAAGACGGACCTCCACCGACTCCACATTCCTCGTACGATTCAGCTATCATATCAAAGATAGTGTATGGGTGGAATTAACCAGTTATCCGAATAAGGATTCGATGTACCTGTTATTGCGCAGGAGAACGGCGCCTTTTCCATTGTCGGAGCGGCCTTTTCATTGGGTGAGTGAGACGAACCGGTAAACGGCAGTCGGCAATCGGCAGTCGTTTACTTCGACCCTTGCTTCGATATCGTGCCACGTGTATTTAACTACAAGAACAATAGATTTGGCTACACGGGCTACTTTATTGCTGCGGAGCTTTGCAGCAATAAAAACAGCAAAATGAAAATCATTGTTACAGGTTCGTTAGGACATATCAGCAAACCACTCACCAGCAGGTTGGTGCAAGAAGGCCATGCCGTGACGGTTATCAGCAGTCAGCCGGCCAGGGAAAAAGACATTGAAGCTATAGGCGCCAGGGCGGCCATTGGTTCCCTGGAGGATGTTGCTTTTCTTACAGCTACTTTCACAGGAGCAGATGCGGTGTACGTAATGGTGCCGCCCAACAACTATTTTGATCCAGGTTTTGATCTGATGGCGCATTACAGGAGCCTTGGCCATAACTATGCACAGGCCATTGAACGGTCGGGCGTAAGGCGGGTGGTGAACCTCAGCAGCATTGGCGCGCATCTGGATAAAGACAACGGCATCCTGCTTGGCGCCCATGATGTGCAGAATATCCTGAATAAGCTGCCAGCGGATATCAGCATCACGCATTTACGACCGACTTCATTCTACTACAATCTGCTGGCTTATGTGGATATGATCAAAAAAGCAGGAATGATTGCGGCAAACTATGGTGCAGATGCTATCATACCCTGGGTGTCTCCCTTTGACATTGCTGATGTGGCCGCGGAAGAATTGGTGACACCGTTTGCGGGAAGAAAAATACGGTATGTAGCCAGCGAAGAGCTATCGGGCCATGAAGTAGCCCGTATTTTAGGCGCCGCCATTGGAAAGCCTGACCTGCCATGGATACTGATCAGCAACGAAGAAGTAGAGAGCAGATTAGTGACCATTGGGATGAATAAACAAATTGCTGCGGGCCTCGTGGAAATGTATGGTGCTCTGCACAGCGGGTTATTGTCAGAAGATTATAATCGCAACAGGCCAGCACAAATGGGCAAGGTAAAGTTGAAGGACTTCGCCAGGGAATTTGCAGCGGCTTATGCAGGACATTAATTAAATTGTGTTATGGCAGAAAAGCAAACTATCAGGTTTAAAACGATCAGTGAGTTTCATAAGTTTAGGGAATTGCCTAAGCCTGAGCATCCATTGATCAGTGTGATCGATGCATCATTGATGACGCGGTTGACGGCCAATGAACCGGGTTATGTGAAAGATTTTTATTCCATTGCCATGAAAAGAGGGTTCCATGGAAAGATGAAATACGGCCAGCAGGATTTTGATTTTAATGAAGGGGTGATGTTCTTTATGGCGCCCGGCCAGGTACTGAAAATTGAGGTAGAAGAGGATACGACCTTGAAGCAATCGGGTTGGATGCTGTTCGTGCATCCCGACTTTTTGTGGAATACGCCCTTGGCTAAAACCATCAAACAGTATGAATATTTCGGCTACTCGGTCAACGAAGCCTTGTTCCTTTCTGAGAAAGAAGAAACGATCATTGGGGGCATCATGCAAAACATTCAGCAGGAATATCATTCGAACATTGATAAGTTCAGCCAGAAGGTGATCATTGCCCAGCTTGAATTGTTGCTGACCTATTCAGAAAGGTTTTACCAGCGTCAATTCATTACACGCAAAATAGCCAATCACAGGGTGCTTGAGCGCCTGGAGGATATGCTTACGGCCTGGTTCAGGGAAGATGGGTTGGCACAAAAAGGATTGCCAACGGTGCAATGGGTGGCTGAAACATTGAACGTGTCGCCCAATTATTTAAGTGGATTACTGAAAGCGCTGACTGGCCAAAGCACGCAGCAGCATATCCATGATAAGATCATTGAAAAAGCCAAGGAGAAGTTATCGACTACTGATCTATCGGTCAGTGAGATAGCTTATGAATTAGGCTTTGAACATCCGCAGTCGTTCAGCAAATTATTCAAGGCGAAGACAAATGTGTCGCCGCTGGACTTCAGGCAGTCGTTCAACTGATCAGTAACGAGATAGGCTGCCCTCACAGCAAAGCCCCGCTTGCCAATAGGTAAACGGGGCTTTTTTCTGACGCTACAGTTTGCGTTGTTCACATGCCATCAATTGCGTAATGATCTGAATCCTTCGCGGATATCAGTAACGAGGGCTTCGGGTTGTTCCCAGGCAGCGAAGTGGCCACCCTTGTTGTGTTTCTTGTAATAGATCATTTTGGGATAGGCTTTCTCGGCCCAGGTGCGCGGAGCCTGGTAGAGTTCATCGGGAAAAGCACTCACGACAACGGGGACTTTGACGCCTTGTGGTTGTAAAAAGGCATACTTATTCTCCCAATAAAGCCGGTACCCGGAAACCGCTGAGTTCGTCAACCAGATATGCGTAATGTTATCAAGAACATCATCGCGCGTGAGTCCTTCAGACTTCCCTTCAAATACGCGTGAGATCATTGCCAAACTGGGTTGGTCGTGGTCAAGAAATATCGTGGCGAGGCCCACAGGCGAATCCGCTGTTGCGAGCAGGGTTTGCGGCCGGGCTCCCATAATGTAAGCGTAGGTGACATGCTTGTAGGAAAAGACCAATTGCTCGTAGGCCTTTTTTTCCTCATCGGAAAGGCCAGCTGGCGCCGGTGCTGCGGCCCAGGCTAGCTTGTCGATCTCAACAGGAGCTGCGCAGGGGAAATTGGTGGCGATGCCCAATACATTATCGGGATGCTGTGCTGCCATGATATCGGTGATGAGGCCACCCCAATCGCCGCCTTGTGCATAGAATTTTTCATATCCAAGCCGATTCATCAGGGTTACCCAGGCATCGGCAATATGGGCGGGGCCCCAACCGGTGGAGGTAGGTTTGCCCGAATATCCGTAACCCGGCATAGAAGGTATCACCACATCAAAGGCATCTTCAGCTTTTCCACCAAAGGCAGTAGGATCGGTAAGGGGACCAATAATCTTCAGTTGCTCAATGACTGAACCAGGCCAGCCATGTGTGACGATGATCGGCAAGGCATTTTTGTGCTTTGACTTCACGTGAATAAAATGAATGTCAAGTCCATCTATCTCAGTAATAAACTGAGGTAAGGCATTCAGTCTTGCTTCCACTTTACGCCAATCGTATGCTGTAGCCCAATAGTTGGCAAGCGCTTTTACAGTTGCCAGTGGAGTGCCCTGGGATTGATCGTTAACAGGTTCTTTTTCCGGCCACCTGGTGGCTAAGATCCGCCGTTTAAGATCAACCAGTTCCGCTTCCGGAACATGGATCTTGCCGAAGGGGCGGATGGCTTCATCGGGCGGGGCAGTGATGGAAGGTCCGCTTTGTGCGCTTACAGCGCCTGCTGCCCCTTGCATCAGGAGGGCTCCTGTGACCACTGCACTGGCGAGTGTAGTTTTACTTTTTTTCATTGTTCAATTTTTAAATAGCTTGAAAATTTGATTACGAAAAAGAAACCTCATACAATATGCCAGTTCAATAAAGCCCTAGAAATCAGTGGCTAGTATTAGTCGTTCATAAATGATCACTACGAAATAACGTAGCGCCGGACAACTTGCTACGAAATAAAGCAGTAACTTCAGAGGAGGCCTACAGCCATAAACCCTATCCTGCGTGATTGAACAAACGATTTACTGACTGACTGCCATATCGATCATCAGCCTATTTCTGCACAGCCTGTTGGCGCATTCCATTCCGTACAAATACCCATAATGAAGCTGGCGTATTCATGTAATATTTATGCTTTAAGCAAACTGTTTGGGAATCATGACAAAGTTGATCATTATAATAATATTGCTGCTGCTTACGGAGCTTACGCGTGGACAGGCAATAGTAACACGCAATTTAAGCCCTGCCGAGGTAAGTAATTTGCTGAGATCGTTGAATAAAAAAATGGATGATACCACCCGTATCGATCGCCTTTTACGGTTGGCGGCTTACCATTTACGCAATGATGGAACCGAACGATCTGATATAGACGGTGCGGCTTTGTACATCAGGAATGCAAAAGCACTAAACACCGGGCAAATAACAGGCGAACGTGATGGCCGCATTTTATTATACGAATCTTCCCTTGCTATAAAAAGCGGTAATACAGACCTTGGAAAGCAATTGGCAACCCAGGCAATCGGACAACTGCATACCTCGAATGATGAGTTTTACCTGTCCCTTGCTTACCTGGAGTTGTCGCGTTGTTATGATTCGAAGGAGCCCGTGCAAGCCGCCGCCATCAAAAATGTATTTAATGAATTATTTCAACGTGCACCCAGGTTGATCCGGCATGAACAACTGGAGGCATGGGTGTTGGAACTTATAAGTTTTTACAACCTAAAATTGGGAGGCGATAGTTACCCGGTAAAACTTGATTTTTTGGGTCACCTTCTCCAGAGTTGCAGGGCGCTGAACGATAAGGTAAATGAGTTTTGGGCAAGAAAGGAGATGGCTGATATTCACTATCAGCAGGGTAAATTAGATATGGCGGTAAAAGAATTGATTGAAATTGCTAAAGAACAGAAAGCCGGTGATTATCCACGGATCTGTTTTACTTACGACCTGCTTGGCGGTATATTTTATGATGCTGGTAATTTAGAGAAAGCATTGTATTATTCATTGGAAACGATAAAGCATATACACACATCGCTGGACTCTGTTTACCTCGGCAATTTTTATATAAGAGTAGTTAATAATTATAATTCAACAGGCAGTAGATCTGAAGCAGCAGAATGGAATCTCAAAAGATTAAACTACCTGATCGCCATCAACCGAACGGACGATGTCTATACAACAACCCGTTCTATAACAGATGATCTGATAAAATTACACCGGCCGGTGGAAGCGCTTAACCTGATCCTTGATAAAAGCAAGACCATTGTTCCGCAGGGGTTTTGGGAAAAAAGGAATAGGCTCTTAAGCCTGGCCCAATGTTACGCCGCCGTCAATAAAAACGAAATGGCGGAGCGGTATTGCCACGAACTGATCAAGCTCCTTGATAGTCAGATAAAGCGAAAGGCAATAGCCGGTGATTATGGCGCCTATGATTTTTTGGCATCCTTTTATTTTGCTACGGGGCAATACAGCAAAGCCGAGGCATATTTTGAGCAAGCAATGGATGATCTGCCAAAATCAGGCAATGCCAGCAGAGGCCCCAATATTAATACAGAGTTATACAGAAGTCATTTCTTTTTTAAATTGGATTCGGCACGAGGCAATTATCTTTCTGCCATTCAACATTTGCGGGCGGCCCAAAGGATCAATGATACCATCTCCACAGCGGCCAAAATTAAGCAGATAGAAGAATTGAAAATCGCTTACTCAACTGCGCAGAAAGACTCGCTTATTAAGTTAAAGGAAGAGAATATCCTGTTTCAAAAAAGTGAACTTAGCCAGGGAGCGGTTTTGAGGAATATAAGTTTCGCCGTGGTGGGCCTGCTGGTGATCATTGTGGCCTTGTTGTACAATCGTTACAGGTTGAAGCAAAGGACCAATCGAAAACTAGAAGCACAACAACGCGAGATCGCCCAACAAAATCTCTCTTTAAAACATCTGGTGGATGAAAAGGAATGGTTGCTGAAGGAGATCCATCACCGTGTTAAGAACAACCTGCAGATTGTGATGAGCCTGCTCAACTCACAGTCGGCGTATATTGATAATGAAACTGCACTTACTGCGATTCATGACAGCCAGCACCGGGTACACGCCATGTCATTGATCCATCAAAAATTATACAACGCTGAAAACCTTTCCTCCATCGATATGTCGTTTTACATCCGGGAATTGGTATCCTACCTGGGCGACAGCTTTAATACAGGCCAGCGTATTCGTTTTGAATACCATATTGAGCCGCTCGAAATGGACGTGAGCCAGGCTGTTCCGCTGGGCCTGATTTTGAATGAAGCGATCACCAATGCCATTAAATATGCCTTCCCGGAAAACAGGGCAGGCATCATTACTATTACGCTTTCCAATACCGCTGCTGGTCAGTACCTGCTTATTGTTGCAGATAATGGCATCGGTATGCCTGCTCATGCTGATCATAACAGACCCGGTTCGTTGGGAATGAGTTTGATGGCGGGACTGAGCGAGGACCTGGACGGGCATTTTTCCATTGGAAACAATAATGGCACTACGATCAAAATATCCTTTGAAAGTAACCCCGACGCCAGGCGACCCGATGCGCTAACTGAATCTTTTGTTGCTAATAATTAACATTGAAAGTGAATAAGAAAGTACTCATCGTCGAAGACCAGTTTGTTGAAGCAAATGACCTACAGCTTATACTCAGAAAAGCAGGCTATGAAGTTTGTGGCATTGCGCGTTCCGTTCCCATTGCGCAGGAAATGATCAAAAAAGAAAAACCCGGACTTGTACTGCTTGATATTTTTTTGAAAGGCAAACTTACGGGCATTGACCTGGCCAAACAATTGAGGGCAGAAAATATTGCTTTCATTTACCTGTCGGCCAATTCAAATGAACATATACTGGCTGCAGCCAAGACGACGGAGCCTGATGGCTTTATCTTAAAACCTTTCCGGGAAAAAGACCTGTTGATCACGCTGGAAATTGCCCAGTACCGTCATGAGCACAGTCGCGAAACCCGGGAAAGGAGGGAAGCTGCCTTGATACAACAACTGGAGAAAATGGTAACCGACAATATTGCCTGGAAAGAAAAAATGCTGCAATCAGGCAGGATCATCCAACAGGCTATATCTTTCGACTACCTGGCTATTGCCTTTGATGATCCAGGGGACATGGCAGACAGCGCGATCAGTTTTTTAAGAACGGGTTTTAATGAATACCAAACGATCGGGATAAAAGAACTGGTAATGGTTTCAGGCACCCCTGTGGAGGAATTGATGAAGATACTTGCTGTATCGTGTAAAGAAACTGCCGCTGCATTTTACAACCATGAGGCATTTGAGGAAATTGCTCAGCAATCTTCCTTGCGAAGGCTAGTAAGGGAAACATTTGGGATAAGATCCTTGCTTATATTCCCGCTGGCTTTGCAAAACGGAGATGTATCCACTTTTTGCTTCTACAGTCGCAGGCCTGACAGTTATAACACAGAACATATTGCCCTGCTCCAGCGTTTGCAACAAAGCCTTATACGACTTATTGAACAAAAACCTCCCGGGGCAAATGGCCTGGAAAATGGTAAGAATCCAAAGAAGCAAGTCCCGTTATCTATCAATGATCATAAGACTTCGAATATTCCCGGCTTTGAAGGTATTATCGGCAATAGCCATTTGCTGCTGAATGTATTTGATCTTATTACGCAGGTAGCCCCGGCAGATACTTCTGTGCTTATTTTGGGTGAGAGCGGAACGGGCAAAGAACGGGTGGCTGATTGTATACATAACCTGTCGTCGCGGAAGAAGCACCCATTGGTGAAAATTAATTGTGCGGCGCTGCCTCCCACATTGATAGAATCGGAATTGTTTGGCTATGAAAAAGGCGCTTTTACAGGAGCGCTGGACAGGCGGATCGGGAAATTCGAAAAAGCAGATAAAGGAACCATTTTCCTGGACGAGATCGGTGAGATGCCGCCCGATCTGCAGGTGAAATTGCTAAGGGTATTGCAGGAAAAATACATTGAAAGGATCGGTGCAACAGATATTACCAGGGTGGATGTCAGGGTCATAGCAGCCACCAACCGTAAACTGGAAAAAGAAGTGGCCGAGGGACGTTTCCGGCTTGACCTGTATTACCGGCTGAATGTATTCCCCATTGAATTACCCTCCTTGCGTGAACGAACGGAAGACATACCTGCACTGGCCGATCATTTTATACGGTATTACAATCGTAAGGTCGGAAAGAAAGTTACCGGCTTGTCGGATAAGGTATTACAAAGTATACGGGCCTATCATTGGCCGGGGAATATCCGGGAGCTTGAAAACTTAATAGAAAGGAGTGTGTTGCTTGCAAAAGGAACGGTCATTGAAGAATTATTGCTTCCCACCTTATTTGTTCAGGAGGGCGCCGGCATGAACCAGCCGTTGCAGCAAAAGACAATTGCAGAAAATGAGCGTGACTATATCATCAATGTGCTCAGAAAGTGCCATGGCAGAATATGGGGTGCTGGGGGAGCAGCCGAAATATTAAAGATACCTCCCACCACCTTAAGGTCTAAAATGAAGAAACTGGGTATTCAAAAGGGGGATAATTAAAAAATCTTCCAGGCCCTTGCGGGAGTCCGGTTTTTGCATTAGCTTTGAAATACAAAGTACTTTCAATGCAAGATGAAGAACAGCATTATATCCAGGATATAGCGGAGATGCGCGCTATGATGGAGCGGTCTTCCAGGTTTATGTCGCTCTCGGGCCTGGCCGGTATTATGGCGGGAATTTATGCTTTGGCAGGCGCCTGGATCGCCTGGCAGTTCTTTGATTTTAATCCTGCACAGATAGATAACAGTACCTCAAACCCGGATGGATTTCCAGCTAACCTGCTGATGGTTATCTTCTTATCCATCGTTGTATTGATACTGTCTATCGGCACGGCTGTATTTCTTTCTTACCGGAATGCGCATAAAAGAGGGGAGAAGTTTTGGAATTCTACTGCCAGGCGGCTGGTGATCAACATGGGGGTTCCCTTGTTGACAGGTGGGCTGTTGATCCTGATCCTGATCTCCAAAGGATTGATTGGTTTCGTTGCGCCTTTCAGCTTATTGTTTTATGGCCTGGCCTTGTATAGCGCCAGCAAGTATACCTATGAAGAAGTGAGAAGTTTAGGCCTTATCGAGATAGGATTGGGGTTGATCGGCTGCTGGTTTGTTGAGTATGGCTTATTGTGCTGGGCTGCAGGCTTTGGGCTGGTCCATATTATTTATGGCATTTATATGCATTACAGGTACGAAAGATGAGCACCTTAACTGATGGTTTACATAAGGCGTTTGAACGCAGGATCAGACTTGGCATTATGTCGATACTGGCTGTTAATGATACGCTTGATTTTAATGCACTCAAGGACTATTTTGATGTAACAGATGGTAACCTGGCCAGTAACCTTAAGGCACTGGAAAATGAAAACTTTATTGGTGTGAAGAAATCATTTGTGGGCAAAAAGCCTAACACTAAATATTTCATGACGAAACCGGGCAGGAAGGCGTTCAATGACCACCTGAAAGCCATGGAAAAACTTATTCAATCACAGAAATAGATAGAAATGAAGTCGGAAAGAAAAGCCCTTTTACAGTCCTTCGACAGGCAGGGATGCCTGTTGGTTTTTGTTTTGACGATGATGGTACCGGCTATATTTTTTTGTCTAAATACTTTGAACGGCAAAGTTCTTTCAAACTTATCAACATAACACCCTTAGGCGATAGCAAAACAACTATTAATTCACTTTATACTTTTAAAACACAACCAACATGACACCCAAAGACAATGCAGGAATACAGCTGGATACGCCTTCTTTAATGAAGCGAATGTCGGTGGGAGCGGGGATTGGCTTATTACTGATCTCCTTTTTCCTGTTCACAGCCGGGGAGCCTAATCCGGCCTGGCCAAGGTTTTGGCGAATACAACCGCTGATCATCGTTCCGTTGGCCGGGGCCATGGGCGGTTTATGCAACTATTGCCTTGTGCATTATCATAACCTCCTCAGGTTGAACAAAACCTTCGCTATTATTTTGAGTGTGCTTGTGTTTGTCATTGGACTATGGCTTGGGATTATTTTGGGATTGGACGGTACGTACTGGGATTGATCTTCTCAACACATCATAACCTAAGCATTTCACCAGATAACCAACCCGACAGTATATGAAAGATAAAATTATCAGGTATATAAATGACCCCAGGGAACTTGAACACCTGTACAGAACGAATAAAGGACAGTTTAAGCGGGAGTTCAGCGCTCTGTATCCGGACTTTAAAGGCTTTACGCTGGCAGATTGCTGGCATGAAAGATTGAATTACCCGGGTGATGAGATCAACTGGGGTACAACCCGTGAATTACTACTGGTGATGATGGCAGCGCTGGTGGCGGGTGTGGTGGCCAAGCTGCCGGCCATTTTTCATATAGAGGAGGAATTTTTCTATAGCCGGAATGCAGGCTTTATCATTTTCCCGATCCTGACGGCCTGGTTTGCCTGGAAGAATAAGTTATCGGCCGGTAGAATTGCTTTTATAGTTGCCGCCATGCTGGGTGGTTTGATCTTTATCAATACACTTCCGGTGTCGGCGAAGAGTGATACACTCATTTTATCGTGCATTCATTTACCCTTCTTCCTATGGTCGATAACAGGTTTTGCATTTGTGAATGATCAGCGCAACAATGTTGATAGACGGCTTGGGTATTTAAGTTATAACGGCGACCTGATCGTGATGACTACGCTTATCGTGATCGCTGCCGGTATTCTTAGTGCGATCACGATTGGGCTTTTCTCATTGATCGGGCTTCAGATAGAGCAGTTTTATTTTGAAAACATTGTCCTATTCGGACTTCCTGCTGCTCCCATTATAGGCAGCTATCTTATTAATACCAATCCGCAACTGGTAGGTAAAGTGTCGCCGGTGATCGCCAAAATGTTCAGCCCTCTGGTATTGGTGATGTTGATCATTTATCTCATCGCCATCATTACTTCTGCCAAAAATCCTTACAATGACCGCGACTTTTTGTTGATCTATAATGCCTTATTGATTGGTGTGATGGCCATCATTTTCTTTTCTGTTGCCGAATCAACCAAGACAACCAAAACCCAGGCGGAGATCTGGATACTGGTGCTGCTGTCGCTGGTTACTGTTGTTGTGAATGGCATTGCGCTGTCGGCCATTTTGTTCCGCATTTCAGCAGGGGGTATTACGCCCAACAGGGCTGCGGTGCTGGGCAGCAATGTGTTGATCTTAATAAATCTTTTATTGGTCACTACGCAACTGGTGAGGGTAATACTGGGGAAGGCGGCCATCGGGCATGTAGGAAAGGCCATTGCCTTCTTCCTGCCTGTTTACTGTCTCTGGGCAATGATCGTTGCCTTTTTGTTTCCATTCCTGTTTGGGTTTAAATAAAGTATAGATATGAAAAACAAGACACTATTTGCGGTAATCACGGCATGTGTGCTGTTCACTACAGGCTACACGCAGGCTATCGACAAAGTAAAACTCGACTCTTTTTTTGACCGGCTCGCAGAAAAGAATAAAGCGATGGGGAGCCTGACGATCGCCAAAGATGGCAAGCTGCTGTACACGCGTGCTATCGGCTACAGCCAGATCAACGGAACGGAAAAGAAAGCTTTGACCGGGGCGAGCAGGTTCCGGATCGGTTCGATCACAAAAATGTTCACCGCTACGATGATCCTGCAACTCGTTGAGGAGGGAAAGTTGAAACTGACTGATCCCCTCTCCACATTCTTTCCGCAGGTACCGAACGCTCCCAACATCACGATCCTGCAAATACTCTCGCACCGCAGCGGCATTCCTAATATAAAATCCGATCCTCAAAGGAAATCAAGCACGCCCATCACGAAAGATGAAATGCTTGCCCTTATTACCGAAGGCATGCCTGATTTTGAACCGGACACCAAACATCTCTACAGCAATTCCGGCTATTTCCTGTTGGGACTTATCATCGAAAAGGTGACCGGAAAATCCTATGGGGAAGCACTCGGGGAAAGGATCAGCTCAAAGATCGGGCTCCGGGATACCTACCTGGCAACGGGAAACATCGATGTGAGCAAAAATGAAAGTCTTACTTATTTCAGGCTTGGCAATGAATGGAAACAGGGCGGCGAGACGCATCCAAGCCTCCTTTTCAGCGCGGGCGCCATTATCTCAACCCCGAACGATATGGCCCAATTCATCCATGCGCTGTTTGACGGGAAATTGATTGCCCGGCAGAGTCTTGCCCAGATGATAACGCTCAGGGATGGCGAAGGATTGGGCATGGACTCCTTCGCGTTTGCCGGCAAGACCTTCTACGGCCATACGGGCGGGGCCGACAATTATGGAGCCTGGCTCGCTTACCTGCCGGAAGAAAAGCTGGCAGTCGCCTACACGACCAACGCAAAAGTGTACCCGGTAGGCAATATTGTAGGCGGGGTTGTCGACATCTGCTACAACAAACCTTTTGAGATCCCCAGGTTCGAAACCATCGAAGTAAGTACGGAACTACTGGACAAATACGTAGGTGTATATTCGAACCCCGAAGCGCCTGTGAAATTTACGATCACCAGAGAAGGTACCATCCTTTACGTGAAGCCGGGTGCGGAAGGAGCTGCGCCACTTGAAGCAATGGGGCCCGATAAGTTTCAGATTGAAGGTGCTGTCATCATTGAGTTCGACGCCGCGAAAAAACAGATGAAGGTGAAACGGAGGGGAGGAGAGCGGGTCTTCACGAAGGACAATTAATCATCTTAAATTTCACAGGTGCATTATTCTACCAGGGCTTTTTATAACCAGCTATCTTTTCTTTATCCTGTCATCAACTACTTTTTAAAAGGACAAAGAAAAGCCCTGATCGGGGAAGTGAATAGTGCCCTGCCCGGCAAGCTGCTGGAGATTGGTATTGGCAATGGATCACATATACCGTTGTATACCAGGCATCAGATCATGGGCATCGATATTTCTGAAGGCATGCTTCATAAAGCGAAACGTTTTGAAAGTAACCGCATCGAATTGCAGCTCATGGATGGTGAAAATTTGTCGTTTGCTGAAGCAAGTTTTGATTATGTGGTGCTATCGCATGTGCTGGCGGTTACAAAAGATCCCGATCGGCTATTGGCGCAGGTATACAAAGTATTGAGGCCTGGGGGACAATTGTTTATTCTTAACCATTTCACACCTGGTAACTGGCTCCGTCTGGTAGATTGGGCTTTTCAACCCCTGTCTTCCCTGTTTCATTTTAAATCTTCCTTTTACCTGCACCAGATCAAAGGATTCCAACCCTTTACTTTACTTAAGCAAACAGAGCTGGGAGCCTGCTCTTATTATAAACTTCTTATCTTTTGTAAGCCTTGAAAAAGCATATTCCCTTATTATCTGTATCCCTTTTTTTATCGCTCTTTATTTATGTTTTTTACCGGACAGAAAAGACGTTGGTTAACCAGGTTATTATCTCACTGGTTTCCAGGGAGCATTACTACGCTATAAAATGCGGTGTTACCACTGCCTTGCTCTTACAGGATTACCTGGTCTATTCTTTGCCGGAAGGCTTATGGGTGTTTTGTATTACCATCACTTCCAGCTTTTTTTACGTTCAGGTACGCAACCGGAAATGGAGTTTGGTATTTGTGCCCATAGCGATGGCTTTGATCCTGGAACTGCTTCAACTGCTGCATATCACCAATGGCCGGTTTGATTGGATGGATATCGCCTTTTCGGTAGGGTTTTGGCTACTGGCTTTATTCCTGACAAGCACTAACCCTGGAAAAGAGCCTCTTTTTCAATCTTTTAATACGAAGACAATTTGCTGTATAGCCAGTTATTGCATTGTTTACCTGGCCCATGTTACTTTATAATGCTGGCTACAATTAGCATTGCCTTAACTGTCGGGGTAAGTCTATACATTGTTGAATTTTAACGCTTTACGATTTGTGCGTCATTTAAGACCCTATAACCATTGGCTGTAATTGCGTACCTTTGGCCCATGAATAATTGGATAAGTGTAACAGAAAAGGAAGACTTTTACACGCTATTAGAAAATTCGACAGAACGGCCTCAGATCATCTTCAAAGACAGCCTTACCTGCGGCATCAGTGCACATGCCAAGCATAAATTGCAAAGTGGTTTTGGGTTGATAGAAGGGAAGGCAGATTTTCATTACCTCGACTTATTGGCTTTCCGCCCTGTCTCCAACCTTATTTCGCAGGAATTGCAGGTTACCCATCAGTCGCCACAGATCATCCTGGTAAAAGACAAACAGGTGGTTTATACTACCTCACACCATGCCATCGATCCGGCTGTGATAGCCCGCCACCTATCTTAGGGCATCGCTTCCCGGTATTATTGAGACGCCTCGACCAAGCGGCCAGTGGCAAGGGGTGTTTTCTGCTGGTCCAATGCCAGGCAAATGTGTTAAATTTAGGAAAACCATTTGCCATGTCTTCACCTTCACGCAGAGAGGCGCTCAAAAAAATTGTGGCCGGCAGCGGCATCATCCTCTTATCGCCCAATTCCTTATTCTCCGGTACAGCCCGGAAAAAAGACCGGCTCGGCATAGCCCTCGTTGGCCTTGGGTATTATAGTACCGACCTGCTGGCGCCTGCCTTGCAGCAAACTAAAAATTGTTACCTCGCAGGTATCGTTACGGGAACACCTGCCAAGGCGGAGACCTGGAAAAAGAAATATAATATCCCCGATAAGAATATCTACAACTATCAGAACTTCGAAAGCATTGCCAACAATCCCGATATTGATGTGGTGTATGTCGTATTGCCGCCTTCGATGCATAAGGAATATGTGATCAGGGCAGCCAATGCAGGCAAACATGTATGGTGTGAAAAGCCCATGGCCATGAACGAAAAGGAATGCCAGGAAATGATTGATGCCTGCCGTAAGAATAAGCGGTCGCTCGCTATTGGTTACCGTTTACAACATGAACCCAATACCCAGGAATGGCGTCGAATTATTAAGCAGCAATCGCTGGGTAAAGTGAAAGCCGTAAACTGTGCGGCTGGCTATCGCGACAACCGTACCGATCACTGGAAACAGAAAAAGGAAATGGGTGGGGGCGTATTGTACGATATGGGTGTTTATTCCATCCAGGGGGCACGCCTGGGAACAGGTATGGAACCTGTGGCCATTGTATCGGCGACCACCTCCACTACACGCCCCGAGATCTATAAGAATGGCCTCGATGAAACTACAGTGGCTAAGCTGGAGTTTCCCGGAGGTGTAATAGCCGATATCAAAACCAGCTTTGGTGAGAACATCAACTTCATCGATATCACTTGTGAAAAAGGCATTATCAAGGTGAATCCTTATTCTGCCTATAACGGGCAAAAGGGAAGCAGTCCGCTGGGTGAGATCCATCATCCTTACCAGGTGCCCTTTCAGCAGGCCACGCAAATGGATGATGATGCCATGGCGATCATGCAGGGAAAACCAATGATAGCGCCCGGTGAAGAAGGCCTGCGTGATATCCGCATTGTGGAAGCGATCTACAAGTCGGCTGGCAGTGGGAAACAGGTCAAATTATAAAGGCAACTTCCTTTCACTGGTATCCTCCCTGGCGAATCAGGGATAGATCAGCTTCTTGCCTTTCCTTCCAACAATGCAGTTGGCGCATAGCCAAACTGCTTTTTAAAGGCGTAGGAGAAATGTGACAGGTTCTCAAATCCCACTTCATAGCAAACATCCAGTGGCTTTTTGTGCTTCTCCACAAATTGGTAGTGGGCCAATTCAAGCCGTTTTTGCGTGAGCCATTTTTGCGGCGTGGTATTGAACGCCTTTTTGAAGTCGCGCTTGAAAGTAGTGAGGCTTCTTCCGGTGAGGTACCCAAATTTTTCCATGGGCATATTGAACATGAAATTCTTTTCCATGTAAGTGGCCAGGTCGATCTTTCCGGGTTCTTCAAAATTAGCCAACACATTATCTATGTCTTTGTCGATAGCTCTGAGAATGCTGATCGCTTCCGTAATTTTCAGGGCCGCAATATTGGCCGGCAGGTCTTTCATCTCGAAATAAGGGATCAGTGAAGCGAGACAGCTTTCCAACAAAGGATGGTTACTGAAGGAGCGGATCTTCTGTGCTTCCGGATTTTTGGGCACCACGTTGAGGTTGGCATAAAAATCCCTCAACCTTTGGGTAGACAAGTGCATGACTACCGTTTTATGCGGCTGTCCGCCTTTTGGGTAATTGATGATGGTGGCCAGCTGGTTCCGGGGAATTAGAAAGATATCTCCTTTTTTAAACAGGTAAGTGGCTTCGGCCTGTACAATCTTTGTTTCCCCGGAAATGAACCAAACAAGCATGTGCTGCTCAAACATGATCTCCGACTTAAAGAGTTTGTCCTCATAGCAGGAGAGCTTAATATCATCGGTTATATATTTAGCCTGGTATTCCATATCGCTACCTTAAGGGGTGTTTGTTTTTCGCCTGTTCTTTAAGAAGGAGCTTATCAGTACAAAAATAGATAGTAACATACGAATTTAGTTTGTTTAATTGGCCCGGAATGTTATGCCTGTCAATTGCTCACTTAGCTTCCAGAGTTTTTTGGCATTTGTTTGATCCAATGAATAAAGTTGTACCCCGCTTGCTATTTGCGCGTCATCAATATGGCTGGTAGGTTGAGGCGACAATGCCGCAATATCTACATCTTCGCAATACACACCTCCTATATTGTTGAGCAGGGGGCTGGTGGCGCACCATACGGTGGTGGCAGCACCCTGGGGCACGGTTTTAAGTTTGGCTATCACCTCGGGAAAAATATTACCTGCTTCATCACAGTAACCCAATTGCTGAAACAATTCCAATGGCGCTTCCCTGCCCAATTCAGTTCCATGGATCGCGCCGGGATGCAGAGAATAAGCGCTCACCTGAAAAGGCCTGCCTATATTGTCTAATTCAACAGCCATCAAATTGCTGGCGGTCTTGGATTGGCCATAAGCTTGTAAGGTCTCATATTCCCGGTCATGAAAATTGGGGTCGTCGAAATTGAAGGGAGCAAACTGGTGCCCAAAGGAAGATACGTTGATGACCCTGGCGCCATGGGCTTGTTTTAAGGCTGGCCATAACCGGGCAGTCAGGTGAAACTGCGCTAAGTAATTCGTAGCCAATTGTGATTCAATGCCGCGGCTATCCCTGCGCAAAGGTACCCACATGATGCCCGCATTGTTGATGAGGATATGAAGCGGTCTGCCAGATGACAGGAACTTTTGTGCAAAGGCATCAATAGAGGATGGGTCGATCAGGTCCAATGTTTCCAACTGTACATTGGCGATACCCTGCAGGTTTTTCTTTGCTTTCTCAATATCTCTTGCTGGTACTATAACGGTGGCGCCTGCTGCTGCGAGTGTTTTAGTGGTCTCCAAACCGATGCCGGCATTACCACCTGTAACGATGGCGATCTTTCCGGTGAGGTCGATGTCTTTGATCACATCGCTTGTTGTTGATGTGGCATTAAACCCGCTATGTAGTGGATTTTGTAAAGCTCCCTGATAATTGTTCTGTTTCATTTTGATTTGTTTTTGTTGAAACAAAAGTAGATCGTGTGGCAGCTGTTGACTTTGTTTAAAGGGCCGATTTTGCTTTGTTTTAAAGGCCGTATTTTGGGTGAAATAATTGGGAAATTGTCCACCATTGGGAATGCTATAAAGAGGGTCCTTTTTGCCTTGTTGTATATCTATTCTGCACTAAAAAACGTTTTAGAAGGCCGTACATCCGATAACCCTATAACACCCTACCCGTGAAAAGATTAGCGTACGTTTATTTTAATATATATAGCTACTGTCAGCAACGTAGTTATAGCATGAGCGGCCTTCCTGCGCGATTGCAGGCCATGTATATTGTATCTTTTTCCGCCGGGGGATGGATACTGTTGATGCAGGCCGTTTTTTTGCGATTGGTGCGGCGTGCCTGGTTTTCTTCCCCCTCTCTGGCCATGTCGTTTGCTGTTTCAGTATATGTGATCACCGCCTTGCTTTTTTACTATATTTTCATTATCAACAGCTATGATGAGAAGATCCAGCAGAAGTATGAAAAGAGCTGGAACGAGGATCCCAATAAGCGCAACAATTTATTATTCTCCTTTTTCGTGGCCGTTGGTCCCTATATACTGTTGTTGTCCCTAAGGTTATTCTTCCCAAGGAATCATTAGCGCCTGGGTCATATTAAGTCCTGGCTACAGGAGGTTTCCGAAATAATCGGTTGAAATGTTTAACTTCAGAGGGGCGGTATCGCCCGGAAGAAATATTAAACAAACAACGATGCGTAAACCGATCCTTGCCATACTGCCTGTGCTGCTAATAGCCAGCGCATTCACCTGGTTTCCCACTCCTATTGATAAAGGTGTTCCTGCCCGGATTATTAATGAAGTTGTAAAAAGCCGTATTGACGCTACCCTCAAAAGCTTTCCTGATTCGGGAAAAGTAGCGGGTGTATCGGCATTGATCTTTGAGAAAGGAAAAGAAGTGTACTATAATGCTTTTGGTTATGCCGACCGCGAAGCAAAACTGCCGATGGATCGCAATACGATCGTGCGCATCTTTTCCATGACCAAACCGGTAACGGGTGTGGCGCTCATGACACTGTATGATAAAGGCGCTTTTCAACTGGATGATCCCCTTTCCAAATATGCTCCTGAATTTGCGAATATGAAAGTGTACAAGGGTGTGGATGCCGATGGGAACCTGCTACTGGAACCGGCCAAACGTCCCATTACAATCCGCGATCTTACGCGCCATACGGCAGGGTTTGCCGGTAACGATATTCCTGCTTTAGCAGCCCTGGTAAAAAAGGTGGATCCCATGCAGCCTGCTATAACGCTCACTGAAATGGCAAGAAGACTTGCCAGCCTGCCATTGGAATTTCATCCCGGTGACCAATGGGCTTATGGAATAAGTGTAGATGTGCAGGCTTATGTGGTAGAAAAGATTTCGGGCAAATCTTTTGATCAATACCTGCAGGAAACCATTTTTGATCCGTTGAAAATGGTCAACACCCATTATCTGATACCTGAAGGAGACAGGAAGCGGTTTGCCGCTCTCTATAACCGTAGTGATGCAGGCGTGTTGAGCCGGGTATCTGCAGAACAGGCCGATTTCTTTAATACAAGAGATTGGGCTTTAAAGCCCGGCGGATGGGGACTCACTAGTACCCTGGATGACTATATGAAGTTTATACAAATGCTGGTGCATAAAGGCAGCCTGGGTAAAACCCGTATATTAAAACCTGCCACCGTAGCATTAATGGCCACCAATCAGTTGTCGGACACTGTTTCAAAGCGCATGTGGCTGCCCAGCAAAGGGCGTGTGGGTTTTGGCATTGATTTCGCCGTGCGTACACAGCCGCCTGCCAATGCTGCCGAGAACAATGGCATTGTGGGTGAGTTCTTCTGGGATGGCGCTGCCAGTACGATGTTTTGGATTGACCCTGTAAATGATCTTACGGCTGTGTTATTCACGCAGCTGGTTCCTTTTGATAAGGTGAAACTGCATAAAAGTTTCAGGGATGCTGTGTATGGGTCTTATGTCCCCTGATAGCATAATAACAGATATACAGGTAGCAGGGCAAGGTGCATAGGGTGAATGCTGTAGCGTTGGGCAGCTGCCATTTGTCTTTCAATAGCCCATACAGGAGTGGAACAATGGCGCCACCGGCAATACCCATGACCAGGAGGGCAGACCCCATTTGGGTATGCTTTCCCAGTCCCTTGATGGCCAGCGGAAAGATGGCGGGCCACATGAGGGCGTTGGACAATCCGAGTAAAGCGATAAAAGTAATGGCCACATAACCACTACTGAAGTAGATGCCAATGCTGAATAGGATGCCTGAGATGGCGGAGAGCTTAAGTGCGTTTTGCTGACTGATGTAGCGGGGTATGGTAAAGATGCCAATTACGTAGCCTACCAACATAGCTATCAACGTGCAGGTTGTAAAGTAGCGCGTAGTTTCGAGGCTGATGCCTGCACTTTGTCCAAATATACCGATGGCATCTCCTGCCATTACTTCCACTCCTACATATAAGAAAAGACAAAGTACACCGAGCCAGAGATGGGGAAACCGGAAAATGCTTTTGTTTTCACTACCGGTGCCAGCGGTTGTTGTGTCATCGCCCATGGCGGCGGTATCTATTTCAGGCAAACTGCTTCGTTTTACCAGCACTGCCAATAAAACCAATATGCCAGCCATTACCAGGTAGGGCATGATGACGCGACCTGCCAACTCGTTCAACAGCGCTTCTTTGGCTGCGGTACCGGAGGCCTGCGTGATCTGTTTTTCCAAAGTACCGGCATCACGTAATATCAATGCGCCAAGAATGAGGGGGCTGAGCGCGCCCGCACCTTTATTGCAAATGCCCATGATGCTGATGCGCTGTGCCGCGCTTTCATTGGGACCAATAATACTGATGTATGGATTGGAGGCGGTTTGGAGCAGGGATAAACCTGTACCTTGTATGAAGAGGCCGGTAAGGAATAAAGCAAAACTCCTGTTCTGTGCTGCGGGAATGAATACCAATGATCCAATGGCCATGATAAGCAGTCCCAGGGCCATGCCGTTCTTAAATCCGGTAGATTGTAAGATCCTTGCCGAAGGGATGGCCAGGAAGAAATAGGCCATGTAGAAGGCGAAGGTGACGAAGAAGGCCTCTGTGACAGTTTCCAACTGGCATACGAGCTTGAGGAAGGGGATGAGGGTACCATTGAGCCAGGTTACAAAACCAAAGACGAAAAACAGGATGCCGATCATAACCATGGCATTCCGCTTGCTGGTAGAATTTGTCATGCTGGAGTTTTCTTGTGTGTGGGGTGAAGTTAGGGGCAGACCGGTCAAAGAGGCAGGCCAATCGATTGCGCAAAAAAGGGGAGCGGTAGGCCCGGAGGAGGCCAGCCAGGGTAAAAAAATATTTTCTACGGTTTGTCCAATCCTGCCAGGTCAATCGTCATTAGTTTTTAACCATCAAAAATTGCAAACAAAATGAAAGATTTCTTATTGGTATTCCGGACGGATTATAATACGATGCCCAAGCCTGCTTCACCTGAGCAAATGCAGGCCAATACCAAACGCTGGATGGACTGGATTGGCGGCATTGCCGCACAAAACAAATTGACAGACCGGGGCAACAGGCTGGTGCCCTCGGGCAAAGTTGTAAAAGCCGACAATATAATTGCCGATGGGCCTTACACGGAAATTAAAGAGTGTATTGTGGGTTATAGTATTGTAAAAGCCGATTCTATTGAAATAGCCACAGAACTGGCAAAGGGCTGTCCCATTCTGACCATTGGCGGCAATGTGGAAGTGAGGGAGATAAGCATCATTGAAGCATGATATAGAAGACATTAAATGTCTTTGTATTTTTACAAAGGCATTTATTTCTATGGAACAATTAGCACTTATTCCGCATTTATTCAGAACAGAGTACAGGAAGATCGTTTCTGTACTCTGTAAATTATTTGGCATTGAGCATATTGAAATTGCCGAAGACATTGTAAGCGACACCTTTCTGGTTGCATCCGAATTATGGGGCTTAAAAGGGGTGCCCGAAAATCCAACAGCCTGGCTCTACCTCGTTGCAAAAAATAAGACCAGGGACTATTTGAGGCGTGATTCCCTTTTTGCGCAGCATATATCAAAAGAAATAAGGTATACTACAACAGATTCCGAAGGAATTGAGATTGACCTGTCTGTCAAAAATATAAACGACAGCCAATTGGCAATGATGTTTGTTGTTTGCCATCCTTGTAATCCGGCGGAAGCGAGAATAGGATTGGCCTTAAATCTTCTTTGCGGTTTCGGGGTCGATGAAATTGCCAACGCCTTTTTGACCAACAAAGCTGTTATTTATAAGAGGCTGCGACGGGCCAAGGATAAACTGAGAGCGGAAAAAATTAAAATAGAACAGCCTACTTTATCTGAAATAGAAGACCGCCTATCTACCGTTTTGATGGTGCTGTATTTGCTTTTTAATGAAGGTTATTATTCTTCCGGTCAGGACATCACCTTGCGGGAAGATATTTGCCTGGAAGCAATGCGGTTAACGTATTTACTGGTAGAAAATGAACAAACCAATACGCCTTTTGTCAACGCATTGCTTTCTTTGATGTGCTTTCATGCCTCGCGTTTCGATGCAAGGCACAATCAACAGGGAGAAATCATCTTATACCAGGACCAGGATACAGGCCTTTGGAACAAGGAACTGATCGCCAAAGGAGAATATTTCTTAAACCAGGCTTCGCAGGGAACCAATATTTCAAAATACCATATAGAGGCTGGCATCGCTTACTGGCATACGATCAAAGACGACAGCAAAGAAAAATGGGAAAATATTCTACAGCTTTATAATCAATTGCTGCTGATTGAATATTCTCCCATTGCTGCATTAAACCGAACCTATGCACTTGCCAAAGCAAATGGCAAAAGAGAAGCGATCATTGAAGCCGAAAAAATAGCGCTTACTGACAATCATTTATACCATTCCCTGTTGGGAGAACTCTACTCTGACATTGACAACGCAAAAGCCATCTCCCATTTGCAAAAGGCGTTGGAACTGGCCCACTCATCGGCCGACAAATTGCTTATCTCTAATAAAATACTTGCGTGCGGTCGTGAATCAAAAAATAATGTAGCTGATTAGTCCAATTCTCAAAGCCCGATCGTCATGCTTGTTTACAATTAAATCTTCAACAAATGGGCAAGGTAATCAGTGTGATCAACACAACCCCGGATGGGTTTGTGGATAGTCATTATGTAACACCGGATGCGGAGTATTTTGAATTTATTCATGAGCTGCTGGCCGGGACACAAACGCTCGCTTTTGGGCGCAATACCTTTGAACTGTTTCAGCAGGTATGGCCGGCCAGGCTTGATAAAGATGTTAACCCCGGATGGCAGGTAAAAATGGCGCAAGCGCTCCATGACATTCCCAAGCGAGTGTATTCATCTGTATTAAAATCTACTACCTGGAACAATTCGAAGATAGTAAGGGAAGTGGATATAGACAGCATTAACCATTTTAAGAAGACCGGTCAAAAGGGAGTGGTGATCTTTGGAAGTTTTGAATTTGTAGCAACCCTCACCGAAATGGAACTGATAGACGATTATTATTTCTGTATCCAGCCGCTAATTGCCGGAAGTGGTAATGCCCGTTTGTTTGACAAGATCAAATTGAATGGGCTCCTGCCTTTGAAAATAAGGTCTGCAAAGATCCTTCAGTCGGGCGTGGTCATTGTGCATTATGAACGCGCCGATTAATACTAACACCCAATTGTAACAGTAATATTATTAGTATGAAAAAGAACTTATTTATTGCCGCAATGCAAGTCATAGGGATATTGCTTTTATTTTTTAATGGCCGGGCACAGGAAACAATCAATGCCAACCTGGAAATGGCCAGGAAGGAAATAGCAGCGAGCAACGCGCTTTATTTCCAGGCCTTTGCCAAAGGCGACTCCTCCTTACTCATCGAACGCTATACCAAGGATTGCTGGATCATGCCGGCTAATGCCCCGGCACTTTGCGGTGTAGATGCGCCGCTTGAATTGTATAGAATGGCCTATTATAAAGCGGGTCTTAGAAATGGCAAATTTATTACAATCGAAGTATTTGGGGATGCGGTGGAATATGTTACCGAAGTAGGTTTCTGGCGAACATTTGATGCCAATAATCAGGTTGTCAACAATGGTAAATTCCTGGTATTATGGAAGAAAACCCTGAACGGTTGGAAAATGTTCAGGGATTCCTTCAGCAGCGACCGCGACAAATAGTTTGAAAACATATCCCAGGTGGTGATCGTTGCGCTATTACTTCGCCCAACCCCCAGCTTCCATGATGGCATCTGCAAATGCCTGGGGCGCTTCCTGCGGAAGGTTGTGGCCAATGCCTCCTGTTAAAGTATGGTGTGCGTATTTGCCTGTAAACTTAGCAGCATAGGCTGCAGGCGGAGGATGTGGGGCGCCATTGGCATCTCCTTCCAGGGTCACAGCAGGTACAGTAATAACTGGTCCGGTAGCGAGCTTCTTTTCAAGGGCATCGTATTTAGCTTCTCCTTTTACCAGGCCCAGGCGCCAGCGGTAATTATGGATGACGATGGCCACATGATCGGGATTGTCAAAAGCCGCTGCAGACTGTGAGAATTCGGCGTCATTGAAATGCCATTCCGGTGAAGCGGTTTGCCAGATCAGTTTGGCGAAATCCTTGCGGTTGGCTTCATAGCCCAGGCGGCCACGTTCGGTTGCAAAGTAGTACTGGTACCACCAGGACAATTCTGCTTTAGGCGGCAATGGGGCTTTATTGGCCTGCTGGCTGCCGATCAGGTAACCGCTTACAGACACCAGGGCTTTCGTACGTTCAGGCCACAAAGCTGCCACGATATCGGCCGTACGGGCGCCCCAGTCGAAGCCGCCAATAATAGCTGTCTTAATTTTTAATGCATCCATGAAATCGATCACGTCCACCGCCAAGGCGGCTTGTTGTCCATTGCGGGGTGTGGAGGCCTTGAGGAACTTTGTGGTGCCATAACCCCGCAGGTAGGGTACGAGCACCCGGTATCCTTTGGCTGCCAGCAAGGTTGATACTTCCTTGTAACTGTAAATATCGTAAGGCCAGCCATGCAATAGAATAACAGGCTCACCATCGGCCGGACCGGCTTCTGCATAACCAATGTCAAGCACCGCTGTTTTGACCTGTTTGATCTGATCAAATGATGTCTGTGCGTTGGCGGATTGAATACCACTCATAACTGTTGTGGCGAGTGTGAAGGCGGCAGCGCTTAAAAAGCGATTGCGGCGGGTGTTGGTAATATGTTTCATCTTTTTTATTGTTTAAAATTATGACGGTTTCCGACATGTATGCCGGTTGTTAGTTGGCTAAACCACGGCATTACTTGATAGAACAAAGATGTTTGATCTTTGGGAGCTGGCTAAGTGAAAAACCTTGAGGTGGACAATTTGAGGGGCGAGGCAGACACCAGGGGGCGGCAAAAAAAACGATCCCAAGGAATGCTGTATTAGCCATCCTGGGGATCGCTTAGCCGGATAATATAAGCGACTATTTACCTTTTATCTTTTTGCGGTGGGCTTTTCCCCAGCTGATCATTTCGAGTATGATATGGCCGAAGGATTTACAGTATTCGGTAGACTTATATTCCACTTTCATGGGTGAATTGGGGTCTTCCCATCTTTTGATGAGGCCGTTGAGTTCCATCTCTTTCAGTTCGCGGGAGAGCATCCTGCTGGTAAGGCCAGGGATGCTGCGCTCAATATCCCTGAAACGGGTGTTGCCGTTGCAAATAGAATTGATGATGGGCAGTTTCCACTTGCCGCCAATTACATAAATGGTATCCTGTAATGCCTGCACTTCTTCGCTGTGCACGCGGGGACTTGACAGGACCGATGTTGCTTGCTTCATTTTGGTATCATGCGTTATACTGGTTACAAAGTTATACCATTTCGCCTATAATTTTGTGTCCGCAACTTTCAATAAAATATAAATCAGGTAATGTATGAACAAGACGATCTTTATTACAGGCACCAGCTCCGGCCTGGGAAAAGCCAGTGCAAAGTATTTTGCGGAACAGGGATGGCAGGTGGCCGCCACCATGCGTAGCCCGGAACGGGAGACAGAACTTACACAATACGATAATATCAGGATATTCAAGCTGGATGTTACCAACCTGCAACAGGTAAAGGAGGCTACTACTGCGGCCATTGCAGCCTTTGGGCGCATTGATGTGGTGCTGAACAATGCAGGTATGGGCGTTTATGGGCCGTTGGAACTGGCAAAGGAAGAAGCCATCGATTGGCAGTTTGCGGTGAATGCCCGCGGGCCAATCAATGTGATCAGGGCTTTTCTGCCGCATTTCAGGGAACAGGGTGGAGGTATGTTCATCAATGTGAGTTCTTTTATGGGTATCACAACGGCTGTTCCACTTGGCTCCCTGTACAATATGTCGAAATTTGCGCTGGAAGGATTGACGGAAGGCTTGTATTATGAACTGAAACCATTGAATATTGAACTCAGGCTGATTGAGCAGGGAGGATCCAAAGGAAATAATTTCCTGGACAATGTACATTGGAATGATAATGGGGGTGTAACGGTGTATGATGAGTCAGTTGAAAAACTGAAACACCTGATGACTTCCTCGGTGGACAGTATTAAAGAGGATACCAGTGATATTGTACAGGTTATTGCAGACCTGGCTACAGGTAAAAGCAAACAATTCAGAACCGTGATCGGGGAGATGGGCAATCAACTCATGCACATGCGTCGTACCCTGCCCATCGAGGAATACCTCGAACAAATGACAGGATTATTCAAATAAGCGAAGATTGGATCATAAAGCTCCGAACCTGGGTTTTATATTTTCTGTATTCAGTTGGCGGCGCTGTTCTTCCTGAAATTACCAGGTTGCATCCCAAAAGCTGATTTGAATGCCCGGCAAAACGCGCTCGCATTCTCAAACCCGCAGAGCCAGGTAATTTCATGCACCGGTTTATCGCTATGCTTTAACAACTCGGCAGCCCGTTCGAGTTTGATGCGTGTAAGGTATTGATGGGGCGTAGTATGGAAAACGGCTTTGAACTGCCTTACCAGCTGGGGAACCGACAAGCAGGCTAAGGCACCAATAGCAGGCAGATCGGGATTGTCCATATAGGAAGAGTGGAGGATATCCCGGGCAATACATATCCGTTTGTATATCTCCGTCCTGGTATTGGCCTTAAGGGCATTTACATTCCTGATATGGCCTGATGCCGCTTTCTGTGTGCTGATCAAATGGCGCAATAAAAAGACCAGGTATTCATCGGCCATGGTTGCTGAATATCCTTGTGTGTCCAATGCGGCGATGAGGGCCTCCAGCTGCTGTTGCAATGCAGGCGTTATATCGTTGAGTGTCTGAAAGAATTCAGGCGTCTTACCATCCTTGTTGAAAGGATTGTCCAATAATGTTTCTTCGCTGTGTAGTGTATCCTGGAATACAGCCCTGGCGAATTCTTTTTTGAAGAAGACAGACAGGACCTTTGCTTTTTCACCATTGTCAATCCGGCAGGAATAATTTTGCTCATCATTCAGGATCAGGAACTGACCTGGCCTTACCGCAAGCCGGTAATTGTTGATGCCATACCATTCTTCGCCGGCGAGGATCGTCTTAAAAGAAAGACAGCCCACATGATCATCACAATGGCTATTGCTGCTAAGCGCATTGAAGATGATATTGTGATTCCTGAATTTGCTGAAATGTAATGCTTCATCAAATCCCGGCCTGGTATGATCCGGAAGGCTGGTAAAATACATATCCTACTTATTAAAGGAGCCTTCTGCCAGAGCAGAAGGTCCCCTGCAAGATAGTCATTATACTGTCACACTTTCCAATCCTTTCTCCAGCGCCGTTTCCATAATACCCGGAATTCCTGCTCCTTCTACCCTGTAAGTTGTTATATCTGAAAGGCCCATAAAGGAAAGAATAAAACGGAGATAGGGTTCCCCAAAGTCATAGGGCTTCATGGGCCCATCCGAATAAACGCCATTGGAAGCAATGGCGAGGTATACCTTCTTTCCTTTGAGCAGGCCTTCTGCCTGTCCGTTTTGGTAACTGAATGTCTTGCCTGCCCTCACCACGTGGTCTATCCAGGCTTTGAGTGCGGATGGAATGTTAAAATTGTAGAGGGCAATGCTGATAACAATAATATCAGCCTGTATTAACTCATGTATTGCCAGATCAGAACTGTACAAGGTATCTTTTTGTTCCTGCGAATGATCCGACTCGGGCGTTTTGTACGCAACGGGATGGATGGCATTGAGGTGAATATAATTTTTTGCAACTGTATCGTTGATGTGTACATTGCTGCCGGGATAACGGGATGTAAGCCGGTCGATGATACGGTTGGCTAACCTGATGCTATGGGAATGTTCACCTCTTGGGCTGGAGGTAACATGCAATATATTCTTCATTGTATTGTAAGTAAAGAAGTTATGAAATGCTATAACGACATTCTCATCCCTGCGCAGGTTTGATGCTGCAAGCTATGTACATTTGCTGGTGGAAAATGCAAGGTTACTCCAAGGATAGTGGTAACCAGCAGGATACTACCTCAATCACCAAATTATGGAAACTCTTCAGGCCCATCCCAATAGTAGCAAATGTCTCGAAGCACTCGATGCCGTAGACGATGCGATGTATGTAATTGGCGGCAAATGGAAATTAAGGATCATTATTGCATTGGCCGATGGAAAGAAAAGGTTCAATGAATTACAACGGGTATTGAAAGGCATATCGGCCCGGGTTTTGTCGTCCGAATTAAAAGACCTTGAATTGAATGGGTTTGTTAAGCGGCTTGTTGACCCATCAACTGCTACCGTATCGGTGGAGTATGAACGTACAGAATATGCCGATACACTGCACCATGTAGTGAGCTCTCTTCGGGAATGGGGGGCTAAGCATAAAAAGAAGATCACACAGCGCTGATCTACTTTGCCAGGTCAATAACAAGTTTTCTAAAGGCTGTAAAATTGTCGGTCTCTGTTTGAAAGCTTTCTCCGCTGATCATTCTCACGGCCACTATTTTTGTTGCGGGGTCAACTACAATATAATTACCCAAATACCCATCTGCACGGTAATATCGGTTGCCACTGTACTCTTTCCTGCTCAGGGCCATGTTTATAGGTCCGAGGTTTTCATTTAGGTAGGCCCAGGGGTTTTCTCCGAATACTTTTTGGATGTTAGCATAATACTCATCAGGGGAGGTATACCTCCCTTTTATTTGTTTTACCTTATCCATAAAGTCTTTCGATAATCCTGCTTCTGTTAATTGCGTGATATAAGCATCATCGATAATAGAGGTAGTTCTTTCATAGTCTATCCACCACAACATACCATATCCTTCATATTGTTTGCAAGGGGTAATAACTTTATCAATGTGCGCTTCTGCAATGATCCGTTTTCCCTGCCAGGTCCCTTTATTCAATAACAGAAGGCCAAGTTTAATAAAGTCAGCAGGTCTTATCTGGCAGCCTGACATTACATGTGGATTGCCGGCACTGTCTAAAGACCAGGTGTAATCAGTGATGCCCAGTGGCTTAAAAAGACGTTCACCTATGTATTCGTCCATTCGTTTGCCGGTGATCTTTTTGATGATACCAGCCATTAGGTTCAAAGACTTATTGTTGTAACTCCATAGCTCGCCCGGCTTGCTGGACAACTCTGCAGCCAGTGCCAGTTGTACAAAATCGGGACTGGGATAGATCTCTACCGTGGCGTTGGGGTTGTTCTGCATACCGGAGGTCATATTTACCAGGTGCCGCAAAGTGATGTACTGCTTTTGTCCTTGCCGCCATTCGGGATAGTATTGCGCCACCTGAACATCGAGGCTGTCGATCAGCTTGTCTGTAAGCATACAGGCCACCGAAAGCCCTACGATACTTTTTGTACAGGACATCACTTCGATCTTATTATCGGCCCGTCCGATGCCAAAATATTTCTCAGCTATCAATTGATTGTCTTTGTAGATGATCACCGCTTCAGAATGTGTTTGCGCTGCTTGTCTTAGCAAGGTATCGAGCCTGATCTTGTTAATACCCTGTCCATAAGTAAGCAGGCCACTTAATAAAGTGGCGGCGAGTATAAGGGTTGGCTTATTCATATTTCCTGCATTTTAGGTGCTTTGGATGTTAAGTAATTTAAACTTTTGCAGGTAAATGCAGCTGCCTTCACTTGTTATCCAACCTGAAGGAGTTTGACAGGAAGCATGTGTGAAAGAACGTTATCAATGTTGAATGGACCTGACTATCAATGAGGAAGGGCTTTTACAGGTGGAGACCTGCGCCAGTGGGAAGCATCACCCTGATGCGGCTTAACAAACGGCTTATAACAACGATTTCCTGTAGCCGGGCAGGTGCAAATATGATTATGGCCGGTGTTGGCCACCGTCTATGCAGCCCAGGTAGTAATGTAACCTTTCTGTGATGTATGCTATCGGCAGATCTTCTTCAGGATCGATTTGAAAAGATTCGTACTGATCTTTGGGTCTGATGCCGGGAGCGAATTCCAGTAAACTTTTATCGAGGCATAATCCCAACATGAGTTTTTTCCGGTTGAGCCATAGATAGCCGAGCTTTTTGCCTTTATAGGTAAAGAAGGGTATCTGGAATTTACGCTCGTGCACAATGGCCGGGTTGGTACTTAATATGAGGTGGCACAGGGCCAACAGGCAACCCTGGTAAGGCTCGGGCTTGCTCAGGTAATATGCTTCCAGTTTTGAGTTCATGAAAGGCTAATGTATACCTCCTGATCAGGAAAGTTCGATCCATACAGGAGCGTGATCACTTGTTTTTTCCCATCCCCGTACATGACGGTCTACACCGGCGGCTTTCAGTTTGCCAGCTAATGGTGGACTTAATAAAAAATGATCAATGCGTAAACCGGCATCACGGCCATAGGCATTCCGGAAGTAATCCCAAAATGTATAGATCTTTTCATTGGGATGAAGCGTCCGCAAGGCATCTGTCCACCCTTGTCCTGCCAGTTTAGCAAATGCTGCCCTTGTTTCCGGTCTGAACAGGGCATCGTCCACCCAGCGTTCCGGTTTATAAACATCCAGTTCCGTAGGCATTACATTGTAATCGCCGGCCAGTACCACTGGTTTCTTTTGCGCCAGCAATGTTTTTGCGTGAACATTCAACCGTTCAAACCAGCTCAATTTATAATCGAATTTGGGTCCGGGAGCCGGATTGCCATTGGGCAGGTAGAGACAGCCAACTGTAATTCCATTAATAGTGGCTTCGATATACCGGCTTTGGCTGTCTTCTGTATCGCCGGGAAGTACCCGCATTATTTCTTTGGGTTGTTCATGGCGGGAAAGGATAGCTACTCCATTCCAACTCTTTTGTCCATGCCAGATGGCATGGTAACCTGCATCTTTGATGGCTTGCTCCGGGAATTTCTCCTGGGGGGCTTTGAGTTCCTGCAGGCATACTACATCGGGTGTTGTTTCTTCGAGCCAGCGAAGCAATACGGGTAATCTTCCGTTTACTCCATTCACATTGTAGGTGGCTATTTTCATAATTTAATTTGGTGGTAGTAAACTAAATTATGAAACTTTTACAAGCCAGCTACCTTATTCTGCATGATAAGCTGATTTGAACCGGGCGAGTGGAGCCATCCGCGCCTTGTTCAGTACCAGGTTATCGGCCGAGATGGTGAAGTTATCGGTCAATTGGAGGGCATTTAAAAACTGAGATTCCAGGTCCAGCTGCGGGCATGCCATTTCAGTAGCGATCATTTTGGAGAATATGATGCGGTTGAGCGGACCAATTTCAAAGGTTCCTGAAAAACCGTTGCACCCGCCATGGCCTACAATCCTGCTGTCCTGGTCTTTTAACATGATATGAGGTTCCTTGATGAAAGTACTGTCTACCAATACAGGTTTGCCATTCAGCTCTACCAACTTCCAGTACCTGCCCAGGATGGCATAATTTGATTTGCTCAGGATATAGTTTGGAGCGAGGTTACCAGTGATCTTCGAACCACTCCTATCGAGCTGGGTCAACGTATTTTCTCCCACCAGATAACTGATTGCCTGCCCGGCATCGTTGATCGTGATGGTATTGCCGGCTGTATTCCAGCTAAATTTTCCTGTTAACTCGAAGGCCGGATCAGGCTTGCCCAGGTATTTTGTTTTTTTGAGGAAGCTGAGGTCCTTGTTGAGGTAGAGCGTGGTTTGTATACCGGCACAATCAGCGCAGGGCAGTACACCCCGGTAGATGCCATCCCAATCCAGGGAGTTCTGGCTATTGTGTGCAGTATCAGTGGTATTTTTATTGGTCGCAGGGGAAGGTGTATTACATTCCAAAAAAACAATACCGGCCAACAGGAGCGTGTAGATGAACGTAACCTTGTTCATTATTTCAACTTTAGCGTAAAATAATAGCGATACGTTCTACGGACAGGATACTGGGGAGATATGGCTGTTTACCACAAATTCCACCACCTGCATGCAGCTGCGGGCGGGCTTTTTTTCATGTGTCAACTGCAAAGGTACAGCCTTTGGAAGGCTGCTGGTCAGGATAATAGGATCAGGCCTGTTTGTATTGTGGCAGTACAAACAACTTTACAATGCTGTGGGCAATAAGTGATAAGGCGAAAGCGAGCACGAGGATCAACAATTGTTTTACCGGGGTGTCAAACACATCGATAACCGGTGAAACATCTTTGCCGGCATAAAGCCAGGCGATCACGTAGCCAAAAACGCCCGTGATCCAAAGGGTAAGGTGTGACAAAAAGTAGCGTTTTTTCTTAACGCCACCAGCGCCAAAGCTGGTAAACAACATCAATACATGGGCAATGAAGCTAATGGCCATCAGCGAAAGCAGGATAGTGAGGATCATAACAGTGTTTTTTAAGTGGTTACCCAAACATAAAAAGGATAGCGTTCAACGTAGCAGGTTACCGTTTAGCACCCGGTTTGAATGACAATATAATACTATTTCTGTAAATAAAATCAGTCACCGTTTATCCCTGCACAGGGTAGGGGGACCTACTTCTGCAGGTCTGCTACATACGCAGAGGGTGACACGCCAAACTGCTTGTGAAAATCGCGGGAGAAATTGCTATTGAGGCTATAACCAACGATGCCGGCCACCTCATTAATTTTGTAGGAACCTTCTGCCAGCAGTTCCGCAGCCCTTTTCAAACGGGAGAGATTGATCAGTTCATTGGGCGAGAGATCCGATAGCGCTTTGATCTTGCGGTAAAAACTGGTGCGGCTCATGTTCAGCAGTCTCGACAACTTATCTACATCCAGTTCCGGATCAGTGATATGCTCATTAATAATGCCATAGAGTTTTTCCAGGAAATCCTTATCCGCCTTGGAACAAGCTATTCCTTTAATATGCGTAAGCGGAGAGCGTGCAAAGTATTCTTTGATGATATTCCGGTTGTTCAGCAGGTTGCTGATCTGTGCCTGCAAATGTTCAAAGGCAAATGGCTTTTCGATATAAGCGTCGGCGCCTACTTCCAGCCCTTCGATGCGCGAATGCAGCGTGTTCTTGGCCGTTAACAGGATAATGGGGATATGGCTAAACTGTAAGTCCGTCTTCATTTGGCGGCAAAGCTCAATGCCGTCCATCACCGGCATCATGATATCACTGATCACCAGCTGGATATTTTCCTGCTTTAGCATCTCCAGCGCTTCTTCGCCATGATAAGCCTGGGAGATCGTATAAGCTGCCTGCAACTCCTTTTGTAAAAACTGCCTGATCTCCCGGTTATCTTCCACCAGCAGAATATGCAGCTTATTGGGATCAATGACTGTTTCAGGTAATGCGGCAACAACAGCAGGCAGTTCCGTTTCGATCGTTTCATAATCCTGCAGGTCGATCTCATTTTCCTGGTGTATGGGAATAGAGAGCAGGAACACATTGTACCTGCCATCCGGCTGTTGCAGGTCCAGTACCCCTTTGTGCAGTTCGGCCAGGGAGCGCGACAGCGGTAAGCCGATGCCTGTGCCTGGTTGCTTCTCCGTTTCTTTTAAGCGGTAAAAGGGTTCAAATATCTTTTCCTTCAATTCGTAGGGAATTACATACCCGTCGTTGCGTATCTCAATGGTAAATACCTGGTCGTTGCTGTTGAAGGGACGCAGGCGTACGATCACAGAACTCTCGGCGTATTTGATCGCATTGTTAAACAGATTGCTCAATATCTTCCGGAAAGCTTCCGTATCAACAGAGGCCTGTAAAGCTATGCGGGGCAGTTCCAGCTTCAGCGCTACCTGCTTCTCTTCGGCCACCGGTTTGAATGCATGGAACAATTCCTTTAACACATCCGTAATATCTGTTCTGATAAAATTCAGGCTGAACTTATTGGCTTCTGCCTTGCGGAAATCCAGCAACTGATCCGTCAGGTCGATCAGGCGATTGGTATTCTTTTTCATCATCTGTAAACTTTCGGTGAGGATGGAATTACCGGTTATTGTTTTCATCAGCTTGTCAAGCGGCAGCTTGATGAGCGTAAGCGGTGTTCTTATCTCGTGCGCGATATTGGTGAAGAATTCTATTTTGGCGTTGTAGATCTCCCGCTCTTTTTCCATTTCCAGCATATTGATGCTGCGCTTGTTTTTTTCTGTTACCGCTATGTGGTAATACCGCAGTATCAGGAACAGGATGCCCAGGCCCATGATGATGTATAAGCCCCAGGCCCACCAGCTGCCCCAGGCCGGTGGCAGTATCCGGATGCTCAAGGTCGTCTCTTTCTCATTCCATACTTCGCCGCCGGCAGCCCCTTTCACTTTAAATGTATAATGGCCCGGTGGTAGTTTGGTATAATAAATGCGCCTGTTATTAGGCAGGAAGTTCCATTCTTTGTCCAGTCCCTCCATCTTATACGCATACTCATTCATACCCGGTGTATTATAACTTAAGGCGGCTACATCCAGACTTAGCGTCGACCGGTCGTAGGGTAGGGTGATCGATTTGGTATACAATACAGATTCTTTCAACGGGGCTTCGTCCTGGCTTACCAGCGCTTCCTTATTGTTCACCTGCAGGCTGGTAATAAATACGGGCGGAATGAATGACGGCTGCACAAAATTGCCCGGGTTAAAACTGATCATCCCTTTCACCGTACCAAAATACAAAGTACCGTCGGGGCTTTTATAGCCGGAATTGTAATTGAACTGTTCACTCAGCAAGCCGTGTGCTGCGTTGTATAATTTCACCGCCGATGTGGCGGGATTAAATTGTACCAGCCCCCGGGAGGTAGATATCCATAATGTACCTGCTGCATCTTCCAGCATTTTGAAGGTCTGGTCGGCAAGATTGCTGTACCGTTTGATCTGTTTGGTAACGGGGTTATAGCTGCATACCCCATCTTCTGTGCAGAACCACATATTGCCCTTACTGTCCTGAAAGAGGTTATTCACATAATTATTGGGAATGCTGTTGGGGTTATTGGCCACATGCCGCAGGTTGCCGCTGGCGCCTGAAAGCGGGTTGTAAAAATAAACCCCGTTGCCATAGGTGCTGGCCCAGATGGTGCCTGCGCTGTCTTCATGGATAGCCTGAATCTGCGTATTGAAAAAAGGGATCTGACTAAAGTTATCTGTTTCCCGGTTGTATTGGAAGAGGCCGTTCCAGGTGCCCACCAGTATCTTCCGCGCACGCGTCTTATAAAGTGTAACAATGAAATTGCCGTTGAGTGCGCCAGGCCCCTGGCCACTTTGATAATGGCGTATTACTTTTTCTGTGCGCAGGTCCATCACATCCAGCCCGTGTTCATAGGTTCCTATCCACAGCTCATTGCCATCGGCTACCAGGCCATGTATGTTTTGATAGCTGATGCTGCCCGGTCCGTTGCCCGGCATAAATTGGCGGATGGCCCCCGTGCGCGTATCCAGCTTATGCAGTCCGCCATCTTCCGTACCGATCCACAGATTGTTGTTTTCATCACGGCATATCTCATGCACCAGGTTGCCGCCCAGGCTGCCTGCGCCGCTGTGGGGGAAATATTTTTGAAACCGGTTGAACTGTTGCGAGTAATAATTGATGCCACCGAAAAAAGTGCCGATCCAGGTACCACCTTCCGAATCGCGGCAGAAGGAATTGATCACATTATCTGTAATGGAGTAGGGGTTGCTGTATTGTTTTTGGATGAAGCCTGTGATGCCTTCTTGCGGATTAAAAACGTAGATGCCCGTCTCCGTACCCAGCCAGTATTCCGAATCCGATTGCCGGATCATTTTATGCATCTGTACAGCCCCTTTCCAGGGCGAACCTTTGAATACATTATCCAGCCGGGAAGTATGTGTATTGAACAACAGCACCTGGTCCATGGTGCCAATCAGCAACAAGCTGTCCTGTACCGGATAAATATCCTGGATGCGCGTGAGCGGTCCATCCTTGTGCAATGCTGCTATATCATAGGAACGGAATTTTTTACTGCGTGGATCATACTCCTCCACAACTCCCCAACTGTTGGCAGTCCACAAAGCCCCTTTATCCCATTGGCCCAGTACAATGGTTTGCGTATCTTTTTTATTATAGGTGACCAGTGAGGAGTCCACCGTATTGTACCGGTACAACACAAAATCACAAATGATCCAGATATTGCGTTGCCCATCCCCTTTAATGTACCTTACTTCTCCGGCCGGTAATTGATCAAAGAGCCGGAACCTGTCCTGCTGCGGATTGTAAAGGTAGATGCCTTTGTAAGTACCTACCCACAAGATCTCGCCGGCATCTTCATACAAACTTAGTATCGAGTTGCTGCCAATGCTATGAGCATCTTTGGGATCATTCTTGAATATCCTGAAACTATTGCCGTCAAACCGGTTCAGCCCATTGCGTGTGCCAAACCACATAAATCCTTTTTTATCCTGTACGATGCTGGTTATCGTATTGCTTGAAACGCCGTTGTTGACCTGGTAGCTCCTGAAATAATAGGATTGGCCCTGCAGGCAAATACCCATCAGTAAACACGCGAAGATCGTGCAGAAAATTTTATGGAACACAGCAACCACCTTATCAAATGTAAGTGAAGTTCTGGTAAAACCTGCTAAACAGAAAGATGCCTTAACAGCCTGTTGTATAGATATTTAATGACTTATCAGGGATAATCCGGAAAAAATGGGACTGTTTGAAAACAAATTGAAACGCCTGGATAGTGCAGTACAGAAAATAAATCCTTTTTTCGTATCCGGTTTACAATACCCCCTTGTTTCACCATTCATTATATTCCTAAACGATTGCAACTATGCCAGGAAAAAGTAACTGCCGAACAAAGCATCTTACCCCGGTTCTTTTCTTATTGGTATTTCCCTTTGCTGCCTTTTCGCAGGGCAGAAAACTCACCGGGAAAGTAATAGCCAAAGACGACAACAAACCACTTGCAGGTGTTTCCATTCAGCTTAAAGGCAAGACCAGCGGCGTTTCCACCGATGAAAACGGGCAGTTCTCCATCAATGTATTGGATACTGACACCCTGGTGGCTTCCTATGTAGGATTTATTTCCTCCGCCATCCCCGTAAAAACACAGGAGTACCTCGACATCGTACTGGCTTCTATCAACAATTCCCTGCAGGACGTGGTAGTGGTGGGGTATGGTACACAGAAAAAAGGCGACCTCACCGGATCTGTCAGCTCCGTCAACAGCAAGGAGATCAAATCCCTGCCTGTCACCAATGCGGGTGATGCCATCCAGGGTCGCGCTTCCGGTGTACAGATCATTTCCTCCGGCGCACCCGGCAGCAATGTCGCTATCAGGATACGTGGCACCGGCACTATCAACAACAGCGATCCCCTGCTGGTAATCGATGGCGTGCCTACCGATGTGCCCCTCAACACCATCAGTCCCGATGATATTGCTTCCATCGAAATATTGAAAGATGCTTCTGCGGCGGCCATCTATGGATCGCGTGGCGCCAATGGCGTAGTGCTCATTTCTACCAAAAGAGGTGTCTCCGGCAAGAATTCCCTGGAGTTTAAAGCCTTCTATGGATCACAGAAAGCCACTTCCCTGGTTGATATGCTCAATGCATCACAGTTCGCCTCCCTGCACAATGAAATGATGACCAATAATGGTCAGGCGCAGAATCCTGCTTTTGCCAATCCGCCTTCACTGGGCAAAGGAACAGATTGGCTGGGCGGTTTATTCCGTACCGCGCCATTGCAATCTTATTCCCTCGCTTACTCAGGTGGCGGCCCCAAATCAACCTACTATGTAGGTGGCACCGTGCTCGATCAGGAAGGTATTGTTATCAATACCGGATACAAACGGTATACCATTCAGTTCAACAGCGATTCCAAAGTGTTCGACTGGCTGCGTTTTGGCAACAACCTTACCCTCAGCCATGATGTGAAAAAGAGCGGCTCCTACGATATTCGCAATACCATGTCGGCCCTGCCCACACAACCTGTGTACAATGCCGATGGTAGCTGGGCCGGCCCGGTTGGTCAACCTTCCTGGGTTGGAGATGTGGCCAACCCTATTGGTAAGGCTACACTCAACAACAACAGTACCCAGGGCTATAATATACTGGGAAATATTTTTGCCGAGCTGACACTCTTCCGCGACCTGAAGTTTAAGACCACGGGTGGTGTACAGGCGCTTTTCTATGATAGCCGAAGCTGGGCGCCCAAATACAATTGGCAGCCTATTCCTCAACCTAATTCATCTTTATTCCAGCAATACAACAAAAGCCTCACCTGGCTTTGGGATAACTATTTCACCTACGATAAAAACTTTGGTGACCACCGCCTCACCTTGCTGGCAGGTACCAGTGCGCAAACCAACCGGTATGACTATATGAATGGTTCCGTGCAAAAGTTTGCCAGCGATGCCACCCAACAACTCAACAATGGCACTTTATTACCAACCATCGGTGGCAGCGGCAATGAATGGGCCCTGCTTTCTCTGATCGGTCGGGTTAATTATGCTTACAAGAGCAAATACCTGCTGACCGCTACCGTACGGCGCGATGGCTCTTCCCGTTTTGGTGAAGAGAACAAATACGGAACTTTCCCTTCTGCCTCAGCAGCCTGGAGAATATCTGAAGAAGATTTCTTCAAAGACATTCCTGTGATCAACGACCTGAAATTGCGGGTTGGTTATGGCATCACCGGTAATCAGAACATTGGTAACTATTCCTTTGCTTCCGTATTACAAACCGTTCAATACAATTTCAACGGACAGCCCGTTACTGCCATCGTACCCCTGGCCATTCCCAATCCCGGCGTGAAATGGGAAAAGGTAGAACAGGCCAACCTCGGTATCGACGCTTCCCTGCTTAATAGCCGCATCAATATTACGATCGATGCTTACCTGAAAAATACCCGGGATATGCTGGTGCCCATGGCCGTGCCCATCTCCACCGGTTATTCCGATATCGTAGTGCCCAGCATCAACCTCGGCAAAGTGCAGAACAAAGGCATTGAATTATCCGTGAATTCCCGGAACCTCACCGGCGCCTTTGAATGGAACACCAGCTTCAATGTCTCTTACAACCAGAATAAAATAGTAAGTCTCAACGACAGTGTGCCTTTATACACTGGTGGCATTGGGTTGAACCAGAACCTGGCCATCCAGCATCCCGGTGGTTATCCCATCAATGAGTTTTATGGCTTTGTGACCAATGGTATCTTTCAAAACCAGAAAGAAGTAGATGGCTATGCCGTACAGGTGCCTGGCGCTGATCCTTACAACAGGACTTCTCCCGGTGATATTAAATTCAGGGACCTCAACAATGATGGTAAGATCGATGACAATGACAGAACATTTATAGGTAATCCGAACCCTTCTTTCATCTTTGCTATGAACAACAGCTTTGCCTACAAAGGTGTTGACCTGAGCATTTTCCTGCAGGGTATTTCCGGCAACGATATCTACAATGCCAACCGCATTTACCAGGAAGGAATGGCTGTAGCCCAAAACCAAACCACCGCTGTGCTCGACAGGTGGAGAGGAGAGGGCACCAGCAATAGCATGCCCCGTGCCGTATTCAACGATCCTAATAAGAATACCCGTGTATCCGACAGGTTCATCGAAGATGGTTCTTACCTGCGTATCAAGAATGTAACATTGGGCTACACGCTTCCCCGCTCAATTGCTCAAAAGGCTAAAATGACCAGTGCGAGGATCTACCTCTCTTGTCAGAACCTGGTGACCTTCACAAACTATACAGGTTTTGATCCGGAAGTACCTTCCAATGGTATTGACCTCAATGTGTATCCCGTTACCAGAACCATCAGTGCCGGTATCAACCTTAGTTTCTAATTCCAAACATTGTTCCGTATGAAATCATTCCTTTATACTTTCATAGCTACAGCCCTGCTTACCACAGGCTGTTCAAAGTTCCTCGATAAAACACCGCTCGATTCGGTGAACACGTCAAACTTCTGGGTTACAGAGTCCGATGCCATCTCTGGCATCAACGGGGCTTACCAGCCACTCCAATGGCCTAAATTATACAACCTGCGCATATGGACCACTGATATATGGGCAGGCAATAGCATCGTAGGCGCTGGTGGTGGCACCGACGGGATCGAAACACAGGACATTGCCAATTTTGTTACCGCTACTGACAACGCCGCCGCCCTCGATATCTGGCGCGGACCTGCGCCCGGCATCCTGCGTTGTAACCTCGTATTACAGAAAGTGCCTGCCATGAGCATCAATGAGGCGTTGAAGAAGAGAATACTGGGAGAAGCTCAATTCCTGCGGGCACACTATTATTTTATACTCGTTCGCTTGTTTGGCGATGTACCCCTCATCACCCTACCACAAACACCGGGCGATGACCTGCGCCCTGTACGTACCGGAAAGGACAAAGTATACGAACTCATCATCAAAGACCTTACAGATGCCATTAATAACCTGCCTGCTAAATCAGGTTATGCAGCGGAAGATATCGGTCGTGCCTCTAAAGGAGCAGCCATCGGCATGCTGGCCAAGGTATACCTCACCCTGGGACAATACCAGAAAACAGCCGATCTCTGTGTGCAGCTAAATGGCCTGGGCTATGCACTCAATGCCAACTATGCCGATAATTTTAATCCGCAAACAAAGAACTCCATCGAATCCCTCTTTGAGGTTCAATATTCAGGCAAAACCAGTTACAGTTTTTGGGACAATGAGAACCAGGGTTCCTGGGTAAGCACTTTTACCGGTCCGCGCAATGCTGATTTTGTGGGTGGTGGTTACGGCTGGAACCAGCCTACCCAGGAATTTGTGAATGCCTACGAAGCAGGCGACAAGCGCAAAGACCAAACCGTATTGTATGCCGGCGGTCCCAACTTCGATAGTAAAGTGTACAAGAGCACTTATTCCGTTACCGGTTACAACCTCCGCAAATTTCTGGTGCCCAAATCCATCTCGCCCGATTATGATACCAATCCTTCCGACTTCCCCGTACTGCGCTATGCCGATGTGCTGCTGATGTATGCAGAAGCCTTGAATGAATTGGGTAAAACTGCCGAAGCACAGGCCGCTTCCACCGGTATCAATACAGGCGGCCCCCTGAACCGCGTACGCAACAGGGCCGGGCTGAACGATGTGCAGGGACTGAACCAGGCCGCACTGCGTGAAAAGATATTGCAGGAGAGAAGAATGGAACTGGCTTTTGAAGGACATCGTTGGTTTGACCTCATCCGGGTGAACAACGGACAATATGGCCTCAACTTCCTGCACAGCATCGGCAAAGTGAATGCGGCTACCAAACACCTGTTGTTGCCCATTCCCCAAAAGGAAAAAGACGCCAATCCCAACCTTTCACAAAATACCGGTTACTAAAAGCTGCTTTGCTAAAACCTAAACGAATTCATATGATTGCTTCACCCATATCAGGATCAACAAATTCAATCAGCACCTGGTGCTGGCCCCTCTTCCTGCTCCTGTTCATAACTGCCTCCTGTAAGAAAGATTACCAGGAAGAGAGCAAAGGCAATGCTCCGCTGCAGTTGACTGCCACTGCTACCAGCATTGTGCTGGAACAAAAGAACGACAATGCTGATGGCATTGTTTTTAACTGGACTTCCGGTTCCAACCGGGGCACCAATGCTTCCATTGCCTACACACTCAAAATTGATAAGCAGGGCAGCAATTTTGCCAATGCACTGGTTGCAGACCTTGGCAAGGCCAACCTTACTAAAAAATATTCAGTTAAAGAGCTGAACGATCTCTTGTTGACAAAATGGAGTTTAGCCCCCGGGGTGGCTGCCAATATGCAAGCCCGGGTTGTAGCTACCGTGGCAGGGGGTGCAGCCCCTGCCGATTCTTCGGCCATCATCAACATCAGCATCAAACCCTATAAACCCGTCACCGAAACCTTGTACCTGATAGGTGATGCCACCCCAAAAGGATGGAATGCTGATCAGGCTACTAAAATGAGCGCCATCACAGCGCAGGCGGGTGGCTTTACCTGGCAGGGGCCCCTCACGGCAGGCGATTTCAAATTGATCACCACCCTCGGAAAGTTCCTGCCTTCCTATAACAAAGGGGCCGACAACAGCCATTTGCTGTATCGTACACTGGATAGTGATGCGGATGAAAAATTCCACATTAGCGCTACGGGTGTTTACAATGTGACCGTGAGCCTGCTCGACCTCACCATCAGCATTACCGAAGCCGATGAACCTCCCTATACGCGTTTGTTTATGTTGGGCGATGCTGTACCTACCGGCTGGAATATTGATCACCCGGCCGAAATGCGTGTAGACTCTTCCAATCTCTTTGTATTTACCTACAACGAAATATTATCAGCCGGTGAATTTAAAATACCCGTAAGCACCGGAAATTTTGGTACCGATTATTACATGCCCCTGGTAAATCACCAGGCCCTTACAGAAACCGGGGTGCAATGGGTGGCAGCTGGCTCGCCCGACCTGAAATGGCAGGTCACTAATCCGGGCCCCTATAAGATCAAACTCGACCTGCAGGCTATGACCATGCAAATAAACCCCTTCACTCCCTATACTAAAATATGGATGGTAGGCGATGCCACACCTGCCGGCTGGAATATTGACAATCCGACAGCCCTGGTAGCTGATGCCGGTAATCCCAATATATTCACGTATACAGGTCCGTTAAATGCCGGTGAGTTCAAATTCCCCCTGGCCACCGGCAACTGGGCCTGCGATTACTTCATGCCTGTGATCAATGGTTCCGCACCCGGCAGTACACAAATGAAATTCATTGCCAGCGGCAGTCCCGATAATAAATGGAAAATAACAGAAGCAGGCAATTATAAAATTACCATCAACCAGTTGTATGAGACCATCAGTATTCAGAAGCAGTAAGCATTATGTGAGTTATGCATTGGCCCTGATACTGATGGGCAGTTGCAAAAAAGATGGCCCTGCCAACGATCCCGTTACCTATGGCGCTTCTTTCGTACTCAGCATCAACACCGATAAGGCCGTGTACAAGCCCGGTGAAACCGTGACCTTTACGCTGAACAAACCGATGACTGGTAACCTGAAAATACGGTACCGTCATTTACAGGAAACCATCAGCGAAACAGCTTTCAATAATGCCAGCTGGACCTGGACGGCCCCTGCTGCTGATTTCACTGGTTATATGATCGACTTGTACGAAGTAGTAGAAGGGAAAGAAAAGATACAGGCCAGCACCGGTGTGGATGTATCTTCTTCCTGGTCAAAATTCCCCCGCTATGGATTCCTCACCGAATTTGGACAATTGTCGGCAGAGGAGATAAAACAGGTCGTGAATAACCTTGGTCGTCACCACATCAATGGCTTGCAGTTTTATGACTGGCAGTTCAAACACCATATGCCATTGGCGGGTTCCCCCGCGGCTGCCCAAAGCAGCTGGAAGAATATTTCCAACCAGGATGTTTACCTCAGTACTTTAAAGGGATACATTGAGGCTGCTCACCAACAAGGTATGCAGGCCATGTTTTATAACCTGGCTTTTGGCGCATTGAACGATGCGGCTGCCGATGGGGTAGCAGAGGAATGGTATGTGTTTAAAGACAACAAGCATACCACCAAAGACAAGCACCCCTTGCCGGCCCCTTTCTTTAAAAGCGATATTTATCTTACCGACGCCGGCAACACCGCCTGGCAGCAATACCTGGCTGCTAAGCACAACGATGTATACAAAGCCCTTGACTTCGATGGGTTTCATATTGATCAGTTGGGCGATCGTGGCGCCCTGTATAACTATGCCGGCAATGCCATCAACCAGGCAGCTACTTTCAAGCCATTTATCCAATCTGCTAAAACTGCTGCGCCCAATAAAAAACTGGTGATGAACGCGGTGAACCAATATGGCCAGCAGCGTGGTATCGCAGATGCGGCAGTGGATTTTCTCTATACCGAAGTATGGGCGCCCAATGAAAACTTCAGTGATCTGGCCAATATCATTCGCAACAATGATGCTTACGCCAACAATACTAAACCCACCGTACTGGCCGCCTACATGAACTATGACCGCGCCGATCAACCCGGTTATTTCAATACCCCTGGAGTATTACTCACCGATGCCGTGATCTTTGCTTTTGGCGGCGCTCACCTGGAATTGGGCGAACACATGTTGGGCAAAGAGTTTTTTCCCAACAACAACCTCCTGATGCCCAATGAGCTGAAATTATCCATCACCCGTTACTATGATTTCATGGTAGCCTATGAGAACTTGCTGCGTGATGGCGGGGCCTTCAACAGCCCTGCTGTCAGCTGCACCAATGGAAAAGCCACTCTCAACAACTGGCCGGCGGCCCAGGGCAAAGTGGCCGTGGTAGGAAAAGAATTTGCCAGCCGGCAGGTATTGCACCTGATCAATTTCAGCAATGCCAATTCCCTTCAGTGGCGTGATGCCAATGGCACCCAGGTAAAACCGGTTACCATTGAGAACATAGCCCTGGCGATTACTACCGGTAAGACCGTGAAAAAAGCCTGGCTGGCATCACCCGATAGCAATAGCGGTGTGGCTGTTCCCTTATCATTCACCCAATCCGGTAATTCCGTATCAGTTACCCTCCCTTCCCTGCAATACTGGGGTATGGTGGTGCTGGAATATTAGACCCTAATAGAAAGGTTATGAAACAATTTATGATCGCCTGCCTGCTTGCCTGTATCTCTATGATCAGTGCCCGTGCCCAGGTACAAAAACCTGGTAACTGCACCGCTTATTCCATCCAGGGCAATACCGTGGTATTCAAAGGCGATAATCAATCACAGGTTTCCATCAAGATCTGTAGCCCTTCTGTATTGAAGATCTGGTTTTCGCCCGATGGTCAATTCAAAAGGAACAATCCTTCTTTTGCCGTAGTGCGGGAAGACCTGGAAGCCGTGGCGCCGGTGAACGTCAATGATGAGCCACAGGCTTATGAAATATTCACCAGCAGGCTGCGCATACGCGTCAACAAAGCACCCTTCCGGCTGCAGGTTTTCGACAAATACCAGAAACTGCTGCTGAGTGATTACAACGACAAAGGCTTGCTCAAAGACTCCACCACCGTGAGTGCTTACAAGCAATTGCGTCCTGACGAACAGATCTTTGGGTTGGGTGAAAAAACAGGACCGCTCAACAGGCGCGGACGTGTATACAGCATGTGGAACCGCGACAAGCCCTGCTATGGTCCCTTTGAAGATCCGATATACAAAAGCATTCCTTTCTTTTTCAGCAGCTACCGCTACGGTATCTTTTTCGACAATACCTATAAATCCACTTTCAACTTTGGTGCTGCTTCCCCCGACTATTATTCTTTTGAGGCCAATGGAGGTGAACTGGTCTATTATTTCATTCAGGGAAGCGATTACAAACAGATCATTGAACAATACACCCAACTTACCGGTCAGCCCATTATGCCACCCAACTGGGCCTTTGGTTTTTCCCAATGTCGTGGTTTGTATACCAATGAAAAGCAGGCCCGTGAAATAGCTGCTACCTTCCGCAAACGCAAAATACCCTGTGACATCATTTACCAGGATATTGGCTGGACCGATGGCTTACAGAATTTTGACTGGCGCAAGGGCAACTACACCAATCCGCGTGGTATGCTGAAATACCTCGACTCCCTTGGTTTTAAAATGATCGTATCACAGGATCCCGTTATTTCACAACAAACAGCGAAGCAATGGAAGGAGGCCGACTCCCTGCATTATTTTACCACCGATATACGTACCGGTAAATCTTACGATATGCCCTGGCCCTGGGGTGGCAACTGCGGTGTAGTAGATTTTACGAAACCCGAGGTGGCCGATTGGTGGGGCAATTACCAGCAAAAGCCACTTAATGATGGTGTGCGCGGCTTCTGGACCGATATGGGCGAGCCTGCCTGGAGCAATGAAGACGCTACCGACCGCCTGTTCATGAAACACCACGCTGGTATGCACAATGAAATTCACAACGTGTATGGCTTTACCTGGGATAAGGTGGTAAAAGAACAATTTGAAAAACACAATCCCGGCAAGCGCATCTTTCAGATGACACGTTCTGCCTACGCAGGTTTACAACGCTACACCTTTGGCTGGTCGGGCGATGCCGGTAATGGCGATAATGTATTGGATGGATGGAGCCGCCTGGCCAACCAGATCCCCGTAGGATTATCAGCCGGCATGGGACTCATACCTTTCTGGTCCTGCGATATATCAGGCTATTGCGGCGATATCAAAGATTACCCGGCCATGGCCGAACTCTATACCCGTTGGATGCAGTTTGGCGTGTTCAATCCCCTCAGCAGGGCACACCATGAAGGCGACAATGCTGCCGAGCCCTGGTTGTTTGGAGCAGAAGCAGAAAAAAACTGTCGCACGGCCATTGAATTGAAATACCAGTTATTCCCTTACATCTATACCTATGCACGCGAGGCACATGATAAGGGTACGCCCCTCATGCGGGCCTTATTGCTGGAATATCCGGAAGACCTGAATACCCATGGAGTAGATGATGAGTTCATGTTTGGCAAAGAACTGTTGGTGGCGCCTGTAGTAAAGAAGAGAGCCGTTAGCCGAAAAGTATACCTGCCCGAAGGGGAGTGGATCGACTTCAATGATGGTCGTACCGTTTATGAAGGAGAGCAAACCATCACCTACAAAGCGCCGCTTTCCGTAATACCCTTGTTTGTAAAAAAAGGATCCATCGTTCCCATGATGCCCGTGATGCAATACATCGGTGAGCAAAAGAATGCCCCCCTGTACCTGCATGTGTTTCCGGGGGTAGAGAATCAAACCGCTTCCTTTAACCTGTATGAAGATGATGGCGAATCACTGGATTACCAGCAAAACAAATACCGTACAACAGCTTTTTCCTGTGCCACTACCGGTAAAGGATATTTATTGACGGTTGCTGTCGCGCAGAACAAAGGTTATGCAACGGCTGCCCGCGGCAACAAAGTATTTATCCTGCACCTGGATAAAAAACCGGCAAAGGTAACGGTCAATAAAACAGTAGTACCCTTTGCCTGGGATGCTGCCAAAGCAACCTGTACCATCAAATTGCCTGTTAGTGATCAACAACAAACTATAGAAGTGATCCGCTAACACTGCGTAAGCTGTCGCGACTTGTCCGAAAGCTGGCGCAAGTATGCAGGGTGGTTTTGCGCGGTGGGGTACTTGTGCCCGTGCAGCTTCCTAACAGCTAAAAGCTAACGGCTAATTCCTATTCACTTATCAACTTTTCAGCCCAATGAAAAAACGTTGTTCCACTATATTCTTATCTTTCCTGGGAATTGCTAGCATGGCACAGCAGTCTCCACCACCCATATGGTCTTCCCCGGCTTATTCCGTGTACGCCGACCGCATCGTGCAGGGTAAATACACCGCCCGTGCATTATCGACTACAGAGATGGCCTCCGATTACCAGAGCCCGGCCAATCTATTTAAAAGTTCCCTGCTCTCCTTTAAGTTCAGCATCAATGGCAAGGACAATGAAATGAAATCCGGCATTGACCACTTGTTCAACATCACACCCAAGGCAGGTGTCAGTGTAACACCCCTTATCCGCTTTGGTACACAAATAAAACCGGCAGCCACTGATAAAGAAACTTTCCTGCCACCTGATACCAAACTCACCATCAGGCTCGACATGCGGGAAGTATTGGCTTCTTTTAAAAGCAAGGGTTATTACCTCACCTTCAATGGTGATAAAATATACAAAGAGGATTTCAAAGGGGTGTTCGTAGCAGGAAGCGCTGCGCCGCTTATCTGGGACTTTGACAACCTCGTTCACCACACAGAATTGCAGTTGCATGATACAGATGGCGATGGTATCTATGAGACCACCTTCACCATGAATGGGCAGGAACAGCAAAACCAGACTGCTGCTCAGTGGAAACTATCGAAAGACATCAGCGCTTTTCCGCAGTACCAGTCTGCCTATCCCCTGACAGATGCCCTTTACAATCTTTCACTCGAAGAGATGATCCGCGCGGTGGAAGCGGACAGTACTTTCCGTACCGGCAAAGAATGGGCGGGCGTATGGACACGTGATGTTAGTTACAGTATCATTCTTTCCATGGCTTACCTGCAGCCACAGGTGGCGCGCTATAGCCTGTTGCGAAAAGTAAATAAGAAAAAGAAGATCATACAGGATACCGGTACCGGTGGCGCCTGGCCTGTTTCTTCCGACAGGATGATCTGGGCCGTAGCTGCCTGGGAAATTTATAAAGCTACCGGTGACAAGGACTGGTTGCAGGAAGCTTTCACCATCATTAAGAATTCTATCAACGACGATTTACACAATATCTATGATCCCGAAACAGGATTGGTAAAAGGCGAATCCTCCTTCCTCGATTGGCGTGAGCAAACCTATCCCCGCTGGATGCAGCCGGCGGATATCTTTGAATCCGAGAACCTGGGTACCAATGCCGTCCATTACCAGGCCAATAAAGTGCTGGCCGATATGGCCGTAATATTGAACCAGCCGGAACTGGCTGCCCGTCACCGGAATATTGCCCATACTATTAAAACAGGCATCAACAAATGGCTGTGGCAACCCACCCAACAATATTACGGACAGTACCTGTATGGTAGAGCGCACAAAATCTTGTCGCCCCGTTCAGAAGCATTGGGCGAAGCTTTGTGTATCCTGTTTGGCATAGCTGATGAAGCACAGCAAAAACAGATCATATCCCGCGCGCCTGTTACTACTTATGGTGTGCCTTGCATATGGCCCGATATTCCCGGCATTCCTCCTTATCACAACAATGCCGTATGGCCATTTGTGCAAAGTTTTTGGTTGTGGGCTGCTGTAAAGGCGGGCAATGAAAAAGCAGTTGCTGAAAGCATCAGTGCTATTTATCGCCCGGCGGCGCTTTTTCTTACCAACAAAGAAAACTTTGTAGCAGAGAATGGCGATTATACCGGTACCCAGATCAATTCCAGCAATATGTTGTGGAGCCTTTCCGGCAGCATCAGCATTGTACACAAAGTATTGTTTGGTATTTCCTTTGAAGAGAACAGCTTGTTGTTTAAACCTTTTGTACCGGAACAATGGAGGGGCAAGCGCAGCCTCACCAATTTTAAATACCGTGATGCCATCCTCAATATTGACCTCGAAGGCCATGGCAACCAGGTGAAAACCTTCCTGCTGGATGGTAAGCCAATGGACAAGCCGGAAATTCCTGCCAGCCTGAAGGGAGTACACCATATCTCCATTGTCTTGACCAGTGCCGGCTTACCGGAGCAGTCCATTAATAAAACAGCCAGCTATACTTCCTTACCTGTACCTATGGTAACCATGAAAGGAAATATATTAAGCTGGCAAAAGATTCCCGGTGCTGTACGGTATAGAATATTGCGCAATGGGAAACTGTTGCAGTCAATTACCGCACTACAGCTTACCGTTATTCCCAAAGAAGCGGCAGAGTACCAGGTGATGGCTGTGGATAAACAAGGCATTACTTCCTTCGCCAGCGAACCAGTGCAGGTAGTGAACAGCCGGTTTATAAAAACCTTCCAGGCAGAGTTGTTTGCGCCTGCAGCAACCTATCCTTATAAAGGATTTACGGCCAATGGCTTCGTCGAAATTGCTACCGATAAAAACACCAGCCTGGAGATACCTGTCACCATCAGCGAAGCTGGCCAGTATTTGCTCGACAGCCGCTATGCCAATGGCAATGGTCCCACCAATACCGAAAACAAATGCGCCATTCGCACTATACTCATAGATGGCAAACCTGTTGGCGTGTGGGTGTTTCCACAGCGTGGTAAAGACGAATGGTCCAACTGGGGCTTCACCAATGCTGTTAAGCTACACTTCCCGGCAGGGAAGCATACGATCACCCTGCGTTATGAACCCGCCAATGAAAACATGAATGAGACCATTAACCAGGCCATGATTGATTATGTGAGGGTGACGAAAGTAGAATAGAGCAGCGATAAGGCTGCGCTTTATTGGGCGCTGGGTGGCATTTTATACTCCATCTATGCTATGAGACTGATGCATCAAGTCAGGCAGTTGCTCTGCCAATGTTTCCCAGTTATGAGCTACTTCCTGCAGCCCAAGCGTCTTGCCCAGTAAACCATAAATAGCGGCGGGTGTAAGCCCTTCTTTTCTGAGCGATTGAATAGAAGTATCTCCGGCCGATTTGGAAAGCTTTACACCATCAGCATTCGTCACCAGCGCATGGTGGAAGAAGCTTGTTTGGTGAAAATCATTATCAGGAAGCTGTGCGGCCAGGTAGTGCTGTGCGATGGTGCAGGGCCATAGGTCGGCACCCCTCACAATGAGGTCCACACCAAAATGCAGGTCATCCACAATTGAAGTAAGTTGATAAGCGGGCAGGCCATCTTTTTTCCGAACGACAAAATCTTCCATGGAAGGCGGTAGAGTAGTGGTCACTGTTCCTTGCGGCAATGTCCGAATCTCAAGGTGCTTGCTATCACCTGTATACAGTCGCCAGTTAGCGTGTTCGGCATCCAGCGGGTAGTATTTATTTCGGCAGGTACCGGGATAAGCGCTGTTGGTAGTAACACCGTGTACAGTAGAACGGGAACAGGTGCAGGTATACACCGGCCCCTTGTTGCCCAATGCCAGTAGTGCTTCCTGATAGAGTGGCAGACGATGTACCTGGCTATAGTGCCCTTCAAGATCAGCCAGGTTGCGCGGACCCTCATCCCAGGGCAGGTCCAAAAAATGCAGGGTATCAAAGATATCCTGCACATACCGGGGTTGGTAGCGTTCGCGGTCGAGGTCATCGATCCGCAGCAGGATGCTGGCGCCTGTTTTGCGTGCCCATGCCACCGTGATCACACACGACAGCACATTGCCCAGGTGTAAGTAACCACTGGGCGTTGGTGCAATCCTTGTTCTGGTGAAATGTAATTCCCCGGTCATTAGTATACAATAATACTTTCTTTTGGTAAAATTGCCATGGGCTTTTTTGCCAGGCAAAAAGCGGATATATTTGAAGATTACCCGCAATTTAATTGAATACCCCATGCTTCCAGAGGACTTGCAGAGAATATTGGATGCTACTGATTATGCAGATTTCGAGATTGATGTTTTGAAGGTCGATTTGTCGAAAGGCCGGTTTAAAATGCAATTTTTAATAAGCGATACAGAAGGATCAGCTAGAAGTGTTTCAATAGCGATGACCGTTTTAGGCTACAAAGATTTTTTTATAGACAAGGAGGGTAATTCATCATACATTCACTGGGAAAGAGAAAGCCCGTTGCTTTGGAGGTTTAACGATACACAGTGTGAATTGTATATCGCGGGACAAACCCGGCAAATTGAAAAAGTTGTATTTGAATTGTTACAAAGTCACCATTCGCTATTCAAACTGTATCTACCATTTGATTTAGACTTTTTAACCGTCCTGAAAAATGGACACGGGTTGTTAAAAAGGGGGCCAGGGAAACTATTGACTGCATTTGCTCATATTTTGCATCAAAATGGTATTCCTACTTCAATAATCAGCGAAGTATCACCAGGAAGTAAAGCGCAAAACTTAAGCATTTTATTTATAGGTGACAGCTATGTTATCGGAGAAAAGTTTGAATTTGAGGTGCTAAACTGAAGGACTACTTTTATTAAAGTATATTCGCCCATAAATTAGTAATTAATCCCCCATCGAATGAAACGTCTCTTAATGATCGCACTGCTTTTTGTAAGCATCTTCTCCTTTGCGCAGTCATCTAATACAGAGTTATTGCTGCCCGATTCACTGGGTTGGAAACTCGGTAGCCAGGCCTACACCTTCCGCCTGTTCAGCCTGGAAGAAGCCCTGGTAAAAATGAAGAGCATTGGACTGAAATATGTAGAACTCTTTCCCGGCCAAAAGATCACCAAAAATGGCACAGCTACTACCGCCTTTACCGCAACCGCAGAAGACAAGGTACTCATCAAAAAGCTCTTGAAAGACAATGGTATTAAAGCCATCTGTTATGGTGTAGTGAGTGGTAAGAATGAAGAGGAGTGGAGAGCGATCTTTGAATTTGCCAAAGAGCTGGGCCTCGAACACATTACCACCGAGCCTCCCATGAACCAATTGGAAACCCTCGATAAATTCTGCAAGGAATACAATATCCGGGCTGCTTTGCACAATCACCCCGTACCAGCCGTGTATTGGCATCCGTCTATCCTCCTCGATCAGTTGAAGAACCGCAGCAATATGATCGGCGTTTGTGGCGATATCGGCCATTGGGTGCGCTCAGGGCTTGACCCCATTGCCTGTATCAAGGCGCTGCAGGGCAGGATTTGGGCCTTCCATGTGAAGGACCTCCACATATTTGGATCAAAAGCTGCGCATGATGTGCCCTGGGGTACCGGCGTAAGCAATATTGCAGGTGTGTTGAATGAACTGAAACAACAGGGCTTTAAGGGATATTTTTCTGTAGAATATGAGTACCAGTGGGAGAATAACCTGCCGGCGGTACAGGAAAGCACCCAGTATTTTATGCGTGTTGCCAAAAGGATCAACGCAGGTAACTAATCCATAGTGAGAGCGAAGTCAGCTGAATGCAGCTGTTCTTGTCTACTCATTTCTCCCGATAGTCTACTGACCAATCAGACGTAGCCACCAGGTAATTAGTTTTAGGGAAGCACATCAAACTTCATCAGTATGAAAGCTTCTACAGAAAGAAAAATTATCCGGTGGCTACATATTTTACTCAGTATCCCCGTGATCGGCTATATCTACGGTCCCGTGGCCTCACTGCATTTCGCCGCCCGCTTCACCCAAATTGTTTGCTTCCCCGTCATTGTACTATCCGGATTGTGGTTATGGAAAGGACAGCAATTAAAAAAATGGGTTCGGAAGAGATCATCCCGCACATAATTTTTAAAGACCCCCTGTCCGTATCCTGTACCCGTAGTTGTAAATCCTTCCAGGCTTGTTTCCCCATCAGCTTTGTACTGCCTTCTTGCCTTTATGCCTCCCTGACTTTTTCCTCAACTTCTTCCCTCCTTGCTGCCTTGTTGCCTTTAATACCTTCTACGCCTCCTTCCCCCGCAATAATATCTTTCGGCCACTGATGGAGGGCGTTACCGTTTCTGCTTTATAGGGTCCGTCATAGCCGAGGTCTACCGGTGATTTTCCCACCCAGGTGCTCTTTCTGCCTTCGAAGGTGATCAGTGATCGTAGCGGATCGATGGTTATGGTGGTAAACAAAGGATCCTGGTAAGGACAGGTGCTGGCGATGAGTGGATGGGCTTGTATGATTTCCTTAGAGTAGCTGTCGTGGGAAAATTTGCCTCCTCCTATCCAGAAATAAGAAGCCGAATTGAGGTGCACATAATTAATACCTTTTACTTCGTATTGCGCATCAATATGGGTGTGTCCATTGAGTGCTACTAATATTTTGTCTGCGGCTGTGCTTAGTATATCCTGTATCTCTTCAGCATTGTCAACGGCCACAGGGCCTGCCAGGGGCTGGTGTGATACAATGATAATGGGCCCTTTGATCTCTTGTAATCTTCCTTTCAACCACACACGTTGTTCCTCGTTGATATAAGCAGGATAACCGCTGGTATAGGCAGGTGAACCCGTATCATTCCCATCCAGTACGATAAACGTGATGTCATCTACCTTTTGCGTATAATAGCGATTGGACATGCCCCAGGTGCTGATGCATTGTTCCTTGGTAAAGCCGGCATCCGTATCATGGTTGCCGATCACATGCAGCCGGTTGCGATGCGCCTGGTTGAATAGGTCGATCACTTCCTTATTCTTATCCCCGGGTACAGCAAAATCGCCCATTTGCAGAATCGCATCTGGTCTTACCTGTTGCATATGTTGTACGAAAGCCCTCATTCTGGTCATGCCATCATGCATAATGTCCTGGTGCAGGTCCGTGATCACGCCCACTTTTACTGCTCTTTTCAAGCCCTTCATAGAACTCATGGCGGCGGCAGGAATCGTGAGTGCCATCACCGCGCTCGTCGTAGTGGCAATAAAATCGCGACGGGAGAGAGGACCTGGTTTTTTGGCTGGCTGGCTGGACATATGCTTTGGTTGATGGTAATGGACATTTCGGAATTGCCCTGGATAAGATAATTGCAATGGAAATGTAGCCATTTTAGGGCTAACCGGCACCATAAAAATCGTTACCAAATCCTTAGCCGGGCTGCTTTGAAGTACAAGGCCGCCCCTTCCTGTAGAGGCCGCCTTGTACATTTCCTATTCCCAGGCCATAAAGCCTTCAATGGCAAAATAGATAATGACAAAGTAGACAAAATACTTGATGACCTTTTTTGTGATCTTCCAGGCTGCTACTATTGCCGGATCATAACTGAAAGCGCCTGCTGCTTTTTTTGTTTCCTGTTCCATGGTTGTACTTTTTTGATTGTTAATCTGATGCTTAATCAGCTGGCGTAAAAGTAAAATGGCGCGGCTCCCCGGTATTGTAAGAAAACGAAATCACACTGCAGCGCACCTTTGGGTTATTAAAGATTAGGGATTCAATTGATTAATTATCAATTAATAATGATGGCTCCTGAGCCCTTTGCCATTAGCGCTAGTCCTAAATCTTTGGGAGTATTCCTAATAAATTAGGTTATCTCCTAATTGATTAGTAGTATTGCTCTATAAAGCAGCAACAATGGTAAAACTCGCTAAAAGGGAAGAGCAGATCATGATCGTTTTCTGGGACCTGAAAAAAGCGTTCATACGCGACATCATCCCACACCTGCCCGATCCCAAACCCCATTATAATAGTGTAGCCACCATGGTAAAGATCCTTGAGGACAAAGGTTTCTTAGCCCATGAAGCCGTAGGCAATATGTACCAGTACTTTCCCGTCGTGGAACGGGAAGACTATCAGAAGCATGCGATCAAAGACATCGTGAGCCAGTACTTTGATAACTCCTATCCACGCATGCTCGCCTTTTTTGCCAAAGAACAAAACCTTTCAGAAGAAGAACTCAGTGAAATAGTGAACATCATCAAAACCAAAAAGAAATGATGCATTATATTACCAACGTAGGTCTTATCCTGGCAGGATGCTTCATCTTTTACAAGCTCCTCCTGCAAAAAGAAACCTTTTTCCGGGCCAACCGATGGATCCTCCTCACTTGCCTGATCACATCTTTCTGGCTGCCCCTGATACAGGTACCCCAGCAATGGTCGTTCCGCAAAGCCGCTACCATCGCCACAGAACCGGCTACAGAACAACCTGCTATCAACACCACCACCATTACACCACAGCAGCCCGCTCCGGTCACCACCTCTACAACCCCTGCTACCACTACTACCAATAATATCCGCGAAGAAAAGTCGCCCGCCATTACCTGGCAGCAGGCCCTTACCTGGGCGGCATGGCTCTATTGGTTTGGCGTGGCTGTATTTGGCATCAACTTCCTGGTGCAGCTCTTTACCCTCCTGTACCGCGCTTATACAAGGCCTGTCATTCGCGATGGCCGTTTCCGGATCGTGGAACTGTCGGGCGATAAAGCGCCCTGTTCTTTCTGGAATAACATATTTATCAATCCCGAAAAGTATGACTGGGAAACCTATAACCAGATACTGCAGCACGAAAAGATACATATAGAGCAACGCCATAGCCTCGACCTGCTGGTTGCCGAACTGGTTATCATCTTTCAATGGTTCAATCCCTTTGCCTGGCAGTACCGCAAAGCCCTGGAAAATAACCTGGAGTACCTGACCGACGATCAGTTGGTAAACCATATCCAGGTAGAAAGGACTTCCTACCAGATGAGCCTGCTCAAAGTATCGGCCCCTCATTTCCCTTTAAACCTGACCACCAATTATAATCAATCACTCCTTAAAAAAAGGATAGCCATGATGAACGTCAAAAAATCAAATGTACACACCGCCTGGAAGTACTTCTTCCTGCTGCCCCTGCTCGTATTCCTCGTCTGCCTGCTCAATGATCCGGTGGCTTATGCCCATGCACCTGTTGCCGATAAGAAAGAAAACAAAAGCAGCCCGATGCACAACGAGAACATCGAGACCGAAGGACTTTGGTTCGCCACCATCAAAAAGAATGAAGTGTCTATCCAGTTCAAAAATGATGGGGATGATCATTCTACCAACAGCACGAGCTTTTTGCTCAGCGATCTCGGAGAGCTTCCCCGCGACAAGGCTGGTACTTTCACCGTAACCCGCGAAGCCGGTTCGGTTCAGTTCTCCGGCCGCTTTGAAGGCGACCAGGGCATGGGCCGCTATAAGTTTACCGCCAACGCTACCTATGCCGAAGCTATACGCAAAGAAGGCATTGAACTCCGTGACGATAAGGATGTAATGGTATTTTTCCTCATCAATATTTCCGGCTCTTATGTGAAAATGCTGAAGAGTAACGGTTATACGAAACTCGACAGGAATGATGTTATTCCCCTGGCTGCACTGAGAGTTGATGAACCCTGGATACAGTCCATCAAAAAAAGTGGCATTGGAGAATTGACCGCACAAAACCTCATCCCGTTAAAAGCCCTCAACGTCACTGGCGATTATATCGCTGAGATACGTAAGGCAGGTTATCCGAATGTAACAGCCAACCAGCTGATCACTTTCAAATCCCAGGGCATCGATGCCAAATACATTGCTGATGTACGCAGTGCTACCGCCCTGCCTTCAAAAACAAAACCAGAAGCGGGAGAAAAACCTGAGACCAAAGAAAGAAAGGAAAAACCCGAATCGAAAGAAAGAGCGGAAACAGATGAAAAGCCAGAAAGAGCCGAAGTTTCTGCCAATGACATCATAGCGATTAAATCATTGAATATTGATCCTGCTTACATCCGCTCTCTGAAAGAATTAGGCTTTGATAACCTGGCCAATCATCAACTGATTGCCATGAAGTCACAGAGCATCACAGCTGATTACATTAAGGGCTTGCAGGCGTCTGGCTTCAAAAGCCTCTCTGCCAATGACATCATTTCCATCAAAGCGCTAAATATCGAACCAGAGTATATCCATTCCATAAAAGAAGCAGGTTTTGAGAATGTGTCGCCCAACCAGTTGGTGGCTATGAAGTCCCAGGGCGTCGCCGCTGATTACATCAAAGGTTTACAGAGCTCAGGGTTTAATAATTTATCTGCCAATGATGTTATATCCTTTAAATCCCAAAATATTACGAAGGAATACCTGAAGCCTTTTGAAGCACTGGGGTACAAAAATATCTCAGCCAACGATGCCATTGCGCTAAAGTCCATGAATGTGACTGCTGACTACATCAAGTCCTTCCAGGATATCGGGTATAAAAATTTTTCTCCGCATGATGCGATCTCTTTTAAATCGCTGGGCATTACCCCTGCAATTGTAAAGGAATATACTGCGTTGGGTTTTGACAACCTGTCCCTGAATGATATACTGAGTGCAAAAGCTACAGGTACTACGCCGGCATTCATTGCTTCCATGAAACAAAAAGGGCATAACCTCAAAAGCCTCAACAAATATGTTACACTAAAAACTGTTATTGACTAAAGCCAACATCAGAGGTACACCTTTTGATCACGTCGCGAGAGAAAGGTATCACCTCTGATCTTTAACCTGCCATAGCCATGATAACAAAAAAGCCCTCCGCACTGCGAAGGGCTTTTCTAATTCAATCCATGGAACCAGGAATTCTGAGCACAGGATGGATCATTGCCATAGAATTTATATATTGCTATCATGATACGGAAATCCCTGCTAACGATCCTTGCCTGCAGTCTCACCATCGCTTCCCTGTGGGCGCAACAGCCTCAAAAACTTTGGTATACCAAACCCGCAAAAGTATGGACCGAAGCCTTGCCCGTAGGCAATGGCCGCCTGGGCGCCATGGTATTTGGTGGAGTAGGGGAGGATCTTATCCAGCTCAATGAAGCTACTCTGTGGAATGGTGGTCCGGTGAGGACCCATGTAAATCCCGGCGCCTATGATCAGCTGCAACTGGTGCGCGAGGCCCTCTTCAAAGAAGAGAATTACACCAAAGCCTGGGAGCTTACCAAAAAAATGCAGGGCTATTATTCTGAATCCTACCTGCCCCTGGGCGATCTGTACATCCGCCAGTTATTGAAAGATGCTGTGCCCACCACCTATTACCGTGATCTCGACATTGCCAACGCCATTGCCACCACCCGGTTCACCATAGAAGGTACCAATTTTACCCGCCAGGTGATCAGTTCTGCACCCGACCAGGTAATCGTTATTCGCTTAACCACCGATAAGCCGCATAGCCTCAACATCATGTTGGGAGCTTCCTCACCCGTAAAGCACCGCACAGCCATTATCAGCAACAGTGAAATAGCCATCAGCGGCAAAGCCGCTTCCCATATTGATCCCAATTATGTAAGGTCCGATAATCCCATCACACAAGATGATCCAACAGGTTGCAGAGGTATGCGGTTCAACTGGCGCATCAAGGCCACCAGCAAGGATGGTATCATAAAAGCCGATAGCTCCGGTATTGGCGTCATCGAGGCATCGGAGATACTGATCTATGTATCTGCTGCCACCAGCTTCAATGGATTTGATAAATGTCCCGACTCGCAGGGTAAGGATGAAACGAAGATCGCCACGCAATACCTGCAGGCTGCCCTTAAAAAGAACTGGAAGGTCTTGTTAACCGCTCACCAGGCCGATTACCACAAATATTTTAACCGGGTAAGTTTCTCACTTCCTGCACCGGCCGATAATAAAAACGCGGCCCTGCCTACTGATCAGCGACTGCTCGGTTACACAGAAGGCGCCAAAGACCCCGCCCTGGAAATGTTGTATTTTCAATATGGCAGGTACCTGTTGATCGCTTCCTCCCGCACACCCGGGGTGCCAGCCAACCTGCAGGGTATCTGGAACAAGGAAATGAGGCCACCGTGGAGCGCCAATTATACGACCAACATCAATGTGCAAATGAACTACTGGCCGGCAGAAGTGATGAACCTTTCTGAAATGCACCGGCCCATGCTGGAGTTTATCAAAAACACAGCGGTTACAGGCGCCGTTACAGCCAAAGAGTTTTATCATGCACGCGGGTGGGCGGTTCACCACAACAGCGATATATGGGCTTTGTCCAACCCCGTAGGGGATATCGGTAATGGCGATCCCAAATGGGCCAACTGGACCATGGGATCACCCTGGCTGGCTCAGCACCTGTGGATGCACTACCAGTTTACCAAAGACAAAACCTTCCTGCAGCAAACCGCTTATCCCCTCATGAAAGGGGCGGCACAGTTTTGCCTCGACTTCCTGGTGGAAGATAAGAATGGCTTCCTCGTTACAGCCCCTTCCTTATCCCCGGAGAATAATTTTTATGATGACAATGGCAAAACCGGCAGCGTGTCCATTGCCACTACCATGGATATGTCTATTATCTGGGACCTCTTCACCAATATCATAGAGGCTGCTACAGAATTGAATAGTGATAAAGCATATCGTGAAATGATCATTGCCAAAAGGAGCAAACTCTTTCCCTTGCACATTGGTAAAAAAGGCAACCTGCAGGAATGGTACAAGGATTGGGAAGATCCCGAACCCCACCACCGCCATGTATCCCATTTGTTTGGGTTACATCCCGGTCGCCAGATATCGCCCATTACCACGCCGGAGCTGGCAGCGGCTTCCAAAAAAACACTGGAGCTGCGGGGTGATGAAGGCACGGGCTGGAGCCTGGCCTGGAAGATCAACTTCTGGGCGCGCCTGCTGGAGGGCGACCATGCTTATAAAATGATGCGCGATCTGCTGCGCATAACCGGTCAGGAAGGAACCAATTATGCCAAAGGCGGCGGTTCCTATGCCAACCTTTTTGATGCACATCCGCCCTTCCAGATCGATGGTAATTTTGGTGGTGTGGCCGGTATGACGGAAATGTTGCTGCAAAGTCACCTGGGTCAGTTGCACCTGTTGGCAGCTTTGCCCAACGAATGGGCTACCGGCATCGTAAAAGGGTTAAAGGCAAGAGGTAATTTTGAAGTATCGATCAGCTGGAACGATCACCGGCTTACCGGCGCCACCATCCTGTCTATGGCTGGTAGTCCATGCACCGTCCGTACCGCTGTTCCGGTAACAGTGATTGGCAATCAGGTAAAATCTGTTAAGGACACTAACGGATACATTACTACCTTTAATACAGTAAAAGGCAAAACCTATACCCTGCGCACAGTCAACCCTTAATTCATTTCTTTAAGGTGAGAAGCTATCCAAAGACAGTTGATCGCTTTGGTTCGTATCCCCACCCTGGTTCGTACCCGCTTTGGATCTTATCCCTACGAGCCACCAGTTAGATCGTCTCTTTGAACTTGTTCGCCTTTCCGCCAAATGGTGGGATGAGGCTATTTACGGGCCACAGGCCCGCATTTTACAATTAAAAGGAGGTGTATATGACTTTACAGTTAAAGAGAGTTTATGAGAAACCAGCAAAGGAAGATGGCATGCGTATCCTGGTGGATAGGCTTTGGCCCCGCGGACTTACCAAAGAAAAAGCAGCAGTTGACCTGTGGATGAAAGAAATTGCACCCAGCACAACCCTCAGGAAATGGTTTGACCACGATCCCGCTAAATGGAACGAATTTAAAAAACGATACCGCAAGGAATTAATCGGCAACAAAGAGCAGGTAGCTGTTCTCAAAGGCTACCTCTCTAATGGACCTGTGACCTTAGTCTATGGCGCCAAAGATGTAGAACACAACGATGCAGTTGTATTGAAAGAATGGCTGGTACGTTGAGCACACTCTATTTCGCCTCACAACCCACATCCTTGGGAAAAAGCACCGTCGCTTTGATGGGCGCAGCAGAGAGCTGATCTGCTCCTGCATCCAGGGGGGCTTTGCGTAATTGGCCATCCATATCGATCGTGATCCCACGGAAATCGCTTTTGGCGACGCCAATGGCGGGACTTCCTTTTTGCAGGTGATAAATGCCGCCGGCATCTTTGGTGAGCAGAGGATCGGCTTGTGTATAAGCTGTATCGGGCAGCTGGCCTGCCCCCTTCGTGTTGAAAATAAAATTGCCTTTCCACACCGGGTTGGTATATGGCCCTTTAATACTTACCGCTTCGCCACCGCCCTGAATGATATTATAAGCAATGGTAATAAAGGTGGAGCCCAATCCATTGGGGCGTTCAGTGCGCGTAATATTTTCTTCATTATTCACCAGCGTATTAAATACCACCAGTACCCGGTCGGGCCGGTCATGAGAACGAAGGTCCGCCCCATCCGCTACTTCTGCACCTCCATTACCAATATTGATGGCGGGTTTACAGTTTTCAAAATAATTGCTGTGTACAATATGGTCATCCCCAAAAATGCGGAGGCCCGGTGTGCGGAAAAAATAATTGCCATATACTTCACAATGATTGCCATGCCGCAGCGTGAATTGGGCTTTGCAATCCCGGATCGTGTTGTATCGTACCGTTACGAAAGAGGCTTTTACAGAGATCAGTTCATTTTCCCCGGCACATTGCTCAAACAGGTTATACTCCAGCAGGCTATGACTGGAAGAAAGACTATAACCACTCAGTCCAAATTGCAGCGCTTCCGCACCATTGCCTGTTTGTGGTAAAAAGTCCAGGAAATAATTGTGGTGTATCCACAGGCGTTCTGCTATCTGGTTGCCATCTCCCCGTACGCCAATGAATTTGCCCAATGCATTTTTATGCTGGAAGGTATTGTAATCTACCTGGTGATCACTTCCATGAACCGTCAAATAGTTTCCTTCTCCTGTGGTTTGGAATACGTTTCTTGTCCAGCGGCAAAAGCGGGTGCCTGCTTGCATCACCGCTTTTTCGGAGGCATGCGTAAATACAAAACCTTTGATGACGATGTAGGAGGAAGGGCTTTCAATTCTAAATCCGCCTGCTCCTTTTATTTCCGCGCCTCCCGTCTTTTGTGCGGCGATCGTGATGGGCTGAGATGCCGTGCCGCTATTGCGGATCGAAATATTGTCGGTGGTCACATACACTCCATTGGCTACCATGATCACATCGCCGGGTTCGGCATTGTTAACCGCCGTTTGCAGGGCAGCCAATGATTTTACCAGGATGTCTTTGGCCGAAACCGTCTTTGTACCTGTCAGCAATAAAAAGAGCGATAACACAGTGGCAATTGTAATACCGCCGTCCCGGCGATGCATGATTTGTCTCATTATATGGTTTTTCAATAATCCCGTTGGTGTTAAAACCCACAAGTACGATTAAATATCCCATCCTATTATCCCCTGGATTTGCTTTTTATGCAAGAATATTAACCTGTTACCTTTGGGCTCTGTCACGGTTCCTCCGCCCCGGTTCGTCTCTCTCTGCTAGGGTCGTGCCCTCACGAATCGGTATATCAACCTTGTCCTTAACTTTACCGTTCATGCTGGATCATCTTCTTCAAACAGAAACCGACTATATCATCACCTTCCTCCGGGTGGTGGCAGGCGTGATCATCCTGCCGTATGGGATGCAAAAGCTACTGGGAAGATTTGAGGGACTTGGCCCTGGAGCCAAAGCAACGATCCAGCAAACCAGGGAGCGCCACTTGCCTGTTTTTATTGGCTGGCTGGTCATCATCGGACAGTCTTTCGGTAGTATCGCCCTCATAACCGGTTGCCTGGGAAGGGTAGCAGCTGCGGGTAATTTCATCATCTTTACAGGTGCGCTCATTACTCATGCAAAAGATGGCTGGACCATGAACTGGTTCTCCAAAAAGAAAGGAGAGGGCATCGAGTACTTTATCCTGCTGCTGGCCATCCTGCTGGTTATTATCATTAAAGGAAGCGGCCCTTTGTCAATTGACCAGGAGTTGCTGAAACTGTTCTCGCCCTAAACAATGCGCTGTGTAACTGGGTCGAAGCAAACGTATGCACGATTCCCGGATCCGCTCAATCCTTGTTAGTGCCGGCCTTACTCCTGATTCATGTCTTAACCTGCTTCGTGGTCGCATGAACCAGCATACACATCTATCCCCCATGTTAAGCAATTGTAAACTCGTATCTTACAAGGAAGGTTAAGCCTATTTTTAACAGCTAAAGGCTGAGACCTGAATACCTAACAACTAATACCTTCAAAACAAAGCACTACCCATCAATATGAAATTCTTTCTACACTTTAGTTGCTGCATCCTCCTCTCCCTTGTGGCCGGCGCTCAGAAAATTGACAAGCTCGAAACCGAACTGAACAGCAAAAGAGTGCGTCTGCCCAATGGCTGGCACCTGTCGCCCGCAGGAGCTTCCTTACCACTGGGCGATCTTCCGCTCAACCTGGCCCTGTCCCGCTCTCAAAAGTGGATCGCCGTGACCAATAACGGCCAAAGTGTACAAAGCATTCAGCTCATCAATATTCGGAAGGAAAAAGTGGCAGACAATGTAGTCATACCCAAATCGTGGTATGGACTGAAATTCAGTGCCGATGAAAAATTCCTGTATGCCTCCGGTGGCAACGACAACCGCATCCTGAAATATGCCATCATTAAAGATAAACTGGTATTGCAGGACAGCATCCAGCTCGGTAAACCCTGGCCTGTGAAAATATCCCCGGCCGGTATTGAAATAGATGATGCAGCGGGATTATTGTATGTAGTAACGAAAGAAAACAACTCACTCTACATCGTTGACCTCGCCAGCAAAGCAATACTTCAAAAACTGCCATTGGGCAAGGAAGCCTATGCCTGCCTGCTCTCCCCCGATAAGAAAGAGTTGTACATTTCTTTGTGGGGTGGCGATAAGGTGCTGGTGCTGGATACCAAAGAACGAAAGTTGACCGCTGAAATACCCGTAGGCGATAACCCCAATGAACTGTTGCTGACCAAAAAAGGCACTTATCTCTATGTGGCCAACGCGAACGATAACAGCGTATCTGTCATCGACATTCAACAGCGTAAAGTGCTGGAGGTATTGAATGCGGCGCTGTATCCGGCTGCCCCGGAAGGCACTACCTCCAATGGCCTGGCTTTATCAACCAATGAAAAGACTTTGTACGTAGCCAATGCCGATAACAATTGTCTCGCAGTATTTGATGTCAGTGAGCCAGGTTCTACCCGCTCCAAAGGATTCATTCCTGTGGGCTGGTATCCTACCAATATCAAAGTAATAGGAAAGAAATTATGGGTGGCCAATGGGAAAGGCTTCTCCTCCTTTGCCAACCCCAATGGCCCCAGCCCGCTACGCCCAAGAGGCTCAGTTGTCAGGCACAAAGGAGATAGCACCGAAACCAAAGAAGTGGAATACATCGGTGGATTAATGAAAGGAACCCTCTCCATCATTCAGGAACCCAATGATGCGGCACTGGCTGTCTATTCAGGTGCGGTGTATAAGAACACGCCTTATTCAAAAGAAGGAGAGCTCTCAGCACAGGGCGAAAAAGGAAACCCCATCCCCATGAAAGTGGGCGACCCTTCACCCATCAAACATGTGTTCTACATCATCAAGGAAAACAGGACCTACGATCAGGTGTTAAGCGATATGCCCAAAGGCAATGGCGATACCAGCCTGCTCCTGTTCGGGAAGTACATTACTCCCAACCAGCACAAGCTGGCCGATGAATTTGTATTGCTCGATAATTTTTATGCGGATGGTGAAGTGAGTGCCGATGGTCACAACTGGAGCACATCAGCCCATGCTACTGATTTCCTGGAGAAGAACTGGCCTACTTCCTATGGCGGACGTGGTGGCACCTATCCCGGTGAGGGAAAGCGCGAAGCGGCCAACCCCAATAAAGGTTTCATCTGGGATTATTGTCAGCGGGCAGGCGTTACTTTCCGTACCTATGGTGAGTTTGCCGATGATGGCAAAGCCAATATACCTGTACTGGAAGGCCATTTTTGTCCTTATTATACCGATTACAACCTGGCTGTAAGAGATACCACCCGTTTTTACCAGTGGCGCCGTGAGTTTGATTCCCTGGTGGCGGCAAACGCCTTACCACAGTTCAACAGCATGCGCTTTGGCAACAACCATACCGAGGGATTGAGAACAGGCAAGCCCACACCTTTTGCCCATGTGGCCGACAACGATTGGGCAGTAGGTTTATTCCTGGAGCACCTCTCCAAAAGCCCGGTATGGAAAGAGTCGGCTGTCTTCATCGTGGAAGATGATGCACAAAATGGCCCTGATCATGTGGATGCACACCGTACCATTGCCTTCGTGGCCAGCCCCTACGTGAAAAGGAATTATGTAGACCATACCATGTACTCTACCTCATCCATGTTGCGCACTATTGAGCTCATCCTGGGTCTCCCCCCCATGAGCCAGTACGATGCTGCGGCTACACCTATGTGGCGCAGTTTTACGGCTACACCTGACTATACAGCTTATCAATCAGTGCCGGCCAATGTGAACCTCAATGATAAGAATACGGCCAACAATGCCACTGCCCGACTGAGCAATACACTTGATTTCACGAAGGAAGACAGGATACCTGATCTCCTCTTCAGTCAGATCATCTGGAAAGCCGTAAAAGGCGAAGAGAGCGTTATGCCGGCGCCACGCCGCAGTTCATTTGTAAAAACAGTAAAAGAAGCTGATGACGAAGAGTAAGAAGAAAAAGAAAAAGAAAAAAAAGTAAACCGTAAGTAACTGCAGACATGAGAAAACCATTTGTTTTCATAGTGGGCTTTTTGCTCACTGGATTTTCTGCATTATCCCAACAGGATAGCAGTGCCTTACTGGAAAAAGTGATCATAACTTCACAACGGAAAGCAAAAAAGGAATTATTGGTTCCTTACAGTACCCAGGTAGTGTCCCGCGTGCAATTGGCCAATTACCAGCCCCGCAGTACTCCCGAAGCGCTTGCCGGTACAAACGGGGTATTCATTCAAAAAACAAACCATGGCGGTGGTTCGCCATTTATCAGGGGTTTCACAGGTAACCAGGTATTGATCCTCGTAGATGGCATCCGTTTGAATAACTCCACTTTTCGTTATGGCCCTAACCAATACCTGAATACCATTGATGCCTATAGCCTGCAGAAAATAGAAGTAGTAAAGGGAACCGGCTCAGTACAGTATGGATCAGATGCTTTGGGAGGTGTCATTCAAGTCTTTACCCGGGATCCGCAGTTTACAGATAAAAAGCATCACTGGGACGGTATGGCACTGGGAAAAATAATGACGGGCAATATGGAAAAAACGGCAAGGGCCGAAGCCGCGTATCATGCCGAAAAAACGGCCGTGCATATTGGTGCTACATATCGTGATTTTGGTGACCTGATAGGTGGAGATACTACCGGTAAACAAACGCCTTCGGGTTATAAGGAGTATGCTTTTGATGCAAAGGTGAAATTCAAACTGCAACCCCGGCTTGCATTAACACTGGCCAGCCAGTTCCTGCAGCAGCAGCACGTACCGGTTTACCACAAAGTTGTCCTGGAAAACTTTGCAATAAATGAGTTTGAGCCCCAGCAGCGTTTGTTGAATTATGCCAGGCTCAACTATACCTCCCAAAGCAAATGGCTCAACGCGGTAGAATTAACAACTTCATGGCAGCAAACCATCGAGGGGAGGGCCAGCCGGAAAAATGGCAGTAGCAACCTGCTGAAAGAAAGGGATAAGATCAATACCATTGGCATAACGGCAGATATTAGTTCCGTTTTTACAAACGCGTGGACCGCCAATACAGGTGTTGAAGTATACCTCGATAAAATAAACAGTACAAAGCAGAACATCAATACACAAAACCAGGTCTCAACCTTGTCAAGAGGCCTTTACCCGGATGATGCTCGCTATGGTAATTATTCAGTCTATTCATTGCATCATATCAGTTTTAATAAATGGTTGCTGGAAACCGGTGTGCGTTTTAATGCCTTTGCCATCAACATCACAGATACATCGCTTGGTAAGGTTAAAATAACGCCATCGTCTTTTGTGTACAATGCCGCGCTTATGTACAACCTGTCACAAACGCAGCATATTTATGCTACTTTCAATTCGGGTTACCGTGCCCCGAATATTGATGATATGGGCACTCTGGGTATTGTTGACTTCAGGTATGAAGTACCAGCCTTTAACCTGAAACCGGAGAGATCCCGTAATATCGAATTGGGTTATAAAATGCAGGTCGGAAAATGGTCGGGAACTTTGTCTGCTTATTACATGCATATCAATAACCTCATCACCAGGGTAAAAACGGAGGGCCAGGTGATAAACGGCTATCCCGTATACCAAAAAGAAAATGTGGAAGAAGCTTACTTAAAAGGCTTTGAAGCAGAATTGGCTTATACCCCAATCAACGGATGGGAGTTTAAAGCCAACATTGCGAATATTTACGGACAAAATCTTACAAAACATGAGCCACTGCGGAGAATACCGCCGGTAAATGGAAAGCTAATGGCCCGCTATAATAAAAACAGATGGTTTGCAGCCACTGAATTCCTCTATGCAGCTAAACAGGACCGTTTGGCCCAGGGCGACAAAGACGATAATCGTATTCCGAAAGGAGGTACTCCCGGTTGGGATCTCTTAAACCTGTATGCCGGTTGCCAGTTTGCACATGTTAAGTTCAATATAGGTCTGCAGAATTTGTTCAATGAAGACTACCGTACCCACGGCTCAGGAATTAATGGTGTAGGCAGAAGCGCCTGGCTCTCGGTGGCAGTTTTTTTACCCTAATACATCTTCACTCCCCCAGGCGTAAAATCATACACCTTTTCCCCGTCCCTGAACCAGGTGTCTTTCACGGCCCCTACGCCATTGAAACGATACTGTAATCCAACAATCCCCGTAGGATCATTGGGGAAAGTAAGGGAGTAGGCTTGCACACCATTTACAAAAAAGCTCATTTGTTTGTTCCGGCTCTCTACCCGCAAAGTGGTCCATTGGTTTAAGTCGGCGCCAAACTTCGAGAGGTCGGCTTCCTTGCTGGTAATTCCCGTACCACAGGCCGCCAACCAAATGTCGCCAATACAATTTTTCGCTGCCAGCGGAATAATGATGATATCATTTTTACATTGTATCAACACCTGTACCGATTGACAGGCGCCCGTGCCTGCGCTGAAGTCATTTTTCAGCTTCGTCTCAAAAGTAAAACGGTCGCTTTGCAAGGTACCCAGATCGCGTTGGTTAAAGAAACGGATCTTCGGTGCTTGCGGGTGCAATGATAATTGGTAGGCCCTTAATGTACTGGTGTCCACTTCTACCCGGTCGCTCTTAATAAATTCTTCCTTCTTAAAATAAAAGGGCACGGGATTATTTTCTATCAGGCCCAGCCAGCCAGCCGAAGTGATCATCAGGTCATGGCTTTTTACCACCTCGCCATCAATGATCAGCCTCGTCCTGAAATAGCCCGGATAATAATAAATGGCCGAATGTTCATGCCGGTCTTTGGGCACCAGTGTTTTACGACTGATATCCCAGGTTTGTACAATATAAACAGAGTCAGTGGTAGCCGCCGTGGCATCATAAGTAAACACCACTGAATTAGGCACCCCCTCCGACATTACTTTGTTGAGCGCAAAACTAAACTTAGCTGGATCGGGTTTCGTTTTTCTTTGCGCAGTCATAAACCCAATCAGTACCAGTATTACCAGCATACCGGCCACTATATAAAGGAGCCGCTTACGTTTGATCGTTGAAGATTGTGGACGAATTACAGCCTCCGGGTTTTCTCCGGGTACTGCTGCCAATGCTTCGGCCGGCTCAGGCAAAAAGATCGGAGTGGGGTTGGCCGGTGGCCGGAATTGTTGTTGGTAAGCACGCCAGTTGGTATGATCCAGGAAGGCTGCCAGCGTATCGAGGGTGGTTAGTGAAGGAGCATTGTTATACGACACTTTACCCCAAATCCTTTTGAGTGTCGATACACTTAGTTGCACGCCTGTCTTGGCAATAATCAGATCCGTCAGCTTTTCAAAGTCGGCATTGCCCCAACCGGCAGCAGGCCCCCAGTTGAGCCGGGCTTCAATTTCATACAGGCAAGCTTTGATATGCACTTGCTCATCATTTGTTGTCATATGATAATGAGCGTTTTAACGCGTGAATAAAAATGAACTGAATTTGAACCGGCTTTGATACAGCCCTTTTTCTTGCAGTACCTCATTTTTGGATCATTCATCAACGCCAAGGTAAAAAATATAGCATGAAAAAAACGATCCATTGCACACTGTTCATCCTGTTAATCATCAACAGTTTCCTGTCAATAGAGGCTCAGGGCCAGCAACGAAAAATAGATATTGGTGACCGTAACCTGTGGCAAATATATGACAGGGACCTGCAATTCACTGCCAAAGATAGCATGGGATTTGCCCCCTCAGATAGTATAGGCCAGTGGGTATTAAAAAATGAAGAATTCAGCCTCAGCGCCATCGAGTTTGATGTAAAAGGAATAAACAGTATGAACAACAATTTCGTAGGAGTTGCTTTCAATATGCAGGACCTGCGAACTTTCGAGACCATCTATTTCAGGCCGTTCAACTTTTTCAATCCCGATACCGTTCGCCGGCCCAGGTCGGTACAATATATGTCCCTGCCCGACTATCCCTGGGACAGATTAAGGAACGAGCATCCCGGTAAATATGAGAACCGGGTATTGAAGACCCCTGATCCCGACCAATGGTTCCACGTAAAAATTACCATTGACCTGCCGGTGATAAAAGTATTCGTCAACAACAATCCCACGCCCTCATTGGTAGTCAACAGCCTGTCGACACATACGAAGGGGAAAATAGGATTCTGGATACAAGGCAATTCGAGTGGAAGTTTTGCCAATCTTGTTATTACACCGGCGCCAACAACAAAGAAAGTCAGCTACGGCAACAATCCTGCTGCTGGCCATTACGTGAACGCGGGCGATGCTTCCCTCTATTATGAAATATATGGAAAGGGCAAACCTGTGGTATTGCTCCATGGCGGCGTATACGGCTACATTGATGAATTTGAACCACTCATTGAGGAGTTGGCGAAAACCAACCAGGTGATCTGCATTGCCACCCGTGGCCACGGAAGATCCGGGATTGGCAATACCCCCTTCACCTGGCAGCAAAGGGCCGAAGATGCTTACAAGGTGGCGCGTAGCATAACCAAAGAGAAAGTCGCTGTAATAGGATTTAGTGATGGGGCTGCAGCCGGCTTTAAGCTGGCAGCCCTCCATCCTGAATTGGTTACCAGGTTGGTGGCCATCGGTTTTGGCAACAAGTCCAAAGATAGTACCAGGGCCACTTTCAATTACACGCCCGAACTGCTGATGGGCCAGGCCCCAGGGCTCTTTGAAAGCCGCAAAAGCTTAATGCCCCAACCGGAAAGGTGGGGCCAATGCCTTAGCTGGCTCAACCAGTTGTACAACAATGAAATACTCAGCGTGGAGACCTTTACAAAGATCAAATGCCCGGTATTGGTCATGACGGGAGAAAAGGATCAATACCACACCGTAGCGTCCGTAACAACTGTATCAAAGATGATCCCTGGCAGCAAACTGTCTGTCATTGAAGGATGCGGGCATGTAGTGATCGACTGCAATTTCCCCGCCGTATGGGGAAGTATAAAACCCTTTGTAGTAACCCCAAAGAACGGCTCATAACTCACAGCCTGTCCCGTTCTGCGGGATCTCACGGCTTCCAGTCTTCTCCTAAAAATCCTTCAAATCCTCCAAATTATCGTTCAGACTAATATGCCAGCAAACGTCCACACGCAATAATGGAGATCCATAACAGCAGAGAAAGAACGGCCATCACTTTGGCAGCAGGCGGCACAGTCGTTGAATGTTGAACAGCCCGGGACACCAATCGATGGAATAATAAAGCATTGCACAGGGCTGTCAGCAACAGGATCATTTTCGTCCGGAAAACCGGGTCATACCCCAGCGTACTGGCATTGGTAATGAAAAGTAAGAGGCCCGAAGGGATCACCAGCAGCGATGCTCTCATTGCCCACCACCACAAATGACGCTCGAGGCTGGCTATCGGTAACTGCTTCGAGAAGCCGAGTAAACGAAGATCAAACAGGAATGCGGAGCCCACCAATAAAACGATTCCAATAATGTGTACTATTTCAAGAATGGGGTAGAGCCAGGTAGATTGACGGATGGATACCGCCCAGGAGCTCTGTTCCAAATATTGTAGCCAACCGGCGATTGCCATCATCAGCGCAATTCATATTTCGTTCCATCAATGAATATTCTTTCTGCACGCATTTCGTTCTTTATTTTCTTGTGCGGGTAGCCTACCACACGCAGGGAATTACCTTTTTTCACCATATCGGCTGTAACTCCACGGGCCTCCAGGCGGCTGATAGGCGCCAATATCACTTTCCACACTTTTTTATCCTGATTTACCTGTAGCGTAGCGTGTGGATTTTCATAAACTGATGTTTGGATTGTGCCCGTATAGTCAAGCACCTTTTGCTGATCGTAATCGGCCCATCCATGATGGCGTAAGGAGAAGGAAACACAAAGCACCAATAGCGATCCGGCGAAGATATTTCTCAGTAGTACCATATAGCAGGAATTGAATGGTTACTAATAAAATGACACAACCTAAGTTAACAAATTTCCGCCACTCCAGCTCTTATCTGTTAATGCCTTCTATTTCAACTCTTCGAATCTACTGGATCCCGGTTCAGATCGACATTAACAAACCTTTAAAGTGCAGCAGCAATCGTTTGCCCGGTAATTGCACGTATGCTATTACATGAGCAAGATTAAATCCATAGCTGCCACGCCCTGGTTCTCCACCAGCCGGAGAAGGCGCCCGTTCATCTTCCTCTTTTCGACCGCACTTTGTGTTGTAACCATCATCAGTTGCAAAAAGAACGATTCTCCTGCAGCCAGCAGTACCATGCAAGAGCCGGAGTGCGAACCTGTGCAGTTCACCAGTGCCGCCATGGATGGCAGGTACATTATTATGCTGAATGATGCGAGCTCCACCGGCCGGGTGATACAGTCTGCCAACCAGGCCAGGGTAGTTACCAGCGCGCTTTGCCGCAAACACCGTATTACTGATGGGCAACTCGATGAAGTACTCAATAGTATCCATACAGGTTTTATTGCCAGGCTCACCCCACAGCAGGCCGATGAGTTGAAGTCAGATAGTGAAGTGCAGCTGGTAGAGCACGACAGGGTCTTCACACTCGGCATAGGATGTTTTACCGTAGTAAAGCCTTCTTCGGCCCAATGGGGCGTTCGCCGCGTGGGAGTAGGGGATGGTACCGGCAAAAGAGTGTGGATCATCGATACCGGTGTTGATCCGGATCATCCCGACCTGAATGTAGACAAGACATTGAGCAAATCATTCCTCTCCGATGAAACAACAATTGTAGACAACAATGGCCATGGTACCCATGTGGCAGGTATCATAGGCGCCCTGAATAATAGTATCGGCACCCTGGGTGTAGCATCGGGAGTCAGCATCATTGCTTTAAAGGCACTCAATGGGGAAGGCTCCGGTAACACCAGTGGCCTGATCCGGGCGCTCAATTACATAGGACAAAACGCACAGGCGGGTGAGGTAGTGAACATGAGCCTGGGAGCAGATACCGTTTCACTGGCATTAGACAATGCAGTCCGTACCCTGGCCGACAGGGGCATTCTTTTTGCGATAGCAGCAGGCAATGATCGTGTAAAGGCCAGTCTGAGTTCACCGGCCAGGGTCAATGCGTCCAACGTTTTCACCGTTTCGGCCATTGACAGTTTGGGACGGTTTGCCAGCTTCTCCAACTTCGGTAATGAGGTGGTTGACTTCGCAGCCCCCGGGGTAAATATTGTATCCACATTCAGCAATGGCAGGTATGCCAGGCTCAGCGGTACTTCCATGGCTGCGCCACATGTAGCCGGCATCCTGGTGCTCAACGGCGCCCGCATCATCACCAAAGGCAATGCTTTGAACGATCCTGATGGTGTGCCTGATCCTATTGCTGCAGCTTACTAAAGCCCGCCAGGAATATAAACCGTAACTTTAAACAAAAAAATGCCCCATAAAGGCCTGCTCTTCATCCCGGATATCAGTGGATTTACCCGCTTTGTCAATGAAATAGAAATAGAGCACAGTCGGCACATCATCCAGCAATTGCTTGAAATACTCATCAATGCCAACCAGGTGGGGCTTGAAGTATCTGAAGTGGAAGGCGATGCTATTCTCTTTTATAAGTTTGGCGAACCGCTTGAACTGGAAACGTTATACGGTCAGGTACAACACATGTTCACCGCCTTCCATCAGCATATTACTGCTTATAACCAGCGACGTATTTGCCAATGCAAGGCTTGCATAACAGCCATCAACCTCAGCTTAAAAGTGATTACCCATTATGGCGAATTCACTACTTACAATGTTAAGAACTTCAGCAAGCTCATTGGCAAAGATGTGATCGTTGCCCACCAGCTGCTGAAAAATGATATTGACCAACATGAATATTGGCTGGTGACCGAAAACCTCCTGCAGGATCACCCACCAGTAGGTTTTGCCGGGTGGATGAAATGGAATACCAGCACCAAACAAACGGAAAACGGTGATATACCTTTTCATTACACCCAGTTAAGCGAATTAAAGAATGAGTTGCCACCTTTACCAGCCCCCCACCTGGAATTGGCGCAAAAGGTCAAACTGCTCTCTGTTACCGAAGAATATGATGTTGATATCAAGACCCTCTGCTATACCGTGGTGCATTTCGATCTTCGGCACCATTGGGTACAAGGTGTGAAGGCCGTAGATGAAGTGGAGCATTTTCTACCAGGTATTGGCAGTAGCCATCGGCATGTATTCGAAAATGGACAGCAGGTGATCATGTACACCAGTAGCTTTATGTACAATCCCGAAGAGAAAGTGGTGTTCAGCGAAACAGAAGAAAAGAAGAACCGCGCCTTTTATTACACCATAGAAAAAACAGGCGATCACCAGGCCAGGCTCACCATTGATTTTTACATGACAAAAAATTGGGTCAACCAGGCCCTGTTTATGTTGACAGAGAAAAAGAAAATGGAGCAAATGCTGCAACAGTCAATGCTCAACCTCGATGCTTTCGTAAAAACAATCGTTTTGCCCCTGGAATTCTAGCGCCTTCAAGTCGCAATCCCCCCACCATTTTGTCCTTTTTCCCCCTGCGATCTATTGATCCCGTCAGGTAAATTTGTTACTGCTAAAATCAAACAACTATGGCAAAAACAGATTTTAAAACCGTAGATCAATACCACAGCATATTTCCCCCGCCAGTGGTGGAAAGATTGGAAACGATCAGGAGCATTATTACAAAAACAGCCCCCGACGCTGAAGAAGTGATCAGTTACCAGATACCGGCCTACAAATACCATGGGTACCTGATCTATTATTCTGCCTATAAATCACATATATCATTGTCCTCTCCATTCAGTGCCGCTTTCCTGGCTGCTTTTAAGACTGACCTGGCGAAATACAGCGTTAGCAAATCGGCTATCCAGTTTCCCAACGATCAGCCATTGCCCACTGCATTAATTAAGAAGATGATCCAGTTCAGGATGAAAGAGAACAAAGAAAATGAAGCAGCGAAGCCTGCGAAGAAAAAGAAGTAAGTATTACTTGTTATTTAATTTGTTTTGACTTTGACCTGCCCCAGGCAATTCCCTCATCCCGACTGTTTACCCCGCCTTCTTATATACCCTGATCAGGGCGATTGCATTTTTGTTTTTTATATAATCTGAAGGAATATGACCGGTAAACCGCTTGAAGGCTTCCCGGAATGAATTGCGGTTATTAAACCCACATTGCGTGGCCAGCCCCTCCAGGCTCCAGTTATAAGCCTGACCCTGCTTGAGCAATATGATGGCGTGACCAATACGGTGCAGGTTGACAAAATCTGTAAAACGCATTGAATATTCCTGGTTAATAAAGGCCGATACCCTGTAAAGCGGCACATCAAGGCTGGCGGATAATTCCCGGAGGGTATACCCATGTTGAAGGTAAGGCTTTGAATCCCTGAACATTTCTTCCAGCAATGACTTGATATCATTACTGATCTTTTTCTCCGTTGCTACGCTGGTAATGTTGGTACTCATTAGGATAAATTTGAATGTAAAATTATGAGTCTCCAGCCCCTGCGCGCGGTATGATACCGTTAATTAACGGTAATAAAATAACTATAGGTGGGTAGCAATGCCAAAAAACTGTACCCCTTTCAACAACTGTCCGACAATTGCTTCCTCCAGGATAAATTTTTGCAGGAAACCCTGTATTTCCCTGTCCACCGATGGCCAGATCAGCTTAAGTTCCCGGGCAAGTTGTTCACCTTCCTCCTCCCGTTCAAGCTTGCCCAGGATAGCCGTCCTTAATACCAGGTCAAATTTAGGAGAGGCCATATTCATCTTTTCTGCCCAGTGACGTGCTATCCCGTACTCCTCTTTGATATAGTAGTAAACTGAAAGCGTAAAACTATAACACCAGGGATAAAAAGGGTTTAATTCCATGGCCTTCTCCAGAAGGTCCTTACCGCGTTCATATTCGCCCAGGTAAATTAGCGTGAGCCCCAACCAGCCAATATTATTCGTGGCGCTGTAATTCATGGCCAGGCATTCATCTATGATCTTGAGACTCGCCGCCTGGTTTTTTTGTAACAGGTAGGCCCATGCCAGCGTCTGATAACCGTGCATACAATAACGGTCAAGATCAATGGCCTTGCGCGCACATTCCATACCATAATTGATAATGGAAAATGAATTGATGTCCATAATGTAACTGTCCAGGTAAACCTCGCCCAGCACTGCCCAGGTCAATGCATTCGATGGGGCTATCTGTAAGGTGGCTTCCAGTGCCTCTTTGGTTTCCAGCAGCGTAGCAGGATTGTATGCTTTGTGGTACTTATAATGCCAGAAAGCGGCATTGTGCGTACCCAATACATCCGCCTGTTCATGCGAAGGCGTAATAGAAATATGTTGAATGATAGCCCCATAATATCCTGCGATCACAGAAGCAATATTCTTTGTCACATCATCCGATACATTGCTTAAAGGAGCGCTTGAGAGCAACTGGTCGTATGTGCCCACCCACACTTGTTCCGAGGTGGATGTATAGATCAGGTGGATATTGATACGGATACTTTCATCAATCACCTGCACGCTTCCTGTTAGTACATAATGGATCCCATAAATAGAATACAATTGCTTCAGATCCGTTAGCCGGTGCGCGAATAACCGCACGGAGTAATAAGAGATCACCGAAATATTCCTGAAATGAGAGATCTCGGTACTCAATTGCTCACTCAGCACTTCTGCAAAAAAGTTCCTGGCTGTTTCGGGCCCCAGGTTTTGAAAAGGTAAAACCGCCAATGTCAATTTGTTGGGCACTAAAGCAGCAACGGCTTCCTCCGGGTTGGGAACAGGTGGTTGCGCTTCATGCACAAAAGAGAAAATAGGTACGTAAGTCCCTTTCGGTATCTGTATTCTCACGGCGTCCCCTTTACCGGTATGCATATAATACGTATGCAGCATCTGTCGCAGCCTGCCCGCATGAATACGTACGCAGGCGTCAAATTGTGGATTGAAATCCCCCGGCCGGCCCAATGCCCGCGTACCAATTGTGTACTCTTTGATCTCATTGACCCGACCGGCGATGGTTTCTTCCACTACATAATCCAGAAACCGGCACAACATCTCCTTGTTGCAGAATTCCTTACTCGTTCTGATGCGTGATAATTGCTGAATGATCTCATTAGAAAGCGGAATAGACCCAGGCACTAAGTTTTCTGACATATTAGCAATAATTGGTTGATCTGTACGGAATACGACAGACAGAACATGGAGCAATAGCAGAGAGATACTTCTTAGAGTCGAGGATTGCGCATTACATCGGGACAATAGGGGTTACACTAAAATAACAAACATATATGGATAAAACAATCAGCACCATTGGCAACCTGCTAATATCAATTGGCCATTTTTACCCGCCTCACCTCCAGGTCTTATGCTGGCCCCGGATGCTATATGCCGGATTCTGAATTCTATATTCTGTATTCCTATTCTTTCCTTAAATTGTGTTATCGCACAACCAAAAGCCTTGCTATGAACTCACGACGCTCTTTCCTCCAAAAGATAACAGCAGCTTCCCTTGCTTTTCCTTTATTGTCATGGGATGAAGGCAATGAGCCTGCCCGCCCCAATAGTCAGCCATACGATGGACCTGTATTAAGAGTGGCCATCATGGGCCTCGGCAGTTATGGCACGCGGGTAGCTGAAGCCATGCAGGCTTCTCAAAAAGCCAAACTGGTTGGTGTAATCAGCGGCACACCGGCAAAGATTAAAGCATGGCAGGCCAAATACAATATTCCCGATAAGAATTGCTACAACTACGAGAATTTCGACAATATCAAAAACAATCCGGACATTGATGTGGTGTATGTCATTACCCCCAATGCCCTCCACCACGATCAGGTAATACGTGTAGCAAAGGCTGGTAAGCACGCTATCTGTGAAAAGCCCATGGCAATTAATGCCCGTGAAGGACAGGAAATGGTAGATGCCTGCAAAAAGGCCAATGTAAAACTACTGGTAGGGTACCGCATGCACTTTGAACCCAAAACACTGGAAATCGTACGCATGCGTAAAGAGGGAGAATTGGGAAAGATTCTCTTTTTCCAGGGTCTCTCTGGTTTCAAAATTGGTGATCCTACTCAGTGGCGTCTGAATAAACAACTGGCCGGTGGCGGTTCCCTCATGGACATCGGCATCTATTCCATCAATGGCGCACGCTATATGATAGGGGAGGAGCCTACCTGGGTTACTGCAGAAGAAACAAAGACAGACAATGTGAAATTCAAAGAAGGAGTAGATGAAACCGTACAATTCCAACTGGGCTTTCCTTCAGGCGCAGTAGCTTCCTGCCTGTCTACCTATAGTATGAATAACCTCGATCGCTTTTTCCTCAATGGCGCCAATGGTTATGCCGAATTGCAACCCTCCACAGGTTATGGACCTATCAAAGGACGTACAAATAAGGGTGAGCTTACCCAGCCCCATACTACCCACCAGACCGTACAAATGGATGAAATGGCCGGTATTATCCTGGAAGGCAAACAACCCATCATACCCGTGGATGGGGAAGAAGGCGTGCGTGACCTTAAAATATTAGATGCCATCTATACTTCCATGAAAACAGGAAAAAAAGTGACACTGACCTAAGCTTATGTAACGTTGCAACATTAATATTCCACGAGAGTTTACCAATGACGGTTGTCGTACGAACGCTTGTTATTATTATTCTGATACAGTCGTATTCAACCCTTTATATTGCCGCAATTACCCCCCGGAAATAATTTTTGATCAAACTATTTTTACTCTGCGAACATTGTTGCTTCTAACCTTGTTATTTACTGCCGTTTACCGCAACGTTTCCCAGTAAGAATTGATCAATACACGGAAACCAGTACTCCGGCGGCACTGGAAAACGGCAGCGGCAACTTTTCTTATAAAAAAACTTGCTGACAATCTAAACATCGTTACTTTTGCTAACACTGTTAGAAAAAGTAACGATGGGAATATCAGAAAGACGGATACGGCAAAAAGAGGAAGTACGCACTAATATACTGGCTACGGCCTGGCAAATTGTAAAAGAGGAAGGGTGGCAGGCACTCTCCATTCGCAAGATTGCTGATGCTATAGAATACAGTGTGCCAGTGGTGTATGACCATTTTGTGAACAAAGAATGCATTCTCATGGAATTCGCCAGGGAAGGGTTTTGCCTCCTGGCCAAAAAGCTGCAACTGGCCAAAAGCAAGCATACCGACCCGGCCCAGCAACTGAAAGCGATGGCAGATGCATACTGGAACTTCGCTTTTAAAAACAAAGAGTTTTACCAGGTAATGTTTAGCCTGGGTATCCCCTGCGCTGAAGCCGATGACTGTAGCTGCCTGCCGGAAAAGATCAGTTTCAGGACCCTTGTTTCGGATTCCGTAGCCGAAATACTGGTAAGAAATAAACGAACGGACATTAGTGTATGTCTTAAAAGTCACACATTCTGGTCTGTTATACATGGACTCATTTCCATTAAAATGATGAGGACATCCGATGTATCAGACGATCTGAATAAAATGGTAATGGATGATGCTATAGAGGGATTTATTAAGAACCTCGCCTAAAACCGGAAGTAAAGTTATCCTGTGAGTAAAAAAAGACGCTAATTTATTTAGTGGGCGATAACTAATTTAATTAGCTTTGCGGGCATTGGATACTGTGGGGAAATAATGGCGCAACATTCATTTACCGGGATAGACAGTACGAAAGGGAAAGAAGCCATGAAACAACAAATCCTCCTGCTCTTACTCGCAGGCAAAGGATCGGAAAAATAAAACCGGGATTTGTCTGTATTCGTCATATCCGTTCGTCTTAGCTACGATCAGCATTGATTATCCTACCCGACTGATAGAAACTCATGTCGATTGCCATGCTTTTGCCATAAGCATATTGTTGAAATACTGATCTGTTTTATTATAAACCGGAAGCAGGCCCTGCTTCCTGTAAACAACCTGTTATGCAATACATATTGAAGATGAATAAAAGAACAAAACAATCCTTTGCTGCTTCTGCTAACCCGGCCATGCAACGCATCGCTGCTTCGCTGGGTCACGTTTTACTTGGTGCCGTTGTTACTATTTTATTATATAGCTGCGGCTCTTCTGCTGCCCCCGGGGCAGGCTTTGGCGCACCACCTCCCCCGCAACTGCCCGTTGTTGCAGTAGCTGTTGCACCTGGTACTACTTTTAAAGAGTATTCCGCTACACTGGAAGGTAAAGTCAACGTTGAAATACGTCCACAGGTAGAAGGTTTCCTCGAAAAGATCTATGTAGACGAAGGCGCTTATGTAAAGGCTGGTCAGCCATTATTTAAGATCGATGCCCGTGTGTACAATGAGCAGGCTAGCAGTGCCCAGTCAAATTTATTGGCGGCACAGGCCAATGTGCAAAAAGCACAAGTGGAAATCGATCGCCTGATACCACTGGTAGACAATAAGGTGATCTCTGAGGTGCAATTGAAAACCGCCCGCGCCGCTTATGATGCTGCCAACGCAGCTGCAAAGCAGGCCGAAGCACAGGTAGGTAGCGCTAAGATCAACATTGGCTACACCTATATTACTGCACCGGTAAGTGGTTATATTGGCCGCATCCCTTATAAGACCGGTAGTCTGGTAGGAAAAAGCGAAAACATGCCACTCACTTTACTGTCCGACATCAGCGAAGTGTATGCTTACTTCTCCATGAGTGAAGCTGATTTCATTACTTTCAAACAACAATTCGCGGGTAACACCATCGAAGAGAAAGTAAAAAAAGTGCCCGGGGTTGAACTGCTCCTGGCCGATAACAGCACCTACACCCAAAAAGGAAAGATCAGCAGCATTGATGGCCAGTTTGACAAGACCACAGGTACCATCAGTTTCCGCGCTACCTTCCCCAATGCAGGCGGTATGCTTCGTTCTGGCAACACCGGTAAAATACGGATACCACAAAACTTCACTGAAGCTGTGGTAGTACCACAGGAAGCAACCTTCGAAATACAGGACAAGGTCTTTGTATTCGCAGTGGGCGACAGCAACAAAGTAGCCAGCAGGCCAATCACCATATCAGGTAAGTCTGTAGGTTGGTACTTCGTGCAAAGTGGTCTCAAGCCCGGTGAAAAAATTGTTTTCGCTGGTGCGGGTAACCTGCAGGATGGAATGGTAATCGTACCGCAACCAATTTCTGTCGACAGTTTGCTTAAAGTAAAGCCATTATAGATAAAAACAAAATTCTCTTGTCGGATATAGTTTCTGATTCCGAATGATGTATCCCACATTCTGAATACCGGATTCTTTATACTATATCCTAATTCTTTTCCCATGCTTAAAAAATTCATTGAAAGGCCCGTATTATCGACGGTCATCTCCATCATATTGCTCTTATTGGGCGGACTGTCGTTGTATACATTGCCCGTTACGCTTTTCCCGGACATCGCACCGCCCAGTGTACAGGTGACGGCCCTGTACCCCGGTGCCAATGCCGAAGTAGTGGCACGTTCTGTAGCCACTCCGCTGGAGGAAGCCATCAATGGTGTGGAAAACATGACCTACATGACTTCCAATTCCAGTAATGATGGTAGTATGACCCTCACCGTCTTCTTCAAACAAGGTACCGATCCCGATATCGCTTCTGTAAACGTACAAAACCGCGTATCCAAAGCCGTGAACCAGGTGCCCACAGAAGTAGTACAGGCAGGTATCTCCACCCAGAAAGTACAGAACAGTTTTATCATGTTTGTGGCGCTGTCCAGTGACAATGCCGCCCAATATGATGAACTCTTCCTGGAAAATTATATCAAGATCAACCTGATACCGGAGATCCAGCGGGTGCCCGGGGTAGCCCAGGCACAGGTTTTTGGCGCCAAGGATTATTCCATGCGTATCTGGCTCAAGCCCGACCGCCTCATTGCCAATAACCTTTCTCCCCAGGATGTGCTCAATGCGATCAAAGACCAGAACCTGGAAGCGGCTCCCGGCCGTTTGGGACAAAACAGTGCAGAAACATTTGAATATGTACTTAAATACAAGGGTAAGCTGAACCAGGGCGAAGATTATGAGAATTTCGTGATCAAGGCCAATAGCGATGGTTCCATGCTGCGCCTGAAAGACCTGGCCCGTGTAGAGTTTGGTTCTTATACTTACTCTTCCCAGAGCCGTCTGGATGGTAATCCCGTAGCTGGTTTTGCAGTACTGCAGACTGCCGGCTCCAACGCCAATGATATCCTTACCGAAGTAGAACGGAAGCTGAAGGACTTTGAACGTACCCTCCCCAAGGGCGTGAAAACGACCGTGATGTACAACTCCAAGGAGTTCCTGGATGCTTCTATTGATCAGGTAACAGAAACACTGGTAATTGCCTTTGTACTGGTATTTGCAGTGGTATTCTTGTTCCTGCAGGATTTCCGTTCCACCCTTATTCCGGCAATTGCCGTACCGGTGGCCATCATTGGTACTTTCTTCTTCATGCAGTTGTTTGGGTTTACACTTAACCTCCTTACCCTCTTCGCCCTGGTACTGGCTATCGGTATCGTGGTGGATGATGCCATCGTGGTGGTGGAAGCCGTGCACTCAAAAATGGAAAGAACCAAACTGCCGGCGAGAGTGGCCACCCTGCAATCTATGAATGAGATATCGGGTGCCATCATCTCTATCACCCTCGTAATGGCTGCGGTGTTCATCCCTGTGGGCTTCATGCAAGGCCCTGCCGGTGTATTCTACAGGCAGTTTGCCTTCACCCTCGCCATCGCCATCCTGATATCGGCGGTTAACGCCTTGACCCTTAGTCCCGCACTTTGCGCATTATTCCTGAAAGGCGGACATGAGGAAGAAGGACATGGTAAAAAGAAAGGTTTCGCAGGCCGCTTCTTTGGAGCGTTCAACGCAGGCTTTAATACTGTTACCAATAAGTATATCAAGAGCCTCGGTTTCCTCATAAAGCATAAGTGGATATCAATTACCGGTCTGGTGGCAATAGCTGCTATAAGTTTCTGGCTGGTAAAAACCACACCAACAGGTTTTATTCCTACAGAAGATCAGGGCTTCGTATTGTATGCCGTGAACACACCTCCCGGTAGTTCACTCGAAAGAACACGTGAGGCCACTTTAAAGATGGATAGCATTATCCGGAAAGATCCTGCAGCCAATCACCTGTATGTAATTGATGGTCTTAACTTCATCAGTAATGCCAATGCCTCTCCTTATGCAGCCGGCTTTATGCGGTTGAAAGATTATAAAGACAGGGGTGCTGTAAAAGATCCCGACCAGATTGCCAATAGCATTGCTGCACAGGTATCGCAGGTAAAAGGCGCCAGCGCCTTCTTCTTCAACTTCCCTACCGTACAGGGCTTTGGTAACGTGAGTGGTTTTGAATTCATGCTTCAGGACAGAACCAATGGACCGCTCGATAAACTGGGCAATACTGCCTGGGGTTTTATCGGCGCATTGATGCAAAGGCCTGAAATTGCGTATGCCTTTACCACCTTTGCTACCGGCAACCCGCAGTACATGATCGAAGTAGATAATATAAAAGCAAAGCAGCTGGGTATCTCTATCACAGAGCTTATGCAAACCATGCAGATCTATTTCGGTAGTAGCTACGTGTCTGACTTCAACCGCTTTGGTAAATACTACCGGGTAATGGCCCAGGCCGATATAAAATATCGTACCAATGCCGAATCCCTCGATGGTATATACGTAAAGAACAATGTCGGTGAAATGGTGCCCGCAAAAACCGTGGTAAACCTGAAGCGCGTGTACGGTCCTGAAACAGTAACCCGCAACAACCTGTTCAATGCCGTAACTATTAATGGTGTTCCCAAGCCTGGCTTCAGTACCGGTGATGCCATCAAAGCGGTAGAAGAAACGGCTAAACAGGCATTGCCAAGAGGATACTCCTATGAGTGGACTGGTGTTACCCGTGAGGAGATCAAAACAGGTGGACAAACAGGTTTTATCTTCCTGCTTAGTATCATCTTCGTTTATTTCCTCCTGGCAGCTCAATATGAGAGCTATATCCTGCCATTCGCTATTATCCTTACCATTCCTACCGGTGTATTGGGTGTATTTTCTTTCATTGGATGGGCAGGTGTTGAAAACAATATCTATGTACAGATTGGTTTGATCATGCTCGTAGGTTTGCTGGCTAAGAACGCCATCCTGATCGTGGAGTATGCTGTACAGCGCCGCAGGGCAGGCATGGGCCTCGTCGAATCGGCTATCGAAGCATCAAGGCTCCGGTTACGCCCGATCCTGATGACCTCCTTTGCCTTCATCGTAGGTTTGCTGCCGCTGGTGTGGACACATGGCGCTTCTGCAAAAGGTAATCAATCCATCGGTACCAGTGCCGTAGGAGGAATGCTTACAGGAGTAGTGCTCGGTGTATTCATCATACCCGTACTCTATGTAATATTCCAGTACCTGCAGGAGAAAGTAACCGGCAGAACAGGACCAAGAGAGATCAGCCTGAGCGAATAATCAGGTACACCATTAAAGGTGACAGCTTTTTCGAAGCTGTCACCTTTAATGATCCTTGATCGAAAGAATAAAAATTGAAGCACTTAAACGGATAGAGCAATGCAACACAAGCATATTCTTTTTTATACAACAGTTTTGGCCGTCCTCTTACTGGCAGGCTGTAAAGTGGGCAAAGATTACCAGCGCCCACAGGTACAACTGCCACAGCAATTTGGCACGCCAACACAGAGTTTTGCCGATACCAGCAGCATCGCAGATATCGCCTGGAAGGAATTCTTTACAGATGCCACCTTGCAGGAATTGATTACCCGTGGCATCACCTATAACAATGACCTCCAGGTAGCGATCAAAAGGATCGAAATCGCACAGGCACAGGCAAAACAGGCAAAACTCCTGCAACTGCCCAAAGTAGACCTGCAGGTATCTGGCGGCATCAACAGGCCTTCTGATAACAGTCTGAACGGCCTTAGCGCCAGCTCCTTCTTAGGAAAATCCTATATCGAAAACTACCAGGTATTGGCCAATATTTCCTGGGAAGCCGATATCTGGGGCAAGATCCGCCGCCAGAAAGAAACAACTCTGGCCCAATACCTGCAAACGCAGGAAGCCGCCAAAGCAGTGCAAACACAGTTGGTGTCCAATATTGCCCAGGGGTATTATAACCTCCTGATGCTCGACAGGCAACTCATCATTGCCCGTAACAACCTGGTGCTGAACGACAGCTTTGTAAATGTTACCCGCATCCTGAAAGATGGGGGCGTGGTAACTTCCCTGGCCGTTCGCCAGGCCGAAGCCCAAAAACAAACCACGGCTTTGTTGATTCCCCAGCTTGAACAGGATATCGCCCTTCAGGAAAATGCCCTGCAGGTCTTAACCGGACAGCTGCCCGGTGCATTAGCCCGCACCACTACCCTGAATGATCTGTCTGTTCCCGCAACCCTGTCTGCAGGTTTACCCGTAGCCATGGTGAGCAGAAGGCCCGATGTAAGGACCACCGAAATGGCCCTGGTAATGGCCAATGCCCAGGTAGGCGTGGCACAGGCCAATATGTACCCCGCACTCAGCATTACAGCCGGCGGTGGACTTGAATCCTTCAAATCCAGCAATTGGTTCAATATTCCCGGTTCTCTCTTCGGCCTCGCAGCAGGTACTGTTTTGCAGCCCGTATTCAGGCAAAAACAACTGAAAACACAGTTTGAAGTAGCCAAGATCGAAAGAGAACAGGCGGTGATAGAATTCAGACAATCTGTATTACTGGCCACCGGAGAAGTAAGCAATGCGCTGGTGCAGGTAGAAAAACTGAAAGAGCAGCGCGTACTGGCAGTTAACCAGGTTGATACCTTGAAAGAGGCTGTAGGTAATGCCCAGCTTTTATTCAAAAGCGACATGGCCAACTACCTGGAAGTGATTACTGCCCAAACAAATGCCCTCCAGGCAGAACTCAACCTCGCAGCCATCCAGCGCAGCCAGCTGGGCGCCGTGGTTGAACTGTACCGCTCCCTGGGCGGTGGATGGAAATAAGAAAAAGAAAAGTTTATCCATGAAAATAAAATGGGTCATTCCGGTCTCAGACGGAATGGCCCATTTTTTGTTGCAATAAGCTCCTTAGCGATCGATCAATTTGCCCACCTTTTGCCTTCCCCATCCTTAAATTGGAGTAACTTAGTAATGGCATGAGAGCATTGACGAAAAACAACCATCTTATCCGTTATCTGTTGTTGTTTTTATTCGGTATAGCAGGGCGGGAAAGCCAGGCTCAAAACTATACCCTGACAATCCAGGTGGCGGACAGCGCACAGATACCTGTGGGCAATGCAACCATAAAGATCAACAAGCAGGAAAAAGTGGTTGACTCATCCGGCAACTTTACTGCGAAACTACCAGCCGGCTCTTACCGCATTAATATATCCGCTGTGGGGCACTATGCAGCTTCCTTTATGATCTCCCTTCATGCCGATACATCCATACACGTACTATTAAGTTCACGCGAAAGCCTGTTGAGGAACGTGGTGGTTACGGCCAGTCGCAATCTCCACCGCAATCAAATGAGCACCCAATCCATCAACATAGCTCAAATAAAAAAACTCCCGGTTATTCTTGGTGAAATAGATCCACTCAAAACCATTACCCTCTTGCCCGGCATTAAGAATGGGGGAGAGGCCAGCGCGGGGATCTATGTACGTGGCGGCGGGCCCGATCAGAACCTTGTACTCCTCGATGGCATACCGGTATACAATCCCAATCACCTGCTTGGGTTCTTCAGCATATTCAATGGCGAAGCGGTAAAGAACATAGAAGTCATCAAAGGTGGTATCCCTGCCGAATATGGTGGCCGACTAAGCAGTGTTATTGCTGTCGATACAAGGGAAGGCAACAAGGATTCCATAAAAGGAAGCGGCGGCATCGGCCTTATCTCTTCCCGCGTTGCATTGGAAGGCCCCATTATTAAAGGGAAGTCTTCGTTTATTGTAAGCGCCCGCCGTACTTATATTGATCAGGTAGCCAAACTTGTGGCCAGGGACAGTATCGGCGACAATGGCTACTTTTTTTATGACGTAAATGTAAAAGCCGATTACCTGATCAATAAGAACAACGCCTTATACCTCACCTTTTACATTGGCAAGGACAAATTTTCATTTGTAGATAATGATGACGATGGCCCCGATCGCCGGTTTAATGCCATTTGGGGCAATACCATTGTGGGCCTCACCTGGAAACAAGAGTTGAATACAAAACTTAAACAGGAACTATCCATCGTACGCAATGATTTTAATCTCGATAGCAAGGTGGCATTTGGTACCATTGGTTTTCTCTTTTCATCCGGCCTCACAGATTACCAATTGAAAAATGATTGGGTGTATACTGCAGATAGCTGGATAAAATGGAAAGCCGGGTGGCAATATACACGCCATGCTTTCAGGCCCGGCGCCGGTAGCTCGAATGCAGGGATACAGGAGTTCAAATCCACCATCAGCGACCAGTATGCAAGGGAAGCAGCTGCTTATTTGAGGACCGATGTGAACATCAGCCCCAGGTTAAACATCATAGCAGGCCTGCGG